>QCPX01000033.1:0-2067 GCA_003209675.1 Prochlorococcus sp. AG-442-N07 | reverse complement strand
ATATTTCATAAAAGAAGGTGATAAATATATTAAAAACGGGGATTTCGTAAAAGCAAAGGATTTTTACCTAGACGCGAGAAAATTAGCAAAACAACTTGCGTCTTTTTATTCTGATCTAAATTCATCCTTCAAAGGAGTTGATGCGAGAATACCAAATGAAATGCAAAGGAAAGGTAAGCAAACATTACAAATTTTGGCAGAATCAAATGAAAGATTAGCCTCTATGTATATAAAAACTGAAAAGCCTGAGGTTGCAGTACCCTTACTTGTTGAAACAATTAGAATAATGTCACCTAATAGTCCGGAAGGTAAAGAAGCTTATGAAACATTGATCCAACTAGGATTTGTTGAGACAAAATACAAAGGTTAATGAAATTATTATGATTACGAAAACTGACGTTATTAATTTAATCACTAAAAAAATTCCAAATTCCCAAGTTTTTGTTGAAAACCTTAAGGGAAATGATCATTTGCAAGTAACTGTAATTGCATCTGAATTCAATGGATTATCATTAGTTAAACAACACCAGTTAGTATACTCTGCTTTGAAGGAAGAATTAGCTTCAGAGGCTATCCATGCACTGGCATTAAAAACAGAAACTCCAAATTGAATTATGGACAATTTAACAAAAGATAAAATACAAAAACTAATTGACTCCAATCCTTTGATGGTCTTCATGAAAGGGACAAAATTAATGCCTCAATGCGGCTTTTCCAATAATGTAGTTCAAATACTAAATTCCTTAGGAGTAGAATTTGGTACTTTTGATGTTTTAAGTGATTTCGCTATAAGAGAAGGTATCAAAGAATATTCAGATTGGCCAACAATTCCTCAAGTTTACTTAAAAGGAGAATTTCTTGGTGGATCAGACATTCTTATTGAGATGTACAACTCTGGAACTCTCAAAGAAAAAATAGAAATTGAATTAGCGTCTTAAGACAATTAGTGAGTATAAATACTGTATTGATTAATAAAAATTAATATTTTAAATCCTTTTTTTATCAAAAAAACCTCTATTCCCATCTCCATCTGGATCAATAAAACTTGAAGGATCTAAAATCCATCTTTCAATTAATCTTTCTAATTTCTCTTGATCCTTTTGCTCTAAACTACTGCAATTCCTTAATGCTTGGAGATAACCATCACTATATAATTTCAGATCAGATGGGGTATGAAAACGAGTAACTAAGTCCTGGCAACTATCGCAAATTGATTGAAAATGACGAATTGCTTTAGGGTTTTCAAATGATGTCATAATTAGATAAATTCTGATTTTTATTTTGCATTTGTTATACCTTATTAAGAACGATCAAAAATTGCCTGGCTAAACAGTAATTAAGAATGCAATCAACTGAGCAAATCTTAGCTTCAACTCCTGGCAGTTCACAATTGCCTACGAGCTCTCAAACTCCCTCAAGAGTTCTAGTTGTTGAACCTCACCCCACACTTAGGACAGTTCTTGTGCAAAGGCTTCGCCAAGATGGCCATTTAGCTGCAGCAGTAGGTACAGCTGCAGAAGCTATTGACTTATGCAGAGAACAATCACCTGACTTATTAGTCAGTGCAGAAATCCTCGAGCAGAATACTGCAATGAGACTAGCCCAACAACTTGGGTCTTCAGTCATAGTTTTAACAGCAAGATCAGGTGTTGAAGCATTAGTAAATCTATTAGATGAAGGGGCAGATGATGTTCTTAGAAAACCTTTTGGACTCGAAGAGCTTGCAGCACGATGTAGAACACTCCTAAAAAGGGGAAGGATAGGATTACAAGAAAAAGTTGAGGTGGGACCTTTAGAGGTTCATCTTCTTTTAAGACAAGTAACTCTAAGCGAGAAGCCCGTAGAATTAAGCCCTAGGGAGTTTGCACTGCTTTGCGCTCTCTTAATGCCACCAGGAATGGTAAGAAGTCGTCAAGAGCTCTTAAGGATGGCCTGGCCGCCCTTCAGTGGTGGTCCTAGGTCTGTAGATACTCAGGTATTAACTTTGCGGAGAAAGTTAGAACAGGCTGGATTGGGAGAGGGAGGGGGAATAACCACTGTTAGACAGCAAGGTTATAGATTCAGTAT
>QCPX01000032.1:0-2278 GCA_003209675.1 Prochlorococcus sp. AG-442-N07 | reverse complement strand
TTTTATCGTAAGTCTTTATTTTTTATTTAGGGTAACTTCTAGTACAAAGAATTAAAAAATATTTTCACATCTTTCCTAGATGATCGGATCATCTCTTAGTAGTAAAATCGTATGCTTATTTAAACCATCATTAATCCATTCTTTATATTCTTCTAGAACACATTTTTTATCAAAATTATCTAATAAATTAATTCTTTTTTTTGCATTATCTAGTGCTAACTTAATACAGAATTTATAATCTTTGGAGTTTTCTTGCATTTGTTTTTATTGAATCTTAGTAAAAATAATTTCTTATTATGTATTGAAAATTACAATAATAGGCGTTGATTTAATAAGGGTATCAAGCAATACGGAAGAATTTTAAATATATTTAGGATAATTGTTTTTTTTATAATCCTATGTCTTACGAAGCAGGCAGTAAAGAATGTAGACATTTAATTGAAGCTAAAGAAAGCCTTCTATCAACATTAGATGCGTTAAGTAATATACATTCGACCGATCTAATACAAATCCAAATTAAAGAAATTTATAATAAATTAGAACAGATGCACGACAATAGAAAAAAAATAGAATCAGCTACAAATTATCTTTAATAAAGTCAATTTAACTGAAAGCTCTCAAAATTGGCTTTTTATCCTCGTTACTTTTTTTTCTGATAATAAATCCAATAAAGCATTAAGCTGAGCGAGTACTTCCTTTGCTTCATTAAGATCTGGCAACAAATCTTCTTTGATGAGCATTTGATGCATCTCTCTAAGCTCTAACCTTATATATCTAAGGTGAGAACAAACTTCCTCTCTCTTAGTTGCACTCATATTTCCTTTATATTCTTTTATTATACAATACGATCTTTTTTGAATCCTATATAAGTTTTGTCAATTTGAAAAAATTTTTCAAACTCAATAACATATCAAAATCTTTTAAAGTCGAAATGTAGTAATATATCCTTCATGAAAAAGAAAAAATCTAAAAAAAAACAAACTAATTCAAATTTAAAAGATCAAAAATTAGGTCAAACAAAAAATTCTGCTAAATTAGTACTTTTTGTTTTTGGGATAGGTCCAATTATTGGCATAATAATATTTTTATACAGTAAGGGGTTTTTTAATTCACCAACTATTTAAATCTTAAGTAATTTAAATTTTAAAATAATTAACTTTAAAAATTTAAAAATAATTATTGAAATTTTTTTAATGAAAATATCCTAAATTCTGCCATTTTTCTAGCATTTTCAGGATTAGATATCAAAAAAGGGTGATCTGATAAAAGTTCTAATACTTTATCTATCTTTAATCGAATATCATCACATTCAACATTTTCCCATTCCTCATCAAATGACATTGCAAAGCTATCAGCATTATCATATAGTTTATCTTTCATAATATTTGGAATTTAAATTTAGAAAAATTAAAAAATCAGAACCAAACTGAAAAAGTAATTATAAGAAGCATTTAAAACTATCCCCGTGAGTATTTGAGAAATAACTTTGAATGAGTGTTCTTTGAAATTATACTTTAATCCTACTATTTAAATTTACACATAAGTGTTACTAATCAAAATCTGAGTTGATTTGACAGAAGTGTTACAATATTGACATATATAAAGACTTATGGAAAATAAAGTTAAAAGGATAGGATATCTTCCTAGAAAAAGAGTACTTGAAATTATTGATGAAATATCCAAGAGCGAATCTATAAGTAGATCTAAAGTAGTTGGAATATTAGTTGAGGAAGCATTAGATGCCAGAGGAATTGCGAATTTTGGATATAGTAATATCAGCAAGTCAAATATATTCAAGTCGGATAATTTTAAAGATCTCCAAAATGAAAATGCCCACTTAAAAGATGGGGAAGACGAATTTGTTGATGACAGTGGTTACACAGTTTCATCTCACAAAACTTTAGACCGCTCAATATCTTCTGCAGATATAGAATTAGCAAATAAAATAAACATTCTTAAGGAATCAGGATTAATATAACTTTTATTAAGTAATTAATTTATTTTTTAATGCATAATATTGGTTCATTGTTTATTCTTAGTCAAGAATAATATTCTTTTTTACATAATTCGAATATTAAATCCTTTCTAATATTAATTTTGTAATTAAAAAATGAAAGATATTAAATGTCCTTCATGCGGCAAAACTTTCCGAATTGATCCCAGCAGCTTTGAAGAAATACTTCTTCAAATAAAAGACGAAGAATTTAATAAACAAATAAAAGAAAGACTTGTCTTGGCTGAAGAAGATAATAAAAAAGCTTTGGAAATTTTAAAACGT
>QCPX01000031.1:0-2708 GCA_003209675.1 Prochlorococcus sp. AG-442-N07 | reverse complement strand
ATTGCTTTTTTTCTTCAGGAAAATGACATTAAATTAAATAGACCATTTGAAATAATTGTCTTTGCTGATGAAGAATCGACAATGATTGGTTGTAAAGGCTTTACAGGTAATTTATCTGTTAAAGAAGAAGATTTTGTTACCAGTAATTCTTGCTCAATAATTGATAATCTTTCTAGGATTGGTGGAAATTGGCTTGAGATTAAAAGTGCGGCAAGAAGTAAAAAAGATATATTCGCTTTTCTTGAATTACATGTTGAACAGGGAAAGGTCCTTGAAGATGGTGGTTTGGATATAGGAATTGTTAATGGAATAGTAGGTCAAAAAAGAATAACTGTTAGGGTTAAAGGTCAGGCAAATCATGCAGGAACTACCCCGATGTCAAATAGAAATGACGCACTTTTGGCCGCCTCTAAAATTATTGTTGGCATTGAACAGATAGCTAAAACTACTTCTGAAAGTGCAGTCGCAACTGTTGGTAAATTGAAATTACATCCTAATGCAGCAAATGTAATTCCAGGAGAGGCAGTATTCACAATAGATATGAGAGATTTGGATGAAGATGTGATTGGGAAAATGAGCTTAAGAATTGAGAATCTATGCTCAGAAATTCAAGAAGGTACTGGATGCCTAGTACAGATAGAACCTCAATTTGAAGTGATCCCCACTAAGTCATGTCCTAAATTAGTGAGCTCTTCATTTCATGAATCTGAAAAGTTGGGATTTAAAACTGGAATCTTACCAAGCAAAGCAAGTCATGACTCACAAGAAATAGGAAGGATCTGTCCTATGGTTATGATCTTTGTTCCAAGCAGAAATGGTCTGAGTCATTCCTATAAGGAATATACTTCTCTTGATCAATGTGCTAATGGTATTGAGGTTTTATTAAATACAATATTTTCCATTGATAAGAATTTTTTAGACAAGCCTCTAATGATATAAATGACATTTTCAATTATTGGTTTTGATCCTTTAAAAAATAGATTTGGTGTTGCAGTTTCTTCTTGCCACATAGCTGTTGGCTCAACAGTTTCATTCGTTAGATCACAGGTTGGTGCTGTTGCAACTCAAGGGCAAACTAATCCTTATTTAGGAATAAGAAGTCTTGAGTCACTCCAATCTTGCTCTGATTCGAAAATTGTTTTGGAAGATTTAATTAAAGAAGATTTTGGCAGGGAAAAAAGACAGGTTCACTTAATTGATAAGTATGGGAGAAGCGCATGCTGGACAGGTCAAGAATGTTTTCAGACAAGCGGACATATTAGTGGAGAAAACTTTTCTGTAGCTGGCAATTTTCTAGAGAATATTGAAGTGCTTGAGGTGATGGCTGATGTTTTCAAACAAAGTGATCCAAATATTAAATTAGGTAAAAGACTACTTGATGCTCTTAATGCTGGAGAAAGTGTAGGTGGAGATAAACGAAGCCTTCGTTCAACCTCAAGCGCTATAAAAGTTAGTGGAGAACTAGGTTTTCCTCTTTTAGATCTGAGAGTTGATTATCATGATTCCTCTGTAGATGAACTAATTAGAATTTATAAACATAGTCAAAGTGAGTGGGCCCAGGAATGGAGAGACTCAATGAACGATTTGCCTGAAATGAATATGAAACGAGAATTCAGAGTGGCATAAAGTTTAAATATGAAAGACTTTGCTTGTAAGTTGAGCATCCAATAGTCGTTAGAAATGATTAATTAGGTGACTTTTAATATTCACTTTTATCCAATACTTACGTATTTTTTTCCTTTTTTAATTTCTTGCTCAACAAAAAGTCTGGCCCAATTGTCTACTTCAAGAATATCCTCCAATTCGGGACTCAAATTCAAATCCTCCATATGTGATTCACAAGCTTTACTTATAAATGTTGGAATTTCTTGAAAAGAAATTTTTTCTTTAAGGAATTGTTCAACAGACATTTCATTAGCAGCATTTAAGACTGCAGGCATAGTCCCAGAAGATTTTCCTGCGGCATAGGCAAGTCCCATACATGGATATTTAAACTCGTCTGGCTCTTTAAAAGTTAATTTTCCAATTTCACTTAGGTTTAATCTTTTCCAATTTGTTTTAAATCTTTCAGGCCAACTCATCGCATATAAAATGGGTAGTTTCATATCTGGCCAACCTAATTGAGCTAATACTGAAGAATCTTCCATCTCAATCATTGAATGAATAATACTTTGAGGGTGGATAACTATTTCGATATTTTCGTAAGAGGTCCCAAATAAATAATGAGCTTCTATAACTTCTAATCCTTTATTCATAAGAGTTGCAGAATCTACAGTTATTTTTTTTCCCATATCCCAATTAGGATGTGAAGTTGCATCTTCCACTGTGACATGCTTTAAATCCTCAACAGCCCAATCTCTGAAAGCACCACCAGAAGCTGTTAAATGTATGGCTTTTAGACCTTTAGGTATCTCTCCAGTTGAAAAATCTGCATTTTCATAATTGGGTAATCCTTGTAAACATTGAAAGATGGCAGAATGTTCTGAATCAGCAGGTAAAAGCCTACTATTATTTTTCTTTAATGCAGGAATAACAATTGGCCCTGCTGCAATTAAAGTTTCTTTGTTAGCAAGTGCAATATTTTTCCCAGCATTAATTGCTGACATTGTTGGAATTAAGCCTGCACATCCGACTATCCCTGTTACCACAGTATCTGCCTTGTCCCATGCTGCAACTGCGTTAATCCCCTCCTTTCCACTCAAAACTAG
>QCPX01000030.1:0-2754 GCA_003209675.1 Prochlorococcus sp. AG-442-N07 | reverse complement strand
AACATATCCTTTTGTTATGAATTTTTGAAATATCGGGAAAAGGAATCTAAATAACCAAGGTGTATCTCTAAAAAGTTTTGTATCAGCAACACATCCAGGATATAGAGAATTTACAATAATCTTCTCTGCAGGATATCTTTTTGATAATTCCTGAACTGTCACCATATTGCAAAGTTTACTATCCTTATAAGCCTTACCAGGTTTAAATTTCTTTCCATTCGCCATACTTATTGGAGATAAAAAACCATTTTTGAATCCTGATAAATCTCCCAAATCAGCTGGGGCAGGGATGGGGATCCTTCCTCCAAGTTCTGAATAATTAGCCGTAACAGTCCCTAACACTGTAATTCTTGGCTTGAATACAGTTGATTTGCCATTTAAAACAATTTCTCTTTCAGAAGATAAAATATTTTCCATAAGTAGGTTTATCATAAGAAAATGCCCAAAATGATTTACTGCCATGGAGTTCTCAAACCCCTGAGCAGACCTTTCAGGTCTCTTTAGTCTCGGTTTATAAACTGCTGCATTACAAATAAGAGAATTTATTGGCTTTTTAAATCTTTCTAATATTTCATCGCAACCTTTTCTCACATCATCCAAGTTAGAAAGATCTATTTCTATAAAGTGAACATTTTCAACTTCCTCTTTTGTCAAAGATTCATCAGCTATTTTTATAGCTCTTTTATTTGATCGATTAACTGCAATAACCTCCCATCCAAATCTTAATAGAGGTCTTAGAGTATTTAATCCAACTCCTGAAGTTGTTCCTGTTATAAGGACTAAACCCTTAATGTTCTTACTCACTAGCAAAAAAGTTAATTGAAAAATGAAAAGTAGAATGATTCAAGATCATCCTTATCAACGCCATATTACTCTGATAATGTCCCTAGAAATTATTTGATCCTGATCCTTCATAAATCTTTGCTCACCTTCAGAAGAGAATAAATCATCAAACTTATCTGTTAAAACATTAAATCTATATTTTTCGTATAAAAATGAGTCTTCAATTTCCCCTAATCTGGTCAACCTTACTTTAGAACTATAGCCAAGCTTAATCAGGCTTATTATTGCTAAAAGGGAAAAGCTAATTTTTATAATTAAAAAAATCAATGCTACAAAATTATCCTCGTTCTGTTGTCTTTTTATAAATACAGATCCAAAATATTTTTTGTAGAAAATACTATTTTTATAAAAAGATTTTGACAAATTAAGTACTTGATATTTTTACTGAATAAATCAATTCAGTCTCACTTTATTATTACCTTATAAATGTTAAATTTTCTAATAGAATTTAGTTCCTACCTAAACTAATTCCTAGTCTTAATGCTAAAACTCCTGCATGCATAACAACTATGAGGCTTAATGCAATAAGATTTATTGTTTGAGTTGGCTCCATGGTAAAAAAATTATTTTCTATATTCTCCACCGAAAAGAGAAGATTTGAAACACTATTACAAAATGATGTTACGTAATTAACAAATTGAAAGAAAAAATTTATTGAAAATTATTATAAATAAACCTACAAAGTTAATTTTGGAAGTTGAAAATCAGGCTTTAATTTTTTCAACAAATAATTTACCTGGATTTGATCAAATGGCTTTAGATTTAAATTCTTTAGATCAAACAATTTCGAATCCTGAAATAATTCTCACATTGAGGTTCTACTATTGGACTGGTGATTGGCTTTCAATTGGCTATCACCAAAAGGAAATTCCTCTTCATTGGAAAAACTTATTATCAAATGGGGAAATTAAGATTGTTAGACGTCCCTCTGGAGGTGGTGCTGTTCTGCATTCAGGAGGCATAACATATGCATTAACATTTAAAAAAACTTACTATAAAGTCTTAAGTTATGAAATGGTTAATAATTGGTTAATTAAAAGTTTTAGAGAATTAGGTCTAAACTTACAATATGGTAACTTACGAAAATCAAGCATTAAAACAAATTGTTTTGGGACTTCATTAATTTCCGATTTAGTTGATCAGGATGGGTTTAAGAGAATAGGTAGTGCTCAATTTCGTAAAAAAGGTGCATTCCTTCAACATGGAGAAATTCAAACAAATCCTTCTAGAGATTTATGGTTCAAAGTATTCAAAGAAGAAGCTCCACCAAAAGTAAATTTAAAACTAACAAATGATGAAATAGTTCAACATTTGAGAAATTCATTCCTGAAAAATAAGTCAAATATGAATTTCAAAAATATTGCCATAGATAATAAAAAATAGAAAATTTTAATTACAAGAATTATTAAAGATCTCCTTTCTGCTTCATTGAATTAATTATTCTAGGCAATTCAATTCCTAAGGGATAATGATTTTTAAAGTTTAATTTGTTAACGATATCTGAAGGCAAATTAAAACCTAATTTATTCAATACAAAGTTTCCAATTTTTGATCTATCAATTATCCCCAAAGGGATATCTGCAGCATTGAGAACCAATAAAAAACCTTCATTTGTCTCTTCAATTCTTTCTATAGTTCTCCATAATTTATCGTTATAAGATACACTTTCGAAACTATCGATTGGTTTCATAAAATCTCCAACAAAGTTCCGTTCCCATTTTTTTAAGGAAACAGTTTTTAAAATATTCGCATCAACAAAACCAGTCCATCTACCATTATTCGTAACAAAAAAATATTTATCCGATGCATCCTTCTCATTTTTTATTAATTTATTAAATTCTGAGAAATTTGAATCGTATTCAACTTTCCTCAAAGGCTTTAGTTTAATCTCAGAAACTTTACTAAATTTAA
>QCPX01000029.1:0-4997 GCA_003209675.1 Prochlorococcus sp. AG-442-N07 | reverse complement strand
AAGAACTCTATAAACCCAAATACTAGAAATTTTAGCGAATTCCCCAAGTGGGTAGATGATCATTTAGATACCCATTTAGAAAATAAAGATTCTACAAATATAGCAATGTTTTGTACCGGAGGAATAAGATGTGAAAAAGCTACTAGTTTTCTGAAAAAGAAAGGTTATAAAAATGTTTATCACCTACAAGGGGGCATCCTTCAATACCTTAATGATATACCAAAAGAAAAAACCTTATTTGAAGGTGAATGTTATGTTTTTGATAAAAGAGTTGCTTTAGATCAAGACTTAGAAAAAGGCTCCTACTCGATTTGTCATGCATGTGGAATGCCAGTTTCAATTCAAGATCAAGAAAGAAAAGAATATAGAAAAGGTATCCAATGTCATTTCTGCATAGACCAATTCAGTGATGATGATAGGAAAAGGTTTGAAGAAAGACAAAAACAAATCGATAGATTAAAAGTGGAAAATCATAAAATCTATAGGGACTAATTTTCAAAAGCATGAAAGTTGAAGAATTAGAAAAATTAGCAGGTACCATTGGATTACTAATTAAAATTCAAGTTAGAGAAGCTCTCGGATTATGTTTCTTTAGAATCGTTATAGCAGAACAGAAAGATAACATAATTAAGATTTGGGCCGAAATGAAAGGTTGGACTTATTTAAATAAACAAGGTATGCAACTTGATACTTTAAGAATCCTTAGTAAATCTCCTGCTTATGTTTCGGAATTAATATGGGCAACAACTATGGCTTGGGCAATTGAAAAAAAATCAAGCAACAAAGTAAGACTTTTGGCTATTTTTGATAGTGAAGGATATAGTAAAAAACTTGTGAGATATTTCAAGTTAATAGGATTCAAAGTTGTAAAAGAAGTTGGTTCTAGTCCAGAAGATCTTTTATTAAGATTGGTTTGGGGAGGTGCCGGTACACTCATGAACGGGGAATGTATTTCCATTTTAAAAAAACTTGAAAAGAAACTCTCTTTAATTGAAGAAAGTTAACCCGCATGATAACTACTTCTAACTAAAGGGCCAGAAGATACTTTTTTGAATCCTAAATCCTTAGAGAAGCGATATAAATATTCAAAATCTGATGGATCCCAATATTTCTTAACTGCCAAATGATTGAATGAGGGCCTTAGATATTGGCCAATTGTAATTTGATCACAATCTATTTTTTTAAGATCACAAATTGTATTTTTTATTTCATCCAATGTTTCCCCAAGACCTAACATAATTCCCGATTTAGTTTGAATATGAGGAGCAATATCTTTTGACTTTTCAAGTAAACTAAGGGATTTTTTGTAATTTGCACCCCTCCTAACTTCTTTTTGCAGTCTTTCAACAGTTTCAAGATTATGATTAAAGCATATTGGATCTTTTTCTAAAATCATCTTCAATCTCTGAGTCTGAAGTTTATTAGTTTCATCAAAATTTTTGCCCCCACCCCATAAATCAGGAGTTAAAACCTCTATTTTAATTTTTGAATCAATTTTTCTAATCTCATCAATTGTAGATGTAAATAAATTTGCACCATGATCAGCGAGATCGTCTCTAGCTACAGATGTCAAAACAACATATTTCAAATTTAGTACTTTTACTGCTTCAGCGACTTGAGTACATTCATCAACATTGATAGAACTTGGTCTACCTTTGTTTACCTGACAAAAAGCACATGAACGAGAACATATCGATCCACCCAGTAAGAAAGTGGCTGTTCCTGAGGCGTAACATTCTGCTCTATTTGGACATCTTGCTTCTTCACAAATAGTATGAATATTTGATTTTTTGATGAGTGTTTGTATTTTTTCGAATTCTGAAGCTTTACTAATAGGAAATTTAATCCAAGAGGGAAGTCTTAAGATTTGTTCTTTCTTGACTAGATTATTATCTCTCATTTTCTAATTTAGTTTTGTTCTTCCTTCTAAGGCCCTTGCAAGTGTAACTTCATCCACATATTCAAGTTCACTACCCATTGGAAGACCATATGCAATCCTCGTAACTTTAGTAAAAGGGGCTAACAATTTTCCAATATAAAGACTTGTAGTATCTCCTTCAACACTGGGGGTCAATGCTAAAATTATCTCATCGATTTCAGACTTACTAACTCTTTCTACCAAGCTTCTAATTTCCAAGAGTTCGGGGCTCACAGAATCGATTGGAGATATTAAACCTCCAATAACATGGTAAACACCTTTAAATTCTCTGGCGCGCTCCAAAGCAAGTAAATCTTTAGTTTCTGCTACTACACAAATTAGTTTTTGATTTCTTTCAGTATTTTTACAAATCTCACATTCATCTTCTGAAGTCAAATTGAAACATTTTTTGCAACGACCAACATTACTATGTGCTTCTAACAGTGCCTTTGAAAAATCTCTTATTGTACTTTCAGGTTGCTTTAAAATAAACAGGGCTAATCGTTGCGCTGTTCTTGGACCAATCCCTGGGAATTTCTCAAAATGACCAATTAATTTTGAAAGCGGTTTGGTATAAGTAATCAAAATTAAACTATTTCTAGAGATAATTTAGTCGCAAAATTCTGAATTGCCATAATTGTTTGCTTTTAATGTCTTATTATGTTTTTAGTTAGTAATTTCAAACAAAATGAAAAATATTAAATTTAACCCTTTCAAATATTTATTTTTGATTTTTTTGTGTTTAATACTGAGTGCTTGTAGTGGAGGACTAAATGCGGGATTAGAAGCTTATCAAAGTCCAGATGGAAGATATGCCTTTTTGTATCCAACAGGATGGACTAGGGTAAAAGTCGATGGAGGTCCTGAAATTATTTATCATGATCTAATAAATAGCAATGAGACCTTAAGTTTAGTTATTTCTGATGTAAATAAAGAGGTTCAATTAGAGCAGTTAGGAAGCCCAAGTGAAGTAGGTAAAACATTAATTGATAAAGTCATTGCTCCCGAAGGTTCAGGTAGAGAGGTAAAACTCATAAATGCTAAACAGAGGGAAGCATCAAGTCATATTTTTTATGATTTAGAGTATCAATTAAATTTAAATGAACAAGCCAGACATGAACTTGCAACTGTAGTAATAGATAGAGGAACACTTTATACTTTTGCTGTCGGAACAAATGAAGAAAGATGGAATAAAGTTGATGGAATGTTTAGTAATGTAATCGAATCATTTAACTTTCTAATATAGTTTATAAATTTAACACTAAATACCTACTTGAACATTCCATAAATCGGAATAGGTTTTGTTCTGATCTAAAAGGTTTTCATGTTTTCCACTTTCAACGATTTTACCCTTATCAATAACAATAATATTGTCAGCATTTTTTATAGTGCTTAATCTGTGAGCTATTACTATAGTCGTTCTTTCTTTTGTGATTTTAGATAATGATTTTTGTATTAAAGCCTCTGTTTCGTTATCAACTGAGGCTGTAGCTTCATCTAATATTAATATTGGTGCATCCTTTAAAACAGCTCTGGCTAAGGCGATTCTTTGACGTTGTCCGCCTGAGAGTCTTTGGCCTCTTTCCCCCACTATAGTTTTATAACCATTTGGTAATTGTTCAATAAATTTATGAGCTTCCGCAATCTTTGAAGCTTTTATGATATCTTTAAAACTTGGATTGATTGAGCCATAAGCAATATTTTCTTGTACACTTCCATGAAATAAATAGGTTTCTTGACTTACTAAAGAAATACATTTTCTTAAATCCCTCAAATTTATTTCTTTAATAGAAATGCCATCCAAGGTTATTAACCCATTATTACTATCATAAATCCTAAGGAGTAATTTTATTATTGTACTTTTCCCAGAACCTGTTAAACCAACAATTCCTAATGTTGAGTTATTTTCGATTTTGAAATTTATGTTTTTTAAAGTTAAATCTCGTCCAGGATAATTAAAATTTATATTTTTAAAAATAATTTCTCCCTTGATATTTTTAGGTTCAATTTTTATTTTTCCATCTTTTATTTTTATAGGCGTATCTATGAGATCAATTACTCTATCTATTGAAGCCATAGATCTCTGAAAATCATCTAAAACATGCCCCAAAGTAGTTAAAGGCCATAATAGTCTTTGTGTAATAAACACTAAAAAACTATAAGTTCCTACATCAAGTGTCTTATTCCAAGTTTGGAAACCACCAATTAATAGAATCGCTATAAAAGCAAATAAGATTGCAAATCTTATAAGAGGGATAAAAGCAGAGGATAATTTTATTGCAGCCTTGTTACTTCTTTGATAATCGAGACTTTCTTTATTTAATCTATTAAGTTCCCATTTTTCTTTAGTAAAACTTTTTATAGTTAGAATTCCACTTAAATTATTATTAAGTCTTGATGCCAATAGTCCAGCTTTATTTCTAACATCTCTATATTTTGGAGCAAGATTCCTTTGAAATTTAATTGATCCTAAAAATATAATTGGAATAGGAAAGAAAGCAAATAAAGCGATTTTTGGAGCTACGTAAATCATAGTGCCCCCAATTATTAAGACAGTTATAAATAACTGAATAATCTGATTAGCCCCTTGGTCTAGAAATCTCTCGAGTTGATTTATATCATCATTCAAGATAGATAATAGCCTTCCAGTATTATCATTTTCAAAAAAATCCATATCTAATTCCTGGATATGCTGATAAGCTTTTATTCTTAATTTATGTTGAGATAGCTGAGCCAAATTTCTCCATAAAATCGAATATAAATATTCAAAAGAGGATTCACCAGACCAAACTATTCCAGAAGCAAATGCAAGAAAAATCAATTGTGCAGGAACTTCTTTTATTCCAAAACCAGCAATCCATGAATTCTGTTCCTTAACAACAATATCCACCGCAAGACCAATTATTACGGGGGGAGCTAAATCTAATATTTTATTAATTATGGAACTAAGAAAAGCAAAAAATAGTAACCTTCTTTCTTCAATCAGATTTAAATAAAGTCTAATTATTGGATTTTGATTGTTCTTAGACCTCATAAAAATAATTATTAAATTTTTCTATTATGATTTAAATTTTCTTTA
>QCPX01000028.1:0-6482 GCA_003209675.1 Prochlorococcus sp. AG-442-N07 | reverse complement strand
TTAGATAAATCTTTTCCAAAAATTCATGAATTTGATGCAACAATCTTAAGTTACTTGAATTTACCTGACTGGGCACTTTCATTTATTGGCTTTGGTCAATAGACTGCTAAAAGTTATAATTTATTTCATAACACTAGTCAAGCAATGAATAGCGAAGTTAATAATAAATCGAAAATACTGTACCAATTACAAAAATTAAGGAAGCTATCTCAGCCGTTTTTTCTTCCTATAGATCAATGTAATGGATTCCAATTCATATGGCTTTTGATTTCTCTTTTATTTTGTGTTGGTGGAGTAGTACTTGTTGGTCTTACAGGAATAATAAGTTTTTTTGAAAGCTTTCAACCAATTTTTCTTGAAAAGTATTTCGGAGGTGTAGTAAGTACTGTCAATTCAATTTGGGCTGGAAGTTGGGGATTACTTTTCTCTGCATTATTTTTAATTGGATCAGGAAGCTTTTTTAGCTTAAGACGTCAATTAAAAAATCGTAGATGGTTACATTGGTTATTCCTTGCGATAATTGTATTAATGCTTTTAGCTGTAAACGGAATAAACGCAGGTATTGGATTCATTGCAAGAGATTTAACAAATGCTTTAGTAGAAAAACAAGAAGATGGATTTTATCGGATATTGGGGATTTACGCTTGTTGTTTCGCTGTGGCTCTACCAATAAGGGTTTCCCAAATATTTTTTACATATAAGTTAGGAATAATTTGGAGAGAATGGCTTTCAAAAAGTCTAGTCAAAGATTACATGACTAATAAAGCTTATTACCAGTTAAATCCCAATGATGAAGAACAAACCGATGTAGATAATCCCGATCAAAGAATCACAGATGATACCCGAGCTTTTACCGGGCAAAGTCTCTCTTTCACATTAGGTATTTTTGATGCCCTACTAACATTTTCACTTAATATTCTTATTTTATGGAGTATTAGCACAACACTTACTTTTTCTTTATTTGGTTACGCCGCATTTGCAACTTCTATCCTCTTAATTGCTGGAAAAAATCTTGTAAAGATTGACTTTGATCAACTCAGATATGAAGCAGATTTTCGATATGGCTTAGTACATATTCGAGATAATGCTGAATCAATAGCCTTTTACTCTGGGGAGAATCCTGAGCGAAGTGAAACTGAAAGACGCTTAGGAGAAGTGGTGAGAAACTTTAATTTACTAATTATATGGAGAGTAATAATAGACGTCATGAGAAGATCCATTAATTATGCTGGAAATTTCTTTCCATATTTAATAATGGCAATCCCTTACTTTAAAGGTGATATTGATTATGGACGCTTTATTCAAGCAAGCTTTGCATTTGGAATGGTTGAAGGTTCGTTATTTTTCATTGTTAATCAAATCGAAGAACTTGCAAAATTTACTGCTGGTATTGGCAGATTAGAAGGATTCCAATCAAAAGTTGAATCCATTAGTCAAACCAACCCAACAAGTAATCAAAACGTTATTTCAGATTACCCCTCAATTCTTATTAATAATGCTGACCTTTGCCCCCCAGGATCAAATAAAACAATAATTAAAAATTTAAATTTGAGCATCGACAATAATCAATCACTTTTGGTAGTAGGACCATCTGGGTGCGGAAAAACATCTTTACTAAGAATGATTAGTGGTTTATGGGAACCCGATCATGGAGTAATTAAAAAACCAAAAATTGGGGAATTATTATTCATACCTCAAAAACCATATATGCTACTTGGTTCTTTAAGGGAACAATTATGTTATCCCACAGAAGTAAAGAAATTTAGTGATGAACATCTTACTTCTGTACTTCATGAAGTAAATTTAAAAACTTTAGTGGATCGGTATCCTAATCTTGATATCAAACAAGATTGGCCACGAATTCTTTCCTTAGGCGAACAACAAAGATTGGCTTTTGCAAGACTCTTACTAAATTCTCCAAGATTTGCAGTACTTGATGAAGCAACAAGTGCTTTAGATATTAACACTGAAAAAAAACTATATAGTTTACTTAAGGAAAGAGAACTTTCTCTTATTAGTGTTGGACATAGACCTAGCTTGAAAGATTTTCACGAGAATATTTTAGAATTAAATGGACAGGGAGACTGGAAATTATTGACGTCTGATAAGTATAATTTTAAGGATTAACAAAAAAAATGAATTCGAAAGAAGAACAAACTAACTCAGAAGTCACTAATCTAGATAATGAGAGTTTTATAGAACAAGAGAAAGATCCAAATTATATCAATGAACAAATTGGAGATAAAAAAAAATATGAAAAATCGATAGAAATTGAAGATGAATATAAATTTGGATGGAGTAGTTATTCTGAAAAAACTAATGGAAGATTTGCAATGATTGGATTTCTTTCAATAATATTAATTGAACTATTTAGTAATCAATCGTTTTTAAAATGGGCAGGAATCCTATAATTAATCATCAAATCTAGAACTATTATCTCTAGGTTTTTTCTTGTTTGTTCCAACGTTATATCTACTATTTTGATTTTTTGAACTTGATCTAGCTGAAGAGCTTACTCTACGAGTCTCACGTGGTTTTTTAGCTTGATTAGCATCTTTAAATGAAGCATCTTCTACTTGAACTGTTGAAGTTTGCTGCCTAATAGGGGATCTAGTAGGTTTCTTTCTTAATGGAGAAGAATCAGCAGGAGGAGAGATATCATCTTGTCTAGAAACTCTACGATTCATTCTGGGTCTTGACCCTGTTTTAACTTCATCGCGAGATAAATTTCTTCTTTCGCCAAAGTTATTTGTTTCAGGTTGTTTCCTATTTCTATCTTCAGAAGTCTGTCTTCTCCTTCTTATAGGCTCGTCATTTTCAAACTGACTTATTTCGCTTGAAGATGGCCTACTTCTACTTGCTGCAGCAGAGGGTATGGCTCTTGAAACATTCCTCCTACGAGGTCTCCCCTCCGTATAGTCTTCTTCAAATTCATCATCTTGAGGTTTAAATCTTCTAGATGGTCTTTCCGATTCTTCAAACCTATCATAATCGTCATTAAATCGACCTCTAGAATTTCTTGGAACATCAGAAATAGGATCATCATCAAAATAAGATGACCTTCTAGCTTGATCAGTAGCAACTCCCCTCAATCGCACACTTTCATATGCGAAAAACACTGTAGTTCCTGCTAATAAAAACTGACCAAACTGAAGGATAGGATCTAACCTCCAGCCTTGAAAAAATAATATTCCTCCGCACAAAAGTCCAATTGCTGCAAAGAAAACATCATAATCTCGTGCCAGGGCAGGCTTAAAGGACCTCAAAAAATAAAGGCCTCCTCCACATACTGCGAGAACTATACCAACAATACTGGCCCAATTGAGACTAGCATTGACCACATTCTTTCTCCAAAAATTTATTTTTTAAAGGGTTACTTATATCCCCTATATATATAGTGTACTTAAAACTTTTACAAAAACTAGCGTCTTCCAGTAGAAGTACGATCGAGTGAATCTTTCTGACTAACAAAAATCAAAAATGCAGTAGCTGGAATAACGATAAGTAAGGCAGCAGCAATAAAACTACCTATCATTCCCACTGCAGAATTATTTGCAACTTCAGCAGAAAAATCCGCGGCTAGTAATAAATTTGAGATTTGAAACACTTTTAAAATATTAAATTCTCAATTTATAATACGAATTAAATACGTTTCAATGGGTTATTTATTAAGATGAATTAAATAATTGTGATTTCCTTGCTTTTAAACTCTCTTCAAATTTTAGACATTAGTTTAGGAATTTCTCTTTCATATCTAACTATAGTTTTCCTAATAAGATTAATACTTACTTGGTACCCAAAAATTGATTTAAGTAAAGGTTTATGGTTATTAGTTTCAATACCATCAAGCTCTATTCTAAATTTAACAAGAAAACTAATTCCTCCTATTGGAGGCGTTGATGTTGGACCCGTAATTTGGATCGGAATTATAAGCTTTTTAAGAGAAATATTAGTCGGTCAGCAAGGGCTTATAAAACTTGCATTCCATACACATATTTCATAGAAATCTTTTAATTATTTCTCAGTAATTTGGCAATAATTCTTCTTCTACATATTTAGTATGTATCTTACCCTGCTTAAATTTAGATTTATTCAGTAAGGTTAGATGAAAGTTAATTGTTGTAGGAATACCAGTTACTGCACATTCATTTAAAGCCCTATTCATACGTTTAATTGCAGTATTACGATCCTTTCCCCAGACTATTAATTTACCAATTAATGAGTCATAGAAAGGAGGGATTTCATAGCCTGTATAGACATGACTATCCACCCTTACACCAGGGCCACCAGGAGGGAGCCACCCAGTTATTTTTCCGGGCGATGGTCGGAAATTGTGAGAAGGATCTTCAGCATTGATCCTACATTCAATGGCATGTCCGTTTAAATGGATATCATCCTGATTAAATTCCAAGTTTGCTCCGCTTGCGATTTTAATTTGCTCAGCTATTAAATCAACTCCTGTAACCATTTCAGTAACAGGATGTTCAACTTGAATCCTAGTATTCATCTCCATAAAATAAAAATTATCATCATCAACTAAAAATTCAACTGTCCCCGCCCCTTCGTAGCCGATACTTTTTGCAGCAGCAATTGCTGCGTTCCCCATTTTTTTTCTTAGCTCAGTATTAATTGCAGGACTAGGAGACTCCTCTAGTAACTTCTGATGTCTTCTTTGAACTGAACAATCTCGCTCTCCTAAATGAACAACATTACCCGACCTGTCGGCCAAAATTTGAATTTCTACATGTCTTGGCTTCTTTATAAATTTCTCCATATATAAACCATCATTACCAAAAGCTGCTTCTGCTTCGCCTTGAGCTGCTTTAAACATTTTTTCTAGATTATCAGAGTTTTCAACCAACCGCATACCTCTTCCACCTCCTCCAGCAGTGGCTTTAATAATTACCGGATAGCCAATTTCGTCTGCTAATTTATAAGCCTCATCAACATTTGATAACAAGCCTTTACTACCAGGTACTGTTGGAACTCCAACTGCTTCCATAGTTTCTTTAGCTGTAGATTTATCTCCCATAGATCTAATAGCTTTAGGAGATGGGCCAATAAAAACTATGCCATGATCATTACACATCTCAGCAAATTTATCATTTTCCGCAAGAAATCCATAACCAGGATGAATAGCATCAACTCCTCTCGATGTAGCAGCAGCAAGTATATTTGGAATATTTAAATAACTCTTATTACTTAATGAATCTCCTACGCAAACCGCCTCATCAGCAAGCTGAACATGCAATGCTTTTTTATCTACAGTGCTAAAAACTGCAACGGTTGCAATACCTAGTTCTCTACAACTTCTGACAATACGTAAAGCTATTTCTCCACGATTAGCAATTAAAACTTTTTCAACCATTATGAAAATAAAATTGAAGAAATGAAATGACTTAAAATAAAAAATTATTTGCCAAAGTACTTAACAAAATTTTTTAGTGATCAGAGGACATTTTTTACAATACAACCTAAAACGTTATATATGTATAAATATTTGTTTTATGCAATAGAAAAATTATTCATCATATTCAAAGAAACTCTTTTCGAACTACATCCTTAATTCAGCCAATAATGTATGATATTTTTAAGGTTCAAGCATCTCCCGGCTGCTAAAAAAACCTTGCGGACGTGGCGGAATTGGTAGACGCGCACGTCTAAGGAGCGTGTGGCTTCGGCCTTGCGAGTTCAAGTCTCGCCGTCCGCATTAAACGTATTCTGGCTTAACTGCAATGAAAAAAGAATCAGTTGCAGTTGTTATAATTTCCAATGGTCCTGGTGAATTAACTACATGGGTAAATCCTGTAGTAGATGAGCTAAACAAAATAAATAAATCACTACTTGATGAAGATAAACAAGATTTCACTCTTAGATTAGTCCTTGTTCCTTGCCCAAATGCCACTGGTAAAGAATTTTTAGTCGCAAATTCATGGAATAAATTCGAATTAATTACAAAATCCAAAAGTTTTTGGAAATTATTAATAAAGCCACATTCTTTTGCTGATTGGCCAAAAAAAGGGATAGTTATTTTCCTTGGTGGGGATCAATTTTGGAGCATTTTATTAGCTAAAAGATTAGGTTATTCAAATATTACATATGCTGAATGGGTTTCACGATGGCCTAAATGGACAAATGAAATTGCTGCTATGAATATAAAAGTAAAAGAGTTAATACCTAAAAGATATAAATATAAATGTAAAGTAATTGGCGATTTGATGGCAGATATCAAACTTAATAGCCAAATATCACTAAGAAATAAAGAAAAACACTACATCGCATTATTGCCTGGTTCTAAGAAAGCAAAGCTTTCTATTGGAATTCCTTTCTTCTTAGAAGTTGCAGATCATATCGCTAAAGATAATCAAAATATAAATTTTATAATACCCATTGCACCAACTACTGATAAAAGTGAATATTTATTTTTTCAAAGCAACAAAAATCCAATTGCTAAATATTACTCATCAAAAATCAAAACAATT
>QCPX01000027.1:0-8316 GCA_003209675.1 Prochlorococcus sp. AG-442-N07 | reverse complement strand
TGGAATTATAAATATCATTTTGATAGGAGTTGGAGCATTACTTTTATTTAGCAGCCTTTTCCCTAATCAAAATATGCAAATTCCAAGAGTTCCCTACTCTTTATTCATAGATCAGGTTAATGATGGAGAAGTTAAGCGTGCTTACATAACACAAGAACAAATCAGATATGAGTTGAACGGAGCTGAAGAAGGTGCGCCTTCAGTCTTGGCAACAACCCCAATTTTTGATATGGATCTTCCTCAAAGGTTAGAAAGTAAAGGGGTGGAATTTGCAGCGGCCCCTCCAAAGAAACCTAATTTTTTCTCAACTATATTGAGCTGGGTCGTTCCCCCCTTAATATTTATACTTGTTTTACAATTCTTTGCTAGAAGAAGTATGGGAGGAGGAGGAGCTCAAGGGGCTTTAAGTTTTACTAAAAGTAAAGCTAAAGTTTATGTGCCAGATGATGAATCAAAAGTAACTTTTGCTGATGTAGCAGGAGTTGATGAAGCTAAAGACGAATTAACTGAAATAGTTGATTTTTTAAAAAAACCCGAAAGATATACTGATATTGGAGCGAGAATACCCAAGGGGGTACTTCTCGTAGGACCTCCTGGAACAGGAAAAACTCTTCTTTCAAAGGCTGTTGCGGGAGAAGCAGAAGTGCCTTTCTTCATCATCTCAGGTTCAGAATTCGTTGAGCTTTTTGTTGGTGCAGGTGCTGCGAGAGTTAGGGATTTATTCGAACAAGCTAAGAAAAAAGCCCCTTGCATCATTTTTATTGATGAGTTAGATGCTATTGGTAAAAGCCGTTCGGGTTCAATGGGAGTTGTTGGAGGTAATGATGAGAGAGAGCAAACACTTAATCAACTCCTTACAGAAATGGATGGATTCGCATCAGCTGATAAACCAGTAATAGTTCTTGCAGCAACCAACCAGCCAGAAGTTCTTGATGCAGCACTATTAAGACCTGGAAGATTTGATAGACAAGTTTTAGTTGATAGACCAGATTTGTCAGGAAGAAAAACAATTTTAGAAATTTATACCAAAAAAGTTAAATTAGCTGAATCTATTGATTTAGATTCCATTGCACAAGCTACAAGTGGATTTGCAGGAGCAGACTTGGCTAATATGGTAAATGAAGCCGCATTGCTAGCAGCTAGAGCAAAGCGAAAAAGCGTAGAGCAACAAGACTTAAGTGAAGCTATAGAAAGAGTAGTTGCTGGATTGGAGAAAAAGAGTAGGGTTCTTCAAGATGACGAGAAAAAAGTTGTTGCCTACCACGAAGTTGGACATGCTATTGTTGGCCATCTAATGCCAGGTGGATCAAAAGTTGCAAAAATATCTATTGTTCCTAGGGGCATGAGCGCACTTGGATATACACTCCAGCTCCCTACAGAAGAGAGATTTCTCAATTCAAAAGAGGAATTGAAAGGACAAATAGCAACTCTCCTTGGAGGGAGGTCTGCTGAAGAAGTCGTTTTTGGTAAAATAACAACTGGAGCTTCAAATGATCTTCAAAGAGCAACAGATATCGCTGAACAGATGGTAGGTACTTTTGGGATGAGCGATATTCTTGGACCCTTAGCTTACGACAAACAAGGAGGTGGACAATTTTTGGGTAATGGAAATAATCCAAGGAGATCTGTAAGTGATGCTACTGCTCAAGCTATAGACAAGGAAGTTAGAGATTTAGTAGATGATGCTCATGAAACTGCTTTAAAAATACTGAGAAATAACCTTCCCCTCTTAGAATCAATTTCGCAGAAAATTCTTAAAGAAGAAGTAATTGAAGGTGATGATTTAAAATCATTGCTTTCAGAATCGAAAATGCCAGCATAACTTATTTTTATGACGGTTGATTTAAAGAATAGGAATTATCTCTCTTGCTCAGATCTAAATTTAGAGGAAATTAATTTTATTTTTAATTTAGCTTCCTCAATTAAAAATAATACCTTTAATCAATCATATAAAAAGACTTTAGGGCTTATTTTTGAAAAATCATCCACTAGAACTAGGTGCAGTTTAAGTGCTGCAATTTTCAAACTTGGAGGTAATTGTATAGATTTAAATCCTAAGAATACTCAAATTGGAAGAGGAGAGCCAATCAAAGATACGGCAAGAGTTCTTAGCCGCTACATAGATGTTCTTGCGATTAGAACTTTTGAACAAAAAATTTTAGAAGAATATGTTAGGTGGTCTCAGATTCCAATTATAAATTCACTTTCAGATGAAGAACATCCATGCCAGGCTCTTTCTGATTTTTTTACTATTTGGGAGATTTTTGGAAAACTTTCTGATATAAACCTAGCTTATGTAGGAGATAGTAACAATGTTGCAAATTCTTTAATAATATGTGCATCAATATTAGGGGTTAATATCTCAATAGCTTCTCCAAAAAATTTTGAACCAGATGATGCAATTGTGTTTAAGGCAAAAATGATCAATGAGAATAACACTTTAAAAGTTACTAATAATCCGATTGAGGCAGTAGAATCTGCAAATGTAATTTACACAGATGTATGGACGTCAATGGGACAGGAAGAAGATAAAGAAAAAAAAGATGAATTATTTAAAAATTTTTGTGTTGACCAAAACTTGATTTCAACTTGCAAAAATGATCCAATTATTATGCATTGTTTGCCTGCCTATAGAGGTAAAGAGATTTCTGATGAGATTTTAGAGAAAAATCAAGAAATAATTTTTAAGCAAGCTGAAAATAGAATGCATATTCAACAAGCTTTGCTAGCAGCAATAATGTAAAAAGACTTGTTATTCATCCTAAATATGGTACTAATGTATTAGCGATAATTATTAATATGCAAGGAGATTTAACTGAAGCCCAAAAAGAACTCTATTTTTGGTTAGAAGAATATATTAAAGAATTCCATCATAGTCCAAGTATTAGGCAGATGATGAAAGCTATGAATCTCAAATCACCTGCACCTATTCAGAGTAGATTGAAACACCTTCAAGAGAAGGGCTGGATATCATGGCAAGGAGGAAAGGCGAGAACACTTCAATTAATTAACCAAATAAAAAACGAATTTAACGTTCCAATATTAGGATCAGTTGCTGCTGGGGGGTTAGTCGAGACATTTAATGATTTCACAGAAGAACTTGATATAACAGAGGTTTTTAGAAGGAAAAATGTTTTTGCGCTATCTGTTAATGGAGATTCAATGATTGATGCTTGTATTGCTGATAGAGATATAGTTTTGATGGAAAAATTAGAGAATAATTTTTTAATACCAAATGGAACTATAGTTAGTGCAATGGTACCTGGTTTGGGAACAACTTTGAAATATTTTTATAAAAAAGGTAATGAAATTCGACTACAAGCAGCTAATCCAAATTATGAAGATATTTTGTTAGATTCTGAGCAAGTTAATGTTCAAGGTAAATTATTAGCAGTTTGGCGTAGAGCATAAACTATTTTTCAAATTCAAAGTTTTTAATAAATATAGTAATCAAAATATCTCTTACTACTTGAATTTATAGGTAATTTTTTATTTCAGTTTAAAAGTATTATTGAAATAAACTTGATAAATTTTATATCTAAATTTGATAAAAAATATTATTATTAAAGTCTTTTTATACTAAATTTTTAAATATAATAACTATGAAACAAAAAAAATAATATGCAAGAAAGTGGTAGATTAGTTTATTTTAATGGAAAATTTATCCCTGAAAGTCAGGCTAAAATTTCTATTTATGATTCGGCTTTAATGTTTGGAGATATGGTTTTCGAGATGACTAGATCATTTAATCAAAAGCAATTTAAATTGAAAGAACATATTGAAAGACTATTAGTAGGCGTCAAAATTTTTAGAATTCCTCTCAATTACTCAGCTAATCAAATAGAAGATGCATGCTATAAAACTTTAGAAGTTAATAAAGAATTTTTTTCTGAAGATGACGAGCATCGTTTGATGATAGATGTCTCGAGAGGGTTATTAGGCATTTATCAAGGTATTGGTGGTCTTCATAAAGGTCCAAATTTAATAATTGCAGATTTCCCACTAAAGTGGACAGTTTCAAGTATGAGTAAGCTTTTTGATACTGGTATTAATGCTGTTGTAACTTCTCAAAGAGCCATACCTGCTCATTTAATGGACCCAAAGATTAAGAATAGAAGTAGGGTTTTTTACCTAATGGCTAATATTGAAGTTAGTCAATATGAAGGTCAAAACAATTGGGCATTATTACTCGATCCTGATGGCTTTGTAGCAGAAGGTACTGGCGATAACTTTTTTATTGTAAAAGATAAAAAAGTTATCACTCCAGAAGGAAGAAACATCCTAAGGGGCATTTCACGGAATTATGTGATTGAAGAACTTTGTCCTCAATTAGGTTATGAAGTAATTGAGAAGAATATTGAGATATATGATGTATATAATGCTGACGAAGCATTTATGACTGGAACACCTTTTTGTATGCTTCCTGTAACCTCTTTAAATGGATTACCAATTTCTGATAAAAAAGTTGGCCCTATATTCAAGTCCCTTATTACTCAATGGGGAACAAACACTGATACAAATATAATTAAGCAGATACAAAATTGGGGGGATTTAACCACTCATAACATAAATGCACCTACTCCTTATAAGTTCAAATAAAAATTAATTATGGTATTCTTTCTGTATAGAATAGCTAATGAATTTATTGACCTATTTTTATTAAAAATATAACAAAAAGTAAATTGCTTTATATGTGGTTGATGTTTGAAATAGCATAAACAAAAAAAGTATCCATAACAAATGAGAAAATATGGTGTGATGCAAGGGAGACTTCTTCCTAAATTTAAAGAACAATATCAAGCTCATCCAATCTCAAAATGGGAAAAAGAATTTGATCTTGCTGAAAATTTAAATCTAGATTCAATAGAATTTATTTTTGATTATCATCTTTATTCTTACAATCCACTAATACAAAATATAAATTATCTTAAAGATTTTGTTGATAAGAAAAAAGTAAAAGTAAAAAGTATCTGTGCTGACTTCTTTATGCAAGCTCCTATTCACTTAGCTAACAAAGAAGAGTTGAATATTTATGGTAATATACTTGAAAATTTGATTAACAATCTAAATTATTTGGGTGGGAACACTATCGTTATTCCATTCGTTGATAATTCTTCAATAAAAACCGAAGATCATAAGGAACTAATTATTAAATTTTTAAATGAATTTAGTAGGGTTTGTACCGAAAATAAAATAAAATTAGCAATTGAATCAGATCTAGAACCTATAAAACTTATAAAATTTATAGATCTTTTTAATAACGAAAATATTACTATTAATTACGATGCAGGAAATAGTGCATCACTTGGATATGAATTAGAAAGAGAAATGAATCTTTATAAGGGAAGGATTTCTAATATCCATATTAAAGATAGAGCCTTTAGAGGAGGGCCAGTTTTATTGGGTGATGGTAATGCCGATTTGAAAAGTCTTAAAAGATATATTGAAGACTCCAATTATTCAGGGTTAATTATTTTTCAAGCATATAGAGATAAGGAAGGAATTGAAATTTTTAAAAAACAATTTGATTATTACCTTAATTTATAAAGTAGGAAATTGTAAGATAAGATAAAATTTAGATTTAATAGCTAATTTATTAATTCAAATAGATTCTTAAGTAATTTATTTTTTATTTAATCATATATAAAAAATTATGAATTTAGATTTAAATGATAAACATATTATTCTTGCAGGAGGTTTGGGCGGAATTGGGAGTAAAACTGTTGATCTGTTAATAGAAGAAGGAGCGAGAGTTACTGTTTTTACTCAATCTAAAAATTATAAAGACCATAACTTTAAAAAGAGTGATAAGTTATCTGTGGTAAAAACTAATTACTCCAATGAAGATACTTTAGAGAAAGATATATCGAATGCTAATAATATACAAAAATTGAATGGTCTGATTATCATGGTAGGAGATGGGAGATCTGAAAAAGAAATATTTTTAAAAAAAATTGAATCTAAAAGAATATGGAATCTTAATTATTTTATTCCAAGGAATATTTCAGAAAGGTTTGTAAAAGTAGTTCAGAAATCTACTAATGAAGAAAATAATTCTGAATTATTTATTACGTTTTGTTCTTCCATTGCTGCTCAAATATTTCTAAATGCACCTACTGAATATTCCGTGGCAAAATCTGCATTAGAAAAATTAACTAAAGAATTATCCTGGAAATTAGCACCACTTTTTAGAGTTAATTGTATTTCCCCTGGAAATATTTTTTTTAAAGGGGGTACCTGGGATAAAATACAACGTTCTGGCGAAATTGACATTACAAAAATGCTAAGTGAAAAAGTTCCAATGCAACGTTTTGGAGAAACTCTAGATATTGCATATTTCGCAGTTTTCTTATCTTCTTCAAAAGTTTCCTCTTTTTTTAATGGTGCTTGTGTAAAAATTGATGGAGGACAAACAACTTCTTTATGAATAAAAAAAATATTTTTGATTTAGATAAAGGTTTTTATATCGTCACTGGGGGCATTGGTTTATTAGGTAAAATGCATTGTGAGGCAATTGCTGCATTTGGCGGTATACCAGTAATTTTTGATATCGAGCGTAATGATTTTGATGAATTTGCTAGGAAAGTGGAAAAAAATACTTCGATTAAACCAATATTCATAAAAACTGACATCACAAATGAAAATTCTATCAATGAATCTTTATTATTTTTAAAAGATAAAAATTTAATGATAAAAGGTCTAATAAATAATGCCGCAAGAAATCCCTCTGTTTCTTCAAAAGGACTTGCAAAATCAAATAGATTGGAGAATTTCTCTTTAAATGAGTGGAAGAAAGATATAGAAGTGGGACTTACAGGTGCTTTTTTGTGCACTAAGTTAATTGGAAAAATTATGTATGAGGAAGGAGCAGGAGTTATTATAAATATTTCATCTGACTTAGGATTAATTGCTCCTAATCAAGAACTATACAAAAAAGAAGGATTTCTTGATTCAGAACAATCAGTCAAACCTGTTACATATTCAGTAGTTAAATCAGGATTAATTGGATTAACAAGATATACCTCCACATATTGGCCATTGAAAGTAAGATGTAATTGTATTTGTCCTGGAGGAATAAATAATGGCCAGCCTGAAGCATTTTTGAGCAAAATTAAAAAATTAATTCCTATGAATAGGATGGCAGAAAAAAATGAATATCAAGGTATTATTGTGTTTCTTTTGAGTAGTGCTTCTTCTTACATGAATGGTGCAATTATTTCAATCGATGGTGGTAGGACTGCATGGTGATTTATATAAATAATTTAATTTATTAAATATTTTTACTAATTTGGCTATGCTTTTATCAAAAATAAAAACTTGGAAGAATTGGATATACATTAATAAGAATTTTGTCAGCATATTTTTTGCCATTATATTTTCTATTTATAGATCATTTAATCCTTTTGAGGAGGATCAAAAGATATTTTTTGCTACTGCTAATTTTATTAATTTAAGTCAAGAAAATTTTCCCTTAAATATCTTAAATACTTTTGAACTTAAACCATTTTTGTCTAGGGGTGTATATTTTTTATTTACAAAATTTTCAAATTTATTTCATATATACATAGATGAGCCTTTTAAGTTTATTTTTTTTAATCAATTTATCCTATGTACTCTAATTATATTGACTTCAATTAGCTTTGCAAAATCAGTCTTAAATACTACTTCAATAAAAACAAAATATTTTTCAATTGTGTTTTTATTTACATTTACATCTTTAATAACTTATGGCAGTGAAGCATTTATGCAGGTTGATCATATAGCATTAATTTTATCAGTATTAAGTTTGAGCTTTTTCCTTAGAGAAAACAACATTTATTTGATTTCTGGAAGCCTCCTGCTTCCATTAATTATTGGTATTAAGGGAATCTCACTTTTGTATACTTTTTCAATTTTGATGATAATTATTTTTTTTAAAAAATTTAATTTTGTCAGGATGGTTTATTTTTGTATTGGTGAAATACTTGGTTTATTTGTTTTATTATTATCTTTACCTCAATTGAAAAATGCAGCATTGATGCAAAGTAGAAATAATAATTTCTCTGAATTGGTTAAAAATCTTTTATTTTATAAACATGGTATTTTTACATTTATTGATTGCATACCTTTAGCAATTATCTCCATTACTATCTTTTACATAATTTATAATAAAAAATTATTTTCGAAAATAAAATATATTTCCCCATCACAATTATTGAAAAACTTAAGTTTAAAAACTTTTATTAGATTTTCCGCTTACTTGCTTTTTTTAATATCATCTATTGGCTATGCAATACTTCAAGTTGGTTTTTCTTATCATTACACTTCTTACGTTTT
>QCPX01000026.1:0-8605 GCA_003209675.1 Prochlorococcus sp. AG-442-N07 | reverse complement strand
TAATAGTCTCAGTTACATTAAATTTGTAGCCATTTTAGCAGCTGTGATCTTACAGTATTTAGGAAATACATTTTTTGGAAGTAATGAGAGAAGGTAAAATTTCAACTAAAGTTAGTAAATTTAAAATAGCTATTATAGGTGCAGGAGCTAGTGGATTATCTACTGCATATGAGCTGCAAAAATTTGGATTCAACGTTGATATCTACGAAAAATCAAATCAGCTGGGAGGTTTAGCTGGTGCAGTCAAACTTAGTAAAGGGAAAATTGACAGTTTTTATCATCATCTTTTTAAAAGTGATAAATATATATTGAGTTTTTTAGAAGAGAATAATCTTAATTCTAAAATACAGTTTAAAAGAACTTCTACAGGTCATATTTGGAACAATAAATTTTTTGATATTTCCAGTATTTTAACTTTATGGAACTCAAAACTTTTATCAAATTGGGGATTGCTTAGACTTCTTTTTGGAGGTGCAGTAATTAAATATTTACCAAGTTTTAGAATTCTAAATGAAAAGTTGATTTATAAAATCAACGACAAATTATTTGGGAAAGAAGCAGCTTTAAAGATATGGAATCCATTATTAAATTATAAATTTGGTAAGTTTTCAAATTTAATACCTTATTCCTGGTTAAGGACGAGGATTCAAGATAGAACTATAGAGTTGGGATATTTATCTGAAGGTTTCGAAACAATATATGATTTTTTAGAAAAAAAAATTATTTCTGCAAATGGAAATATTTATAAAAATTGTTTTGTAAAAGAAATTGGATTTTTGAAGGACAAAAAACAACTTTTGATTAAGGATAAAGTGTATGACAGAGTAGTTTTGACTACACCTCCTTCCTTAAATAAAAAGCTTCTCAAAAAACTTTCTTATAAATCAGAACAAATTGAGTATTTGGGAGCTCTATGTGGGATAATCGAGTTCAACAAAAGACCCATAAGTGCTTATTGGACCGGCATAGCAGATATAGATAAAACTAATAAATCAAACTATAAAGAATTTTTAGCGGTAATATCTTATGCAGAATTAGATGATAATTGGAATAAGAAAGGTAAGCCTACATGGCCTTTATATTTGGCTACTTATTGTTCCACAAAACAATTTAAAAAATTTTCAACTCAAGAATGGAAAAAAAAGATGATTAAAGCTGCTTTAGAATTAAATAAATTAACTGATTTAGAGGAGATTAAAGAAGAAAATATTATTGATTTTAAGTTATCTTTTGCTGAATATGCTCAGCCTATCTTATCTCCTGGAAAGAATCTTCACCCTAATCCAGAAAGCGCTAATAATTGTTATTTTGCAAATATGCATAATATTTTTCCAAATGATAGAGGACAAAATAGATCTTTTTACCTTGGAAAAAAAATTGCAAAAGAAATTTTAAAGGATTTTTCAAAGATTTAGCTAAGGCGATCAATTTTTCATTGTTTTAATAATTTAATTAAAAGCATTTATTGAAAAACAATTTTTTATATGTTTTATTGATACTATTTAATATAGTCAATAAATTTTTTGGAATTGGAATCTAAGATATTAGTAACTGGAGGAGCGGGTTATATTGGATCTCATACATTAGTTAAACTTCTTGAGGAAGGATATGATGTATTGGTTTTGGATAATCTTTCTAATAGCAAATTAGAAACTTTAGATAGAGTAACTTCAATAACCAAAAAAAAGTTTGAATTTATAAAAGGAGATATAAGAGATAAAAATATATTAAAAGAAATTTTTAAAAATAAATCTATAAACTCAGTTATGCATTTTGCAGGACTTAAGGCAGTAGGTGAGTCTGAAAATTTCCCTATTAAATATTATGAAAATAATGTTTTAGGAAGTATTGTACTACTCAAGGAAATGGCATTAGCTGAAGTAAAGACTATTGTGTTTTCATCTTCAGCAACAGTATATGGTCAACATTCTAATAATCGATATGATGAAAAAACTCCAACTAAACCTATAAATGTTTATGGAAAAACTAAACTTATAATTGAAAATATTCTCAGAGATATAAAAAACTCAGATGATAATTGGAGTATAGGATTACTTAGATACTTCAATCCTGTAGGTGCACATTCCTCAGGCTTTATAGGAGAAAATCCAAAAGAAAAGCCAAATAATTTGTTACCATATGTCGCACAAGTAGCGGCAGGTTTAAGAGAAAAACTTTTTATTTTTGGGGATGACTATCCAACCGTTGATGGCACTGGAAGAAGAGACTATATTCATATTGAAGATTTATCATCCGCACATGTAAGAGCATTAGATTATATTCAAAAAAATAAAAACATTTTATTTACTGTAAACCTTGGAACAGGAAGGTCTTATAGTGTTTTTGAAATGATTAATGCATTTGAAAAAGTATCAGGGAAAAAAATACCTTTTAAGGTAGTTGAAAGACGCATTGGAGATTTAGCTGAATTCTATGCAGATCCATCTAAGGCAGAAAAATTATTGGATTGGAAAGCTAATTTTGATATAAAAAAAATGTGTGAGGATACTTGGAGATGGCAAAAAAATAATATTATTTAATCTAACTTTAAATAAATTATTTCAAGAAAAGAATATTGAAAAGATAGTTAAAAAAATGTATATTTCTATGTCCAGGTGAGCTCGAGTATTAACAGATTTTTTTTTCAAATTTAAGCCGACCTTTTTTCTAGTATTTTTAAAATTCTTAAATAAACATTCCTATTGAAAAGAGAAAGTATTATTGCTAAAAATTTATAAAACTTTTTCAAAATATGGAGCTAAATACTTTCTTACTTATCTTATTAGTCATTGCAAATTTTACAAATTAATATCTGATTCATTACAAAAAAAAGAAAAAGTAGTTCTTATTACAATTCAAATAAAGTTTTTAATTTGCTAAACCTTTTATTAATTTTTAAGTTAAAGAAAAGATAATTAAACGCTATAAAGTACTATAGGAATTACGGACGTTACGAAAGAAATCTTTAGATTGAATGATATGAATGACGTTTCGAGATTTGGGGCCATAGCTCAGCTGGTAGAGCACCTGCATGGCATGCAGGGGGCCAGCGGTTCGAGTCCGCTTGGCTCCATCAGGATTTTCGCTAGTTATACCAATTAGTTTGAATGATTTTATGCCATTTTACATGGTGTATTTCATGTCTAAATATTTATAAATATATATTCTCTGCGACCACCTCTGCGACCAAATTTGATAATCTAGTAAAACAGCTTTTTAATTTTGTAATAAGTTAAAATAAAACTAAATAGAAGAAATTTTGAGAGCAACTACTCTTTTAAAAAAAATTAAAAATAGGTTTCAATTATTTATATTAAAAACAACCTCATATATTAGATATATTTCATTTGCTTGTCTTGAAAGTAACGGAATTAAAAAAATAGGTAATCTATCTTTTCTCTCTAATTTTGAATATAATTATCAAATTATAAAATTTAGCAAAAATGATCCTACGATTGTAAATTTAAAGAAATTAGTTACTAAGGATAGTATTTTTATTGATATAGGAGCAAATATTGGAATAGTATCTTTAATTATCTCCAGATTTGTTGATAAGGTTTATAGTTTTGAGCCAGTTATCTCAAGTTATATTAATCTATGCAGAAATATTGAAATGAATAATATTAAAAATATTGTTCCTTTAAATATCGCATTGTCTGAAAAATGCTCATTACTTGAAATAACTAATGTCCCATATGGAGAAACTAATAAAGTTGTTAAAACACATATCTTAGATAATGAAATTTGTAGAGAGTATGACTTTTTAAATGTATTTGCTTCATCATTAGATAATTTAAATAAATATTATTTGCATTTAAAAAAGAATAAGAAAATAATAATTAAAATTGATACTGAATCTCATGAGCTATATGTTTTAAATGGCGCTAAATCTTTTCTAATGCATAACGCCCCAATACTAGTTTGTATGGAGCAAAATCCAAGGACAAAAGAAGCTTTAATAAAATTTATGAATTCTTTGAAATTCAAAAAAATTGATACTTGTAATTTCAAAGCTTTTGTAGAAGATGATGAAAATTTATATTTTGCTAATGATTATTTTCTTAATGAATAAAAGGAAGTATTTTTCAGATATTATAATATTGTTATCCCTGCGACCAGCCCTGCGACCAACTTAGCTAAAACATTTGCAAACACTAGTTATAGCTTACTTGAGTACCTACATGGCATGCAGGGGGTCAGCGGTTCGAGTCCGCTTGGCTCCATAAAGGTTTTTGCTATTTGTACCAAATATTTTGGTAAATCATCCACAATAATCCGTATCTGATAATAATTGATAAATGTGGTTTATTTTGGTTTCTCTGCGAGCTAATCTGTAAGCTGCAAACCTTGCAAATAGCTTTTTAGGGTATATAGTAACTGTAATTCTTGCAGGCTTTGTGCAGGCTGATTTGGGAAAAGATACCATAAGAAGCTTTAAAGCTTAGACAATGCTTTGATTGAAATGTGCATATATTTGTCAAAGAACGAGATATTTAAAATCACTTAACTAAAAGAAAAATTATATGTTTTTTTAGGTATTATTAATATTACTAACCTTGAGAACAAATTATCTAAAAAGTTGTAGACAATTTTTTTAGTTTAATTAGGAATCTTTTTGGCTAGACTTCATTATTTATTTTAAATGTTGCTCTTAAAGAAATTAATCCTTAAATTATATTTAATTGGATTAATTCCAAAAAGTTTACTTTCAAAATAACTTAAGCTAAGAATGATAACTGGGAAAATTTTTTATCATAAAAGATCTATCAAAAAATTAAAAAATTATTATCAACTTCATCCAATGCCATCAACAGATGAACTGAATGAATATTATCAAAATAATTATTGGGAATGGATTAGTAAAGAGGGCAAAAATGAGGGTTTTACTAATAGAGATAAAGAACATTTTTCAATTTTAAAAGAAAAAGTACCTTCTTTATTTGCTAAACCTCAAAAGATATTAAACTTTGGGGCAGGACATGGAGGTATTTCACATTTATTTTGGAAAGAAAAATTTTCAGTTGTTAACGTAGAACCCTCAAAGATGAATATCAACTATGAAAATCGTTGGGAGCAATATAGTGATATTCAAGAAATAAATCTAGATAATAAATTTGACTTAATTTATGGATCTCATTCTCTTGAACACGTGAATAATCTAGAAGAATTTTATTTAAAAATAGAAAAATTATTAAAGCCAAAAGGTTATATTTTTTGGGAGGTACCTAATGGAAATAACCCCGTAAATGGAGGTTGTAATGGAAGAATTCATGCTCCTCATACTTATTATTTTACTAAGAATTACTTTAATGAAATAAATAATTTTGAGGTTATATATAATCAGCTTTTTGATAATTATAAAGAAGAGACAGATGATGAATTTAATGCAGAAGTAATTAGGTACTTAGGTAGAAAAATTAATTAAAATTATTTATTTTTCTATTTTTGAAATAATCATATCTGCTATTATCGAATTCCCATCTTTGGTTAGGTGACAAAAGTCTAAAAAAACTTTTGAATTCGGCCTAATCCAATTACTTCCATTTATAAAAGATTCACAAAATTCATTATCTAACTGACATTTTCTTTTTATATTCATCAAAATTTCTTTATAAACTATTTCATATTCTTTTCGCAAAATATTGATTCTATTTTTTTCTGTTTCAGTAAAAAAATCTTCAATATCATTACCAGAGGTAAAAATATTAGGTTGTAGAATAGCAAAGAATTTTGCATTATTTGCTTTAGAAAGTTTATACGCTGAATACCAATTATTGATCAGATGTTTCGCAATTTTTTGAACTTTTTCTTTATTGCTATGACAATCAAATGATTTTTTTAGTAAAGATTTTCGCCCAAACTTATTTTTAATTAATATGTAAGGTTCCAAGAAAAAATCTTTTAATATCAAATTAGGATTATCTAATTTATCAATTGCATTAGAAATTAATAATTCTCTACTATGAATTGGAAGAATTTTATTTTCTATTCTGCAACTATTGAAAACATCATTTACTCCATCATAAAATATTACTTTTTTCGGTCTATAACCATCCCCAAATGCAATAATAAGTTGGTTAAGTGACTGAAATGATACCCAGCTATTTTCTCCAAAATTAAATACTTTATCTCCAGTCTTTTCATGGTAAAGGCTAGGAATTGTTCCATTATCAGAAACCCCATCCCCCCACATTGTGGAGCCACCAAAAAACCATGTAGAGTCATTTAGGCTTTCGCCTGATGATAATCTTGTTCTATAAATCCCTTTAATGTTTATTAATTTTGAATTAAATGGTAAGTATCTCCAGCCTAAAAATGATCTATATTTATTTTCTAATTTTTGAGTAATTATATAAAGTTTATTAGAGAATTCTTTATCAGGATATAAAGGATAATTTGCTCTTTGGTCTAAAGCTTGATTTTTAATCAATTTGAGCTTTTTATCAATAAGTTTTAAACTTCTATAACCCATTAAACTAACTGGAGGAATCAAGGCAAAGAACGATAATACTAAGAGATTAATTAGTATAATTTTTTTATTAGTTAAGATATATTTAATTGGATTGTTCATAAAATTCTATGAAAATTAATTTATTGATTTTCTCAAATTAGTTATTTTTTTTATAAATCTGACTAAAAATTTAACTGAAGATAAACATATTCCAGTGATGATATGAATATATAAATTTAATTTGTTAAATAAAAAGGTATAAGTAATCTTACTGAAAATTTTATTATCTACTTTTTCATTAGGACTATAAATTCCAATTATATTGATATCGCCATTGGAATAGTAAAAATCAATAATCTTAATAGAATATTTTGTACATAAATAAGATAGGCTTTTTATTGAATATGAATGATAATGCCCCCAATTTAGAGCTTTTATGCCACCCCAGTCCCAATTATTGAAAGGTGTGATAAGGAAAGTTGGTACATTCAAAATATACAACCCGTTACTTTTTAGATATTTTAATGATTCTTGGATTCCATAATTAGGATCACTTATATGTTCAAAGACTTGCCAGGAATGTACAATTTCATATTTTTCTGAAGATTTTAAATTCTCAGGAGATGTCACATTTCTACCTAATCTCTCTGCTTGTTGCAGACACCATTTATCTATCTCAACCCCTTGATAAATAAGATTATGAGATTTTGCGAAATTTTCTTGAGCTCCAAATCCTGCTCCAAAATCTAAAAATTTAATAGGTTTATTTTTAAAATGTTTTTTATATTTTTTTAAAGCTCTAATCATTAAATCATTTCTTGGTGATTTATGTTGCTTCATATCATATAAATTGGAATCAATTTCTAAAAGATATTCATCAATTTTTCTTTCGCCTATAGAATAAATCCTGTAAAGACTTTCGTTTCCATATAACTTATTTGAGATAATATTATTAAATACTGGATTTAGAAAAACATGCGAACATTTCGAACAATGTGACCACTTAGACTTTTTATAATTTATTTTTAATAATTCAAAAAGCTTTTTAGTTGTTTGATATTCTGAAGTAAAGAATCTAATTTGTTTACTCTTACATACAGGGCAACATGTTAAATGCTTAAAATACATTTTTTATTTTTAATTTTCTTTAGATAAATTTTAATTTATAAATAAGGTTAACACATTAGTAAAAGCTAAATTTAGAAGGTAAATAAAAAATAATTTTAATAATTAAATTCTGCACTTTAATTTACAAAAAATTATTGAATCAAATACAAATAGGTTTTTTATCGCTGGGTAACTAGTAGTAATTAATGGTTTCGGTCCTAACGATTATTAATGAAAAGGATCTTATATCTCTGAAAGAGATTAGAGAATAAAAAAGATTTCATAGGATAAAAGATTTAAATTAGTGCATAAAGTTTTTAAATTTCTAAAATTTTAATCTTAATATTTTACGGTCATTTCTCGTTCTCCATTTTGGATAAAGTGTTATTTGTGCAATATCCCTAGTCTCCTCAGGATTACTATCTCTATGCATACATCGTGAAGTATCAATTATAAGATAATCTCCTTTTTCACCTGTAAGTTTTCTTTGAGAATTAAAAAATTTTGGACCTGAGAAACTATGAAACCCCCATCTTTCAAATAAAAAATCCCAATTTTTTTTTGTATCTTTTTCTCTTAACCAGTAAAAAGGACCATCATTTTCCTTAACTTTTTCAATTAGAACAAAAATTTTCAATAATCTATTACCATCGTGCGAATCTTGATGCCAAACGTTTGAGAAAATATCATAACCTTCGAAATCAATGTCTATATGATAATTTCTCCAAACTATAGTTTTCTCATACAAGACTTCGGATCCTAAATAAGAATTTATAATCTTTTTGTTATCATCAATTATTTTTAATAAAAAATTGGGTATATCACTATAAGATACTGCTTTTGATAATGTTTTGTTCATGTGAGATCTTATATATCCTTTCTCTAAATCTTTTTTTATTTTAAAAAGTTCTTGATCAGAAATATTAGTATTCCCTTTTACTTCATTGAAATTTTTGGTAAGAAATTTCAATTTTGAAATAAGAGAATCTATAAAAATGTCTTTTAAGGATGACTGTAAATAAAGGAAACTTTTACTAAAGTCGACTA
>QCPX01000025.1:0-12987 GCA_003209675.1 Prochlorococcus sp. AG-442-N07 | reverse complement strand
TTAAATTTTGGTCTTATTAGACTAGGTACTTCAGATAAAAAATTTAGTTCTTGTTCTGATACTCCTTCAAAACTTATTTCACCATTGTTGTCTTGATACTCAACTCCACAGGCTGCTAAACCTCTTAAATATAGTTCTTTATTTTTAGGCTCAGTAGTGCTTCTTAAACTCCGTTCTATTATTCTGTTAACTCCTCTTGGACCTTCATGTTCTCCGCAAGTTAATACAAAGAATTCCTCTGCGAATTCTTTTACAGCATAGATATATTTTGATTCTAATTTTCTAGTCATTGGATCTTTAACTAAAGGAATACAAACTCCGTCAATGTCTTGAATAATTAAGATATTTTTAGAAGAAATTAATTGTTTTTGTGCCTTTAAATTACTTGCCATATAATCCATATTTATAATTATTTCTCTTTAAATTTAATTTCTATGTCTCAGAGAAATTATAAATTAAAAAATTCAATATTTACAATAAATAATTTGCTATGGTCAAGAATTGCTTTAATGTAGAAAGATGTTGGTATGGGTTAGAAATTAAAAAAATTATCAAGAATTTCCAAAAATGAAGAATAATTTTATAGAAAACATAAATGATGAAAAATATTTTTATTCATTGATAAAAGATTTAGAGAAAAGCAAAGTTGGATTCTACAGTGTTGGTTTATATCCTGCATCATTAGCATATAACTGTGCTATGCATGGAAAATCAAATAATATTCTCTTAGCACCTAGGGAAGATAGAGATTTGTTAGGCGCTTTCTCAAATGATGTTCTCTCTGATATGGATAATGAGACTATTGAAAAGATTAAGAGAATGGGACATTATTCTTCAGAGGGAATAAGAAAGTCTTTTGATTTGAAAGATCTTCTCTTGGAATGTGAGATAGTTATTCTTGCTTCAAATAGTAACCATATACAAGATGATGTTAAACATGCTCTAAAACTTAGAAAAACTTTAAAAAGAGAAAATGTGGTTCTTGGCTGTCTCGTTGGTTCTTTTTGCATTGATAATAAAAACAATAATCCCTTTATTCTCTGTAATAAATATCCAAATTTAGCTTTTTTTACAGGATTTCATCGTCATGGAGCTTTAAGAAATCCTAATGATAGTTTTACTGCGAATTTCTGCCATCCTGATGCCCTAACTGCTTTAATAGGAGCTCGAATTTTGAATCAATTGTCACCGAAAATCCAAGTTTCTCCTGGAGTGCATAATATTGAATGTCAATATATAAAATCAATAAAAAATATCTCATCCATATTTGCAGGTTTTGTAAATAACTTTCATTCCGATAAGCCAGGAATGCTACCTACCATTAATACGATTTTGTTAACACAATGTTTGGATCAGGCTGCATCAGTATCATTACAAGTTAGAAAAGAAAATAAATTAGACAATAAATATCTTTCATTAAAGCAACTTGGTTATGGTGAAGAAATAATTAGTGCGAAGGAAAAATTTAATGATAATTTTTTCGAAAAAGGAGATTATACTTTTTCTCAATTAAATGCTGTTAAGGCTGATGTTTTAGGGAGCATGACTCTGCCAACTGAAGGAAAACCAACAAGGAATTTCCAGGCAGGACAAGTTTTATCAGATATGCTTTTGCAACTCAACAGATGTCCAAAAGATGTCACAGAATTCGTGAATTGGTGTAATAAATACTCTCTTAGTCAAGGAGGTTTAGAAGGTCTAAAATCCCTTAAATTTTGGCCAGACATTTATAAAGAATTCAAAATCAAAAATAATAATTGTTCAATGATTAATCTGATTTATTTATGCTTTAATGCTAATTCAGAAGAAAAAAAAGAAATTTATAAGGTTTTAATTAGTTCAGAGGAAATCACTAATTTTTGTCAAGAATCTGTGAAATCTGAATTATCTTTAGAACTAAATGAAAAATTAGAAGGAAATTATCTTTTTAATGATATTGAAATCTTTTACAAGAAAATTTTTATTGACAAGGAGGAAAATGATCTTAAAAATGATGATTATAGTAATCAAATACCTGAAAAAAATCCAAGTTATATTAATGTATTGAAAATTATTAATAATTATTTTAATAATTAATTATTTGTTGAATTTTCAAAAAACTAAGTTTTTCCGTTTATTTACTAATCTTGATTGCAGGGTTAGAATTACTATGGTTTTAGAAGGTTTTTTTGAAAAAGGAATTATCACATCGTTCTCATGAACTGAAAGCTCTTGGTTGGAATCAAGAAGATTTAACAAGATACGAGGATTTATGGGACTACAGTCAAAGATGGGGATTAATAAATTTAGAAAGAGAAGACAGACAGTTTTTAAAGAAAGCAGAAAAGTTACTTCCAAAGATTCAAAATAAAAAAACGTCCGTTAAAAAAACTATTGAAGAAAAATCATATTATTTATGGCTAAATTTTTACCTCGCTGAAATTAACGTATTTAGTAGTTCTAATCTCCCAAAAAATAAACATGGTGTTTGGACACTCTTAATTGAAGAGGAAATAAAACTTCTTAAGGAATTACAACCAGTGATGGGTCTTCCAGATACTCTAAAAGCCAAGAATCTATTCGAAAATAGAAAACAGCTCATAAATAAAGCGTTTAGCGAATTTGATGCTCAAAGCAATGATAAGGTTTTCAACTTTGATGAAGTTTTAAACAACTCTGAAAAAGATGTTGGTAAGAATTGGAAGTCAATTACTGAAAAAGATCCTGAGGCTAATAAAACTTTTCCAATAATCGAAACTGCAAATATTGATAAACTCAGATCTGCTATAAAAGAGGATTTGAGTACATTTATGAAAGATAATTACCCCTCATTAAAAAAGGATTTATAAATATTTATCTTTTTTTTGTTTTTTTTTGGGACTTTTCTAAGTTAAATAGATAATAGGATTATTTAAAAAATTTTGAGCAACCAAAAGTTCGAGACACTTCAGTTACATGCAGGCCAAGTTCCTGATCCAACTACAAATTCTAGAGCAGTACCCATTTATCAAACTAGTTCCTATGTCTTTGATAATGCAGAGCATGGAGCGAATCTTTTTGGATTAAAAGAATTTGGAAATATTTATACTCGACTTATGAACCCCACTACAGATGTCTTCGAAAAAAGAATGGCAGCTTTGGAGGGAGGAATGGCAGCACTTGCAACATCCTCAGGACAAGCTGCTCAATTTTTGGCAATTGTGAACTGCATGACAGCAGGGGATAATTTTGTCTCTACATCTTTTCTATATGGTGGGACTTACAATCAATTTAAAGTACAATTTCCAAGATTAGGAATAGAAGTTAAATTTGCAGATGGTGATAGTATCGATAGTTTTAGAAATAAAATTGATGATAAAACCAAAGCAATATATGTCGAATCAATGGGAAATCCTCGGTTCAATATTCCAGATTTTGATGGACTTTCTGCTTTGGCGAAGGAAAATGGAATTCCTCTAATAGTTGATAATACCCTTGGTGCTGGTGGTGCTTTAATAAGACCAATTGATTTTGGCGCCGATGTTGTTGTGGAAAGTGCAACGAAATGGATCGGTGGACATGGAACAAGTATAGGAGGGGTTATTGTTGATGCCGGAACGTTTGATTGGGGAAATGGTAAATTTCCACTAATGAGTGAGCCAAGCGCTGCTTATCATGGGCTCGTTCATTGGGACGCCTTTGGTTTCGGTAGTGATATCTGCAAATCTTTAGGAGTACCTGAAAATAGAAATATAGCTTTTGCTTTAAGAGCAAGACTTGAATGCCTGAGAGACTGGGGATCAGCCCAAAGTCCTTTCAATTCGTTTTTGTTATTGCAGGGTCTGGAAACTCTAAGTTTAAGAATAGAGAGACAAACTTCTAATGCTCTTGAATTAGCAAAATGGCTGGATTCTAATTCTAATGTAAGTAGTGTTAATTACCCAGGCCTAGAATCTGATCCATATTACTCAAGTGCCAAAAAATATACTACTGGAAGGGGAATGGGTTGCATGCTTATGTTCTCTCTTAATGGGGGTTATGAAAATGCAGTAAAATTTATTGATTCCTTAAAATTAGCGAGCCACCTTGCTAACGTAGGGGATTCAAAAACATTAGTAATTCATCCAGCTTCGACAACTCATCAGCAATTATCTGAAGAAGAACAATTATCTGCAGGCGTAACCCCCACGATGGTAAGAGTTTCTGTAGGAATTGAGCATATTGATGATATAAAAGCAGATTTCGAACAAGCACTTTCACAAATCACATAGGAAACGAGATTTATTGGCTTTAATAATTCCTAGTAACTATCACAAGATAAGTGATGTTGAGAAAAATCATATATCTTGGATCGAACCAGAATTGGCAAAAAGACAGGATATACGTCCTCTCAGGATTGGTATTTTAAATATTATGCCTCTTGGGAAGCAGTATGAATTTAACTTATTACATCCACTTGGTTTATCTCCTCTTCAAATTGAGCCGGTTTGGATAAAACTTGAAACTCACTCTTATAAAACATGGGATCTTAATCATCTAAATAATCTATACATAAATTGGGAAGAAGCAAATAATCCTGAACCGTTAGATGGAATAATTATTACTGGAGCACCTATTGAGCACCTAGCCTTTGAGGAGGTTAAGTATTGGGATGAATTTGTGAAAATTGTAAATGAAGCAAGAAATTCTTGTGCGAGTACTCTTGGATTATGTTGGGCGGGATTTGCACTGGCTTATTTGGCAGGGGTTGATAAGCAAGTTTTTGATAGGAAATTATTTGGTGTATTCCCTTTAAAAAGTCTTGTTCCAGGACACCCTTTGATGGGTACCCAAGATGATGAATTTATATGTCCTCAAAGTAGATTTGCGGGATTACCAGATTTGGAAATGGAAAAGGCCCAAAAAGAAGGAAAATTGAATTTGTTGGCTTATGGAGAAAATGTTGGATACACAATATTTGAATCTAATGATCAAAAACAACTTATGCATTTAGGTCATCCTGAATATACGGTGCATAGAATTATTAGCGAAATTGAAAGAGACAAAGAAAAGGGAGATGTTCCTCCTCCTGAAAATTTTGATCTAAATAGTTCAAAAACCGCTTGGAGATCTCATAGGAATTTGCTTTTTCAGCAATGGCTTTGGTTTTGTTATCAACAAGTTAGTCTTAATTAAATTTTTTAATGAGCGCTTTCTATACCACCTAGTCTTTCAAATAAGTTAAGACTTTCTTTGTTTAATCCTACAATTTCAACTTTAGAACCACCATTCTGGAACTTTCTAATAATTTGCTCAAGAGCAACAACGCCACTTTGATCCCAAATATGAGCTAAAGACATATCAATTACAATATTTTCAGGATGTTCATGAATATCAAATCCTTGTAAGAAATAAATTTTACTTACAAAAAATAATTGTCCTTTTACTTTGTAGGTAGTCAAATTACTTTCTTTAGCTCTTGAGACAGTTATGACTTTTGCGACTTTTCTGCTGAAAAGAATTGCCGCTAATGCAACTCCTGCAATAACTCCAAGTGCAAGATTATGAGGTTTTGTCAGCATTGTAACTGCAAAAGTCATAAGCATCACTGCAGTATCACTTTTAGGTATCTTTCTAATATTTTTTAATCCATTTATATCTGCTGTACTTATTGCGATCGTTATCATGATTGCTACTAAAGCAGCCATTGGTATTGCTCCAATCCAAGACTTCAAGAGGATAATCATAATTAGTAGAGATATACCTGAGGAGAGAGTTGATAACCTAGATTTGCCACCATTTTCAGTATTCATAACGGATTGTCCAACTAAGGCACATCCTGCCATTCCACCAAATAAGGATGCCACAATATTCGCGATACCCTGTCCTCTTGCTTCTTTATTTTTATTAGAACTTGTATCAGTTACATCGTCTAAAATGTCTTGCGTTAAAAAGGTTTCCATTAAACCTACTAGAGATATTGCAAGTGAAGTCGGTAAAATAACTCCTAATGTTTCAAGACTAAAAGGTACTTTCCCATTTTCTATAGATCCAAAAGGAAGAGAAATACTTGGTAATCCATCAGGTAATTTACCCAAATCGCTAACTGTTGGGACATCTAGATTCAAGAATATGCTTATGAGAGTAATTACTACTATCGCTACAAGTTGAGATGGGACTACTTTTGTGATTTTTGGAAGTCCGTAGATAATTATTAATCCTAGGATTACAAGAATCCAAACAACTGGGATCTGAGAGTTAAGTGGATATTGACTTAAAGTTTGTTCAATTAATCCTTTTGACTCTTTAATACCTATTCCTAACTGCGGTAGTTGTGCCTGAAATATTAAAAGCGCCAGTGCATTTACAAATCCACTTAATACTCCCGTTGGCACGAATCTCATTTGGTAGGCAAGTCTTAAATATCCCCAAAGAATTTGGAAAATTCCAGTTAATATTCCAGCTGCAATAAGATATGGGACTCCTAATCCAGGAGCTTGTGATTCTCCATAAGCAACAAGTCCAGTCATCAAAAGAGCTGTTGAACCTGTAGCTGAAGTGATCATCCCCCTTCTTCCTCCAACAATCGCAATTGTTATAGATAAGCAAAATGCACCAAAAAGGCCAACTTTAGGATCTACACCAGCTATACCTGAAAAAGCAATTGCTTCTGGGATCATTGCAAAAGCAACTACTAAGCCAGAGAGAATATTTGACTTTGGATCATCTAACCAATTTTTAGATAAATATCTTGAGAAATTTGACATTTTTAGTTTCTTTATAATTAAGAAGTTACCTCATAAAGGAGGCAAAATACCTTGTGGGTCAAAAATATTCTTTAAAGTTTTTAATTCATTCATTCTGTTTCCAAAGGCTAATCTAATTTCTTCCTCATGAGAATTCAAATGATTATGCAATTGGGCTAAGTGAATATTTGGATAAAACCTTTTTAGTTTGCTCCACGATTTATAAATCCATTCCAAAGCGACTTCTTTTTCTTGAAGATCATTTTTTTTCCATGATGCATATATCCATGGTTTCCAAGTACTTTTTCTATGAACAAAAAAGCTTGAGCCATGATTTAACTTTTTAGTGTTGCAACCTAGTTGTTGAGAAGCAACATAACAGGAATTATTAGGTTTATTTTCCATTATTTCGTCCAAACATTCTATGAAAATTGGGATATCATTTTTTAAATCTTCTCCAAGAAGACTAATTACCTCAGAATGGTTATTTGCATTCAGCTCATACAAATTCAATTCCTTTGGGAAGAAATTTATTTTGTTAAAGTTCTCATAAAATTGTTTTTCTAGAGCAGGAAATTTGTCTAAAAGCATTAGGTATTCTTCTGTTCTTCTGTCCTCTAAATTATTTTTGAGTTCAGCAAAAATATAGATATAGATTTTTTGGGCATAAATCCATTGAAGACTAATATTTTTAGGAAATTCCTCTGATAGTTTCATTATTTCTGAAAGTTCATTTAGATTTACAAATCCTTCAATAACCTTTATTGGATTAGATTGGATAGTATTAAGTTCTATTTCGGTAATAATTGAAAAGAAGGGTGCTGCACCTTTAATTGCTTCCCAAATCAATTGTTCTTCTGGATTTATTTGATTTTTTTTGAAAGATATAAATGTGCCATTTCCCAAGAAACCTTTTATTGATTCAATATTATCAATGGCTAATCCGTAGGCTCTACTGAGCGGGCTTACTCCACCAGTAAGTATATAGCCTGCTCCGGGAAGTTTAGAAAGTCCGATTGGAAAACTTCGATTATGTTTTTGTAAATAATTTACTAGATCCCCCATTATTACTCCACCTCCAATTGTTACTAAATTGGTTTTTCTATCTAGGTGAATTTTGCTGTAATTTTTTCTTAGATCAAGAGTTGTAAAACCATTTTTTGCACAGCTAGAGGTTGTACCTCCACTACATACGCAAAGGTGCTCGAATTCTTCATTAGAGTAGTTATCCCCATAAAACAAGGAGTCTTCAACGTCATAAATTAATTTCTTTAATTTTGCATCCTTTGAGTTGATATTTGGAACTTCAAGCAAACTATTATTTTTCACTACATGATATTGTTCTTTACTATTATGGTATAAGTAATAACTAGATTTTGGATAATTTAGATTCGAAGTTAAATAATCAAGTCGCGATACTTATCTGTGGACACGGGAGTAGAAATAAACTAGCCATTACTGAATTTCAAGAATTAACTAAGTTCATCCAAAAAAGATATCCAAACTTTTTGGTTGAATATGGTTTCTTGGAATTCGCTAAACCTTCACTTGTTGATGCTCTAGACAAGTTAAGAGATCTTTCTATAAAAAAAATAATTGCAATACCCGCAATGCTTTTCGCTGCTGGCCATGTGAAAAATGATATACCTAGCTTGCTCATGAATTATTCAAGTAAAACAGATATTGAAATAATTTATGGAAGAGAATTAGGTATCAATAATTTAATGATTAGTGCAGCTTGCGAAAGAGTTAAAGATGTATTTAAACAAAACAATAAACTCAAACCTGAAGAATCATTACTAGTTGTTGTTGGTAGAGGTTCTTCCGACCCAGATGCTAATTCCAATGTTTCAAAAATTACGAGAATGATCGTAGAGGGTATTGGTTTAGGGTGGGGGGAAACAGTTTTTTCTGGAGTAACTTTCCCTCTTGTTGAACCTGGCTTGAAAAATGTTGTGAGACTTGGTTATAAAAATATAATTATTTTTCCTTATTTCCTTTTCTCAGGTGTCCTTGTCACAAGAATAAAAAGGCAAAGTGATTTAGTTGCGATTAATAATCCAAATATTTCATTTATACATGCAAAATATCTTTCGTCACAGTTTTACGTGGTCGACACTTTTGTAGAAAGGATTGAAGAGATTCTTAATGACGAAGGTAATAATTTTATGAATTGCTCAACTTGTAAATATAGATCAAATTTATTTGGCTTTGAAAAAGAAGTTGGAATGGTACAAGAAAGTCATCATGACCATGTAGAGGGCTTAGGTATCAGTTGTGATTTATGTGATCCTGAATGTAATGGTGCTTGTGAAATACAAAATCAAATACCAACTCATAACCAAGAAAAACCAAATTCAGGAGGAGAAGATTGCTTATCACATGAACATGTAGAGGCTCATCAACATGAACAACATCACCATCACCATCACGATAGTATATATCCAAACTCAAAACACCCTTTAGGACCTGTCACGTTTCGCTTGCCTAATAAAGACAAAATCTTAAGAAAATCCGTTGAAAATTAATGAATCACCTGTCTCTTTCTCGACTTAGTCTTAATAGACTCAGTATATATAAGTATTCTTAATATAAAATCGTGAAAGTATTTTGAGCTAGATTTTCCACAATTTGCGAGTTGTTTTCCACGTCCAAATCCACACTGGATTAGGAATGCCAGTATTTTCCAAAAAAAACAGGACTTCAACATTATTGTTGACTTTTTTTTAAGATCTATTCAATTTCCTTCTTTGAAAAAGAAAATTTATAAAAACTTACTTATAACATGAGTCTCATTTGATAATTTGAAAAGTTCTTTAGCAGATATTTTTTGATTTTTTTAGAAAAAAATATCATTATGGTTATGAAAAAAAAGTATAAATTTAATGGATAAAATCAGCCAATCAAATTTAACTGAGAAGAAACTCGTCGAGTGCTCTTCAAATAAAGTCTCTTTAGAAACAGAACTTTCAGAAACTCTTTATAACACTATGAAAGATTTCGTATTAAGTAATCCAACTTGGGATCAATATAAGCTTATAAATTCAGCATTAGCTACTTTTCTTGTTCAAAACGGATGTACAGATAATTCTGTCTCAGAAATTTATTTAAATCAATTATTTACACCTTCTAAATCTTTTTAATATTTAAACAGGCTCTTCTACTTAGGGCCATCATTGTAAGTGTAGGGCTTTGCCAGGATGATGTAGGCCAGCATGCTCCATCTAGTACAAGTACATTCTTGCATCTCCATAATCTATTAAATTTATCAACTACGCTATTTTCTTCATTTATCCCCATTGGTGCTCCCCCTACTTCATGAATGTAATATCCAGGAGGAGGAGGACTATCTGAAAATGAGATCAATTTTTTTGTAAATAAACTCCCTAATGGGATATTAATGAGTTCATTAATATTTTTTATTTCTCCATTTGCAGCTGTGATTGATTTTCGTATTGTGTTTTTCATATGTTTAGCCATGTTTAACTCATTTTCGCTCCATTCGAATTCAATGTAGGGAATTGGGATACCCCATGCATCTGTTTTTCTTGAGAGAGAAACTGAGTTTTTCTCTCTAGCAAGGACTTCGCCATGGGCTATAAGAAAGCCAATGGATGTGTTTGTGTCTTTTTGCAAAAATTTAGGTATCCCTAATCGATCAATTGCGCCCCAGATTCCATAACCTCTATGGAAATTTATGTCGTCAATTTTTGGTAAATTTGAACCGAATGGAATAAAGAAGCTGCCTGCTCCTGAAAGATCGGGAGTATAAGTATTATCTAATGGTTTTCCTGAGTTTTTTGTTTTTGGGACTGAAAAAAATCTACAGATAGATATATGGTCCATAAGGTATTTACCTAATTTCCCAGAATTATCTTTAAAACCTGTCGAATTTGATTTATATTCTGAGTTCAGTAGTATTCTGAGTGTTGAAATTGTTGATGCGCAAAGAAGAATTAAATCACAATCCAATACTTCTTTGTGTCCATTTTCTAAGTTTACGATCGTTAGTTTTGATGCAAGCTCTGTTATCTTGTTAATCTCAAAAGATTCCACTAGGTGATTTGAGATTATTTGAACATTCCCAGTATCTAAGGCCTTTTTAAAAGTGGTTCCTATACTAGAGGATTTGGGCCAATCTTTACCTTTTACTGATGAATTACGGTCAAATCCTCTTGATTGTATAAATGGATAGTTTAATTTTGATTTAACTTTGCTGCCAAAAATATTTTCGTTTTCTGTAAGAGGTATTTCACCAATATATTTACCGTTTGGGACTTCTTTAATGTCATCTTTTCGTCCATAGATGCCACAGAAATTTTCAATGAAATCATAGTGAGGGGATAGTTCATCGTATGAAATAGGCCAGTTTGGTCCGAATCCGTCTTTTTTAGCCGGTTGAAAATCTTCTGAGGAAAGTCTTAATGTTATGCCTCCCCACGTTAATGATCTCCCCCCAAATTGTTTACCTTGGGTCCAAAGAAATGGCTTTTTTGGAGGGAAGTCATAAGGATGCTTCAATTCATTTGAATATAAGTCAGGATTATTTTTCCAATAACCAGGATGTTGGCATTGATTGGCATGTTTTTTTGTTAAAACTCCTGATAATCTTTTTAATGTACTTTTAGGCTCATGATTACTAGCTTCATGTCTTTTAACTTGAGGCCCTGCTTCAATTACTAAAACTTTTATTCCCTGCTCTGCCAATGTAAGTGCTGCTATTCCTCCAGTAGCTCCAGAACCAACGACAATTGCTTCATAAGGACTTATATCCAAAACCTAGTTCGTGATTTGTTCTCAATAAATATAGCATTCAGTAAATAATAAATTTTTAGATTTCAGCTTAAGAAGTTAGAATTTATTGAAATACTACTCAAAAAATGAGGTTTATAATTTTAACTGTTTTAATGATTGTTTTAATTCTCCCTTCTAGAAGCTTCGCTTCACTGGATTATGGTAAACAATCCCTAATAGGAACTGATTTTTCTGGATCTGATTTAAAAGGGGCAACTTTCTATTTGACTGATTTACAAGATGCAAATTTATCAGATTGTGAGCTCCAAAATGCTACTCTTTATGGAGCAAAATTGAAAGATACTAATTTAAGTAACTCCAATTTAAGAGAAGTAACTTTAGACTCGGCTATTTTAGATGGAACAGATTTAACAAATACTAACTTAGAGGATTCATTTGCTTATAGTACACAGTTTGAAAATGTAAAAATCCAAGGCGCAGACTTCACAAATGTTTTTTTGCCAAAAGATATTGTCAGGAAATTTTGTGAAAGTGCCTCTGGTACTAATCCATTCACAAATAGAGATACCAGAGAAACTTTAGAGTGCGATTACATTTAAATTTATGCACATAAAAGTTCTTTTTTAATTTTTCTTTGTTTATAAAGTGATCTCCCAATAGGCCAACCTAAAGTAGATAAATGTCTCATTAAAGAACTGGAATATTTAAAGTAAAGATTGTCCGATTTTTTGATACCAAGCATTTTTAGAGTAGTTATTAATAAAAATAGTTCTTTCTTATTGCCTTTTTTCATATCCAATAAAATAAATGCCTTACTTGATAAATTTTTTTCAAGAACCTTATCATTTTCAGCAAAACCAACTTTAAGTGAATTAAATTTATCAGAATAAAGAGTGTAAATTATTCCATCTTTGAGCTTATCAGTAGAACTATCTTCATTAAATCTTGATGATATTAATGTTTTGTATCCTTTTATGATTTTTTTGTTATTCATAATTATTTGATTTCATTCTGTGTGATTTCGTATTTCTCCAATAAATTGTTTACTTCCGCTAGTGCAATCCTTTTTTGACATGCCGAGTCATATCTATTTACTGCTACTGAAGGTATTGAACCTTTGCTTTTCATTTCCCTTATGCCAGTTTCTAAACACTGAAAAGCAACACTCGAGAGATCACGACCCTCTGCTGCAGCCCAAACTTTCAAAAGATAAGTAAGATTTGAAGGGACTGAGATTTGTACTTTGTTTGAGTTTGATGTATTTAATGCAATATCATCGAGACTAATTTCTTTAGAGGAAATAGTTTCTTTAACCTTTTTCTTCAAAAATTTTACTTGACTTATAGCGTCCTCTTTATTCTTAATTTTTTGTTCTATTTCAAATAACTCTTCTTCAGAATTAATTAAAGCTTCTAATGCCCATTTTGCATCATCTTTCGCAACCGCGGTTCTATCAAGCCATTCATCTCTTATTTTTGACCAATTACTAGGCATAAGCTTTATGCGATAATTATATGATATATAAATCTATATAGATTGTCTATATATT
>QCPX01000024.1:0-14227 GCA_003209675.1 Prochlorococcus sp. AG-442-N07 | reverse complement strand
GGAGGAGAAAAATTTAGAAATTAAAAATCTTTGGGAAACATTACCTGAAGATAACCATCTAATTTTTAATAAAATTCTTACAGGAACTTTTAGAGTAGGAGTCTCTATCGGATTAATCACAAAATCAATATCAAAACTAATTAATATTGATGAAGAGATTATTTCTCATAGGTTGATGGGTGATTTTAAACCTTCAATTGATTCATATGAATTTCTATTTGACAAGAATATTAATCTTCAAGAGTTAAATTCCAAACCATTTCCATTTCTTCTAGCAAATACTATTGAAGATAAAATCTTCGAAAATTCAATAAATGATTTTCAATTTGAATGGAAATACGACGGTATCAGGATGCAATTAATTAAAAGATCAGGCAATGTTTCGTTATGGACAAGAGGGCAAGAAATAGTAAATGAATCTTTCCCAGAATTAGTAGAGAAAATGTCACATATAAAAGATGATTTTGTTCTTGATGGGGAATTATTAGTTTGGAATTTTAAAGAACAAATTGCCTTTGATTTTTCTTTACTTCAAAAAAGAATAAATAGAAAATCGCCTACTAGAACAATCCAAATAAAATATCCAATTATTTTTATTGCTTATGATCTTTTAGAGATTAATGGGAGAGATATAAGAGAGATTAAATTAGAAAATAGAAGAATTGAATTAGAAAAATATTTTTCAAAATGGCAAATTAAAACTGAGAATAATATCTCTGATATTTTCAAAATATGTGATTTGATCTTTCCTAAAGATTGGCCTGATGCTTTAACTTATAAAGAAAAATCTCGAGAAAATAATACTGAGGGATTAATAATTAAGAAAAAGACTTCTATATACTCCTCTGGTAGAAAAAAAGGTATTTGGTGGAAATATAAAGTCGATCCTATGCAACTGGATGCTGTTCTAATTTACGCTAAGGGCGGAAGCGGTAGAAGAGCTGGTCTTTATACAGATTACAGTTTTGCATTATGGAAAGACAAAGAATTAATTAAATTTACAAGTGCATATTCTGGTTTAACGAATATTGAGATTAAAGAGCTAGATAAATGGATAAGAAAAAATACAATAGAAAAATTTGGTCCTGTTCGATCCTTAAAACCAGAAATGGTATTCGAAATATCTTTTGAGAAAATACAAATTTCAAATCGTCATAAGTCAGGCATAGCAGTACGATTTCCAAGAATAACAAAATGGAGAAAAGATAAAAAAATTAATGATGCAGATAGCCTTGAGAATGCTTATGAACTGATGAAAAAAATATCATGAAAAATATTTCGATAAATAATAAGCAAAATAATTTAATTTCTAAAATTAAACAGTTTTTCTCCACAAATGGATGGGAGCCACTACCCTATCAGATCGAATCTTGGGAAGCATTTTTAAATGGAGAGAGTGGAATAATACAAGTTCCTACTGGATGCGGCAAAACTTATGCTGCATTAATGGGACCTCTATCAAAGATAGAAGATCCCAAAAATAATAAAAGTGTGAATATATTATTAATAACCCCTTTAAAAGCACTAAGTAGAGATCTAAAAAATTCCATACAATTAGCAGCTTTACATTTTAATAAAGAAATCACTGTTGAGATTAGGAACGGGGATACAACCCCATATGAAAAGAAAAAGCAACTAGCTAAACCACCTAATATTCTTATTACCACTCCAGAGTCTTTATCTCTTTTACTTTCTAATAAAGAATCCAATAATCTGTTCAAGGAGTTGACATCAATAATTATTGACGAATGGCATGAATTGATGGGTAGTAAAAGAGGAAACCAGTGCGAGTTATCTTTAAGTTGGCTAAGAGGTAATATAAAAAATTTACAAATTTGGGCAATGTCTGCAACCATTGGAAATATTAAAGAAGCAGCAAGAGCAATAGTTGGGATGAGCGCTATTAAACCTAAAATTATAAGTACAAATATTCAAAAAGAGATAGAAATTATAAGTGTTTTACCAGAGGAGGAAACTACCTTTCCATGGAGTGGACATCTTGGGATTAGAAGTAATTCTTCACTATTAAAAATCCTAGATAAAAATAAAAGCACCTTATTATTCACCAACACGAGAAATCAATCTGAAAGATGGTATCAATGTCTTAAATTTTTTCTCCCAGAGATGGAAGACAAAATTGCACTTCATCACGGCTCCCTGGATAAAGAAGATAGAAAAAGAGTTGAAGAAGGGGTTAAAGACGGATTAATAAAATGGGTAGTCTGCACCAGCTCTTTAGATTTGGGAGTTGACTTCCAACCTGTAGATCAAATAGTTCAAATTGGTAGCGCAAAGAATTTAGCTAGACTTATCCAAAGAGCAGGAAGAAGTGCTCATAGACCAGGTGGAAAATCAAAAATAATTTTTATGCCCACTAATTCTTTAGAGTTATTAGAGATTAGTGCAATGAGAAGAATAATAAAAAGCGGTATATCTGAGGAAATTAGACTTCCTGAATTATCTTATGATGTGCTTCTACAACATCTAATAAGTTTGGCATGTGGAAATGGCTTTGATCCGAAAATTGAGAAAGAAAGAATTAAAAATTGCTGGAGTTATAGAAACTTAAAAGATCAAGAATGGGATTGGTGTCTGGACTTTTTAGAATATGGAGGAAAATGTCTTAAAGCATACCCAAAATATAAAAAGATAATTAAAGAAGAATCACAAAATAATAATGAAAACTTTAAATATTTTGTAAAAGACAAATCTTTAATAAGAATGCATAAGTTCAATATTGGGACAATTACAAGTGACAAATTTGTTAATGTCAAATATATGAAAGGTAAATCTTTAGGTAATTTAGAGGAGAATTTTGCTTCAAAATTAAATCCCGGGGATACATTTTACTTTGCTGGCAAAATGCTTCAATTTGTAAGAATAAGAGATATGAATTTATACGTTAAAAAATCAACAAAAAAAAGTTCTCTAATTCCTGCATGGGTTGGAGGTCAAATGGCAATTTCTGATCTACTTTGTGAGAGTTTGAGAAAAGAAATAGATATATGCAACGAACTAGAAAATTATGATTGCTTAAATCCTGAACTCAATTCATTACGCCCAATATTGAAGAAACAAAAAGTTCTTTCTAATATTCCAAAGAAAGATGAATTCCTTATAGAAATATATAAAACCAAGGATTTATCAAATCTTTTTGTTTTTACACTTGATGGCAAATTTGTAAATGAAGGAATTGCATTTTTATGGGCTTTGAGATTGGCAAAATTAAAAAAATCTACATTTAGTATTACTGCTAATGATTTTGGATTTAGCTTGACTACTGCAGAAGATTATGATTTTTCCATAATAAAAAAAGAAGCTGATTACTTTTTAAATAACAAAAAATTAGAAGAAGATCTAGAAAATGCAATTAATTTTTCAGAATTAACAAAACGTAGATTTAAAAATATTGCCCAAATAAGTGGACTAGTAAATCAAAATAATCCAACCAAAACAAAAACTTCTTCCCAACTTCAAATAAGTTCAAGTCTTTTCTACGATGTCTTTACTAAATATGAAGAAGACCATCTTTTGATAAAACAATCGCATCAAGAAGTTAAAGAATATCAATTAGAAAATAAAAGAATATCTAGATCATTAGAAAGATTAAAAAATTTAAAAATGCTACTAAACGAGATAAAAACTCCAACTCCTTTTGCATTCCCTTTATTAGTTGAAAGACTTAAAAATACTTTAAGTAATGAACCAATAGAAAAAAGAGTAGAAAAACTTATAAAAAAATATAGTGATTAAATGAATAAAAGTTCTTTTAAATTTAGTTGGGAAGATACATTGTTAGAGATGCTTCCTTCAAGAGCTTTATTTCTACCGGAAACAAAAGAATTGTTAATATGCGATATTCATCTTGGGAAAGCTGAGTATTTTCAGCAGAATGGTATACCTCTTACTAATAATTCAGATAAAAACAATTTCGCACGAATAAAAAAAATAGTAAAAAAATATAGTCCTGAAAAGTTAATAATATTGGGAGATTTGTTCCACAGCAAATATTCAATAGATAAAACTCTTCAAAAAAAAGTTGAGGATCTTCCTGAACTACTAAAAACTAACGTTGAACTCGTCCTCGGAAATCATGATGTAGGTTGTGATATTAAAAATATAAAAATTTTTGATACTAGAAAAACTAAAAATATTACTTTTAGCCATGAACCAATTAATTTAGAAAATAATAAAACATTGAATATTTGTGGACATTATCATCCAAAAATCTATTTAAAAAACAAAGGAGATAAATTATCATTTAGGTGCTTTGCAATGGATATGAATAAAAATGTTTTATATATTCCTGCATTTGGAGACTTAACAGGAGGATATCCCTGCAAAAAGTCATTTAAAAAATGGGCAATAGTTTCTGAAGAAGAAATTATCGAAATAAAATCTTAAGAAAAATCCTATTGAAGTGACTTAAATTTTTCATTTAGATATGCCAATTTATACTTAAAAGTCTCGTTTAGTTTATTTATCTATTATTTTGAGTCTAATAATCTATTTCTACTAGTAGAAATAGATAATAAAAAATTTTTACAGCTAATGACCCTTTCTTTAGCAGGCAATTCACGTTATAAAAAAAATAAACACATTTTATAGAAATGAAAAAATTAATAGCCTTGATTTTATTTCCATTTCTTTTAATGCCATTTGGGGCAAAAGCAAATGATAATTTTTCTGTTGAAATAGAAGCACTTACACTAGTAATGGAGCAATATAAGGAAGATACTGAATCAAATGTTGAATTAGATATAGAAGACAAAAAGCCAAGTTACATGGCTCTCAAACAAGACGAATGCAATGCCACTGTTGAAGTTACAGAAAAAACAGGATTAGAGGTAGTAAATACTGAATCTTTCGATGTAAATGTCTGCTTGAAAGAAATCTATAAAGTAATCAACTAAATAAGAAGGTTATAAAAATATAATAAAAACAAACAAATTAAAGAGGTCTTTTACTTAAAGAAGGCAAGACCTCGAGACCTAACAGAAAACTTTGGAACGGGTTCTGCATACCCAATTAATAACGACATTGGAATTGTAGAGGTGTAATTAAAAGTACAAAACCAAAAATTATTTTTTAAATAATTATTTCTTCTTTGATAATGTTTGTGATTCTTCTCTAGACATTAAAGCTTCAATTTGAGCAAGAACTTTCTGAAGTTCATCCGTTTTTGTAAGAGATGCTTCTGCTACTTCTCTTAATTTTTCTAACTGTTCTTTAGTTTTATCCATGATAAATAAATTAGAAATTAACCACTTTTAAAAATGGTTTTAATACAGATTTTTCACTCCCACACAGATTCATATTCTCTCTTTTTTTTATAAAGTCAAATAAATTTCCCTTTATTAAGGTTTTATGAGGACTTCCAATTAATTCTTTGTTTATTATTGAAACCATAAGAATACTCTCAATAAAAAACTTTTAAATTATGAAGTAAATACGGGCAATCCTATTGTTGCAGTTGTTATGAGAGCCCCTGCAAAAATCAAGAAAGGTAGAAAAGGATAGTTTTTCAAAGATAAACTTACTAATTCGAAATAACTATATAGGTATTTATACTGTTTGTCTACCCCTAAGCTTTCTTGAAAGTAAAAATATTTCTTTTAAAAGTAAAAATTAAACATCAACCAAATTTACCTGATATGTATTCCTGAGTGGTTTTTTCTTTGGGAGAATTAAAAATTTTCTTAGTGGAATTAAATTCTGCAAGATAGCCAACTTTACCTCCATCTCCATCTTCATACTCAATTGCATTAAAAAATGCAGTCATATCACTTACTCTTAATGCCTGTTGCATATTATGAGTGACTATTATTATTGTGTAATTCTTCTTAAGTTCATGCATAGTCTCTTCTATTTTTAAAGTAGAGATTGGATCTAATGCTGAACAAGGCTCATCCATGAGAATTATTTCAGGTTCAATTGCGATGGTTCTTGCTATACATAATCTTTGTTGTTGTCCGCCAGATAAGGAGTAACCACTATCATTTAATTTATCCTTACATTCGTCCCATAAAGCAGCTTTTCTAAGTGAACTTTCTACTAATTCATCCATATCTCCCATAAAGCCATTAATTCTTGCACCAAATGCAATATTTTCGTAAATAGATTTAGGAAAAGGATTAGGTTGTTGAAAAACCATCCCAATTCTTCTTCTCACCTCAACTGGATCTACTCTTTTGTCGTAAATATTGGTTCCATCAAAAAGGACTGTTCCTTTCAAGGAACAATTAGGAATTAGATCATTCATCCTATTTAAAGATCTAAGAACCGTTGACTTCCCGCAACCAGAAGGGCCAATAAGAGAAGTTATATTTCCTTTTTTAAAATTACAAAAAACATTCCTTACTGCTTCAAAGGTTCCATAGCTAATTGAGACATTCTCAAGAGATAAAATGATATTCTTTGGTATTTTTTTATTAGTTTTAATCATTTATACTCTCTTTGTTTTCTCAGTGAAAGCGGCTAATATCCTTGAAAATATATTTACTGATAGTATCGACAAAACAAGAATAAAGGAAGCTGCCCAGGCAAGTTTATTCTGTGCATCATAAGGTTCAAGGGCAAAGTTGTATATCAGAACGGCCAGAGAACCCATCTCATAAAACAAATCCCCAAAACCAGTTATGTAATAGTAAGAAAATAAAGCAGTAAAGATCAAAGGAGCTGTTTCGCCTGCAGCTCTTGCGATTCCAAGTACAACTCCAGTAGCAATAGATCTAAAGGCAGAGGGCAAAGTAACTTTCAATATGGTTGTATACATACTTGCTCCAACACCAAGAGACGCATATCTTAATTCGTTAGGAACTAACTTTAAACCTTCGTCAGTAGTCTTAATAACAGTAGGCAACATCAATATTGAAAGTGCCATACCTCCGGCCAAGCCACTGTACATACTTCCAAATAAGATCTTTGTTGAAACAATTAAGGCATAAATAAATACACCTGCAATTATTGAGGGGACTCCCGCTAAAACATTTACCCCAAATCTAATAAACCTTGAAAAAGCACCGCCTTTAGAATATTCCGCCAGATATATTCCACCGCCAACACCTACTGGTATAGCAATAATTGAAGCAATGGTAGTAATTATTAGTGTCCCTATTAATGCAGGATTTATACCTCCTGCATCTAAATCATCTCCAGGAGGATTTGGTTCTAAAGTAAATAGTTCTGGTGTGATTTGAGATCCACCTTTGATAAGAATATAAGTCACCAGAAAAATCAAAGGAAGTATCGCGATCAATGCACAAATTACTGATAAAGAAGTAAAGAATTTATCTCCTATATTTCTTGATAATCTTTTCTGGTAATAAAGTGAATTCATAACTATCTAATATTTGAGGCTAAATTTCTTAACTAGCCATTGCGCAAAGATATTAATCACTAAAGAAAGGATCATCAATACAAAAGCCGCATAAAACAGTGATGAAACCTGACTTCCATCAGCCTCTCCAAACTGATTTGCAAGCATGGAGGAAATGGTATATCCAGGAGATAAAAGAGACCAACTAAATTCATTGGAATTACCAATAATCATGGTGACAGCCATAGTTTCACCCATTGCCCTACCTAAAGCCAATAGGACACCTGCCATAATTCCTGATAATGCTGCAGGCAAAATCACTGAAAATATTGTTTTCCATCTACTTGCTCCAATTCCATATGCTGCATTTCTTAGCTTTTTAGGAACTTGATTAAGCGAATCTCTTGCAATAGAAGTCACTATTGGCAGTAGCATCACTACTAAAATTAATATTGCTAACAAGGAATTCCTACCTGTAGGTTCTGTACTAAATAAAGGTATCCAACCAAAGGAATTATGTAAAAAAACAAAAAATGCTCTAAAAAAGGGTTCCATTACAAATATTGCCCAGAGTCCTAATACAACTGATGGAATAGCTGCTAATAATTCAACAAAGGAACCTATTATTTCTCTGACAATTTTCGGGACAAAGTCTTCGGTAATAAATATTGCAGTTCCAACGCCCAAAGGGATGGTTATTAATAACGAAAGAAATGAGGTTACTAATGTGCCATAAATTGCAGTAAAAGCTCCGTATTCATCTTTTACTGGATTCCATTCAGAGGTTACGAGAAACTTCAATCCATACCTTGAAAAGGATTCAAATGACTGAAAAAAGACTACTAAAATTATTCCTAAAAGTATTATTGCTACGAAACTAGACAAGACTAGGGCAGTATTCTTGAAGATAATATCTATATTTTTTTCGATACCGAATCTTTTACGATTCTTGAAAAGAGTTAATTTCTCTTCCATTAAAAAAAGAATATCTCTATAAATCTACTACTAAATGCTGTAAAAGACTTTAAGAGGACTTAAAGGTATATGAAAGTCATGATAATTTGACATCTATTAAAAAATTTAACTACCTATTTTTTCAACGGCAGCTCTTGATTTCAAAAGGATATTCCCTTTTAAGGGGATAAATCCAAGGGATGAAGCCTTATCTTGATACTCATCACTTAACAATGTATTAAAGGCTTGTTTGATTGCTTTAGTGTTTCTACCATTACCTTTTTCGTAAGCAAGTATCCAAGTCAAGGTTGCTATTGGATAAGCTCCTTTAGCTTTAGGGTTAGGATTTATACCAGCTAAGTTTTCATCAAGCTTAATGCCGTTTAAAGCTATTGCGCCTGATTCAGTATTTGGAGTAACGAATTCACCAGAAAGATTTTGAAGTGCAGCAGCCTTAACATTACCTTTAATGTATGACTGGTTCACATAACCAATTGCACCTGGAGTATTTTGAATAACACCTGCAACACCAGAATTTCCTTTTGCTCCAACTCCTGAAGGCCATTTAACAGATTTACCAGTACCTAAATTCCAAGTTTTAGAGAAAGCCTCCATAGAATTTGTAAAAGCTTTAGTCGTGCCTGAGCCATCAGAACGATGTGTCCAAGTTAACTTACCTGATTTACAGCCTAATTCCTTCCAATCTTTTATCATTCCCATTGCTACTTGAACAGCCTGCTCTTGAGTTAATTTCAAATCGCAATCATAGTTATATCCAAAAGCAATTGTTCCGCCTACCATCGGTATTTGAACAAGTCCTCTTTTAACTTTCTCTATATCAGAATCTTTCATAGGATCATCTGATGCACCAAAATTTACAGTTTCGTCTATGAAAGCTTTTCTTCCAGATCCAGAACCTACTGCTTGATAATTAACTCTAGGGCCTCCAGATTTAGCTAAGTCAAAAAACCACCTGGTATAAATTTTCGAAGGAAATGTTGCACCAGCTCCACTCAATCTTTTTGAAGCAATCGCTTCTTGAGAGAGAACTAATGAGATAGCAGAAGAAAAAATAAGGATTTTTTTTAATATGCCCACTTTGTAATGAGAAATGAGTCTGTTAAATATAAATTACAGCCAAAAGGTAACTTAAGAATTTAAAGATATATAAATCAAATTATTTTGATATATAGAAATTATTATGTATATATCGGCATTAAGAGCTCAGCTGGAAATTAAAATTCTCAATTAAATATCAACTCTTTATTTAGAATTTAATTTTTGTTGTTACTCTATTTTTATTTTGAGATTTGAATTCAAAAAGTCCAGTATCAGTAAATATGGTTAACTCATCTCCAGATGTTTCTTCAATTGCAATTCCCTCAGACTCTAAATTTTTAACATATACATTACCAATCAGTTTTAGAGATTTATCATCTTTGTCAAAAGAAAGCTTGTCAGAATAAGCCTCAAAATTACCGCTATTGCTTTTAATAACTACATTTCCAATAGCCTCTAAATCACCTTCTATAGTATTTACTTGAGAATCAGATGTAATTGTGTAATTAATTAATTCCTCACCAAAAGAATATTCAGCTAATAAAAATAAAAAAGATGCAAAAAATAAGCTTTTCATTTACTCCCAACCCTTTTCTGCATTTTGAATAATCCATTGTGCAAGGACCTTATCCTCTCCATCCTTCAATTTATTTTTATAACCTTTCATAAAACCAATCCCATCATTAGCAATTATTGTTATTGAATTTACATCTGCTATTCCTCTTTTTTCAAGGTCGGAAATTTTTAATGATTTAGATCCTTTAAGAACGATTGATCCACCTCTTACATGGCAACCTGCACAAACATTTCTAAAAATTGTTTCTCCATCTCTAATATCAGAAGCCATTAGATATCTATTTTGCAAAGAGGTTTGAAAAATAATTATTAAAGTTATTAAAGGAATTACAAATAGAAATTTAAATATTTTCATTTGATTTATTCCACCCACAATCAATTTAGCAATTAATTCTGAATCTTGATCTATCTACTTTAATAGCTCTACTGCTACAACAAGATTACCTAACAGACCATTCAAAATATTTAGCTGTTCTTTACTACCAAAGGCTATTAATACCTGACCTGGTTGAAGTATGAAATTACCTCCAGGATTAGTGAACAACTTTTCATTTTCTTTAATGGCTAATATTTTTGCACCACTCTTTTTGCCTATTCCAAGTTCAGAAAGTGATCTTTTATCCGCAGTTTCAAAAAGACTAATATCATTACTTAATTCAAATTCTTCAATTTCACATTCGCTTCCTGCTAAAAGATCTAGAAAATCAATGGCTATTGGTCTTAAAGCCATTGAGGCCATTGCTCTACCTGCAGCTATATAAGGGCTTACAACTATACTTGCCCCGGCTAATCTCAACTTACTTGCGGCTTCTTCAGTTCCCGCTCTTGCTATTACTCTTATAGAACTTCTTATCCCCTTCGCACTTAAAACCACATATAAATTTGCAGCGTCATTAGGCAAAGTAACAACCAAACTCTTACATTTTTCTAATCCTGCCAGTTTTAAAGTCTCATCAAGGGTGGCGTCAGCACAAAGTACTTCTAAACCATTTTCTTCAGCAATCTTTTTTCTATCTTCATCGCTCTCAACAACAATAATTGGAATATTTTGCGTTTTTATTTGGTTAGATATTTCCTGACCTACCCTCCCATATCCGCACAAAATTACATGATTTTCCATTTTTCTAAGAAGTCTTTTAAAACGTAATTCGTTTACTCTTTGAAAATAGCCGGATTCGAATAATCTAACAGCTTTTTGAAAGGTAAATTGAATAAAGATCAATCCGCCTACGATTACTAAAACAGTTACGATCCTGCCTTCAGGACTTAAAGGTTGAACTTCTCCAAAACCAATAGTGGTTATTGTGATCAGAACCATCCATAAGCAATCACTCCATTCCCATCCCTCTGTTATTCGATAGCCAATTGCACCTAAAAAAAACAGAAAGAATAAAGAATAAATAAGACCAAACCAAGGCCTTAAATAGTCTTTAATAAAATAGAACTCAAATAATCTAAGCTTCATAACCCTTATTATCGTTAACTATTCAAAAATTTCAAAAAAATTTTCTATTATGTTCCTAAAACTATTTATTTGATTAAGTGAAATACATATTGAGCAGGATAATAATATTTATTTTCGTAGCTGTATGCATTAAACAAATGATTACTGTCTCAGGTCTTATTTAATGCTTGATTAAAAATTAATTTATGGTTTTACTTGTACTGATTCAATAAGAAAATCAGAAGCTGCTTTTAACCAATCAGCGACTGTAAGACGGAGGTCAGGTTGAGAATATACAAGCGCGACAATAATTCCAACTAAAATTATCTTCACCATGGCAATTCAAATATTCTTATGAATTAAAGCACAACTATTTGGTAAAAAGAACCTTAAATTTATAAAAAATAGATTAATTAAAATTTCTCTAATTGATTAAACAAGTATTCCACTCTTCTTAGATTCACACCTAAATCTGATTGCCCTAATCTTGCTGCAGATCTTATCTGAATAATTCCTTTAGATCTATCTACATAACTTCTCACATCAAGCTTTAAAATTTCGAGGTCATCTGGAAATCTAAAAATTAAGCTTCTACAAACACCCCTCCAATAATTTCTACCACTTTCCATAACTTCTGTACGAGGTAAACCTTCTGCCAGAGAAACAAGTTGAATAAACTTTTGATCAACATTTATTAGTTTCTTTTCTACTAAGACACTATTTAATGGATTAGTTATTGGAGCAAGACCTTGGATGGAAGAAACCATATTTTTTAAGAACGATGTAGATGTTCTAACCGATTTCATATACAAAGTGAGAGAAAAAAGTAAAGAATTTTCCCATAAATTTAATCTCTTTATAAAGATTCCTTATTTTGTGATCAAAATTCTAAAATTTGAGATTTTTAATTGTTTTTTTTGATAGAGATGGTTGTCTACCTTTATTACTAGTTAGTTTCCTAACCCATAAAAAAATTCCCACAAACAAAAAAATTTCAACAATAATTCCAACCTTTATTAGACTCATTTTTTATCCTCTTTCTTCTTGTTGGTACGCTCAATATATGGCACAAGAATATTTAATAACCACTTTTTAAATGAATTTAACGGTTTCATAATCTTTTTACTTGCCTTTTCTCCACAAACTCCTCCCTTTAATGAGATCCTCTATATTTGGCCAAGCTGCTATTAATTCTTTAAGCGCCTTTCTGTTAGGAATATAAAAAACACATGACAATGCACTTATTACATAAAGTATGAACCATAACTTACTTTCTGAATAAGCTAAAAACAAAGAGAAAAGAAAACTTCCAATAAAGAAAAAGAAAAATGACCTATTTAGTATTTCTAATGGAGTTCTTTTAAGTCTATAAAATTTTATCTTTTTACTATCTTCTTCAATATCTTTCTGAAATTTACTTTCGTACGAATTAATTATTTCTTCTTCTAGAACTTTTTCATACTCTAAATTATCAATTGGATCACTTTGATCCTTTTTATTTATCATTGGTATCTATACAGTACAAATATGGTAACTAATTTAAGGTATTTTAAAAAGTATCAAATTTTATCTGATAACTGGAGCTATACGAACAGATCATGGTTTTGAAAATACTTCAAGATTGTCTTATTTATAAAACATAAATTAGTCAAAATATTCTTTTTAATTTTCCCAAATCTTTCGGTCATTTAAAAACAATCACTTCTATAAACTTCATAGCATTAATTAAATTGGGAGGCAATATCTAAATCTAGAGTTAAAATAGTTTAGAGATTTTAATAATATCTATATGCAAAGGTATTTAATTTCCTACGAATTTACAGATGGCGAGGATCAAGAAGAAGGGGCAGAAATGCTAATTAATTGGTACGAATCAGGTGGTCCCCAAAACAGACCTGAAAACTATGAGGTTCATTCTTGGATTTTTATGGTTCAAAATGGGATTGGACATTCTGTAGTAAGTGCAGATTCTCTTGAGACAATTTGGAAGCAATGGCATCCCTGGAGAAGGTTAATGGATATAAGTATTCAGCCGTGTATGGATCTTGATGAGACAGTCGGATTATTCAAAAAACAAAAAATGAATACAAGGATAGTCTAAAAGTATTTGAATTCCAAATATAAATATCTTTTTAGTAGCACCTAATACTACATACATATCTCACTGCGTTAAAAAGGATAAGATTAATTTTCCATGATGAATGATTCTTATCACATTTACTTCAAAGGAGAAATTCTTTTCAAGAATTTAAGTAAAGATGAATTTGAATTTGTTTGGGGAAAACTTTATACATCTTATATAAATGCCCTAAATAAAGAGCTAACCTATGAATTAATTAGCGAAAACAATATTATGGAGCCGGCCTTTAACCTTGAGCCATCTTACTAAATCAAGAACTAAATCCTAGATTATGAATAAAACAAGAAAAGCTGTCTCTCTTTTATTTTGAGGTACTCTTTTTCTTCTTTAGTTATGTCTAAAGCAATTTTATTTGCCTCAATTTCAACATTCGAACTATAAGTTTCAAAGTTTTCCTCTCTTTTAAATAGGGCAACAATGCCAATATCTGTTATGAACCAAATAAAATGATCAGTTTCTCCAATGGGCTCTTCCTTTAAAGAATCAATAATCAAATCACAAGTTAAATCCATTTAATTAATCTGAGAGGGGGTTTAATTGCCCCCATTGCAATACCTAACGGCCTCAGAATTGGTGCCACCTTCTTCAATTATTTCTGCAACACATTTATTAAAAAGTTTAGATTCCTTTTTTACTGCACAGAATCCAAAAGCAATTGCAGCTAAAGCTATTGCCGATACGAAACTAGAACCAAGTTGTATAAAACCATAGGCAAACATAATGTTTTTCTTTCCAG
>QCPX01000023.1:0-14292 GCA_003209675.1 Prochlorococcus sp. AG-442-N07 | reverse complement strand
GTTTAGATATTCCTCTCCATAACCAACACTCAAAGTTTTTAGGGTCAATTTCTATTGCTTTATCAAAGTTTTTAATTGCTTCTTCAAATTGCTTCAAATCAAAAAATTGCGCTCCGTTTTTTTTATACGGGAAAAGTTGCATTCTGTTTTTTTTATACTGAAAAAAATTTTGTAATATCATTATTTTAGTTTTTTAAAAATTTTTCTATTATCTATATTTTTAAGAAATAAACACATTTTTATTAATTACAAAGTACTGTGTTGGAATTTATAAAATTATTTTTTTTATAATAATTAAAAAGAACGATTCTAGATTTAATTCTTAAGATTCAAATGTTTTTGAAATAAAAATTCCATACTATGCAATTAAAAAATTCATATTGATTAATTGACTTATCACTCACCATAAGTATGGAACCAGTATGGAACTTTCTATTTTGAGGTCAAAATATGCCCTTTTTAGTATCATTATGTTACCGAAATCAATGATTTTGAGGTCTTTTCATCCCACCTGTCCCTTTCAAATCTGGGTCCTGGCACCTTTAAAACCCTGTCCTAGACAGGGTTTTATACTTTAAAGTTATTGAGAACTAGTTATTTTTTTCGTATTTTTTTAAACTTAAAATTTTTAGTTTTCGACTCTACAGACTTGACCAATAACACCCAAAATCAGTTTATCTCCATTTGGATCTTGCCAATTAGCTAAATCATTGTAATTACTATTTGCTTCATCTATTGAGACATCAACATCTCTAAATGATTTTTCAAAACAATTTATATCCATTGTATAGAGAACATCCTTAGTAATTTCACTTTTTGTTTTGGGAATAAATTTACTCAATACTCTTACAGAACCATCCTCATTCCTTTTTATACTTTTCCTATCCCATAACTGCTCTCCGTATTCACTTTTAGGGACTCCAACCCATTCATGAGACATAGCTTCTGATTTTTTTATTGAAATACAAAAGAAAACAATAATCGAAAGGACTAAATTAATGATATTTCTAAAAAATATTGAATTAACTTTATTCTGAGAATTAATCATGACTACTTATGGAATACAAATAATTTTTATTAGTAGAAAATAAAAGATTAAAAATTTGTAAAAATTTTTATTGATTAGAATATCTATTATAGATAAAATCAAATATTAAATTAAGAATTTATTTCCAATAAATTTATCAGAAAAATAATGAATAAAATACAGAAATTTCTCTCATTAGTTTTTTTTATAGCAATATTTGTAGTATTGATTTATTTAATCCAGAATTATGGGATTGAACCTCTAAGGAACAAAATAGAAAATATGGGGATTTGGGCTCCTTTTGGAATATTCATACTCAGAGGAGTAAGTATTATTTTACCTGCCCTTCCAAGTTCAGCTTATTCTCTGCTAGCTGGTTCATTACTAGGATTTCAAAAAGGTTACATGACAATAATCTTTTCTGATATCGTTTTTTGCCAAGCTGCTTTCTTTATCGCAAGAAATTATGGTCGGGTTCCTGTACGTAATTTAGTAGGCCCGAAAGCAATGCAAAAGATTGAAAGTTTTAATCAAAACCAGCTAGAAGAAAATTTCTTTCTTATGACAGGTCTACTAATGACTGGCCTTTTTGACTTTCTAAGCTACGCAATTGGTATTGGAGGAACTCGCTGGAAAATATTTACTCCTGCATTATTAATAAGTCTTCTAATCAGTGACTCTATACTTGTAGCAGTAGGAGCTGGAGTTAGCCAGGGAGCAGGATTATTTCTAGGGATCGCTCTATTGGGAATGTTTGCTTTAGCGACTATTTCAGGATTGGCAAAAAATAAAATTCCCAAATAACAAAAAGTTGATAATTCTGTAGTCAAAGACGAAAGATATGACATTTTCGCAAACAATACCTTTATAAATAATGATTCATGCAAGAATAGGAGTCGATTAATTCTTTAAGTTATTAGATGACTCCATTTAGACCAACTTCATATGATCGCCCTGGAGAACAAATATCAACTACTCCTTCTGGATTAAAAGTAACTTCTGCAAAGAGATTAATGGTGGATTCAATGGTAAGAATGATACAAAAAGCAGAAAATCATTCCGTAGAAGATAAACTTGACGAAGAATCTAACAATAATTAATCAATTCATTGATAAAAGTATAGGAGAGTGGAAATCTATTAGAAGTTCTCACACTTTAGCTTTTCAGGAATTTGAAAACTCAACTAGTAAAATATATATAAAACATATCAACAAAAAAAATAAAAAAGTCGTTGAAATTTTTAAAAATTATAAGTTCAGTTTAAACCTTGAGAGCATAGCCATTTCTATAAACTGGCAAGCTATTAGTGATTGGGACAATAATGATATCCGTGAGGGAGATGAAACTATTCTGATTTTTTTACCCAAAGATGAAAATTCAGGAATAGTTTTAAGAAATAAAGGTTATACAGAATCCTTTATTTCGTCATCCAATTATTTTGTTGATAAACAAAATAACTTACACATTAAAACTATTTATAAATCAACAGTTTCCGAAGAAAGAATTTCCTTTTTATCCACTCATGTAAGATCCAGATTTTCTACTATCAGAAATTTAGAAAATAACTCAGTTATACAGACTTCACATACTTCAGAGATAAGGAATTTAGCTAGTTTAAAAGATTAATTATCCTTTCAAATTGAAACTCTGTTTCAGATATTAATTTAGGAAGAAAGCCTTTGTTTCCAGTCATATTATTAACTGTTGAATTCAAATCAGAGATAGTTGCATCTCGCATTAATTGAAAAACCCTTCTTGCATTTCTTAAAGGTACCCCAAGAGCAAGATAAGTATTTTTAAGATCCTTCAAACAACTTTTTTCTAAAACTGATTCGTCATTAGAAATTAAAAGATAAGCAACAATCCTTAGGATTATTTCTCCATCTCTTAAACAAACGGACATCTTGTTAGTTGTATTTAAAGATATTTTTGAATTAAGTGAATCTTGATTTTCGCAAATCATTGCTGTTACAGCGTCTGCTGCGATTGCATGTGAATTATTGGTTATTGAGGTTATTGCATCTAATCTTGAGTTTGCACTATTAATAAATTCTTTTATATTGCTTAAATCATTTAATTTCTTATCGGCTGACAATAATTGATTATTCTTTGAAACTGACATTCCTGAAGTAAAAATTTAAAGACCGATCTTAAGAATAATACAAAGCTAGTAAAAACAATAGAATTTCAAACTTAACGCAACGCTTCTTAATTAATAACTTCATTCCAAAGTGATAGTTGAAATAATTCAAATAAAAAATTTTTTTTCCGCTAATATGAAATTACATTTCAATAAAGTTTTGGATCAACAGGATTTAAAATTATCAAAGAAACTTATTTCCTCATATAAAGAGAGATTGGAGAAGGAAATTCTAGACAGAAGTATGAAATTAAAGATGCCTCAAAATAAATTTGAAGAAATAATTAATAACAATAATGAACTTATAAATTTAAAAAAAGCTTTAGAAGATCTAGAAAAGGAATCTGAATCTCATAGTAAAGTCTGATTTTTGAAAAACCCTTCCAAAAGTGCCTCCAACCAACAATTTCCTTTTTAAGTCCCTAAACAATCAACAACTTGAAGCAGTAAAACATGTTTATGGACCACTATTAGTTGTAGCAGGTGCAGGTAGTGGGAAAACTAAAGCTCTTACACATAGAATTGCAAATCTAATTGAGGGTAACTCTATAGATCCCTATAACATTCTTGCAGTCACTTTCACTAACAAAGCTGCTAAAGAAATGAAAGCAAGATTAGAGGTTCTTCTAGCCCAAGAATTAGCTTTTAATCAATTTGGTCAGCCTTGGACAACTCTCAAAGAAATTGATCAAAATCAATTAAGAACAAACGTTTACCAAGAGAGGCTTCAGAACCTTTGGATCGGTACTTTCCATTCCTTATTTTCAAGACTTCTGAGATACGATATTGAAAAATATACTGATCCAGAAGGCCTAAAATGGACAAGACAATTTTCAATTTATGATGAAACAGATTCTCAAACATTAGTAAAAGAAATTATCGGTCAAGATATGAATCTTGACCCAAAAAGATATGATCCCAAAAAGATCAAAAGATTAATAAGTAATGCTAAAAATCAATGCTTAACTTCTAATGATCTTTTAGAAAAAGCAGATAATAATTTTGATAAAACAGTTGCAGAAGCCTACAAAAGATATAGGATTTCGCTCTCAAAAAATAATTCTTTAGACTTTGATGATCTTCTACTTTTGCCTGTTTTCTTATTGAGGCAAAATGATATAGTCAGAGATTACTGGCACAAAAGATTTAAACATATCTTAGTTGACGAATATCAAGATACAAATAGAACACAATATGAACTTATAAAATTAATTACGGCTGGAAATACTGAACCAAAAAAATTCTTCAGTTGGGAAGATCGGTCAATTTTTGTAGTTGGGGATGCTGATCAAAGTATTTATAGTTTCAGAGCAGCTGACTTCAGAATTTTAATTGGTTTTCAGGAAGATTTTAAAAATTCAATCAACGACGATACAAAATCATCTTTAATTAAATTAGAAGAAAATTATAGGTCATCTTCCAATATCCTTGATGCTGCAAACTCTCTAATTGAAAACAATTCTGAAAGAATTGACAAAGTTTTAAAGGCTACTAAAGAAAAAGGGGAACTTTTAACGTTACTCAGCTGTGATGATGAAATTTCCGAAGCAGAAGCAATTACCAATAAAATAAAATCACTTAATAACTATAATCAAAACCCAATTTGGAAAAATTTTGCAATTTTATATCGAACCAGAGCTCAGTCGAGAGTACTAGAAGAATCTCTTGTAAGGTGGCGCATTCCTTATACAATTTTTGGAGGATTGCGTTTTTATGATAGAAGAGAAATTAAAGATGCAATAGCATATTTGAAAGTTCTGGTTAATTCTTCAGATAACGTTAGTCTTTTACGAATCATAAATGTTCCTAGAAGAGGGATTGGTAAGACTACTATTCAAAAACTTAATGAACTATCTAATAGGTTAAATATCCCATTATGGGAGGTTCTTAATGATAAGCAAAGTCTTGAAGAAACAATAGGCCGATCATCAAAAGGAATTAATAAATTTACTGAAATTATGAATGATCTTCTTTGTTACTTAGAAAATTCAGGTCCCGCTCAACTATTACAGCTTATTTTAGAAAAAAGTGGTTATTTGAGTGACTTACTCTCTAGTGGGACTGAAGAATCTGAAGATAGAAGAAATAATTTACAAGAACTAATTAATGCAGCTACTCAATATGAAGAAGAAACAGAAAGTGGAGATGTAGAGGGATTTCTCTCTACAGCAGCCTTAACAACTGATAATGATACGAAGAAAAATAATCCTAACTCTGTAACTCTCATGACTCTGCACAATAGTAAGGGTTTAGAATTTCAAAATGTTTTTATCACTGGGCTAGAACAAGGTCTCTTCCCTAGCCATAGATCAATAGATACTCCCTCACTTCTGGAAGAGGAAAGACGATTGTGCTACGTAGGTATTACTAGAGCTAAAGAAAGAGTCTTCTTGAGTCATGCCAGAGAAAGAAGATTATGGGGTGGCATGCGTGAAGCAACAATTCCTTCAATATTTCTTTCGGAAATACCTGAAGATTTAATGGATGGTGAATTACCCCAAACTGGAGGTGCTTCAATTAGAAGAGATTGGCATCTTGATCGTTTGACAAGAGTTGATCGAAATAATCCAAATGAATTTGTTAACAAACCTATAAATGCAGTAAGGAAATTATATTCAGGACCCAGTAAAGGAAAAAGCTGGATAGTTGGAGATAAGCTAATTCACTCAAAATTTGGGAAAGGTGAAATCATACATATTTTTGGGAGCGGTGAAAAAATATCTTTAGCAGTAAAATTTGGTGATAAAGGAAGTAAAATTCTAGATCCTAGATTAGCTCCAATTCGTTATGTAAGTTAAAACTCATGAACGATATCTCTGATTACATCCAAGGGGAATTAATCAAAACTCCATTTAATCTATATAACCTAATTGCTAAATACATAGAATCTAATAACAATACTAAAGTAGCTTTTGTTGGCGGTTATTTAAGAGATTTATTAATTAGTAAATTCCACAAAAAATCGTTTTCTAAACCTGTAGATATTGATCTTGTTATTGAAGGATCCTCTATTTCTCTTGCAAAATTTATAAAAAAAAATATTGCTAATGTAGATTTATGTTTAATCAAGGAATTTAATTTATATAACACTGTAGAAATAAATATTAATGACTATAAAATTGATATTGCTTCTGCAAGAAAAGAAATTTATTCTGCTCCAGGGGTAAATCCCACAGTAAAACAAAGTACTATTGAGGAGGATCTTAAGAGGAGAGATTTCACTATAAATTCAATAGCCTTCGAGGTCTCGACAAGGAAAATCTATGATCTTTATGGAGGAATTTCTGATATAAAAACTAAAAGATTGAACTTACTTCACAGTAATAGTATTTCAGATGATCCAAGTAGATTAATTAGATGTGCAAAATATGCTTCAAGGTTAGATTTCAATATTTCAAATAATTCCCTCAAACAATCACAAGAAACAGTTGGACAATGGCCATGGAAAAGTTCAGAAACTCATCAGAAAATGGTTTACCCTCCTGCACTTGGTATACGAATAAGGATGGAACTAGCTGAAATATGCAAACACGATAATTTAACTAATGTAATTTCAATAATTCATAAATGGGAAATTATCTCAATCTTAAATGAAAATATTAAAGTCGATAAAAGATTTTTAAGAGGACTAAATTGGATTAAGAAGTTAAAGGGAAATCATATGCTTTACTTATTAAAAGATTCAGAAGATTTAGAAAAAGCATGTCAAAGATTTTTGGTAAATAATAGTGAGATAAAAATATTAGAAGATTATATAAATATCAAAAAGATATTAAATACAAACCAAAAAAATTTCAATCATTTTTCTCCATCAAGTTGGACAGAATTTATTGAGGAAAGAAACCTTAATGATGAGGCAGTCAAATTATTAATTTGTGATGGAGGACCTTACTGGCGTAACTTGTTTAAGTGGTTATTTATTTACAAATTCATAAAATCGAAAAAAGATGGAGAAACATTAAAAAAAGAAGGATGGGACCCAGGGAAGGAGATGGGAAAGGAAATCAAGAGATTAAGATATTTGGAAATTGACAAATTAAATAGAAATTAATTACATTGTTACAACCTCTCCAACTTTGTACCATTTATCCTTAAGAACATTTTCATATTTACGATTGCAACTAATCAACAAGGGACCACATGTTTGAGGATCTAATAGTAATGATATTTTCTCGTTAAAAGTCTCTTGATCTAATGAATTTTCGTTTAAAAAATTAATTATTCTTTTTTGCTTATTTACTTTATAAATTTTGTCATAAATTTCTTTATTAGATTCAAAGAAAGTACTTTTAACATTTTTTCTTATTAAATCAAATACTCCAGGATAAGCTTTAAATGCAAATAAATCTAATAAAACTTTTAGTGGCTCAAGATTATTTCTTAGCCTATATAAATTAGATGATTCAACCATTTCTTTAAGATGTCCAATTAATCCATATCCAGTAATATCAGTCGCAGCGTTGACTAATGATTCTTTAAATTGATTTTGAAAAAGATAAATTTCATCAATCAAATATTGCTGACTCTTTACTAAATTATTAATTACTTCAGAAGAACTACCTAGCATATTAATATTTTGCATTTGACCAGCAAAGTAAATACCAACGCCAAGAGGTCTAGACATCATAAGAATATCTCCATCATTCATTCCAGATTTAAGCCATTGTTTTGCTCCATTATTTAAAATACCTTGAACTGTTAAAGAAATATCTATTCCTAATGAATAAGGTTTATTTACTAAACTCCTTGCCTCGAAAGTATGGCCTCCAAGTAATTCACCTCCATGATCCTCAACTGTTGATTTAATACCTTGAAGTGATTGAGAAAAGAGGTAACTCTGAAATTCCCTTTCAACTTTTGGTAATGAAATTAAAGCCTGCGCGGATGAAAGTTTTGCTCCGCTTGCCCACAAATCTGAGCAAGCATGCAAAGTAGTAATTTTTGCATTAAGCCAAGGATCACTTACCAAAGCAGGAAATCCATCTATACTTTGCAAGATAATATCTTGACCATTTTGATATATCTCAACTGAATCTTCAGGCGATGAGGCAAAAGAATTTAAATTAGAATTTATTAATGATTTATTCAAAACAAACTGAGGGATTTTAGCTGCACATCCTCTGCAATCATTCAATGAAATATTTTTTTCACTACTTTTCATAATTAGCCTTTTTGATCTGAACTTTTTAATAAAGTTGAGATCAATTTTATGCTTTAAAATCCAAAAAATAAAAGAAGGGCCGAAAACAAAATTGCGATAAATAGCAAAAGCCTTTGGATGATGGCTTGGAAATATATTTACTATTTGCAATCCGATCTTTTGAGGAAACCACTTTTTTAATGATCTCCCTTCTATATCTTTTTTTAGATTTTGTACTAATGTATTTACAACTTTTACTGCAAAAACTCCCGAAGCTGGTCTTTTTGCTGAACCTACAACTGCGCAATCACCGACAGCAAAGATTCCTGAGAAACTTTTTATCTGTAAATTCTGATTTGTAATTATTCTGCCATGAGAGTCCGAATCTAATAATTTTTTTTGTGCCCATAACGGAGATGTATTTCCAGTACATAAAAGAATCTTGCCATAATCAAAATTAAGTTTTTCAACTAAATCAATATTGGAATTCCGTAAACTTTTTAGAATTTTATTATTAATTTTTCTTGAATCACATAATAGTTTTAAAGGTCTATCTCCCCATCTTTTTCTCAAAGCATATGATACTTCGATTGCAGCAAGGCCACTCCCAACAATAACAAATGGAAGTTCATTAACTGAATCAAAAATATCCTCTTTTAGTATTGAGTCATAAGCCCTTAAAAAAGGTTTAATTGAAAAAGCATTTCGATTTTTAACTAGTGATTCAAATTCGTTTGGAATTATTGTTTGACTTCCATAATTAAGAACCAACTTCGAATAATTAACTGAAGGTCTATTACTTAAAACAATTTTCTTTAAATTGAAATCAATATCCTTTACTTCTTCTTCTATAAAAGATACTTTTGCATTTTTTGCTAAAGATTTTATATCAATTAAGCTCTCTTCTAAAGTGATTGATTTTGAAATCACCGAAGGGAACATAGCCGAATAAACCAAATGAGAATCTCTAGATATAATTGAAATAGGAATTTCTGGCATTAATTTCGGAAACATTAACCATTTCTTCAATAAAGAAACATTTGAGTGTCCTCCTCCAATTAGTACCAGATGATTAACGGCCATTTACATCACTATGAATAAAGAACATTTATTACCAATTGAAAAATCAAGATTAGGAGTGATTGGTGGAAGTGGATTTTATTCAATGGATCAAATAGAGTACTTAAGAGAACTAGAAATCAATACTCCCTATGGTAAACCTTCTGATTCAATAAAAGTATATAATCTTGGAAACCTAGAGATAGCATTTATTCCTAGACATGGCAGAAAACATAGTTTAAATCCTTCTGAAATACCCTACAAAGCTAATATTTGGGCTCTAAGATCAATAGGAGTAAGATGGATTATTGCCCCGTCAGCAGTTGGTTCATTACAAGAACAGATAAGGCCACTTGATATAGTTGTTCCAGATCAATTTATAGACCGGACAAAAAATAGACCTGCAACCTTCTTTAACGAGGGAGCTGTTGCTCACGTAACTATGGGAGATCCCTTCTGCACAAATTTATCACGTATATTAAGTGAAATCGGAGAAAAAAATATTCCTGGCGGCAGACAATTGCATAGAGGGGGTACCTATCTAGCAATGGAAGGTCCCGCTTTCTCAACTAGAGCAGAATCTAATTTATACAGGAGTTGGGGATGTTCAATAATTGGAATGACGAACCACACAGAAGCAAGATTAGCTAAAGAAGCTGAAATAGCTTATTCCTCCTTATCTATGGTTACTGATTATGATTGCTGGCATCAAACTCATCAAGAAGTTTCTGTAGAGATGGTTTTGGATAATCTTAGATCAAATACTGAAGTGGCTAATAAAATAATATTTGAAGTAGCTAAATTAATTGAAAAAGAAAGACCAAAAAGTAAATCTCATTTTTCATTAAAAGATGGATTGATAACCCAAAAAGAAAATATCCCAAGCTCCACAAAAGAGAAACTAGGGATATTTACTGATTCTTATTAGGCTTATTTGATATAAGTGATTATCAGGTCAAGGTAGGATTTGTTAGCCTCCAGCTCCAACCCCTTGGTATGAACCATAGAAAAATATACCTAAAACGAAGATAACTGCGATTCCCCCTGCTGTAGCAACAAGCCATAGAGGAAGAGTTCCTTCAGTCCATCTTCTTTCCCATGCAACTGCTGGTCTACCGTCGGGAAGTCTATCTGGAATTCTTCCATCAGGTCCTTTTAATTTACTCATAGTTTTAATTTAATTGAAAAAGTAACTGGAAAATAAAATTCCCAATACAAAGACTGATAGTAAGCCTAAATAAAGGCTTGTACGATTAAGTTCAACTGGAACTTTGTTAGGATTTTCGTTTACTTGCATGATTGTTAAATTTATCGGGCTACGAATTGCATAGCAGCAATGGAACCCAAAAAGAATACTGATGGAATAGCTAAAGCATGAACTGCTAGCCAACGAACAGTAAATATAGGATAAACGCGGACTTCCGCAGCCTGCATTGGAGCTTGAGAATTAGACATAGTTATTTTGTTCTTAAATCAAGTTGAGACTTCGCATCAAATCTTTGTGTTACAACAGGAGCTTTTGCTTCAGATGCCTGAAAATAACTATCCGGACGAGGAGTACCGAAAGCGTCGTAAGCCAAACCTGTGTATACGAATAAGAAGCCTGCTATAAAAATAGCTGGTAATGTTACTGCATGAATAATCCAGTACCTAATACTGGTGATTATTTCAAAGAATGGGCGTTCACCCGTTGAACCTGCGGCCATAATCACAAATGTTTACCATATGATCTTACAGTGTAAAATCATAAGTTCGCGAAGAAATTAACAGCTTGGTTACAGACAGTTGTTAAATTCATTCAAAATTAAGATTTTTTTTATTATTTTCTTAAGTTATTACAGATTTAGCCATCCCATTTAAGAATGTAACCACGCTCGCCAAGGATAAATCCTTTTTGATTATCTAAAGACTCTTTATCAAGAAAAACTATTTTTATATAGTTAGTAGGCAATGCAGAAGCCAGAGGATCTGAATTCCAAGTTTCACCTTGATCTTTACTTACTATTAATGTGCCATTACCACCGCCAGCCCATATGTCACCATTTGGATCCCATCCCATATCTAAATAATTGTAACCATTAAGAATAGGGATTATAGGCTTTGACCAACTTTCTAGATTATTAGAATCTTCATTAAATCTAATTTCCGCACCTCTTGAAAGCATCCATAAACTTCCTTCTGGATTGAAACCAATGCTTTGCACTCTCTTGCTACTTGCTCTTTGGTGAGCAATCCAAGTATTGCTATCACTATCAAGAGTAGAAAAGAAATTTCCAAGACTGCTTACACTCACATAATCACCGCTAGATGTTCTTCTTAAATCTCTTATACCTCCCTGTTCCGAAGGGTCTGATACTTTTGCCTCCCATGTTTCACCGCTATTGGAAGTTTCATAAATAGCAGCTGAGGTTGTCGCCAATTGAGCAACTCCTTCATCGATAGTAGTAACTAAGAAAGGCTGGCCTGGCAACTTCCCAAGTGAAAGCCTAGTCCAATTTTTACCTTCATCGAAAGTATGCATTACGAGAGAGGGTTGCCCTATTAACCAACCTTCAGAACCCTTGAAATCAATATCGAGAAGGCGAAAGTTCTCTTCAGCAGAAATATCTAATGATCTTTTTTCCCATGTTTCGCCACCATCAGTAGATTCCATAATCAATCTGTTTGAGCCTACTAAAAACCCATGATTATCATCTATAAAATCAACATCTAAAGCATTAGCCTGATCTTCAAACTGAATTGTTTTCCAAGGGCTGCTTTCATTCATCTTGACACCTGTAGATGAACAACTGCTTAAAACAAAACAGAGAACTACAGATAATAGAAGATTAGGAATACTGGTAAAAAAATTTTTCATTTAATTATATTAATGCAAAGAGTACAAAGAAAGGAACATAGCAGCAGCAAACGCCAACCCTCCAAAAATCAAGATATTTTTTTGTCCAGGAGGTAAACTATTAAATCCAAATCCATAAACTAAATTCTCTTCAAATCCACTAGGTTTTGCTCTAGATCCAATATCCTTATAAAAATTTTTACCGGCTCGACAAACAGGGCAAGCAAAAGTATTCCCATCCAACTCTGAAAAAGGCGTATTTTTAGGTATGTTTAATTTTTTGTTTCCTTCAGCCGGATCATAAATGTATCCACAACTTCTACATTCGAATCTATTTTGTTCTAAATTAGGAACAGATTGTTCAACATTTACTGCTGAGGAGTTTTCAGAAAGTTTTTCTTTCTCAAAGTCTTCGACTATTTTGTTTTCCTCAGAGGCTGGTTGAATGTTTTCACTCACGGTTTATTATTGTTCTTTAAGAACTTTAAAAGATTTTGCTTAATTAAGCGACTTTTATTCAAAATTAATTTTTAAGATGTTTTTATTAACTGGCTATGAATATTTTTTAGGTTTCCTTCTAATTGCCGCAGCCGTACCTGTATTAGCTCTTGTTACTAATCTCATCGTTGCTCCAAAAGGCAGAACAGGGGAAAGAAAACTCACATATGAATCTGGAATGGAGCCTATAGGGGGAGCATGGATTCAATTTAATATTCGTTATTACATGTTTGCCTTGGTTTTCGTTATATTTGATGTGGAGACAGTATTCCTTTATCCTTGGGCTGTTGCCTTCAATAGATTAGGCTTATTAGCTTTTATTGAAGCTTTGATTTTCATTGCAATACTTGTTATCGCTCTGGCATACGCATGGAGAAAAGGTGCTTTAGAATGGAGTTAAAAAATTGAACCCACAATTATCCCCGAAAGCAATAAGAGAAATTCGAGAAGGAACATGCAATCCTCTTGGAGCTCCCCAAGTCACTACAGATTTAAGCGAAAATATTATATTGACAAGTTTAGACGATCTTCACAATTGGGCTAGGTTAAGCAGTCTATGGCCACTCCTTTATGGAACAGCTTGTTGTTTTATAGAATTTGCTGCCTTAATTGGATCAAGATTTGATTTTGATAGATTTGGATTAGTACCTAGAAGCTCGCCACGGCAGGCAGATTTATTAATAGTTGCAGGGACGGTAACAATGAAGATGGCACCCGCGCTTGTAAGACTTTATGAGCAGATGCCTGAACCAAAATATGTTATTGCGATGGGTGCTTGCACAATCACAGGGGGAATGTTTAGTGCAGATTCTACAACTGCTGTAAGAGGCGTTGATAAATTGATTCCAGTTGATTTATACCTTCCAGGATGCCCACCAAGACCAGAAGCAATTTTTGATGCCGTAATCAAATTAAGAAAAAAAGTTGGAAACGAATCAATCTTAGAGCGCACAAAAACAGAACAAACCCACAGATACATAACATCTGATCATGAAATGAATCTTGTTTTCTCAGAAAATACAGGTGAATATCTAAACAAAACTTCAGCTAACGCCATTCCTTCCTCCAAAAAAGAAAAAATAACTGAACTACCTGAGAAGAACGAAAAAACTAAAATTTTTGATACTGAAGAAGATTAATGGAAAAAAGACGGTTTAGCCAAATCCTCAGATACTTCTATAGAAAAGGAAGGCTTTATAAGCCATTCATTGTCTAAAGATGGAATTCCAAATCAATCTTTACCTGATGATCACATAGGAATTGAAAACATTTCTGTGGAACCTAACAAATTATATGAAGCAGTATCTGCCTTAAGAAATTACGGATTCAATTATCTCCAATGTCAAGGAGGATATGATGAGGGACCAGGCAAAAATCTTGTAAGTTTCTACCATTTTATAACTGTTGATGATTTACAAAAAATCGAAAGAATTAAAGAAGTCAGATTAAAAGTTTTCTTAAAAAGAGATTCTGATTTATCAATCCCTAGCTTATATAAAATTTTCAAAGGAAGTGATTGGCAAGAAAGAGAAACTTTTGATATGTATGGAATAAATTTTATTGATCATCCCAATCCCAAAAGATTATTAATG
>QCPX01000022.1:0-15210 GCA_003209675.1 Prochlorococcus sp. AG-442-N07 | reverse complement strand
TTTATGTATCGGATAATACCAATAATTAAATTACTAATTTTCCCCAATTTTGATTTTATTAGTGCTGAGTATTAATTCTAGCCTTTTAAAAAAGTTGCATTTCTTAAAAACTAAATTTCGTATTAAATAATACAAATGAATGCATTGATCGAAATATAAATTGCTTAAAAATTAATCTCGAAAAATTTTCATGTTAAGTGACGTTTGGTCTTTAAATGGCAGATATAGAACTCTTCACCTCACCTGGTTTGCCTTTTTCCTTACTTTTGTTGTTTGGTTTAACCTCGCACCTCTTGCAACTACTGTTAAAGCCGATTTAGGTTTATCTGTTGCTCAAATTAGAACAGTAGCAATATGTAATGTCGCTTTGACTATCCCTGCAAGAGTTTTGATTGGAATGTTATTGGATAAATTTGGCCCAAGAAAAACTTACTCAACAATTTTGATATTTTCTGTCGTGCCATGTTTATTATTTGCTAGTGCTCAAGACTTCAATCAACTTGTTATTGCGAGATTGCTTTTATCAATAGTAGGAGCAGGTTTTGTTATCGGAATAAGAATGGTCTCTGAGTGGTTCCCTCCGAAAGAAATTGGTTTGGCTGAGGGAATATATGGAGGATGGGGAAATTTTGGATCTGCTTTTTCTGCTCTTTCTCTTGTTGCCGTAGCTGGATTCTTGTCTTTTTCAGGAGGGTTTGAGTTGCCTACTGGAGCTGTACTTAATTGGAGGGGAGCTATTGCTCTTACAGGAATTATTTCTTTCGTTTATGGAATTATTTATTTCTTTAGTGTGACTGATACACCTCCAGGAAAACCTTATCAAAGGCCTGCAAAAACAGCTGGTTTAGAAGTAACGAGTATAAGAGATTTCTGGGGTTTAATTGGAATGAATGTCCCATTCGCAGCAATTCTTTCAGTCCTATGTTGGAGACTTCAAAAAGTAGGTTTCCTTACTTCATCTACTTATCCAATAGCCTTAATCTCAGTTTTAGCTTGGTTTATTTTCCAAACTTGGGGAATTATAAGAACGAATATTGAATTATTAAATGGAACTAAAATTTACCCTAAAGAAGATAGATATGAATTCAAACAAGTAGCGATCTTGGAATTAACTTACATCGTAAATTTTGGATCAGAATTGGCAGTAGTTTCAATGCTTCCTAGTTTCTTTGAATTTACATTTGATTTACCTAAAGCTGTAGCCGGAATTCTTGCATCATGTTATGCATTTGTGAATTTAATAGCTAGACCTGCCGGAGGATTGATATCTGACAGAACAGGCAATAGAAAAAATACAATGGGATTCCTAACTATGGGATTAGGGTTTGGATATCTATTGATGTCTTTAATAAAACCTGGAACTTTTACAGGATCAGCAGGAATTCTTATGGCTGTATTTTTAACGATGCTTTGTTCATTTTTTGTACAATCTGGAGAAGGTTCAACTTTTGCTTTAGTACCCTTAGTTAAAAAAAGAGTTACAGGACAAATAGCTGGATTAGTTGGGGCTTATGGAAATGTTGGTGCGGTAACTTATTTAAATATTTATAGCCTTTTACCTTTATGGATGGGTGGAGGTAAAGATCCTTCTCCAGAAATAATTGCTGCTTCAAATAGTGCCTTCTTCCAAGTTTTAGGTATAGCAGGATTAATAGTTGGATTCTTCTGTTATTTCTTTTTAAAGGAACCTCAAGGATCATTCGCGGATGCTTATGAAGGCGAAAAAGCTGAAAATTATGTTTAACCAATAACTATTTAGATATTTATAAAAGAAATTTTATGAATTTTACTAAAAGTCAATGCCCATATTGCGGTGTTGGCTGTGGTTTAAAAATGAAGCCTAAAAGTTCGGTTTCTGATGATAAATGGTTAGTAAGTGGAGATAGGGATAGTCCTTCAACTCAAGGTAAATTGTGCGTAAAAGGAGCAACTGTATGTGAGACTTTAAAAGACGGGAGATTAAAAGAACCACTTTATAGGGAAAATTTAAATGAAGAATTTAAAGAAATTTCCTGGGACGAATCATACGAAATTCTGAAAGAGAATATTTTGAGTTCTATAAAAAATTATGGACCTGATTCAATAGCTATGTATGGCTCAGGTCAATTTCATACAGAAGATTATTACCTAGCCCAAAAGCTTCTCAAGGGAGCAATAGGCACAAATAATTTTGATGCTAATTCAAGACTATGTATGAGCTCAGCAGTAGCTGGATATAACAGAAGTTTTGGCTCTGATGGCCCACCTTGTTGTTATGAAGATATTGATCATTGCTCTTTAATTTTATTAATAGGGACAAATACTGCAGAATGTCATCCCGTTCTTTTTGATCGAATTAAAAAACGTAAAAGAAATGTAAATGATAATTTAAAAGTAATAGTGATTGATCCAAGAGAAACTGAAACTTCATCCATAGCAGATTTTTACTTACAAATTTCTTCTGGAACAGATCTATTTTTATTTATTGGGATTGCGAATTATCTTTATAAGAATCAATTAACTGATCAAAATTTCATTGATAAGTCGACCGAAAGCTATTTTGATTTTGTAAAACATATACAAAAATGGGATTTAAAAAAAATAAGTGAAATTTGCAATATATCCGAGAAAACAATTATTGATATTGCAAAATTATGGGGAGAAAGCAAAAATGTTCTAAGTCTTTGGTCGATGGGTTTGAATCAAAGGCAAGAGGGTACAGCAGCAGTAAATGGGCTAATAAATATTCATTTAATGACCGGCCAAATAGGCAAAGAAGGTTCTGGCCCTTTTTCCTTAACTGGCCAACCAAACGCTATGGGTGGCAGAGAAGCAGGAGGACTATCGCACCTTCTTCCAGGATATAGGTTCGTAAAAAATAAAATAGATAGGAATGAAATTGAAAAAATATGGGGGTTCCCTGAGGGAAAGATATCTGCAAAACAGGGTCTATCTGCATTTGAACAAATAGAAGCTATAAAAAAAGGATCTGTGAAAATTTGGTGGATTGCAGCTACCAACCCTTTGGTTAGCATGCCTAATTTAAACTTTGTAAAAAAAGCACTTTTAAAATGTCCTTTAATTATCCTCAACGAATCTTATGAACAAAGTGAATCAATTAAATATGCTCATCTAGTATTGCCTGCAGCTCAATGGAGCGAAAAAGATGGTGTTATGACAAATTCAGAAAGAAGAGTAACCCTTTGCCCATCTTTCAGAGAATCGAATAAAAATTCAAAACCAGATTGGCAAATATTTGCTGAATTAGGTCAGAAGATAGGCTATTTCAAACAATTTGAATATGAATCTTCATCGGAAGTTTATGATGAATTTTTAAAAACTACTACAAAAAGATTATGCGATATGAGCGGATTATCATATCAATTATTAAAAAATCATGGTCCTCAACAATGGCCTTATCCTAAAGGAAGCGTACCTAGTACATCTTCAAAAAGATTATATGAAGATGGTTATTTCCCAACTGAGACTGGCAAAGCAAATTTTTGTATTGATGATCCTATTGGGTTGGCTGAACCCCCTTCAGATGAGTACCCACTAATTTTGACAATTGGAAGATATCTAAGTCAATGGCATACAATGACAAGAACTTCTAAAGTTCAAAAACTTACAAAAAAGAATCCAGAACCGTTATTGGAAATTAATTCTAAAGATGCTTTATCTTTAAAAATCAAAAATGATGAAATAGTAAAAATTAAATCCAAAAGAGGGGAAGTTCAAGCAAAAGTTCAGATTACTGACAAAATTAAAGTAGGTACAGTTTTTTTACCAATGCATTGGGGTTTTAGTCAAAAAAATATGTGTGAAGTAAACTCTTTGATGCATGAAAAGTCATGCCCGATATCAAAACAACCGGAATTAAAAGCATGCTCAGTAATAATTGTTCCAAACTAGGCAATAATCTTATTTCAGAATCTCATCAAGTGCTCTATCCAAATTGTTGTGTTCATGACTTGGTCTAACTAATTTGCAAAAAGCAAATCTATCTAATTCGCTTAAATTTCTCCATTTTTCAACTGAAATATTAATTCCCCTTGCTAGTGCAGATTTTAAAACTTGGTCAGGAACTTTATTTTTATTTTGCCAAGGTTGATTAATTGAAATTTCTATTTCTTTTGCTTCTCCATATTTTGAATTAGATGTAATTTCTTTTAAAAAAGTTTTTAAATCAATGAGATCTTTTTTTGAATCTGGCCAATCTACTATCTTATTTTTTTCAATTAAATTAAAATCTTGCCAATGAGTAAGTTTTAATTTTATTCCAATCAAATCAAGTTTCCTTCTTACACATAAAGGAATGCATCTTAAGTCTTTAATAAAATCATCCTCGAAATTAAAATAATGATTTGATTGATTGTTAACCAAAACTGAAGTGATATTTTATTAATAAATTAATGCTAAGTATAAAAAATTGATATTAGCTTTATTAAAAATTTTATTTTTTGTATTATTGAATAAATTGCTAAATGGAAATGGATAAATCTTTAACTCATATTAATGAAAGGGGAGAAATGAATATAGTTGATATTTCAGATAAAGTAGAAACTAAAAGAGAGGCTTTAGCAGAAGGATATATTAATTTAAACAAAGAAATATTAGAAAAAATAAAAAATGAAAAAATTAAAAAAGGTGATATTTTTGCAGCCGCTAGATTTTCTGCAATAAATGGTGCAAAAAAAACCTCAGAACTTATCCCTCTCTGTCATAATTTATCATTGAATAAAATCACAATTGATTTTGAAATTTGTGAATCAATGAAAGCAATTAAAATTAGTGCTTTTTGTAAATCTCATTCTAAAACAGGCGTTGAGATGGAGGCTCTTACATCAGTTTCAATTGGTCTTCTCACTCTATATGACATGCTCAAAGCTTTAGATCCTTTTATGACTATTGATAATATTCGCCTTTTAGAAAAAAAAGGTGGTAAAAATGGAATATTAAAAAGAAGTTAAGTACTCACAATAATGGGAATTGATATCAATAATCAGGGTCTTTATTTAAACGATGCTATTAAAAAAATCTTGGAAGAGTTGGATACTTTAATAGTGAATAATGAAATTTTACATAAGGAAGAGATCAATTTAGACGAAGCACTTGGAAAAGTTTCTATGGAGGAAATCTTATCTGAGGAAGATATGCCAGGTTATAGATCATCAGTTATGGATGGATATGCGTTAGGAGAATCAACTAAAGGGAATAAATGGAAAATTGTAGGAGAGTCTTTTCCCGGAAAGCCATTTAATGATCTTCTTAAAAAAGGTGAAGCTGTAACTATTAGCACAGGTTCATTTGTTCCAGATAATTGTTTTTCTGTGATACCTCAAGAACAAGTTTCTTTAGAATTTTTAAACGGAAATGAATATATTGTTAAAAAAGAAACATCATCTAATAACTCTTGGATTAGAGAAAAAAATGATCAAGTATTTAAAGGTGAAATATTAATTAAGAAGGGGGTAAAGATTACACCTGGGATTTTAAGTAAATTAGCAAGTTGTGGGATAAAAACCATAAAAGTTAGTAAAATTTCTAAATTAGGTTTACTAATTACTGGAGATGAACTTATCAAATCAGGGACTGCAAGAAAGAAAGGAGAAATATGGGAAAGTAATAGTATTTTGATAAAATCAATTGCAAAAAATCTTGGATTTGAAATTAATGAAATTCATATAGAAAAAGATAATTATCAAAATATTAAAAATTCTCTTAGTAATATTTCTGAATTTAATGATGTGGTTATTTCAGTTGGTGGGATATCAGTGGGTAAAAAAGATTTTTTAAAAGATATTATTAACGAGTTAGGAGAGATTAAATTTTGGAAACTATTTTTAAAGCCAGGAAAACCCTTTGCTTTTGGATTGATAAACAAAAAAATTCCCTATTTTGGATTACCTGGGAATCCCGTTTCAGCAGCTATTACTTTTATCCAACTTGTTTGGCCCGCACTTCAGAAACTTGAAGGAATTACTAATATTGAATTCCCTCTTAGGATTAAGGTTAAGCTGAATTCTGATTTAAAAAGAAGAAAAGGGAGACCCGAATTGCTTAGAGGAAAACTTATCGTTAATGAAGAAGGTGAATTAATTGCAGATATTTCTGAAGAACAATCCTCATCAAAGATTAGTTCAATATCTAATTCGGATTTATTAATAGAAATACCTTCTGAAATTGATTTTTGTCAAAAAGGAAATTTATTATGGGCTCAACTTTTAAAAAATAATTTTTTATAATTTAAAACCCTAAGTCAGTATTCTTTTTTACCCATGAGGATCCTTTGAAAGTCCATTCTTTTTTCCAAAAAGGAACTTTGTATTTTGTAAATTCAAGTATTTCTTGGAGATATTTATTTGCAATGCCTCTATGATTAGCACTTACTGCTATCAAAATAATAGGCTCGTTAGGGTAAATGAAACCTATCCTGTGCAAGAGAAAAATACATAAATCATCCTGTTTTTCAGAAATTTTCATTAAATATCTTTTAATATAATTTTCGGTCATTCCTTTATAATGAACAATTTCTAGTTTCTTTAAATCATTTCCAAATTGATCAGAGGGCCTTACTCTCCCAATAAAAAATGAGTTTGCTGAATTTTTATTTACCTTTTCCCAAAGTTCGAATTCTTTATAAGGATTAAAAGTCTCTTCTAGGATTTTAAATTTTATTCTTAAATTATCCACCGGTAAAAATTGGCATAAATGCCACCTCATCATCCGGATTAATCATCGCATCCATATCTGTAATTTCTTGATTAATAGAAACGATAATATTATCTTGCGGTAAATTAGAATTAATTAAATTCCATACAGAAAAAACCTTCATTTGAGACCCTTCAATTGTAAGAAATTTTTCATCCCATCCTAGATCTTCAGCGATACTAGATAATAAAACCACCTTAATTTTGTTAGATTTTTTAGTTTCCATCTATAGTGATCTAGTAACTAATGGTTTAATTTTAAGTGGTTTCTATAGCTTTGCTTACTGTTTCCGATACTCGTAACACAAAAAATGATGAGAGTGGAAATTATCTCCTTCACGAGGCTGAGAGATCAGGACACAATGTCGTTGATAAGATAATTTGCAAAGATGATATTTATTTAATTAGAAAATATACGAGCGATTGGATCTCAGATCCAAATATTGATGTGATTATTACTACAGGTGGGACAGGAATTACAGCTCGGGACGTTACTCCTGAAGCTATTAGACCTTTATTAGATAAAGAGATTGATGGTTTTGGGGAGACTTTTAGATTTTTATCATTTAAAAAGATAGGAACTAGTACTTTACAAAGTAGGTGTATTGCGGGGTCTGCAAATGGTAAGTTTTTATTCGTTTTGCCAGGATCTAAGGATGCTGTTATGACAGGTTGGCAAGATATAATTTCTTATCAACTTAATCAAAATACAAAACCTTGTAATTTAATAAATCTCATTGATAAGTTAAAAAAATAATTATCTAGTTTATTTATTTATTAGAAATTGATTTGAGATCAATTTTTGATTTTTTATGCATTTAAGTAGAGAAGGATCTTTTATCTCATTTTCTAATTTTGATAATTGTTCAAAACTATTATCATTCCAAATGCTCCCTAAAGAAAAAATTGCATATTTAGCGATTTCTAATTCTTTATTTAAAGAATATTCATAGAGTAATTTACAAACTATTTCGCTTTCTCTTCTTTTTAAAATAGAGATTATCTTGTAGTTGATTTTGAAATCATCGTAAATTTTTATTTGATCAATAAAAGATAATAATATTTCATCATTTAATTGATGAGCTTTGAAATGGAGAATATTAAGGCCTGCAATCCAAAAATCTATTTCGCAAATATCGAATATTTCTCTAATTAATGTAAGTTCGATTTCTCCTCCCCAGGGCTCTAAAGCATTAATTATATGAATATTTAACTTATTATTTTGATAGAGATTTTTTAGTAAAAGATCTTTTGCATCTTTTTCATTTGTTAATTTAAGGGCCTCAATAAATTCAACTTTAAGGCCAAATTTTTTTATCATCTTTTCAAGTAAAAAATAGCCTTTCCTTTCTTGCATACCTATCTTTTCCGCAATAACTTTGCGAATCTCAAAAGATAATTTCAATGAATAGTAGGAAAAAAGAATATCAAGATCTAATTTTTTTGAACCTAATCCATTTAAAACTTCTAATATTTCAGATTCACTTTTGCTCATTAATATATTTTAGGTTTTTAACTTTGCATTAAACTTGTTGATTAAAATTTCTTTGATTAATTTATAAATTTCATGTTTACTAACTTTTTTAAATTCGGTTTCACCTAAAGTTTGCAGGTGATCTTGTCTTCCTCCAATACTTACATTATATCCATCCTCAGTTCCTCCTCCCTCTTTTTTTACCTTTGTACCAGTCATACCAATACCACCCATATGAGCTTGTCCACAATTATTTGGACATCCTGTCCAGTGGATTTTAACCTCCTCTGATAATTCAAGTTCTCGATCTAATTTTTCAGAAATATTCCTTGCTATATCTTTGGTATTTGCAAGAGCAAAGCTACAATAACTACTCCCTGTACATGAAACAGTACTCGCTGAAAAATGGGATGGATTTAATTTGAATTTATTAATAATTTCTTCATTACCAAATTCTTCTAAAATATTATCTTTCAGGCCAACAATAATTAGATTTTGATCTTCGGTTAGTCTTACTTCACTCTGTCCATATTTTTCACTTAATCTTGCAATTTCTTGTATGTCTTCTACACATAATCTTCCTACCGGAATGTGTAATCCAGCAAAGTAAAGATTGTTCTGTTTTTGTTTATTAATCCCAAATAAACTTCTTTGTCTTTCGTTGAAAATTGAGCCTGGATCGTTGGATAAAGTTCCAAATTTTTCTTCTACAAGTTCTCTAAATTTTTCGATACCTATAGAGTTCAAATAATATCTAAATCTTCCTTTATTTCTTAGAAATCTATCTCCATTATCTCGCCAAAGGGAACAAATAATTCCAGTTATTTTGCATATATCTTTTTCTTCTACCCAGACATCTAGAGGTATAGCATAAGCATTCAAAGTTGCTGATAAAATTCCTCCTACCCAGACACCAAAGCCTAATATTCCATTTTTAAAAACAGGATGAAAGATAAGATCATTATGTAGAAGAAAATTATCTTTTGCTCCTGCAACTGCAGTATTCCACTTCCTTGGTAAATTCGAGAATTCGGGGTTGCCATTACCAGAATTTGTTAAGTAATTTTCTAATTCAGAAGTATATTTTCTTGTATCTATAATTTCTTCAGGATCAATTCCCGCTAGTGGATTACCAGTAACATTCCTTGGATTATCCATTCCAGACTGAACGGATGTAATATCAACCTCTTTAAGTCTTTTAATAATATCTGGTAGATCATTTATCAAAACCCCCCTTAATTGAATATTTTGCCTAGTTGTTATATCTGCAGAACCGTCTTCTCCATATCTAGCGACTATTGAGGCGATTACTTTCAACTGATTAGAGTTCAGAATTCCATTGGGAACTCTAAGCCTCATCATAAATCTTCCAGGAGTTTTTGGTCTCCAAAAAAGGCCATACCACTTTAAGCGCATTTGCAAATCTACTTCATCCATCTCTTCCCACCCTTTAAGAGCGTAATCATCTAACTCATCAAAAATTTTCAGACCATCTTTCTCCGCCTTTTGCTTTTCAATCTTATTTAATTTTTTATCATTTAAATAATATTGCATATTAATTTTTATTCTTTTATTCTTATGAGATTTTAGACAATTTAATGTTTCCTCATATACAAATGTCAATAAATATTGATTATTTATTTTTAACATCGAATTCCATATTTTAGGAAACTCTTAAGCTCATAAAAACATAAAGGCTTTTTCTTGGCCGGATCATTTATCCGTAATTATGAGATACTTCTGTCCACCCTTTTTGGTGCAGTTCGTGCCACTTTTCCCAGGCTGAATCTATGTTGAGTTTTTCAGAGGATTTGTACCCTCCAGGTTCTCCAAGGTGATTTGTGTAGAAAAGATGAGTATGAATTTTTAAATTAGGTTTAGGAGAATTTTTGCATTCTTCGAAAAAGATAATTCTGCTGCCTTCGGGATTTAGTAGGCATCCGTTAGGTTTGCTAGTGCTACAACCAAATGAGTACTTAGGATCCATACTTTAACTTTAATCGGCCGGTTAATTATTGATACGTTTGTACTATAAATTATATCCTCCTTGTTTTGCTGTCAATCCTTTTAAGGTTAAGTACTTATTTACTTATAATTATTTTGTTTTTTAATAAATAAGATAATTTCTTTAAGTTTATGAATTACAGGGAAGATCTAGAAATCAAACTACAAAAAGTAACACTTGCAATGCAGGAAGTTTTAGATGATATCCATAAAACTGAACCTGAGAAGCAAAGAATAATTTCCAAACTTATTGAATTTAAAGAAGCAATCATTTCAAAGGGAATTGAACTTAACATTGAATTAGAGGCAGCCTAGAAATATTTAATATCTCATGAATGTTTAATAACTTTTAGAATAATGTTATTAACAAAGAAGGGTTATTTATCAAATGCAGCCTGGTACTTTTGAATTATTGATCCTAGTATTTATCTTTTTAGGTCTTCAAGCCTGGTGGATTATCCCAATAGTTATTAAGAATAATAAATTAAATAATAGAGGTAAGGATTTAAGAGAGGAAATTAAGCAATTAGAAAAGTTATATAAAAAATAAATTAGTTTATTATTTTTGCAAACTACCTATTATTAGTGAAACTCAAATATCTAATGAAATTAAAAAAATTTATTCCAGTTTGCTTCCTTTTTATTGGGACTTTAGCTTTACCAAAACCTTCTCTTGCAGAAGAAAAGATTGAAGTTATACCTATTATTCAAAGTTCAAAAGGACTAAGTGGTAAAAATTTTAATTATCTCGAAGGTAAGCCTGAATTAAGACTCTTAAAAGTAAAAATTCCAGTTGGCTTGAAAACTCCAATTCATACTCATCCTTCCCCAATGTTGATTCATGTCACCAGAGGAAGATTAAAGCATGTGAGGGGTGAAGAAATTAATTTCTTTAAAGCAGGTGATGCATTTATAGAGAGTAACAATGGGGGCCCCCACTATGTGAAAAGTGTTGGGAAGAAGCCGGCCATACTTCACGTGGGAGTTGTATCAGTAGTTGGAATGCCTACGGCCATAAATAAATAAGATTTTTCTCAAAGTTGTTCTATCAGTATGAGGATTAAACTTTTATGAAGAACAGCTGTAGTGAGATACTCCTCCATAGTTAAAATACTGGCTTGGCTTTAGTCGATTATATTTTTGATCTATTTCTGAGGATTGTTCTATATATGGATTGCTAAAGACATCCTGTAACTCTTTTATTTTTTTGTAATTTCCTTTTTCAGCTTCTTCATATGCGGGAACTACCATCCATTCGCGCCAAGTATAGACTGGATTAAGGGATTTCATTGATGCTGATTTCGCTTTAATATTTCCCTCTTTCTTCAAGATTGATTGCCAGTTTTGAAGCCATACTTCCCACCTATTATTGAGCTCGTCATTAATTGGTAGATAGAAACAGTCTTTTAAAGAATCTAAGTTATCAGGGATTTCAGAGAGTTTGCGGAAGAAAATTGTATAGTCTGCTTTTGAAATGACCATGAGATTAAAAAAATCATTTATTAGAGCTTCGTTGTAATGTTCTAAACCAAGCTTGTTTGCCCACATTTTCATCAATTCCTTATTCATTAATTCAGAAAAATCCTTTTCGATTTGATCTAACTTTTCTTGATCTTGTTTGCTTCGTGAAAGTAACGGACTAAGAGATGAACAGAATGTTTTAAAGTTGATTGCCGCTGCAGAAGGCTGGTTAAAAAATGAGAAATGTTCACCTCCACCTGTCCATGGTTGAAATCTTGGATCAAATAATTCACAGAACCCAAAGGGGCCATAATCCAAGGTATATCCACCAGCAGCACAATTATCACTATTGAAATTACCCTGGCAATAACCAACTCTCATCCAGTTGGCTATAAGTGATATAAGTCTTGATCTGTATAAAGAAGCCAGTTTTATTACTTTACTTTCAATTGAAATCTCATATTCAATTTCATCTTTATAATTTCTATCAATTAGATGTTGAACTATCATTTTTAGTTCATTGAGCGCCTCATCATGCGCATTATTACGAACTCGTCTTGCAAAAAGTTCAATCTGGCCTACACGTAAAAAAGATGGAGCGACTCTCGTAGTAATTGCCGCTTGATTATCAATCATGATATCAGGTTCAAAATATCTGGACCCTTTGGAATACCACGGTCTTCTAACTATTTCTGAACGTGAGACATAAAGTGTTAAAGATCTTGAGGTAGGGATTCCCAATGCATCCATTAATTCCTGTGCGAGAAATTCTCGTACGCTAGACCTTAAGACAGCTCTGCCATCTGCTCCACGACAGTAGGGAGTTGGACCTCCTCCTTTAAGTTGCATTTCCATTCTTTTCCCATTGAATAAACCTTCAAAAACAGAAATTGCTCTGCCATCGCCATAACCATTGCCGGTGCCAAAGGGACATTGTTGGGTATATTCAGTTCCGTAAATTGATAATGCATAACCTGTTGCCCAACCAACAGGACTCATTGGATAATTAGCAACAGAAATATCACCTGAGAAAAAACGACAAAAATTCTCGTCTTTAGTAAGATCTGAGCTTAGCCTTAGTTCTTTAAAAAGTTTGTTGCTATGGGAAATATATTCTGGTTCTGGAATAGCAGTTGGCACAACTGGTACATAATGACCTGAATATATTGAACGCGGCTTGTGATCATTTCCATCTTTTGTTGATTGAGGATCTGCTTTAAGAGAATTCATAAAAGAATAGTCAGATAGTTGAGAAAATTCAGAAAAATTTTCTGTAAGCTTTCCTTTTAATGAATCAGATTTTGTTGACATCAAATTTGTTATCTATTCTTTTAGACGCTCTAATTTCTTTAAATTAAACACCTAAATGTATCATATATAGATTCTATTAGGGATGGTTTTTGGCGATGCGTTTGAGATTAAATATAAGTTAAAAGTTAATACTTAATTAAAAAAAAGGATCCGCGGTAAGACATTTTTTTGGAAAAATTTTTTTGGCTTTTAAAAAATAAAAAAAAACTTCTCCAACACATCAACTTTTTAAACAAGAACGACTGCAAATACTAATATATTGACAAGTTTTTTTTAAGCTTGCTTTCAAATAATGCGCAAAAAGTTTCACGATTTAATTTGTTGATCGACTTATACCACCCTTATTTCCGCACTATATTACTTGTGAAATTTTTCTAACTTACCCAGCCTTTCAGCAAATCAAACACACTAATAAATAGTCCAAAACCAATAATTGGGGGTGCAACCCATCTTGTCATGAATTTCAAATAACGTGTCGTTTTGATTCCTACTTTTGAATCACTAAGTTCTTCATTAAACTTTCCAGGTACTACCCATCCCATAAAGAAAGTAACCAAGAATCCACCAAAGATAAGTAATACCCCTCCAAAAATTGAATCAATAGTTCCAAGAATGTTTAAGTTCAATGCAGAAGGAATGCCTGCCAAGAATAGGAAAAGAGTTATCAGCCAAACAGATTTTTCTCTCTTAAAACTAAATTTATCCATTAAAGAGGAAACTGGAACTTCCAATAATGAAACAGAGGAAGTTATTGCTGCAATATAAGCTAGTGCAAAAAATGCAACAGCTACAATTCTTCCAACCGCTCCATATGAACCAAGGCCCGTAGGAATTGATATAAATAATGCACCAACTGTTGATTCAGAAATAGCATCACTTAAACCAAATGTTAAAACAATAGGAAAAGTAATAAGTCCTGCCATAAGACCCACCAAAGTATCCAATGATGCAACTCCAACACTTAGTTTTGGAAGATTACTCTTTTTATTTAAATAGGAAGCATAAGTCACCATAACTCCAATTCCTAAACTTAAAGAAAAGAAAGCTTGTGTAAAAGCATTTCTTATTGTTTGAGGATTCCTCAATTCATCAAAGTCAAACTTAAACAAAAATGTTTTGTATCCTTCCCATGCGCCTGAAAGTGAAGTGGCCCATATTGCTAGCGATAGAAGAATTATAAAAAGTATAGGCATAAAGAATCGTGTCACCTTTTCGATTCCTTTTTTTATCCCTGATGAAACTATTATGGCTGTAAGAACAAGACTTAATAGGTGTCCCAACAAAACACTGCTACCACTACTAATTGAGCCAAAGAAAGCTTCTGCTTCACTTAAATTTTTTGGTAATCCAAAAAATAATGAATGGAACAAGGTATCTGCGGTCCACCCCATAATGACTGAATAATATGATGCTATTCCCAAGGGAGCTATAAAGAAAAGAATTCCTAATGGATACCAATTTTTTCCAGCTAACTTTACTGGTGCAAGCAATATGCTGGCAGTAGCGTTTCTTCCTAAAGCCATTTCAGCAACAAATACCGGAAGGCATACAATTAAAACGATTAGTATGTATAAAAGTACAAAAGCAGCCCCTCCTCCTTGAGAGGCTCTGTAGGCGAAACCCCAAAGGTTACCAAGACCTACTGCGCTACCAGCAGCAGCAAGAATGAATCCCAACTTACTAGTCCATTGTTCTCTTGGAGAAATTTTTGAGTCCAAAATTAAAATCTGTTTTTTATAGTTGATTTATAACCCATAAATAAAAATTAGTTAATACATTGCTTAATAAAAACTAATCTTTATTGAATTATTTTTTTTTGAAAAAAGATTTAAAATCTAAAAAACATCTTATTACTGCTATGACCATTGAAACGACTATTCTAGATTTTCAACTAAGTAATACGTTCGAAGAATATGAATCTCATATGAGTGCTGAGGAACAGCAGTCGATGTTTAAAGAAATGGGAGTTAAAACATTTTATATTGGTAAATCATTAGATGATCCTCAAAGGGCAACTGTAATTTTTCAAGGACCAGAAAATGTTCTGTACGATATTTTTATGAATCCTGAAACAAAACCTATTGTTGAAGCTTCAGGGCATATTTATGCGGGTACAAAAATAACTCGATGGATTTCTTGAGAAAATAAATCTTTTATGAATTATCAACTTTTAATTGAATCATATTCTTTTGGGACATCCCTTTCTGAGCAAGAAATAGAACTTTTAAGTCTGGAACTTGAAACTCAAATCATGAACATTAATATATCAAC
>QCPX01000021.1:0-22479 GCA_003209675.1 Prochlorococcus sp. AG-442-N07 | reverse complement strand
TTGATTTAATTTGAATTTCTATGTGCAAAATAAAATATTATCTTCTTTTAAGAAAAAACTATCCACAAATTTTTTTTGGGATCACTATGATCTCAACTGTCTTTTAAATAATTTTAAGAAAAAATCTTATGAATCTAAATGAGACAAAAAAGGATTTAAACCCTGAAATCAGAAAAGAGTTGGAAAAATCTAAACTCAAAGTACTTACTAATGAAAATGATTTTTTAGTAAAAAACCTCAAAAAGGCTGGATGATTTATTAGAGCTAAAAAATTTTTTAAACAACAAAATTTTTAAAAATTACTTTCTAGAACGAAATAATGATTTCTTGAATGATTTCCCAAAATATTTTTAATTTGTCAAATATAAAATTTCTATTAAATATACAAGTGAATACTCCAGATACTAAACATATAAAGCAAATTCTAGTTATATTACTCTAATCTACATAAGAGATCTGATCAGAAATATAAACGGAAAATTCCTAGTTTTTTAATTATATAAACAATTATTTTCCCTGTATCCGAATCCTTGTTTCTTACAAAAGATGAATACCCAAGAACTAAAAGTCAGTTATAAAAAGCTTTTAAATAAAGCTGCTCAAGCTAACGGTCGTAAAGAAACTGTTTCTTACTTAAACCGTGCTGCTAAAATCAAGTCAAAACTTTACTCAACTTCTAAAGTAAATTGCTTTAGATGTAATGGAGCAGGTTTTCTAAGAATTTCATTAGATGAAACTAAAACCTGTTTATCTTGTTATGGTAAGGGATTCTTAATAAAAGAAAATCAGCAGGTTTAAAATTTTTATTCTTCATGAAAGATCTCATTCAAGCTCACAAAAAATTAATTAAAACAGTAAAAGAGCAAATGGGATTTTCTGATTATGGGATGTATTGGTTGGCTTTCCTGGAAGGGGGTCTAACTATATGGCTGCTTGATAGAATATTTTTCCACTGGTTAAAGTTTTAAATTTTTATTTAGGTCAAAAAAAATTTCTACAGGTATTAAATAAATTAATTTATCGAAACCATTTGAAAAGTTGTAGGATGGGAAAAAACTAATATGCAATTACTGGGATTAATTCTTCTTCTAGCTAGTAGCTGGTATTTATGGAAATTAACATCAAACTTTCTTGATGAACCAACAAAAAAAGAACTGACTAATAGTTTAAATAACCTCAAAAATAAATTCTCTGAGGGAAAACAAAATTTCTCTAAAGCGAAAATAAGTGAAGCTTGGGAAAAATACAAAGAAGAAGGTGGAGCCTTATCTAATAAAGAAAAAAGCTAGTGGACTTTTTTATTATTACGAGTCTCACTAAAGATATTTCTAGAATTGATCTAATTGGTATTTTGTTTGGTCATTTAATTTTTGGTGTTGCATTGACACAGCTTTTAGATTGGACATGGTTAAAGAACCTTATGAGTGAAGAAGATAAAACAAGGATGCTTAAAAGTTATACATGGAAAGACTTATTAGTAGATGGAGCAATTGTTACTGTAGTTCTAGGAATAATCTTTTTAATAATTAGCATTTTTCTATAAATGAACGTAACTTACATCCTTTTAGTTTTTTTAATGATATCCATTGTGATTTTTACTCAAATAATCAATTCCTCCGATAAATCAAAATAAATGAACGAAGTAGCTAGCAACTCCTCAACTGGGTGGTACTTAATCGCTTTGGTAAGCACTTTATCTTTTTTAGCTTTAATTTACTTCGGCCAAAAAAGATAGCCTAAATTTTGAAAGATTATTTAAATTCATTAAAAAAGCTCTGCGACTTCATGAGATGCAGAGCTTTTAATTATTAAGTAACTGATTTATATAAATCTGTTGATTATAAAACCTTTTTTCTTAATCAAAGAAAAAGAGACCAATGAATGTGATGAAGATACTGAATTCACGGCCCCTTTGATAACCGCATTTTTCGGTAGATACGACAATGAATCACCTCCTTTGCTATTGTTTTTCTAAAGATAACCAAAAAATTTAAACAAGAAAAGAAATTCGTTAAAAATTTAAAAATATTTTAATAAATTAAAGATATTAATCTCTTCAATATAAATGTATTGATATTACCAAGGCAAAACTTCTCCGTTAGCATGCCAAAAAGTACCCGAGTTATTTTTATTTAAAGAATCAATACGTTTTAAAAGGCCATTTGCTGATTCTTCAGGACTAATTCCATTTCTTGTAAAGCCAGTCATTCTTGTACTCACTAACCCAGGATGCAAAATAGCTACATAAATATCTTCCCTTGATAAATCTATGGAAAGTGATTTTGCTGCCATGGACAAGGCAACCTTAGACATTCTGTAACCATAAGAACTTCCTGAAGTATTATCTTCAATAGATCCCATTCTACTCGTGATAAAAGCAACTTTAGAAGATCTTTTTAAAAAATGTTTAAGTGATTGAGTCATACATATTGGGCTCAATGCATTGACTTCAAATTGTCGCAAAATACTTTTTTTATCTAAGTTTTCGAAAGAATTAAATTCATAAATTCCTGCATTATGAATAAAGCAATCTAAATTAACTCCAGATAGTTTTTTACACAAATTTGTTATCGACTCATCAGAAGAAATTTCTATATTCTCTTCAATTCTCACTCCTAAATCTCTAAGTTCTTTTGAAGCTTTCCTACACGTTGCAATTACATTATCTCCCCTCTTATGAATTTGTCTACATAGTTCTAATCCGATACCCCTATTTGATCCTGTAATTAGATAAGTCGACATCTCTAAACTAAAAAATAAAAAATTAATCTAAATCCAAATATAAAAGAAAACGAACTAGAACAAGAAAAAATTTATAAAATTCCTTATTAGATTTTTTAAGGTTATGATGGATTATGAAATTTAAAAGATTCTATAAAAGAAAGCAAAGATATTTTAATCATCAAAATTTAATGTATGGAAATTTTCAATCAAGAATTTACAGAAGAGTTTATTAGGTTAACGTGGAGAAATCCTGCTTTCATGGCTATAGCTATCGCATTAGTTTGGCTTATCCCACAATTATTTATCAGAAAAATAATGGCAAAAAAATATGAAAGAAGAAAAATAGAAATTCAGAAAAATAAAATTCAGAAGCTTTACCCAACTAATACTCCTAAATAAGATTTTTATTTATAAGATGAACTAATGAATCAAAAAAAATACTTTTAGCATCTAAGTAAAATATGATCTACAAAATAATTAGAATTGATGGGAAAGATGACGAATTAACAGCTCAAAGTTTTGATAAGTATTCAGATGCGTACGATTTGTTAGAGGAACTATATGGAGATTTATGTTGTTCAGATGCTGATTATGGAGACATAACCTATTACGATATTGTGGAAAATAATTGAAAAAATATTAATGGAGAATAAAAAATGGGCTCCCTCCCAAGAAGAAAATTTAGGGATAATAACGAGTGTATATGAATTCATTAAAGAAGAACTTTCAGAACTTCAAAATAAAACTGGATGTCCAGATTCATTTATTTATGATTTTATTGGCAAGATTCAGAATGAATGGCATCCTGAATCTTGCCACTCAATAGTTAGAAATAAAAAAAGGAAAAATTAGAAAATATTAAATCTTCAACGCAAATTTATAAAATTTCTCTAATATAATTTGAATTTTAAAAAACTAATTCATGATTATTAGAATACTAGGAATCGTACTTATCCTTGGTACGATTGCATATTATGGTTTAGTGTTAACTGGGCAAAGCAACCTTTAGTTTTTTAACTTTTAAAAATTTCTCATGAAATGGCCTCCTACGTTGTGTTGGACAGCACCAAAAACAATTAATGGTAATAGGCATTTTCAAGTTAAAGCTTATGGTGGGAAAAATGAAGATAGATGGGTTGATATTTTTCCTACCAAAAATAAAAAAGATATTAAAAGAATCTCGTGGGCAAAACTAAAAACAGAATGGACTACTGGATGGTTAAGGCTCCCAAAAGATAAAGATTAATTTGTCTATGTAAACAAATATTATTAACCAGAAAACTGTAAAAAATAATACCTAACTCAAAAAAAATAACTTCTAAGATTTCTTAAATTGCTGTTTAATATGAAGTCAGAACCGAAGAAAAAACTCCCTAATAAAAAAGTTATAAGTTCAGCAAAATTTGAGGCTAAAGAACAATTCACAAAATCGGCATTAGAAAATTTAAAAACAGAAAATGAAAGACTTGTTAATTCACTAAAAAAATCTGGGGAGATTAAAGAATCAAAAAGAAAATAGAATTACAATATTTAAAAATTTTTATTATTATAGATATTTATACATTGAGAAATGATTGAAAAAATCTCTCTAGCAAATTCTCATTTACCTCAACTTATTGGTTTCGTTCTAATGTCAATTGGATATACATTAGGCAATAAATTCTACCTTCCGGAAATCAAACAAAAATAATTTCTAGTTATTAAAAATATTTAAATAAATAACATTGAAAATATATTCCTTATAAAAATTTTTCAATATTTTATGTGATTTAAAGTAAAAAACTTAAATCTAATTCTGTAATTCAATTAAGACTAGTCTTAGGATTTAGTTGACACATAAATGTAACAGTAAAGTACTTAAAAATGTGAAATCCAAAGAAAAAGTAAGAATTCATACTAATTTTTTTTAAATATGTTACATTCTTTAATAATTCAAGTTAAGGTTTCCTCTGTCAATAAAGCAGAAATTAGGAAATGTTTGATGTATAAAAATGTCATTTATTCTTTGGCTTACTAATTGATCACATATGAAATCTAAAAATGGATGCACTTACTAGTTTTATAGTTGTTATCATCGCAATTACAATTCAATTCTCTTTATACGCCATCAAAAGGTTGCAGGAACCTTTAGAACCAAATTATTTGATAGATAAAAATTCGAAAAAAAATAAAAACTATATGGGTAAATTTTGGAAAAATGCTGAAATAACAAATGGGAGATTAGCTATGATTGGTTTTTTTGCTTTGATAATAAACTACGGTTTCTTTGGGTGGATAATACCTGGTTTTATTTAAACTATCAATACATTAAGGTCTTAAAGAAAAAAATCTCTTGTTCAAAACAAACTCTCCTTTTAAAAAAAAAATTTTTATTATAAGAAAAAAAGCAATTGAGTAATTCTGATTTTGATAAAAATGGATTGGATAGCTATGGAATACATTGGCTTCAATATGCTGCATTTGCTTTCTCTGGTTTTGCTATTTTTACAACCTGGGCATTTTTTTATGATGAAAGATTCCACAACCTTGTAATGAATATTTTCAGGGTTATTAACTGCAGTGGGTTCAACTGTAATGGAGCATTTTAAAATTCTATGGCTAATCCAGATCAAAAAACAATATTAATTGATAATGCTTTTGAGGAAATAAAAAACATTTGTAAAAATCTTCAAAAAGATACTGATGCTTCGAATTCTGAACTTAAAAGTTTACTAAAACTAATTATTAATGAATGGGAAGAAAAAGAAGAACAAAAGACTGGTTTTGGATTCAGGTAAGGTTAGCCACTATCTAAGAAGAGACTTAGGCCTAAAATCATTTTAATATGAACAGATTTTTTTACTTTTAAAATTTAATACTTATAATTTACATTTTTTAGAAAGAAATTAAAAAGGAATGAATCTCAAATAAAAGATTCATTCCAGATTTAGCATTAGTTTTATCTAGATTTAAATTTTATAATTTAACTCCTCTGGTGGACTGTCAATCATTAGATCCCTCCTATTCAACAAGTTAAACCTACGCCTTACTTATTAAGAAAGTAAATCAGTAAAAATGCTGATTTATTATTTTCTAAAATGTTTGAATTAAAGATGCCAATTCTGGTGCATCTAATAAAAGTGCAAAAAATGTAAGCACAACTAATAAAAATATGGAAAAGTAGAATTGAATCATGTTTCAAAATTACTTAAAAAGAATTTTTTAAGTTGTATAAAATAATGCTTTGTTTACATAATTAAATATCTCGACCTAGAGAAGTTTAATTAGAGAATAATTAAGATGCTTCAGGGGAAAATATCGTCATATTTTTTTGCCAATACTCACAGCCTTTAAGTAAATGATCACCCTGTGGTATGCGTTTTTCGTATTTTGGACAGATCAAGATCGTAGCAAAAGTTTCTGTAGTGCTGTAGCGAAAGTGATTGCAAGTAATACAAATCTTTGTTCGTTTTCGTTTTAGGGTAGATTCTTTAAGATATTCCCATTTTGACGGATTTACCTTGATCATGATTACTGGAATTTATTAGTAACAATTTGCCAACCTCCTGAAATTAATTCATTCCATGTTTCACAAGCACACTCAATAGAATGAAGTCTTGAATTTTTAATTTGGGCTGGTTCACCTAATTCATTTGCATAGAAAAGATGAGTATATACTTGTAAGTTATTAGATACAGATTTCTTATAACTCTCAAAAAAAATTAATAAACCACTTTTTTTGTTAAACAACCAGCCAGTTGGGGGGTCAATAAGGCTGCCACGATAAAAATAAGTCCGAACATTAGCAACTCCTGAAGTCATGAAGATAATACAGTTGTACTATTAATATAAATGTACTACTCGCAGGCGTCAAGTGTTCCTCTGGTAATTATTTAAAAACTAAAATTACTTTCCAGAAATAATCAGCCATAAACTTCTTATTTGGTAATAGTGAATACAAGTAACTCCTTGAAAAGGAAAATATCATTTAAAGAGAATCTCCAAAAGAATGCAATGTATCGAAATCCCTTCTACTTAGGATGGAACAAAGGTTGGTCTTTTTTATTTTTTTTAGAGGGTGGCATTGCAAAAATAGAAGCAAAAGGTTTCGGTATTTCTATTACAACAAAAGTTAAGAAAGGAGAATCACCCCTAGAATCTGCGGATAGATTAGTTTCTAAAGAGCAAAGGATTAGAAAATCAAGATATTATTCTTGGGTTAAATCTATTAATGAAAAACAATAAATTAACCAATCCTTAAATTTCTAAAGTAATTTGTTGACAGTCAATTTAAAATAGAAAATAGTCATTTATTTTTCGTGTCCAATAAATTTTATGAATGGTGGAAAAACCATAGAAAAGTTGTAACCTATGGGGCTTTTATCATCTTGTTTGGTTTTTATTTATCTCCTGTTGTTAAAGAAGCAAAATACAAAAACCAATGTATTAAGTACTCTACTAAAGGAGCTTTAACTAAATTTAATAAGGACGATATAGGAGAAACTTTACTAGAAGAAACAGGTTTGAATATTGAAGAACTAGCAAAGATTGAAGGTTATAAGAATTGCATTAATTAAAAAGTTCGCAAAAATTATGCTTAGTTTTTAAATGATTAAAGGTATCTTTAAGCTTATTTTATTAATACTATTATTTGGATTTATATCAATAAGTCCAAAAACAAGATACTTGGTTGGCATAACTCTAAAAGAAATTTCTTCATTTCTTTTATGGACTGTTAAATTTGAAGATAGAGAACAATGGATTATAGATAAGCCAAGTTGGATACCTGACCAAAAACTTAAGCCATCTTATTAAATGAAGACTTATTTAGAAGAACGAATTGAGTGGTATGACGATAATTATAGAAATGGGAATGCTTTAATCTCTGATAAGCAGTTCGACCAACTTGAAAAAAATTTATTAAGAACAAACCCTAATTGTGATTACTTTAAAAAGAAAAATAAACTAGTTTTACCTTCATTAGAAAAGGATTCAATAGATGAATTTTTGAAAGGATTATTAGTAGATACCAGATTATTAATTGAACCAAAAATTGATGGTTGTGCTGTTGCTTTGCAATATAGGGATGGAACCTTGGAGAAAGCAATTACAAGAAAAGGGGCAGACGTTACTAGTAAACTTATTAAAGTCCAAGACATTCCCAAAAATCTTCCTTTACGAGGAGTTCTTCAAGTTAGAGGTGAATTATATGCACCCAACCAAAGTCCAAATATCTCCCAGAGAATCGCTTCTGGATTTCTAAGAGCTAAAGAAGGATTTTCTGAAAGTCTTAGCCTCTGCGCATTTCAAATACTTAATTCAACACTTAACCAATATGAGTCCAAAAAAAGTCTTTCAAAGCTTGGCTTCACGATCCCTCAGGATATTTCATGCAACTTTACGAGCCAAATTGAAGTATTTAGAAAACAATGGCTAGAAGGGAAGCTTTTTAGTAACTATCCAACAGATGGAATAGTAGTAAAAATAAATTCTAGAAAATTACAATTAATTAGAGAAAAATCAAATTTAGATTATCCTTATTGGCAAGTGGCAATAAAACGTTAATGGAATTAATACACCAGATTTTTCCTACTTGGCATATTTACTTGGATATGTTTTTGGTTGGCTTTGCAACTTACGGTTTTCTGAGAATTAAGAAAAAAATAAAAACTAAATAAAGTTTTTAAATCATCTGTGGTCCTTAAGCATAGATTTAAGTTGTTCGGTATCTAATTGTTCAAGATAATTTCTCATTGCCAACCAAGATCTTCTGCTTTCTAACTTTCCACTTTGTTTAAATAAATTCGCGGAAACTTGATCTATCAATTCTTTATGAGTCATATTTATATTCTTCATCAAGTTCAATGACAACACCATTAAAATATTCTGCTAATAATTTTGATGGGTCTCGCATAGATGTCTTTCTATCTACTTTTGATAATTTCTTTTTGATTGGATTTAAGTTAGTCATACAGATTCAGGTAATTCAAGTTCTTCAAAAGTCCAACCTTCTAATTGAAGGTCGTGCCATTTATCCCAAGCATTATCCAAATACATTTGAGTTGATGATTTAATTGCCATTGGCTCACCAAGATCATTTGCATAATATGTATGAGCAAAAATTCTCATACTATTTCTTGGAGATTTTTTATTCCTTGTGAATAAAATTAGTCTGCTGCGGTCTGGGCTAAGCAACCAACCACTTGGGGACTCATTACGATAACCGTAAGAAAAATTAGTCCAAACATTAGCTCCTCCTAAAGTCATTAATTAGTAATACATGTGTACTACCAATATAAATACATTAGAAATGGATCGTCAAGTATTTTGGCAAATAAATTATTTACACTAATAGAGAATAAAAACAGGTCAGTTATTCCAAAAAAATAAAATACCCACCAAAAGCCTGTTTTAGCAAGCATTTTGATAGGTAACACCGGGTCCCCGTCAGTTCTCTGCTGCATCGACCTGGAAATGCCAGAAGAGGATTCAAAGTGGGCTTTCGTTTCCGATTACAAGATCGGTTTACTACCGCATCACGACAGTCTCCTCATGTCGAAAGAGAGTCAGATCAGAGCACATAAAGAAGAACTTAACCAAAGATCCAGTGACCTAACTCTAACTTATTTTTCTAACCATTTGGAGATGGCCAAATGTCTCTTACCATAGTTAATAAAACTTGCGCTTCATCATATCTTTCTGAATGCGTTTTACCATTTAATAAAAATGTGATATGAGCCATTTTTCTTCCCAGAATTTCTCGAGATTTGCCATAACAATGAATATTAGAACCTTCAATTTCAGATAACATCTTAATTCTGGTTTCCATTGAGATTGGGAAATTCTTTTTTAACCCCAGTAGATTTATCATAATTGCACCTTCACAGTTCATTTTGATTTCAGGTGGCATTATCCCAGAAGAGATACAAACATATTGATCAAACTGGCTTGAAGTACAAGCTTCAATAGAGAAATGAGCTGAGTTATGTGTTCTAGGAGCTATTTCATTAATTAAAAGACCATTATCTCCATAGAAGAATTCAATAGCTAAAACTCCAACGTAATTAAGTTCATTGACTATTGAAGAGAAAATATTTATTGCAAATAAGTTCAAATCATATTCATTTGTTCCAGGTGCAAGAACCCAATCACAAACATGGTTTAATTGGAATGTCTCAACTATTGGAAAGAATCTTATCTTACCGGTCCTATCTCTCGAACCAACAAGAGCTAGTTCTTTTTCATACTCTATCCATTCTTCTATTAACCATTCATCAGAATTATTCTCTGTTAAAAAAGAATCTAAATCTTCTTTTGTCTTTATTTTTTTGTTACCTTTACCGTCATATCCACCTTTATTTGATTTTGCCATTAGAGGAAAAGTCCAATTTTTGATTTCCTCATCCGAGAGATTTTTAAAATCTTCAATACTTATCCATTTTGGACAGGGAATATTCAATCTATCTATTAATTTTTTTTGAGAAAATCTATCTACTAATGGCTTAATTGCATTAAGGCTTGGAACAAAAATATCGTTATTGCCAATTAAATTTAATTTATCAATTTTTATCCATTCATTTTCAAAAATTATTTTTTCACACTCATTAATTAATGATTTATTACCTCTTATCTTTAAAGGATCAGCTTCAATGACATGATCTGCTTTTGAACCAGCAGGATCATCACAAGATTTTGTTTGCACACATACTTCTAAATCTCTTTTTTTGGCTGCCTCGGTTAACATCAACGCCAGTTGACCACCTCCAATTATTCCTAGGGAATAATTTTTCTTAATATCGTTTATTTTTTTTTTAAAACTCATAGCATGATTTTATTACCATTTCTAATTCTTAACAACTGAATTTTTAAGGATCTAGAGCTTAGATTTTGCTAATATATAAATTATTTAATACCAAATATTTATAAATTTTAACTAGGTAATCAATTGTGAATAAGAGAAAAATATTAGTCCCATTAGGTGATAAGTCATACGAAGTAACTCTAGAAGCAGGGATATTGAATAATATCAGCGAAGAACTTTTAAAAATTGGAATAACAAAGAATAGAAAAATACTTGTGATTTCAAATGAAGAAATATCAAATTTGTATGGAGAAAAATTTTTAAATAATTTAAAAGATAATAAATTTCAGGCCAAAATGTTCCTTATCAAGGCTGGAGAATCATATAAAAACTTAAAAACCTTAAGTGAAATATATGATGTAGCATTTGAATTTGGCTTAGATAGAAATTCAATAATTATTGCCCTTGGAGGAGGAATTGTTGGAGATGTAAGTGGTTTTGCAGCTGCGACTTGGCTGAGAGGTATCGAATATATTCAGATTCCAACAACATTATTATCAATGGTTGATTCATCTGTGGGAGGAAAAACAGGAGTAAATCATCCAAAAGGTAAGAATTTAATTGGAGCTTTCAATCAACCTAAAGCAGTTTTTATTGATCCAGAAACTTTAAAAAGTTTGCCCAAAAGAGAATTTAGTGCAGGCATGGCCGAAGTAATAAAATACGGAGTAATAAGAGATAAAGAACTTTTCGAATACTTAGAAATTGAAAAAAACAAAAATGAACTTATAAATCTCAAAAATGAATATCTAATTAAAATAATTAATAGTTCAATTAAAACAAAGTCTCATGTTGTTTCTCAAGACGAACATGAAAATGGTGTTAGAGCAATATTGAATTATGGTCATTCTTTTGGTCACGTTATTGAAAATTTATGTGGATACGGCAAATTTCTGCATGGTGAGGCAATATCAATTGGTATGAATATTGCGGGGAAAATAGCAATTGAAAAAGGGTTATGGTCTAAAGAAGAATTAGAGAGACAGCGAATTCTCTTAGAGAGTTATGATCTTCCTACCGAGATCCCCAAAATAAATAAAGAAGACGTTCTAACAATACTTATGGGCGATAAAAAAGTTCGTGATGGCAAAATGAGATTTATATTACCGAAAGAAATTGGTGCAGTGGATATATATGATGACGTAGAAGATTCATTATTTTTAAAGTTTTTTTCTTAACGCAAACAGGTTGAATTTATATTCATTTCCTTCTCCTTAAACTTATTAAAAACAAACCACTTAAAATTACCTAGACATACAGGATCAACGAGTCTAAGTAATGCCTCTCTTCTTAAAAGAGCATTTGATAAATCCTCCTTAAATTCCTTTTGAATTCCATAAAGTCTCTCTGCTAAACCAAGTGCCAACAAAGCCTCTCCTTGTTTAGTTATTCCAAGAGTATTAAATCCAAGAGTCTCAGCATCATTAATTAAAGTTTCTATGCACACATGAGATGTTAAATCGCAATTCCCAGGAGAATCTAAGACATCATTCATCATTTTTTGATTTTCATAAGAAACTATCGTCCCATCAGAATTCTTAGAGTTATAGTATTTTTTAGCTTCTTTAGCGTAATCAATTATCAATAAAATACCATTATTGATTTTTCCATAAATAGCTTCTAACCATTTTGAATTATCTACATGCCATTCGGTTGTCCATCCTTCAATAGCATCTTCAGGCGGAATAATGATTCCCAACTCACTTTTAGCAAGTTCGATACTTTTTCTCAATTCACTTGTAATTGGCATTTCATCAAAATATAATTTATGAGATTTTTTGTCTATAGAAACTGCTTGTCTAAGTAATTTTCCTTTTGAGAAGGTTATTCTCTCTACTGGCAAAGCATCCAAAACCTCATTTGCAAGAACTATTCCATTTATATTATTTTCCTCTACTTCTGCCAAACCTTTCCATAAAATATCAATACCTAAGTTCAAAAATTCCTCCAATTTATTTTTTTGTTTTTCTACCATCCCTTCATTAGGTTCAATAATTACAAAAGAAACTCCTTCCAAAAAATTCTTATTATTTTCTAAAAAATATTTAATTAATCCACTCATAAAGCTTCCATCTCCTGCTCCAAATTCAATTACAGCTAATTTCTGATTAGATAAAAAACTATTTTTGAACTGAATCAACCAATCTTCTATTTGTTTACCAACCAAAAAAGCAAAATCATCTGATAAAGAGGGTGATGTGACAAAATCTCCTCGCACGCCTAACTCAGCTTTACCGCTGCCGTAATAACCATTAATAGGATCATTTAATGCGAAATTCATAAAGTCATAAAAACTTATAGTCCCACCCATTTTTATTATTTTTTTTACTAACCAATCTGGATTATTCGCGGGTAAGCTATTCATCGGCGAAAATATAAAAAGACAGAACTTATTTATGCCTTCAAAGATTAACTTTTTATTAGGAATATTTCTATCTATATTAGTTATAATTTCAAATAAACCCGTTTTCGCTATAAATAATCCAAATCTTTTACCAGAAGAAAAAACACCAGTAATTGATTTAGCTAAAACATTAAGCCCTAATCAGAAAAAATCTTTAGAGGAAAAGCTAAATAATTTAGAAATTGAAAGTGGGTGGAAAATTAAATATTTATCTCAGTTTGAAAGTTCTCCTGGTAGCGCAATAAAGGACTATTGGAATTTAGATGAGACAAGTTTGTTGATAGTTGCGGATCCTAGAGGGGGAAATTTGCTGAACTTTAACGTCGGAGAGGCTTATTTTAATTTTATGCCAAGGTTATTTTGGGTTGAACTTCAAACAAGATTTGGTAATCAATATTATGTGAAAGATCACGGTGAGGATGGAGCAGTATTAGATGCAATTAATTCAGTAAAAATTTGCCTTGAAAGAGGAGGCTGTCAAGTTGTTCCTGGCCTACCCAAAGAACAATATATATGGACTTTATGTACATCTATTCTTGGAGGTTTAGTAGCAGGTTTCGCCTCTGCTCCACGAAAAGAAGGTCAAGTGATATCAATTGGATTTTTAGCTCTTCTTTCTCCTTTATGGGGAATGTTATTTGGAATTTTTGGTTTGGCACCAATAATATCCAGAACAAATGATTTATTACCATTATTTAAAAATGGTTTAGCTTTTACAGCAGCAGGAATTGCCGGATATATTTTATCTCAAACATTATTTTCAAGATATGAAAAGCCCAAAAATACTTAAAATATGATCAAAAATAACTAATCCTAAAAAAACTTATCTTCTTCAAGAATTTCACCAGACTCTGAATACCATCGGTGAGAAACATGTCTTAATTCCTTTTTTTCAAATTCAATCCATGAAAAGTTAATTAGTAATTTCCCATCTTCATCAGTTTTATATCTTGGAACAACAGCAGTATTGAAATAAATTGTCCCTTTGCTATCAATTTTAAACATCTCTCGTAAACCAAGATTTCTTTTAAGCCGATTGTGCATATGACCAAAAATTACAAGATCAACTTTTCTTGTCTTTTGTATTTGAGAAATAGCCGCAGACAAATCTCTATCTCCCCAATCTAAAGAGGGTAATTTCCAGTCTTTCCCACAAATGCTTTTAGGTTCTGAACCTAAACCCGAAGGGCCTGCATGAGACATAATTATTAAAGGTATATCTCGGATACTCTCTTGTGAACGTTTGATGATTTTATTTATTGAATCTTGCTCGGTAATGGGTCCATAAACGCCTTTAACTTCTTTTGAGAGAAAATAGCCGCCGCCAGAACTGCATGGTCTTGCAGACAATAAATTTATTTGATTATTAAAAACTTTCAAATCCCATGCACAATATTTTTCACCAAGAACACGTATCTGCTTTGAGAGGGTTTCGCCTGTAGAATCCTTCCCTCTATCATGATTTCCTAAAATCACAAAAGTGGGAATTTTGATCTCATTAATTTTTTTAATTATTTTGACACTACCATCAGAAATATCACCAACAAATAAAACAATATTTGGTTTGATAATCGATAAAACTTTCAAGTCTAATTCAGACCATTGACCATGACAGTCACCAACAATAGCAATTTTTAAATTTGTCAGAATTTTTTCTGTTTAAAGGCATATAATCTATTTAGAGATATTCTAAATCCTGACCAGTATAACTTCTACTGCAAAACAGAAATCAGTTCAAAACGAAGAGGATTTGATTTCTGAAATAAAAGAGCGTTGCGAAAAAGCTAATGCCATTATTCTTGCGCACTATTATCAAGCTCCAGAGATTCAGGAAATTGCAGATTTTATTGGCGATTCATTAGATCTATCTAGGAAAGCTGCAAATAATAACGCAGATATAATAATTTTTTGCGGGGTGCACTTTATGGCCGAAACCGCAAAAATACTTAGCCCTAATAAAACAGTCCTACTACCAGATATTGACGCAGGATGCTCATTAGCAGACGATTGTCCTTCAGATAAATTTCAAAAGTTCAGGGAAGAAAATCCAGATCACTATGTCGTAAGTTATATAAATTGTACTGCAGAAGTAAAAGCTCAAAGTGATTTGATATGTACAAGCAGTAATGCAGTCTCATTAATTAAAAAGATACCTGAAGATAAAAAGATAATATTTGCACCAGATCAGAACCTTGGGAAATGGGTACAGAAAAATTCAGGAAGAGATCTTAAATTATGGCCTGGCAGCTGCATTGTTCATGAATCATTTAGTGAAGAAGCACTTCTAAAATTAAAATATCAAAATCCAGGATCAAAAGTCATTGCTCATCCCGAATGTAGTCAAAATTTACTAATTCTCTCAGACTTTATTGGCTCAACAAGTAAGCTGCTTGATTTCGTAAGTAAAGATCCATCTAAGACTTACATGGTACTAACTGAACCTGGAATAATTCACCAAATGAAGAAGAAAGAACCTAACAAAATTTTTATTGAAGTCCCCGACATAGAAGGTTGTAAATGTAACGAGTGTCCATATATGAAATTAAACACTTTAGAAAAAATTCTAGATTGTTTGAAAAACAATTCCCCGTCTATAGAACTAGACCCAGAAATAATAAGAAGAGCCTATGTGCCAATAAAAAGAATGCTGGATATGAGTAATTAATTTAATGAAAATACTTTATCTTCCTTATTAATTTTCTGGAATGCATTAAGGTTTGTAGTGTCAGGATTAAATACGCTTATCTGATTCTTTCTATTAATTAAATTTATTAGCTCTTTTTCACCAGCTCTATATTGTTTATCTTTTCTAGTTCCTATCTCTCTTTGGAGTATAGGGTTTATATTCATTTTTACTTCTATGTCAGGAATAATTCCAGATTTGTTTATATCAGTGCCGTTTGGAGTTAGATACTTAGCGACTGTAACAGTTAATCCTGAACCATCAACTAATGTTCTCATAGATTGAACTAGACCTTTACCAAACGTTTTCTTCCCGACTAATTTTCCTCTTTTGTTGTCCTTTATTGCACCAGAGACTATTTCACTAGCACTAGCAGAACCCTCATTAACTAAGACAACTAAGGGCTTTTTTGTTAGAGCTTGACCGTTTCCTTTTTTTGTTTCTTTTAAACCATCTTTACTTACCGTACTTACTATTACGCCTTTGTTAATGAAGTGCCTAGAGATATCAATGCTTGATTCTAATAAACCTCCAGGATTACTTCTCAAGTCAAGAACATATCCTGCGACTTTTTTTGTTTCTAAATCCTTAATAGCATCTCTAGTCTCTTTTGATGCATTTGCATTAAATTGTTTAATTCTTACATAGCCAATTGATATACCGTTTTTGGTTTGATTGACTTTACTTGATACAGATTTTATTTCAATTTTTTCTCTTGATAAAATCTTAAAAAAGGAATTAGAACCTCTAAGAATTTCAAGCTTTACTTTAGTACCTCTTTGTCCTCTTATTAATTTCACGGCCTCCTCAATATTCATACCTTCAGTAGAAATATCATCTATGGATAATATTTTATCTTTAGCTTTGATTCCAGCATCAAATGCAGGGGTGCCCTCTATGGGAGAAATAATTATTAGATCATCAGATTCTTTATCTTTAACTATTTGGATACCAACTCCAGTTAATTCACCAGAGGTATCGATTCTCATCTGATTAAATTCCTTAGGTTCTAAAAATCTTGTATAAGAATCATCTAAGTTAGAAAGCATATCTCTAATCGCATCATATGCTTCATTGCTATCTGCATATGTTTTTGATAAAACTTCTTTTCTTAGATTAATCCAATTGGACTTTTGAAATTTGCCGTTTGAATCAAGAAAATCTCTATATACAATTTGCCAAACATGATCAATTACTTCTTTATAACTATTATTTAAAACTGTTGCCTCTGCAAAATTATTTAAAAATAACCCAGAAAAGGATGTCGCAAACAGAAATATATATTTTTTTTTTAGCAATTTTCTTATCTTCAAATAATTCGATATTTATTATTATAAAAAGAATTTATTTATAATTCAAAAATTTGACAAATCCTTAAGGATCAATCCACTTCCCATCATCCTTAATAAGTTGGATTAAAGCATTAACACCCTCATCTTCAGGTACTCTTTTTATCTCTTCTTTTCTTCTATATAAGGCAATAGTTCCTTTACCTTTTCCAACATAACCATAATCAGCATCTGCCATTTCTCCTGGCCCATTAACAATACATCCCATTATTGCTATATCTAGACCAGTCAAATGTGAGGTAGCGTTCCTAACTTTATCTACAACCTCTTCTAGATTGAAAAGTGTTCTACCACAACTGGGGCAACTGATGTATTCAACCATTGTTTTTCTTAATCCTAAAGATTGCAAAATTGAATAGCACACTGGTATTTCCTTTTCTGGAGCTTCTGTTAAGGAAACCCTGATGGTATCTCCTAATCCCTCTGCTAAAAGCGTTCCAATTCCAGCAGTACTTTTAATCCTTCCATAATCACCATCACCAGCTTCGGTCACTCCTAAATGTAAGGGATAGTTATATCCTTCTGAGTCAAGCCTATCTGCAATCATTCTGTAAGCTGCCATCATGACCGGAGCTCTAGAAGCTTTCATAGAAATAATTATGTTATGAAAATCAAGCTCATCACAAATTTTGACGAACTCCATCGCAGATTCTGTCATTCCTAATGGCGTATCTCCATAAGTAAAAAGCATCCTCTCAGATAGAGACCCATGATTAACTCCAATCCTTAGAGCTTTATTTTCAGCCTTTAAAACTTCAACTAGAGGGGTAAATCTTTTAAGTATTGTTTGCTTAATAGTTTCAAATTCCTCATCTGTATATTCAGTTCTTGTAGGATCTGATTTTTCAAAAACAAACAATCCAGGATTAATTCTTACTTTATCAACATGTTTTGCAACTTCCATTGCAATTTTCATACCATTATGGTGAACATCAGCCACCAAGGGGGTATTGATATTATTTTCTAGTAATTTTGCTTTTATATCTCCTACTGCTTTGGCATGTGCTAAGGAAGGAACAGTTAACCTTACTATTTCACAACCCACATCATGAAGTCTTTTGATAGCTAAGTAAGCATTTTCGACATCCATAGTATCTTCATTTATCATCGATTGAACTCTTACTGGATAATCACTTCCAATAGCTATATCACCCACCATTACTGTTCTAGTTATCCTTCTCTCAATATGAGTTGAATATCTTTTGGAGAGACTATTAACCTCTTTAGATTGAGTTAATGACATTAAAATTCTTGATATTCAAAAAGGATTTCACTAAATTATACGGCATATAGTTTACCACTTACATTCTCTAGGTCTTTCAAAGTTAGATGGTAAGGTTTATTGATTTCTTTTGAAGGAAATCTCAACAAATAAGATGGATGAAAAATTACCATAATTTCTCTCCCATCTTTTTTAATCCATTGACCTCTTAAATTACTTATAGGATCTTTAACTTCTAAAATAGCTCTCATAGCAGTAGAACCAGTAAGTAATATAAATTTTGGATCGACTAACTTTATTTGCTGTAATAACCAAGGTTTATGAATATTAATTTCTCTAGCAGTGGGTTTTCTATTATTTGGTGGACGACATTTAATTACATTACAAAAATAAACATCCTTCTTATAATCAATTCCAGCTTGTATTAACAATTCGTTTAATAACTTACCAGATTTACCTACATAAGGTTTTCCTTCTAAATCTTCCTGAGCTCCAGGAGCCTCACCAATTACTAACAAATCTGCAAATACACTTCCTCTCCCAATTACTAACCTTTTCACCAAAAATAAAACTTTAAATACTTTTATCTTAAGAACTCAAAACGTGAAAATAAAATAGATTAAGAAAATGAACTAAATTAAACCATAGTGTGATAGTTTTATTTATTCTTAATTTATGCATTTGTCATTATTAAAAGTCATATTTGAAAAGTCATAAGTCAATGAGTCAAGTTAATTTATCTGATCGGGCACTTTCAATTGAGCCTTCTCTTACATTGCAGATAAGTGCTAAAGCAAATCAATTATCTGCAGAAGGAGTAGATATTTGCAATTTAAGTGCAGGTGAACCTGATTTTGATGCCCCAAAAGAAGTTATTGAGGCTACAAGTAAAGCTATATTCGATGGATTTACAAAGTATGGGCCCGCAGCGGGGAATTTAGATCTCCGAAAAGCAATTGCAAATAAACTTCAAATTCAAAACGATTTAAATTATGAATTTGAAAATGTAATGGTCACAAATGGTGCTAAGCAAGCAATATATAATCTTTTCCAAGTATTGTTAAATACTGGAGACGAAGTTATTATTCCTTCTCCATATTGGTTAAGTTATCCCCAGATGGTTAGATTGGCGGGTGGGAAGCCAATTTTTACAAATTCTTCTGCAGAAGATGGATTCAAAATAAATATAGAAGATTTGAAGTCTAAAATCTCTTCAAAAACTAAATTTATAATTATCAATTCTCCTAATAACCCTACTGGAAGAGTTATGTCAAAGGAAGAATTATTACAAATTGCCGATTTAGCTAGAGAAAATCCAAATATCAATATTCTTTCTGATGAGATTTACGAACTAATCCTTAAAAAAGAATTTAAACACTACAGTTTATCTTCATTAGCAAATGACTTAAAAGATAGAATTTTTATAATAAATGGGTTTGCAAAAGGATGGGCTATGACTGGCTGGAGGATAGGTTATTTAGCAGGTCCCAAAGATATAATCAAAGCATCCTCAGCATTACAAAGTCAAAGTACAAGTAATGTTTGCTCTTTTGTTCAAAAAGGTGCTTTAGAGGCTTTAAAAATTAATAATGAGTTTTTCTCAATGATAAATAGCCATTATGATCAAAGAAGAAGACTTCTCTATGAGGGCCTTAATAATATAAATGGGATTTATATCGAAGAACCTAACGGAGCATTTTACGCATTTCCAAAATTACCCAACTCCTCAATTACTTCTGTTGATTTCTGCAATAAAGCTCTTCAAGATTACGGATTAGTTGTTGTACCTGGAAAAGCTTTTGGAGCTGATCAATGTATAAGAATATCTTGTGCAGCTTCAGAGATTAAAATAGAAGATGGACTACAGAGGCTTGAAAAAGCAATCTCTAAATACTATTAATTAAACTAGGTAATGTTTAATTTAAAGAATTTATTACTAAGTTCATCTCTATTATTTTCTGTTGTTTCATCAACTGTATTTTCAAATCCCAAAGTTTTAAAAGTTGGAGCAATACCTGATCAAAACCAAGATGTTTTGGACAAAAGATTTAATTTATTTTCAAAAGAATTATCCAAACAACTTGATGTAGAAGTTAAATACATTCCTGTTATTAATTATGTTGCAGCAGTAACTGGATTTAGAACTAAAGATTTAGATTTAGTTTGGTTTGGCGGTTTATCAGGAGTTCAAGCAAGATTACAAACACCTAATTCAATTGTCATAGCTCAAAGAGATATCGATAAGGAATTTAAAAGTGTTTTTATAGTAAACAAAAATTTAGAACTTAACTCAATTTCAAACATTAAAGGACTTAAAAAACTAAAGAATTTAAGATTTACTTTTGGCTCTGAAAACTCAACTTCTGGAAGATTAATGCCAGAATATTTTTTAAATCAAGCAGGGGTAGAAATTAAACATTTTAAAGGGAAAAAAGCAGGTTTTAGTGGGAGTCATGATGCCACTATAGCTTTGGTTAATAGTGGGGCATTTGATGCTGGAGCTTTAAATAAACAGGTTTGGGAAAACAATCTTAAAAATAATCCCAAAAGAACAAGTAATTTAGAATTATTCTGGATCACCCCAGAATATGTTGACTATCATTGGATTGCTCAAGGTGATCTTGAAAATAGATTCGGGGAAGGGTTTACAAAAGAACTTAAATCAGTAATTCTAAATTTAGATATAAAGCAAAAATCACATAAACAGATATTAGATATGTTCAATGCAAAAAGATTTATAAAGGCAGAATCAAAACAATATAAAAATATAGAGGAAATCGGGAGGAAATTAAATAAAATTAGATGAATAATACTGTCTTAGAATTAGAAAATATATCTTATAAATACAAAAATGATCTGATCCTAAATAAAATAAATTTAAAAATAAATTCTGGGGAAAAAGTTGCACTTTTAGGTAAAAGCGGTTCAGGAAAAACTACTCTTATATCAGTACTTAATGGCACTATAAAGCCAACTCAAGGTGAGGTTAAATTATTCAATGAAAGTTTGGAGGAATTAGATAGAAAGCAGAAAAGTAAAATAACAACTATATGGCAAGATTTAAGATTAATAGAAGATCTCTCTGCAGAGCAAAATGTTAATTGTGGACTACTAGCGGAAAACAACTTTTATTTCGCTTTTAAAAATTTACTAAATATAAGTTCTTTTAAGAAGGCGCATAAATATATGAAATTATGTAGACTTCATAACTCTATTTACGACAAAAAAATCAAAAAACTATCTGGGGGGCAAAAACAAAGGGTGGCTATAGCTAGATCATTAATTCAAGAATCAAATATATTACTTGCAGATGAGCCTTTTAATAATCTAGATCCCAAATTGATAACAACAATTAAAAACCTTCTGCTAGAAAATGTAGATAAAAATAAAACAAAAAAATCCCCAAAGACGGCATTAGTTGCATTACATAGATTAGATTTGCTGAATGATTTCGATAAAGTTATTGGAATAAGGGATGGTAAAATTTTTTTCAATATCAAAAGAAATAACTTAAAGAAGATTCATTTAGAGAAAATATATTAATTAGTTGAACAAATTAAAATTAAACTATACCTCATTATCTTTTCTTCCAATTTTGGTATGCATACCTCTAGGGTATCAATTAATAAACAATATTCATTTTGGAGGATTTAAATTATTTCAAGAATTCTTAATTTCTGCATTTAATCCCAAGATCGATAATGAAATTATTATTACCGTAATTAAGCGATTAAATGAAACTATTTTAATTGGTTTTTTTAGTTGGTTAGTAAGTATTATTTTTGGAGCAATTTTTGGAATAATTTCCTCAAATATTTTTTATAAGATCTTTAATATTCCAAATTTTTTCTACCGCATAATAAGGTTTTTTCTAACAATAATTAGATCAATACACGAAGTGGTTTGGGGAATAATATTAATGCAAATATATGGAATAAATTTTTCGATAGGAATAATAGCTATATGTATACCTTATATTGCTGTAAATTCAAAAGTTTTTGCTGAACAATTAGAAACTATTGACTACAAAAGTTTTGAATATATAAATCAAATAAATGCACCTAAATTTTCTTCTTTACTAACTTTAATATGGAATCCAATAATAAATACATTTAAAAACTTTGGTTTATATCGATTAGAGTGTTCAATAAGAAGTACTGTGATTTTAGGACTTTTTGGGATTGGAGGAATAGGTACCAGCATTTTTTTATCTTTCCAAACTTTGAATTTTAGAGAGTTATGGACTTATTTATGGTC
>QCPX01000020.1:0-23446 GCA_003209675.1 Prochlorococcus sp. AG-442-N07 | reverse complement strand
ACAGTAGAGTCAGAAGAGAAATCAGAGGAACTAGAAGAAAGTGAAGTTAAAGAAGTGACAATAGAGCCAGAGGTAAAATCAATTAAACCTAAAAAAAGAACTCTTAAAGATGAAATAATAGACGTAGATGTTGATTCTGATAATAAATAAGATTTAAAATAAATTTAAGAATATTAGACAGGCTTGGATCCTAAAAAAAGGAAATTTTAAAGTAATTTGCTTATTTTTAATTAAATAAAAATAGTCTTTATTTTTAATATTTTAATTTGAAATATAAGAAGGTTGTTATGAATCTAAAGCTACTTCTATAGCTGCTATTAGGTTTTCGTCAAACGGTTTAACACCTGGCTTGAATCTTGCAATTACTTTACTATCTTTCCCTATCAGAAACTTCTCGAAATTCCATTCAACATCTCCTTCAGGTTCAACTTTATTAAGGGTTGTGTATGGTTCTGTGGTGTTGCCTTTTGCATGAACTTTTTCATAGATTTCAAACTTAACTCCATATTTTGTTGTGCAAAAATCTTTTATTTCTGAAAGAGAGTCGGGTTCCTGTTTTCCGAAATCATTACAAGGGAATGCAAGTATTCTTAGGCCTTTGCTTGAATATAAATCATGTAGCTTTTGAAGATCCTCATACTGAGCAGTATTTCCGCAATAACTAGCTACATTAACAACTAAAATTACTTCTCCAGAATATTCACCTAGTTTTATGGATGATCCATCTGCGGAAAGAACAGTAGTATTTTGTACGTCAACTTGCATGTCTATAAAAAATCACCCTTTGAAGATAGCATTGTATAGACTTTATTGTGTTTAATTTATATTGTGGTTTTAGTTATTTCTTTCATAAGTTTTAATTTTTCATTTATTTAACCCTTTATAATTAATGTAATTAATCAATTTAAATTTGGACCCTTTAGACCCACTTACTGAAATTATTAATTCAGGTCAAGGTTTTTCACCTGCAATTGCTTTAGAAAGAATTATTTGGGCAATGATTGGAATCTTTTTTTTAGGAGCTATTTTAAGATCAATAATTAATAGTATGCGAAGGCAAAATTTGTTTGGTAGAAATTTTTTATTTAGTTATTCTCAAGAAAAAAAAATTACAGATGATACCTCCTCACAACCTTCTGGTGATGACAAATAAGTTATATATATGAAAGAATCAATTTTTTCTAAAAAGAGAATTTTATTACTTGGTAGCGGCGAACTTGGAAAAGAATTAGTAATAGAATCCAAAAGATTAGGACTAGAAGTTATTGCAATTGATCGATATGAAAAAGCACCTGCAATGCAAGTTGCTGATTATTCAAGAGTAATTGATATGGGAGATAAAAATATATTAAAAAATGTTATAAAAGAATTTAATCCTGACTATGTTGTCCCAGAAATAGAGGCACTTTCAATTGAAGCCCTAAAAGAACTTGAGGACGAAGGATTCAATATTGTTCCTAACGCCAGAACTGTAGAAATTACAATGAATAGAGATAAAATTAGAGACTTAGCTTCTAGAGATTTAAAAATAAAAACTGCAAAGTTTGATTATATTTTTGAATTTGATGATTTAGAAAAAAAAGCAGATGAAATTGGATTCCCACTTTTACTTAAGCCTTTAATGAGCTCTTCAGGAAAGGGACAGAGTTTGGTTGAAACAAAAAATGATTTACAAAATGCTTGGAGACAGGCACAGGCAAATTCAAGAGGAAAGGTTAAAGGAGTGATTATTGAAGAATTTATTAATTTTGATTTTGAGTTTACTCTTTTAACTGTAAGAAAAGAAAATGGTGAAAATATTTTTTGTTTACCAATTGGACATCTGCAATCTAATGGAGACTATCAATGTAGTTGGCAACCTATAGAGATCAAGGAGTCCTTAATTATTGAAGCGAAGAGAATGACAAGTAGAATATTAAATAACCTTAATGGAGCTGGATTATACGGAGTAGAGTTTTTCATAAAAGGAAGTGAGGTTATATTTTCAGAACTATCTCCAAGACCGCACGACACTGGTATGGTTACATTAGTTAGTCAAAATATTAATGAATTTGAATTACATTTAAGGGCTTTTTTAAATTTACCAATACCGCATATAGATCTAATAGAACCCTCTGCCACCAGAGTTATACTTTCTAGCGAAGAGTATATAAATCCTATTTATGAGGGTCTTCATGAAGCATTAGAGTTTGAAAAGACTAAAGTACTATTATTTGGTAAACCAGTTTCCAGAAAAGGCAGAAGAATGGGTGTTGTTCTCTCATCAAATTCTGACATTAATTTGGCTAGAAAAAATGCAGACAAAGCTGCTCGTAAAATTAAAGTCATAGCAAAATATTAAATAAAAATAACGAAAAAATTACTTATTTCCTTTGTTTTTGTTTTCTGTTTCTTTGGGTATTATTTGAGTATCTACTATCTTTGTTAATGATAGAAAATTATAAAGGTTGGGATATAACTTTAAATTGGGATAATAAAGATTATCTCAAGAGGGACACTACTAAAAGTAATTTTATTAATCAAAAGGAAAAATGGATTGGTGTTCACTTAAATGGTGAAAAAATCTATGGTTCTTCTTTAAAAGAAATTAGGCATATTATTGATTATCCTAGTTTGCATGCAAAGTAGGTTAAAAGATTTTCTTAATTATCCTGATTATTTTCATTATCTTCAATAAGTTCATTAGCAAGTTTTCTTAAATCTCCCTTAATCGAGACCCAAGTAAAGGCGATTATAAAAATTGAAGCAGATATTGCAACAGTGATTTTTTCGATAGGGGACATTCCAAGTGCAATAGCAAACATTTCAAACTAAATACTAATTTTTCATTATATTGAATTTTTTTAAATAGTTAGAATCATTTTTTTTTTTTTGCAATGATATTTAATTAATCAAAATATAATAAATATAATTTAGTTTACTTATTTTATTCATTAAGATTAAATTATGGAAAAAAAAAAGTGTCCCCAATGTAAAAATTTAATTTTAAAAACTTCCCCAACATGTTTATATTGCGGTAGACCTAATAAATTTATAACTAAAGAATACGTAAATAAAAAGTGGAATAAAGATAATAATAAAAATGTATTCGATTATATTTTTATTAACAATTATATTGTATTTATTTTATTATTAATATTTACAATCGTAATTATTAAATTTAGTTAAATCTCATCAAAAAATCAATCTATTATTGCATCTAAAACTTCTTTAGTATTTTTTGATAGTTTATTCTTTTTAATCTGCTTTATTGTTTCTATCATATTACTTTTGTAAGGTTCTGAATAATAATTATATCTACTAAATACTTTCACAAATCGGGAAATTACAATTGGATTTAATTTATCAAATTCAATTATCTTTTTTGCAATATATTTATAACCAGAACCATTAATTGCATGAAAAGTACTATTTCTTGTTACGAATGTATTTAATATAGCTCTTAAAGTGTTTGGTGATTTTGAATCAAAAAACTTATTTTCAAATAATTTTTCTATACAGCTAGTTTTATCATCAGTTTCTATAGCTGCATTGAATGAAAACCAACTATCCAAAACGACACTATTATCTTTCCATTTATTGAAGAATATATTTGAAATAATTTCTCTTTCAGGAGAATTTATTCTACTGAAAGAATTCATTGCAGCTTTTGCTAGCGTCATTGAATTACTATCAACATAATTAATTATTTTGCCTTTAATTTCCGTATCATCACTGCTTAAGAGAAGTTTCCAAATAGTTTCGATTAGTTTTCTTTCATTCTTACCTTCTGGCCAATCTTTATCTAGATTTTTCTCAATTTCTTGGATCTTAAAATGTAATTCTTCTTTTAATTTGGTACCGAATAAATGATTTAATTTGTCAATAGTTTCATATATCTTTAAAGGGTCTATATTTTTTATCTCCGATTCAATTTCAGCAAATGTCGGGATACTTAGTAATTCTGATAAAAGGGATAAATTAATATCTTTATTTTTTATAAATGATATTAAGGTGCTTATTAACTTATTTTCAATTTTATGATCTGGTTTATCATCTAATCTGCATAAAATAATTTTTTTATAAAATACTTTTACAGTATTAGATAGTGTAAAAAAATCTTTTTCATATTTTAAGATTAAAAATTTTTCATCCAAGGTAGTGTCTGATTCCCACTCAACAGGTGAAGAGAATTCGCGAAAATAAGTTACTAAAGGAATCTGGATGTGAGATCTTAAATTCCTAAAAATGAATTTTTGTTTTTTTGTTTTTAAAACAACTGTTTTTTCTATCGTTTTGTTATCACTGGAAAATATAGCCAGATTTATAGGAATTATTAGAGGTAAATCATTATATGGGTTCTTCTTTATTGGATTACTTTGTGAGGCTTCAATTGTAAGGTTTCCACCTGTTTGATCCCAGATTCTCTTGAATTTAATTTTTGGTGTCCCATTTTGCTTGTACCAAATTTTAAACTTTTCAGGATCGATTTCCTTATTGTGCTCTAAAATTTTATCGATAAATTGGTCTATTGTTGCTGCCTTTCCATCATATGTTGAGATGTAATTACTAAATCCTTTATAGAAATTTTCATCTTTTACAAGCTTATTTAGCATTCTAATTATTTCTGCTCCTTTCTCGTAAATCGTGGTCGTATAGAAATTGTCAATTTCTTGATATTTTTTAGGCATTACAGGATGTGATGTTGGACCGGAATCTTCTCTAAATTGATTTTTTCTAAGAAATTTCGCATCATCAAGTCTCTTAATTTCACGATTATGAACGTCTGCAGTGAATTGTTGATCTCTGAATACTGTTAAACCCTCTTTTAGAGATAGTTGAAACCAATCCCTACAAGTCACTCTATTCCCCGTCCAATTATGGAAGTATTCATGGGCGATCACACCCTCTATTCTCTCTAATTCTTCATCAGTTGTTGTTTCAGAATTAGCTAGTATTAGTTTTGAGTTGAAAATATTGAGACTTTTATTTTCCATCGCTCCCATATTAAAGTGCCTGACTGCAACAATATTGAACAATGACAAATCGTATTCAAGCTTATATTTATCCTCGTCCCACTTCATAGATTTCTGTAAGGAACTTATTGCATGTTGAACATATTTTTCATCGCCATACTCAACATAAATATTTATTTTTACTTTTTTATTCGATTTTGTTATGAAATTGTCTTTTATACAATTAAGTTTCCCCGCTACCAATGCAAATAGATATGAGGGTTTCGGATATGGGTCTTCCCAAATTATTTCATGTCGATTATTTGCAAGATTATTTTCTTTTACGACGTTACCATTTGAAAGTAAGACAGGGTAATCATTCTTGTCTGCCTCAATTCTCACAGTGTATTTGCTTAGGATATCAGGCCTATCAGAGTGAAAACTTATTCTTCTAAATCCCTCCGCCTCACATTGCGTAGTTATAATCCCATTGCTCTCATACATGCCTAAAAGGGATGTATTTTCCTTCGGTTTAATTATTCCTTCTATTTTTAATAAAAAATTATCTTTGTTTATATTTTCAATTTTTAATTTATTTTTTTGCTGTTTGTAGTATTCCTTTCCTAGTAGTGAGTCATCTATAAATATTTTTTTTATTAATATATCCGTACCATCAAGAATTAGATTTTTGGTATTCTTATTTTTTTTTACCAATTTTAGTTTGGTCGTAACATTTACAGCATTTTTCTTAATTACGAAGTCCAAAAAGATTTCTGGAATTTCATAATCAAAAACTATGTAATCTTCAAGTTTTACATATCTTGAAATATTATTTTGGTTTTTTGGATTGTTCATCTTTACAAAGAAGTTCAGAAGTTAAAAAATCTAGAATACTTATTTTTAAATTATAAGTTTGGCTTATTATCTTCTGTTTCACAAAAATGTGTTTTAATCTCACCAGAAGGTAGTAGTTCGTATAAAGAAGGATTATTAATATCAGGCAATCCGTCCTTATTAAATTGATACCTCCAGTCCCATTTTTTATCTGTAAAGGAAATATAATCTTTTCTTAGAGAATATGGAAGCATAAGCTTTTTTTTATTCCAATTAATATTTATAAATGCTCCAGGCTTTAACTCAGATATCTTTTCTATTTTGGAAAAGTCACCATTAATATTATTTCTCATCACAAGGTTAAGCTTTGAATTATCACATACATAGCTACTATTTAAAGCTAATAAAAGTATTGAGGTAACAAAAAATGAATGAATTTTTTTAAGCTCCTTTTAAAGTAGATTTACTTTCAAGCTAAATGACTTAATTAAAGATATTTTTGGATCGATTTAAATCATAATAGATTGCATACTCTTTAGATCTACAAGATTACAATTTAATACCTCTTCGTAATCCTGAACTGAAATAAATTTATTCAAAAATCCTGAATATTTTGCATCTCCGCCTATGGTGCTTGAAAGTATATATTTTGGATTGAATTTGTTAATCAATTTAGGGATTACATCAGCACCTTTTACAAAAGAACCAACTAGGGGTAATTCTAAATTTTTTGTAGGAGTAATGACTGCATCAAGACTTTGCTTTTTTAAATTTTCATCAAGATATCCGTGGGGTTCTATATAAAAACCATTATCTTGATTGTCTTTTACAATATAACCGTTTTCTATTTGTGGCACTGGAGCCCCAGCAGTTGCTTCAAAACTTAAATTAAAAAGATTTGTCTTTTCAGTTGGCTTAAGCATTTTAATTGAACTAAAACCAATTCTTTTTAATGTTTCAACAGCACTTTTAGGGCAAATAATAGGAATATCCTTTCTGAACATTTCTAATGTTGGAACATGACAGTGGTCAGGTAATCCTTGGGTTAACAAAACAATATCTATTTTTTTATCTATTGAAATTTCTTCTTCTAATGATCCTTTGAAAAACCACTCACCTGGAGGAAATATTAAATCTCCCTTTAGCCAAGGATCAATAATTAAATTGGTTTTTTTAAATTTTATAAGCCAACCATTTGAACCAAGGTAGGTCGCTTCAAAAGTCATTATAAATAATTGTTTTATTAGACTATAAGGTAATTTTGGCTTTATCGAGAAATTACTAATTTAGATTAGTTTGCTTCATTTAAGATTTGAAATGACTTTCTTTTTAGATTAAATATTAAAACTTGATTATCTTTATAACTAATCTCAAAGTTTTCTTTTTCTAGCATTTGTATTGGTATTAGAGCTAATCCTCCTGTTCCTGAAAATATGATTGGCATGGTGCTATTTTTAGTCCCATTCATTTTTTGTAAGTCAATAGCTTGAGAAACTATTTTTCTGGCTTTATCAAATCCGTAGTCTTCTATTAATTCAGGCCATAAAAAGTTAACTAATTCATATTTCGAAAACTCAATTTGTACTGTTTTCATTAAAAAATAATAGATATATAGTGATTAATTACGATATTTACTTAATTACTATTTTTAAACCTATCCATGACTAGTTGCAACATATCCACTACATCACCATCAGTTAAATTTAAATCCTTCTTTAAATCATTGCAAGTTAAATTCATTTCAAGTGCCGCTTCAGCCATATGATTAACTTTTTGGTTATCACCGCCCAATGAAATAAAGGGATTGAAGTTTTCTATCATTTAATACTTATTGATACCACCTAGTTCTAGCTAAGAAATAATTAATTATCATTTATTGATACAGAAGCTTATAAATATGTTATTTAATATTTAGAAAGTTTTTATTTTTAAACTAAGGATATTGATACACCTTTTGATATCAATGCGAATCTTCTTGCTCTGACTAGTAAAGGAAATATCAAATTTGTTCGTTCATTTGATTTAAACAATTTAGAAAGTAACAAAAGTAAACTACTTGAGGGATTATTTATCTGTTTGCAAATAGTATTGATTGCATCTGCCCCATGAAAGATTTCTTCATCTTTTAGGAGAATAGCTCCTTTATCTAGGTCATAACCTTTTTCTAGTAAGGATTTAATTAGAGTTAAATTTTTACGACCATCAAGAATTTTTATATTATTTAACTTGCTTTTTATCTCAAGGAGTTCAGCAAAATGATTGCAAAATGGGCATTCTCCATCATAAATAAAGGTATAGTTAGAAGTCATTAGAAAAAAAATTTTTTGATTGTCTTAAAGTGTGCCAACAAAATAGTAATGCCTCGATAATAAAACAAATAATAAAAATTTTGTGGATTTTTTAAAAAGGGATAGTTTAGCGATTCTAATAATTACGAAGAAATGTCTCAATATAGGTATATTTTTCATAAAAATCTGTATGCTAACTCGGAGATATTATGTTTTAAAATCATGAATTTATTAGCTTCTTTTGCTTTAGGTGGTTTCAATCCATGGGCAGCAGGCTTTGGAATTGGTTCTTTAGTCCTTTTTGGTCTTGTTGGTCTTGTGGCGGGTCCAAACCTTAAGAATTTTGACCCTGATGCATAAATCATATTTAAAATAGACTTTAAAAGACTCATTATGAGTCTTTTTTTATGCGGTTTTTTAAATTTATTTTTAGAATCGATTTAAATTATTCCTCCAAAGAAATGTTGTTTAACCCTTTTTATCCATTTACTTTTTTGAAAATATCTTCCCTTAAAGCTACTATTGTTTTTCTATCAATACTTTTAATTAAATCTAATTTACTTAGATTAAAAGGGGGACTAATAGGAGGTCTTTTTGCCTTGATACTTATATCTGGGATTTTTGCCTCTAGTACCATAGCTTTAGGATCTTTAGTTTATGCCTATCGATTAAAGAAGAATTCAAATTCTGATGATAATCAAATACAGGATTTAGAAACTGTTAATGTTTAAGATATTTTGTGAATCAAATTCAGTTGGATAACTTAAAATGGAGTTCCAGGTACAAAATGCAAGACTAAAAATCCAAAACCGGCAGCAAAAACTATTGATACTGCGATGATTAGAAGGCCCGATGCCATCCCCCCTTCGTTAAACGCCATTTAGTTAGTTATTTTTAAATTAATAATAGAACATATTTGTTCCCAGGTAATAGTTCTAATTACTTATATGTCATCCAAATTTGTTATTAATGGTGAATAAAAGTAAAAAGATGGAAGTTAATGAGATGATAAAACCAAATATTATTAATGGCTTTGATTTGACATTTTCTTCTTTCTTAAGCTTATTTTTTGAAGAAGGAAATTTTCTTTCTTTTTTTTTATAAATAAGATTGGAAAAAGGTTTAATCACGATAAATTTTAGATTTAAGCTAATTACCCTAAAGTTTTGAACAAATCTTTGTGGTAATCAACAACATTTTGACAACTTATTACAGGCGTAAATTCCATATGAATGCCAAATTTGGCTCTCCATGGAGCAAAATGCTCGAAAATTTCTTTATCACTCTCTGCCTTACATAAACAAACTACTCTACCCTCCCCTGGGGCATGAACTCTAAATAACATTTCAAATTTATCTGTTTTATCTGATTTTGCAATTTCACCGTTGTCCCATGCTTCTACAAATAATTGATAAGCTTTCACTTGATTCTCAATACCTGGGAATTGGCAGTCAGCAAGAAATAATTGCATTGGAATATTCTTAAGGTTTTGCTTATTATCCCTCAAATACTTATTTATTAATGGGACTGTTTGAATTTGAAGATCATAAAAAGAATATTTTCCTAAATAAAGTGAGAAGAGAGAGTCTCAAGGAATTTTCCAATATCTTTTTTATATAAACTATCTGTTATTTTTAAAGAGAATAATTCATAATCATTTATATCTTTTTTTTTATCAAAATTAATATTTCCCTTTAATGAAATATTTTTCATGATTTTATTGATAACTATTTAAAATTTAAACAAATTTGATTAAAAGACAAATTTCTTTACATTATGTTTTTTATGAGAAAAATTTCTAAAGCTAATAAATAATTATAAATTTACTTAAGAGTTAATTAATTTTCCTAGGATATATAAGAAAGAATTAGTTAAAGAAAAAATTACAGTTAATAGAGATGCAATAACGGGTAATAAATAGAACCACAATTGCGAAGTTGTCATTTTTGAATCAATAGGCAGAAAATTGGTTCTTTTTTTAATTCTTATTTGTAACCAAAAAATAGATAATGGATAAATAATTCTTGAGAAAGTAATTATCAAAGAAGGCAAAATACCTTGGTTTGAATAAAGTATAAATCCTGAAAAAAAGTATAACGCCCAAATTAGAACCCTTTGAATCAGAATTAATCCCTTGCTTTTGCCAGACATTATTAATTAATTAATTAATTTTTATAATTTTAGTCATTTTATATCTTTCAAAAAAAATGTTATTTATAATAACTTTTTCTTTACGTATAATTTCCCATTCATTTTTAAGAAATAATTCATAACTTATTAAGCTCGCTTCAGTGTAAAGAAAGTCTAAACCTTCTTTCTTTGCTTCATCTTCTAATTTATGAAGTAACTTAGAGCCGTATCCTTTTCTTTGGAATTTACCTTTACAGTAAAATAGCGCAATTCTATCGGTGGGATATCTTGTGGCAAAAGCAATAATTATTCCATGTTTACTTATTAGCCATCCTTTTCCTTTAATTATTGACTTATCAAAATTTGGGTTATTCCAAGCTTGGCCTGACCAAGCTCTTTTTTGTTCTTGGCTATAAATTTTTTCATCTAAAGATTGAATTGAATCAAAATAAACCTTCTTTAATTCCAGTTGATCTTTAATAGTGATTTGTCTTAAATTCATATACAAATCTTTTATTTAATATGCCTAGTAAAAATATAGTCGCAATTGGGGGAGGAGGGTTTGGACGTTCATTAGGCTCTCTTGCAATTGAAAAATATATAGTTTCTTTAAGTAATAAAAAAAGACCTAAAATTTGCTTTATTCCAACAGCATCTGGCGATAGTAGTTTGTACAAACTAAATTTTTATAGAGCATTTTCTAAACTTGATTGTATAACTAGCCATATTGATTTCTTCTCTAGAACAGAAAACTTAGAAGAAAAAGTTTTAACTCAAGACATCATTTATGTTGGAGGAGGAAATACAAAAAGTATGCTAGCTGTTTGGAAAGAATGGAATTTACACAAAATTTTGCAAAATGCTTATGAAAAAGGAATTGTAATGAGTGGAGTAAGTGCTGGGGCTATTTGTTGGTTTGATAAAGGCATAACTGATTCTTATGCTAAAGAATTAGCTATAATTGATTGCTTGGGCATAGTAGAAGGTATTGCCTGCCCGCATTTCGATGAAGAGAAAGAGAGGGAACCTTACGTTAATGATCTTATTCAGAGAGAAATTATTGAATCTTGTATATGTATTGAGGGCAATTGTGCCTTGCATATTAAAAATGATTTTGACTATTTCTCAATTGATTTTGGTAATGGTAGAAACTGCTTTAGAGTTGTAAGGGAAAATAATCTTGTTAAGAAAGAAATTCTTTGAAAAGAAAATATTTTTAATATCATTTAGATCTCATCATTCTTCGAGATAGAAGTAAATTCAATCCCTTTGTATTTTACAAAGGATGCAGTCCATACTTCTTTTGAAAGATTGCCAAGGTATTTTAGAAACTGTTGTGTATCTCCATCTCTTATCCATTCAGATTTAATGAATGGAAGCTCTTTCTGCATTCTTTTAGGATGCATATGAACAAGGAGCAAACCTTTTTCTTCGGAAGCCCTTTTTAAAGCACCTTCATCACTTCTTTGAAACACTCTCATTAGAAGATTTAAAATTACCTCTTCTCCAAGTTTCTTGAAATTTTCTGATTCCTCTAAATTATCTTTAATTTCTTTACCTCCAAGAGGCATTGCTCTAACTAGGTTTTGCTCTATTAAAGCTATTGCAATTAGATAATCTTGGCTAGCCATATTCTAAAATAATACTTTTTTGTTATTCTAACCTCTCGAGTTCAGGAAAATCTTTTAAGGATTAAATATCTGCGATAAGAAGAAAGGAAATAATTTATTAATTATTTTCCAATACAATTGAACTATTGTTTTTTATTTTAATTAGTAAAATTAAAAATTTTATTTGTCATGAGGTTTATTTTATTTTTATTTTTCGGTATTTTTATAGGTCTTTATTTATCATGGCCCGGTTTAGTAATACCAGAAAATTGGAAATGTTTTAATCAAATTATTGCAAAATCTGCAGAAGATCAAATTTCTTTAAAAGCTGTATTAGAGATTTCCCCCAGTTATTTTCTAAAGTCTAAGAATAAAAAGACGACTTCCAAAATAAGAATCGTAGCAGATGCGTGTTTTCGTTAATATGTTGAGTGATAAAATATAACAACTAAATAATGAACAATAATATAAGATTTGAATTATCATTTAAAAATATTTCTCAGTTAGACGATAAACTTAATTTCTGCAAATTAAATAATATCACAAATATCAATATTCCATGTAAAGGACTTTTAAAGAAGGATTTATTTAATTCAACTATTAAATATATTTCTAAAAACTACAATGAATTTAATGTTACCTATCACTATAGCCTTTATCATCAATATTCAAAAAATAAAGAAAAATCGTATCAGGATTTTTTAGATTTTGTTAAAGGCTCTCAGACTAATAAAAATTATGAAATTCTGCTTGTGTCGGGATCAAATAAGAAAAAAAACTTTGATTCAGTTGATGTATTAGCTTATTTAAAAAAAGAAAAAAATTTGAATGTTAAATTTGGTGTAGCTTACAATCCATATTTGAAAAAATATTATAATAATTCTTCAGAAAGAGAAAGGTTCGAAAAAAAAAATTCTACTGGGTTAATAAATTCAATATGGTTCCAATATGGTACAGATATTAAAGTTCTTCATAATGAGGTGACTTATCTTAAAAAAGTAGCAAAAGATGAAAAATTAAATTTATTTGGAAGTTTATTTATTCCTTCTAAACAATTTTTAGCACGATTTAAATTTCGTCCTTGGAAAGAGGTATATATATCTGAAAAGTGTTTATATGCCTTGGAGAATTTTTTTGATTTTACAAATGATTTAGTTAGTTTTTATAAAAAAAATAATATTACACCTGTAATTGAAACTGATTTTTCATCATCAGAGAAACTTTATTCTGTTTATAGTTTTTTAGAAAATGAAAGATAATTTCTGTCATTATTAAACCTATGAAAAGTGATTTTACATATGACTTATTAATCATAGGTGGAGGTATATCTGCGTGTGTTTTCGCTTCTAAGTATCTGAAAAATAATATTACAAAAAAAGTTGGATTAATTGAAATTGGTCGTGGACTTGGAGGGAGATCAAGTACAAGAATAAGCAAAAAACATGAAGGATGGAAACTAAACCATGGTTCTCCAAATTTTAATATATCTAACAGTAAAAATAATCTTCTATTAAAAAGATATATTGATGAATTATTGGAAAATAAATATATAAAAATTGACGACTCAGAAATATTTTTTTTAAATGAAGATCCTAATTTAGAAACCATAAAAAAATCTGAATTTTCTTGCGGGGTTAATTATTTATCTTTAGATTCCATGAGTGAATTATCGAAAAATATACTTGACTCAAATAATTTAAAAGAGGAAATTGATTTTTTCTTTGAAACCTTAATAGTTGATATGAAGTTTAATGATAAGGAATGGTTACTAACATCAAAAAATGGCAACAAATTCAAGTCTAAATATCTTATTTGTTCAACTAATTTGTTGTTGCATAAGAGGTCTTTAAAAATATTAAACGTAAATCAAATTCCATTAAGAAAAGCAATTCCTTTTAATAGAGATAAAAAAATAGATTTACTATTAAAATTCTTAGAAGAACAAACATTTATTCCAAGGTTAACTTTTTTAATTTATACAAATGAAAATTATAGTTATAAAGATTATTATTCTAAAAAACAAAGGTATTTTTATTTAAAAAATAATTTAGAAAAAAAATATAGATTTGAAAGAATTATTTTTCAGCTTCAAGATAATAATAAATTAGGAATCGTAGTACATTCAAAAAACGAAGAGTTAATTAATTCTTATATAAGTGCAAAAGATGAAGAAGTTTTTAAACAAAAAATAATTACAAATTTCAATAAACTGTTTGAAGAGAATTCTGTAGTACAGAAACTAACTTTTGATGAAAAAATATCTATTATGAAATGGAGGGCTTCACAGCCTTCTGGACTTGCCGTACCATTATCTTTACAATTTAGTAGAAAATATAAGATTGGATTTTGCGGAGACTGGTTTGAAGGAGATGGATTTGGCAGAATTGAAGGCTCAATTTTAAGTGCTTTAATATTAGAGAAAAAAATTAAAGACTTAATTAAATAATTTTTTCAGAATGTTATCTATATCAGTGTTTTTTTCAATAAAGAATTTATTTTTATTATTTTTTATGCTATTAGGTTTGAATTTTTCGTAATAAATGCTCCATGATTTTAAGAAATCATTCTCAGCTTGTTTTTTATCCTTCCCCCTTTCTTTTATATCTCTCTGGACAACTCTTTTCATGCACTCATTTTTTTTAGTTTTTATTTCAAAAAAAATATAATCCTTATTATTTAAAGTGTTTGAGAATTCTTTTGCAAATATACCCTCGACAATTAAAAAATTAATATTATTTGTTTCGTTTAAGATATTTTGAATTGTTTTCTTTTCGAAATTATAATAACGATCACAGATTGAAATTCCATTCTTATAAATAAAATCAAAATCTTTTTTGAATAGTGCGTTATTAAAACTAATACTTCTATCAAAAAAACCTTCTACAAATTTTGGTAGTAATTTACTTATTAAGCCTGTCTTGTAGTAATTGTCGGTACTTAACACAATACCATTTTTATTTTTTTTAATTATTTGATTTGATAAAGTTGTTTTCCCGCTCCCGGAAGGACCACTTATAAAAATAAGCTTCATTTTTATGATCTGTTCTTTAATAAGATTTTAACTTTACTATTAATAAATACCTTTAAATTTTGAATATACATTTTATCATTTTTTACTTTTAAAATAATATAGAATACCTTGCAATCGCTCGTAAGCTTGCATAAATATTAAATCTGTGTCTTTATATAATTGTAAATAAATTATTTCTTTTCAGTTAGATTTTTTCTTGTTATTAATTCCTCTGGAAATTTGATAATATAAAACTGATAACTAATTTTATTACTTATATATTGCAATGATTTCTAAATTTCTCAGCAAACTAAAATCAATTTTATTTAAAAGTGCAGTAACTCCTGAGACTCCTTTAAAGAAAGAAAAAAAACCTGCAAAGTCTGCAAAAACAAAAACAAAAACAAAAACAAAAACAAAGTCCAAAGAGGTAAATCCTAAGAAAAATATTGAAACTTTGACTACACTTCCAGGTGTTGGAGCAAAAAGCGCAAAAGCTTTGTATGAGGCTGGATTTAAAACAACAAAGGCAGTTATCGCTGCAGATGAAAAAGATCTTCTTGCTGTGTCAGGAGTTGGAATAAATCTTGTTAAGAAGCTTAAAAAGCTTAAATAGTTAAATTTTTTTAACCTCTATATAAATTAATAATATAAAAAATTACAAAAACTATATAAGTTTTAGGACATTATCTTCTTTTTGCTTTTCTTCTCTGCTGCAATTTTCTTTTGTATTTTTCAATAGGGGTTTCATGATGCCTAAGTCTTTTTAAATCTGCAAAGATTCCAGATTTAGATACTTGTCTCTTAAATCTTCTAAGGGCAGATTCAATTCCCTCGTTCTCTCCAACTGTAACTTGTGTCAAAATTTTCTAAATAAAATATATTCTATCACTTTAACAGATATATTTAAATTTAAAACATCTACTTGTAGGTTGAGGTTTATTTGGCTAATTTTCAGCCCACTCGATAAATCTTTTTTTATTACTTTTTATATCTTGTAATGATTCAAAATAATATTTTTCCCAATTATCTTTAGGCAGTCCAAGAAATAACATCAGGTTTAATGGGTATTGATTGCTATCAGCACAATTTCTGAAATCATCCCTGAATAAAAAGATTTCCTTTTTTAAAGCAATTGCGATACCTAATTCAATCATTACCCCTTCATCTGGTGGATTTCCATTAACAATCGCAAAAATACAATCACATTCTTTTAAATCAAGGAAATTACTTCTTGCAACCTCATATGCCCACTCACTTTCTTGATGTGTTAATCGTTTTGCCCTCTCAAAAGGTTCAAATACTTCTACCTTTAAATCATTGAAGATTTCAATAAATTCATTTAAGAGGTTTTTAGTTTGTTTTGAAAATCCATATGGATTTGCCAAATATAATTTCTTACTCAACTTAAACCTCTTTTTTTGATGTACTCTTCGCGGTCACTTTTTGAATTTAAAGTATTTTCCCAAGGGAAAACAATCCATTGATTTTTTTTTGTTACATGAACTGTATTCCACCATGTTGGTTTGATTTTACTAAATAATACATAAAACAGTGCTCCTTCAATATCTTTGAAGGTCGTTAATGTAAGACCCGTTTCATAAACATCATCTACTATTAGTGAATTTTTTAGTGGTTCTGAAATTAATTCAATTTTTAATTTATGGCTTAGTGCTACAGCAAGACATAATCCGCCACGAGGAACTCCATATATTCCAGAAAATTCCTTAAACCTACATTTATTAGCTATTTGTTCTACGCTCTTATCAAATTCGCTCCAAGTAAAATAACTTATCATCTTAATTTTCGTTTTTTTCTGTTTTAGTAGCGAAATTTGAAGCAATTACACTTAAAAGTGCTACTACTTGCTCATTTTGACAATTAGTATTTTTTTTTAAATTTTCACATTCATTTATTATCTTGGAGTATGTATCCTCAACTATACCGTTCATTTGATCGATACTAAAAGAGTATGGTTTATTCATTTTAAAATTATTAGTTATTTTATTTTTACTTAAATATCCAACGAAGTAAATATTTTTAGTATTTAAAGACAAAATTATTCCCACATGGGGTCATTTAATTTTTCATTTTTAAGTGAAGAAGGAACATAAGTATGTAAAGTTTCAATTTTTATAGCCCATTTTTTAGAGTTTCCCTTTAAACTTTCGCTTTCAATTAGGTTAGTTAGGGGAATTCTTTTTCTAACTTTAAGAAGTCCTAAACAAGCTTCCCAGGCTTCATTATTTTTATAAATATCTAACCAAAAATCAAAAATATTTTCCAAGATTTCTAAAGGAATATCAAATGGAATACCTATTGAAGGTCTTGCAATTAAATAATTTTTGTTTCTTAGTTCATTTAATAAATTATTTACGTTTAAATTAATAGCTAGAAGAATATCTTTTGCTGATTCATTACCTATCAATTCTTTTCTATGGCAATCTAAAAGATTTTCATCCTCTAGGATATTTTCATCGCAATTTTTTATTCCCACAACCCAAAACCCTTCTCCATTATTCACTCCACTAGCAAGAAATAGATATTGAGGCGAATTCTCCACGATTTCAAATTATTTTTTCCATTTTTAACATTTTTTGCTTGATATGAAAATAATTTAGCTGTGCAATTAACAATATGAATACCTCGTAAAAAAAATTTTGTTGTTATAGTTAAATTTTAAGAAAATGTTTGATTTAAGAGAACTAAAACTAATGTTTTTAGATCCTACTGATTTAATAATTAATAATATAAATAAATATCTTTATAGTAATAAAGCAATTAAAATTATTTTTTCTTAGGAAATAATTTTCCTATTTTCTCCTTTTGCAAGTACTCCTTTTTAGTTCTTATTTTTTTGTCTTCTAAGGATTCTTTATTAGTACTTACAGCATAAATAATATAGAAAATCATGCCAGTAAATATTAATCCTACAAAAATTATGAATATTCCTATAGGTTCACTGGGACTAAATATTTTAAGATCTAAAGCTGTATTTAGGGAAATTATCATCAATAAACTAATTCCTTAAATAAATTTTATGGAAATCTAATTGATTTCCTCGTATCCAAAAAATGTTGCATTATCTGAATTTTTATACCCATTAGCGGCTTCCTGTGGGTTTTGACCGTCAATCTTTCTTGCTTTAGCATGAATCATGTTGAATGGAAAAATCACAGCTCCTACAAAAAAATGAAGAATTAAGAAATCTGAAGGTAATCCATTTGTCCAATCAGGAAAAAATAGCAATGTCATCATTGATTCGTACATATTTGTAATCAAATAAACCTCTGACTATTATTACTGAACTTATCGCAATACTTTTAATTATTAATAAATTGAAATTTAATTTGGTTTTAATAATTATCAGATTTAATTGAAAAGATAATTTTATAATACTATTATATTACTTATAAACTATCGATTAATAGCTGTTGTTAAAATTACTTTTAGTTTTGCTTTTATTTATAATTTTTCAATTAAAACCTGCAATAGGTTTAGCTTTTGATACATCCGATCCTAGTGTTAGTTTGCTACAAAATAGGATATCTAATAATTTCTCTAAGAAATATTGTAATGCTATCCAAAATGGTCTTTCTAAAGATGAAGCAATGAAATCAGCTATTGTAAAAACTGAAAACATTATATCTTTCTCTTACAATCCTCAGAAAAAATGGATTGAGAAAAGTGACTTGGCAAATCAAATTTCATCACAAGTAGTAAATGATTGCGGACGTTCAATTGGATTGATTGGAAATGAGGGAATTAATTATTTTAAATCATATTTTCTAGAAATTTACGAAAAAACTACTCCTGACAAAAATTTTTCAAGATAGATTAGGTTAATGAATAATATTTCAGACAAATTTGTATTGACTATAATTTTGATCACTATTCTTTTCGTATTTGGATTGATTTTTTCAGTAAAGTCTCCAGAGAGAAAGGTTATAGATTCACCAATAATGTGGAAAGATGATTACTCTAATATCTCGATTTTTAAGAGTAATAATATAAATTCAGAAAGAATAATAACAATTTAATAAAAACATTACTTACTAAAATAAAGTATCCTATTCAAGGTAAAAAAAATATTTTTTCGAATCTCAATCAATTTATCATTCATTGTTTAATTAAAATATTTCAAAAGAACTGACGCTAGTTTTAAATCATCATTAAACCATGCTCGTATCGCCATAGCTCTTCGAGGATCATAAAAACTTTGTTTTCTGTACCAACTAAGAACTTCTGAATCTGATTTCATCCCATTACATGACAAACAACATGGGACGCAATTACTAGTACTGCTAATCCCCCCTTTTGATATTGGGTTAAGGTGGTCTAGTGATTCTGAGGGTTTACCGCAATAGATACATTTATAATTAGTAAGTTTATTAAGTGAATCTCTCCAATTTTTATTACTTATCTTGGGACAAAACTGATCAAGGTAAATCGCATCTTGTTTATGCATAAAATTCTTGATAATTTTTTTTTCGATAATAACAGTTTTTTTTAATGTATGATTGAAAAGGATAAGATAAGACTTCTTCAAGCAAATATTACTTATCAAAAGAATAATTTTTACTCATTAATACAAAGGGCAATTTATAGTTAATGATTTATTTATTAACAGTATTATTAGGAAATTTTGATCATTCTTTATTTAAAAGTATTTATATCTTTTTGATATCATTTTTTTCTAATACTTTCTCAGCGATTTCTGGAGGAGGAGCAGGATTATTACAATTGCCTGCATTAATTTTATCTGGAGTTCCTTATTATCAGGCTCTGGCTAGTCATAAATTAGCAACAGTAGCACTAGGAATAGGGGGTTCCTTAAGAAATTACAAATCTTTAGGTAATGATATAAGTGTTGCTTGGCAAATTTTAATCTTTGGATTACCAGGAGTAATTTTTGGGGCTTCTGTAGTTAAATATATATCAGAAAATTACTTGTACTTAACTTTAGGAATTATTTCCATATTATTAGCTTTTTACTCATTCCTTAAACCAGATTTAGGTTTATCATCTGGTAATAAAAAGCTTAATTTTGTTCATAAAATTAGATTTTTAATTTTTATTTTTCTTATAGGTATATTAAATGGTTCTATTTCTTCAGGTACTGGATTGCTTGTAACAATTCTATTAATAAAAACTTTTGAAATGGATTTTCTTCGAGCAATAAGTATGACATTTTTTACTGTTGGGATTTTTTGGAATTTTGTCGGAGCAGTATTTTTGGCAAGAATAGGATCGGTTCCATTTAATTTATTGCTAGTTTTAATAATTGGTTCCTTTACAGGAGGATTTTTCGGAGCTCACCTGTCAAAATTAAATGGGAATATACTTATTAAGAAAACTTTTATAACGGTTTGTATTTTGGTTGGTATTAGCTTATTAATTAAATCCATAAAAAGCTTTTTATAAAATTATTGGAAGATAGCAGTACATTTTGGTAAAAAATTCTAAAGCAGGATTATAAATTAAAAAATAAATTAATTATTATCTCTATTCATTATTAAAGGGATTAATTACTCGTTTTATTTAATAAAACTTTTAAAGAGGTCTTATTTTAAAAAACCAAAAAAAAGGCCTCACATTTGTGGGGCCGGGTGATGGGGAACCTTATTTTTAAACCAATTTCTTAAAAAATGCAACCCCCTATCTGTAGCGCAAACAATGTAATGTTAATACACTACCGATAGTGCTTTAATGATTTTCTTATATGTGAATTAATTAATTCTGGAATAATTGTGAAAGTTTATTAATGAAAATTTAATTTCATTATTTCAAACGTTTTTGGTAATTTTACTTGTTAAAAATGTTCTGCACAGTATCATTCGTAAGAACTTCGCTAGTAAAAAGCTTTAATGATTGAATTAACTTTACTAACTCTTTTGAATTATGTTGGTGATAATTTCTGTGAGTATAGAAATCTAGGTCATGATAACTATAAATCTTTACTTCTTTCCTATAGTGATGCAAGTAATAAATTTGGGCCATTAGAGGTTAAAAAGGTAATTGAGAAGTCTGATAATTTTAAAGTTACGGCTGTTGCTATCGCTGCTATTAAGTGCCCTCAGCATATAGTTAAGTAATGAAGTTTGAATTAAAAACTGAAAAAGAAAATTATTCAAAATCATTTTTACAATTTTTCGGTATATTTTTTTTTCTTAGTTTAATAATTATCCTTTGTAATGTTGCACTCAAATTAGGAATCATTTCTAGAAATCATAAGATTGAATACAACTGTAGGCTTTTATCTGTTGAAAAATCTAAACCTCATTTTAAAAAATTATCTAGACTTTCTAATTTGAAAAGTAAACAACAAATTTGGAAATTTTGCAGCGACTTTATTAAATAATATTTAACTAGAGGCTGATGAATAGAATTTTAATGCAAATAACCAGAACTTTCTTGAAGTTATAAGAAATACTGTCGCTACAATAACTTCAAGTAATATTTTCCATAATACAGAAATTCCTAGAAAAACTTCAGAAGGAATTGTAGTTATAAAAGCAATAGGAATAAAAACGCTAAAAAAAATTCTTAAAGAAAATGAAAAAGAATTTAGAGGAAATCTTCCAATATAAAGGAATGATCTTAATACTTCTATTGCATTCCAAGTCTTAACAAACCAAATAGTAGTAGTAGAGATAAAAAACCATAAGCTATATAAAATACAAATCGAGCAGCTTATCGTAATCAAGGATAGGGTCAGAAAACCTAAATTTATATTGATTTGATTTATTCTTATGCAGAAGAACAACAATAAAAATCCAAGCATTATTTCTAAAAATCCAGATGGATTTATTTTTTTTAATGAAATAAAAAATTGACTATCAATAGGTTTTAAAAGTACGAAGTCTAATGTTCCTTCTCTTATATGTTTAACTATTTCTGTAAGATTAGGATTGAACCATGTATTGGTTATTCCATTCAAAATTGTATAAATAGCTTGGATTATTAGTGCCTGTTCAAATTTCCACCCTCCAATATATACACTATTTTGAAAGAAAATAGATAACAGAAAAATACTACCTACTAAACTTAAAATTGCTGTAATTAAATCAACTATTATGTTTGTCTTATACTCCAATTCAGAAGCTAAAGAAGTATGTAAGAATTTTTTATAAACTTTTAGATATTTTCTTAAATTCATGACCCCATTGCGGTATATTTTTTAGTTCCTTCAGACCAGATTTTCTTAAATAATGGGAAAAGTAAAAATATCCATAGAATTTGCATACTTAAGCCCCCACTAATATTTGTTTCATTACCTGAAAGTAAGTTCGCAGGGAAATCAATCAGATATGGGAAAGGAGTCAAATAAATCCAAGATTTAACATATGTGGGAAATGAAACTACGGGTGCTAAAAGACCTGAGAGAAATAAGGTTGGAATAAATAACAATCTTTCTATCGATGATGCTTTCTCTGTCCAGAAACATAGACATGCAACTATTGACTGAATTAAAAATTGAATCAAAAAGGATAAGAAAGTAGATACTATAGATAAGATTAAAATACCAAAATTTGGTATCCATATACTTTCTGGATTAAAAATAAAAAAGAAAAATGCGATTATTAGTGCGAAAGGAAATCTTGTTATTTGTTCAGCAAGATGTTGTGCAAAATATCTGAAAAATGGATTTAAAGGTTGGATTAAATACGGAGATACTTTCCCCATAAGAGAATCCTCTTCAAAACTAAATACAACCCAAACTACAGAAAACTGTCTTACAAAAAAAGCACATAAGAAATACCTAGAAAGCATTGTATCACTAATGTTTATGGATTCATTTAGATTATTATTTGTCCAAATGTTTAACATGAAAAAAGGAATAATCCCTGAAATTGCCCATAATGCAATTTCTACCCTATATTCCAACATGTTTGAATATTGGACTTTTAATAAGGTGAATATTTTACGGTTAATCAAATTAGACATGATAATTTTTTTTGTTTAATACCTTCCCAATAACTTCATCAACGGGTGGTTCATTTATAAAAAGGTCTTCAATATCAAAATTATTTAGGATGGTTTTTAGTGAAGAGGTAATAGAGTTGTTTTCAATTTTTATAGTGATTTCATTCTTTATTTTGTTTTTAATGGTAAAACCGGAATTTTCTAATTTAATTGCATCCTCTTCCGAGCGACAAACTATTAATATTTCTTTAACAGGAGAAAGTTTTTTTAATAATAGGTCAAGTTTTCCATCATATGATATCGCCCCTTCGTGCACACATATAACTCTCTTGCATAGCGATGTAATATCTTTCATGTAATGACTGGTTAGGCATATCGTTGCATTGGTTTCTTTATTATATTTTTGAAGGAATTTTCTTAAATTTCTCTGCGCATTAATATCTAATCCAAGTGTCGGCTCGTCTAAAAATAGAATATTTGGTTCATGTATGAGAGCTGCTAGTAATTCTGATTTCATACGTTGACCCAGTGAAAGTTTTCTAACAGGTATGAATAGCTCTTCATCAATTTCAAGCATTTCCGATAGTTTTTGTATTCTCTTTTTAGCTTCGAACTTATCTAAGTCATATATTGATGCATTCAAATAGAATGATTCAATTGGCGGAAGATCCCAAATAAGCTGTTGCTTTTGTCCCATTATTAAGGTGATATTCT
>QCPX01000019.1:0-24013 GCA_003209675.1 Prochlorococcus sp. AG-442-N07 | reverse complement strand
TTCTACAGATTGTGAACTTGTCGCAGCAATCGACATAAACGAAAAAAACAATGGCTCAAATATTTCTGATTTATTGAAGGTAAAAAATTGTGATGTTTTTGTTTCAAATGATTTTGAAGGGACTTTATGTTCTGTTAGTCAAAATTATAGAAATGAAAAAATCAAACCTGTTTTGGTTGATTTTACTCATCCTGATTCTGTATATGAAAATACCAGATCAGCTATTGCATATGGGGTATCACCAGTAGTAGGAACTACAGGTCTAAGCGCTTCGCAAATAAATGATTTGTCTGTTTTTGCTCAGAAAGCATCGGTTGGTTCTGCAATAATTCCTAATTTTTCAGTAGGTATGGTTCTTCTTCAGCAAGCGGCAGCTGTAGCTGCAAGGTTTTACGACAATATTGAATTAATTGAGATGCATCATAATCAAAAAGCTGATTCTCCTAGTGGAACGTGTATAAAAACTGCAGAAATGATTGAAGAATATCCAAAGAAATTTAATCAGAATTTAGTAAAAGAGTCTGAGTCATTGAAAGGTGTACGTGGTGGGCTCAGAGATTCAGGAATCAATATACATTCTGTACGATTACCAGGATTACTAGCTCATCAGTTAGTAATTATGGGATCTCCAGGTGAAACTTACACAATTAAACATGACACTATTGATAGAAAGGCATATATGCCAGGAGTTCTACAAGCTATTAAAAAAATTGGTAATTATGAAACTTTAGTTTACGGACTTGAAAAATTGATTTTTTAAAATGATAATTCCAATTAATTCAAGTCAAATTTCAAAACTTATTCCTGCAGTTGGTACAGGAAGTCAATTTAAGTACGCTTTGGGGAATCCTAGAAAAATTCTTCAAAGAGTAATAGTTTCTTCAATTGGGGGATTTATCTCATTAATTATTAGTTCGACTGGAGATCAAACTAATAATTTCTGGTTATTCCTATGTGTAGGTTTCTTTTTGTACATCATCTGGGGCCCTATTCTTGAATCAAGTAGAAAAAACTTGCAATTAAGAAAATATAAATTTTTTTCTATATTTGATGGATATGTATCAGATATTTATAAAACAGAAAAGATTGAAAGTTCAAGAGAACAATCTAATAGGCAAGGTCGATTAGAAGTTATCGAAAACAAAAGAACTTGGTTAGTACTTGAATTAGAAGATGAAGATGGTTATTTGGAAAAATTAAGTTTTCCTATGGAAAATAAGCACAGTCAAATTAGGGTTGGTTCGAGTATTAGATGTTTAATAACATCTGATAACCGTAATTTTGACAGAGATTTTTATTTGACCGATGCTTGGCTTCCTGAAAATAACTTATGGGTTGGTGAGTACCCATATTTATTAAGACCCGCATTTGAAGAAATTTGCTATATTTATTTGAATAGATAGTTGATGCGTATATAATGCGATGAACGACAAATTGAATTTTAAAATTGTTGGATCAGGTCCCACAGGTTTATTACTTTCAATTGCACTTTCAAAATTTGATTGCAATATTTTTTTAACTGATTTATTAACAAAAGATAGATTAATTGATAAAGATAAAACTTATGCAATTACTCACTCAACAAGAAAAATTTTATCTAAATTCAGACTTTGGGGAAAATTAGAACCATTTTTATTTGGCTTTGATACCCTTTCAATTTCAGATAGCGTAACTTCTGCTTTCACCAATTTATCAACTTCTGACTTAGATGATGATATAAGTTCTGCCGAAAATATTGGCTGGGTAGTTAAACATTCGGATCTCATGAACGTATTTTTTCAAGAGATTGACAATTATAAAAATATTTATTTTATAACACCACAGAGATTGTTACGTAAAAAAATATTATTTGACTATCAATTCTATTCAACAGGAGCAAACTCAGTTGATAAAAAATTCATAGATTTTGTTGATATAAAAAAATCGTATAGTCAGTCATGTTTAACTTTTAAAGTTTCTCTTAGAGGTCATTGTGAGAAGCGAGCTTATGAAATTTTTAGAAAAGAAGGCCCACTTGCATTATTACCTTTAGAAAAAAACTTATACCAAGTAATTTGGACTTCCAGTACATTAAAGGCAATTGAAAGGTTGAATTCTGACAAGAATTTTTTAATTGATAATTTATCAACAATCTTGCCGAATGAATTTAAGTTGGACCAAATAATTGGCGAATTTAATATTTTTCCTGTTTCGTTATCCTTAAATTTTCCACTTTTAAATTTTAAAAAATTAGTTTTTGTAGGAGATGCATTTCATACATTTCATCCTGTTGGTGGTCAGGGTCTAAATACTTGCTGGAGAGATGTTAATACTATTTATGATCTTTTTAATAAAAATACTGCTATTACTAAATTGCAATTGATATTATTTAAATTTAAGTATTTTTCGAGCAGAATTTTAGATATTATTGTCACTATTTTTATAACTGACTCGTTGATATCAATTTTTGCTAATCGAAACGTTTTTTTATTTCCAATAAGGAAATTTTCATTTTTACTTTTAAATAAATTTCTTTTTACAAGAAAATTAGTTCTTAATCAAATGACTAAATCTCTCATTTACTCAAGTATTAAATAGAATTCATGAATAATTATTTATCTAGAGAAATGATAACTTATTTATTTAATGTATTAGGTTTAGACGAATCTACTATTGAACTTGGTATAAAATTATCTATAAAAAATAACACTCCATTACCAATATTATTATGGAGTTATGGAATGCTAACTATTGAAGAACTAGATAAGTTATATTCATTTTTATTTCAAAAAATGGATTAATAATTCTGTTATAATTCTCTTATATCTTAATCAAGAACAATTACATATTTAACTAAGGGAAATCGGGTATCAAGACAATCTATAGAGAAGCTTGATTTATTATTATTAATCCTAGAAACTATTGATTTAAATGGTATTCAATCCCTTTACGCTTTATCAAATAGACTTGATTTAAATGATGTTCTGCCGAATAAAATTACTATTTGGAAATTAAGGAATAATAATCCATTGAGAAAATCTTATGTTAACAACAATATTAAAGTAAACGAATTCGATGCCTTAATTAAAATCACCGTTGAAATGTCCAAATATTTATATCCTTATATCAGAGAGATACTAAAATCTAAAGAAGATATCAAAGAGAATTCAATTATTTGGGATGATTTTAATAAAAGATTTATTGAGTTGATTAATGAGAGATTTAATGTAGATAGTATGAGAGTGAAAAAGCTTTTAAATCAAGCTGAAAATGGTGAAATTATAATAAAATCTTTGCTTATTTTATCTTTTTGTATTTCAAATCAGGGTTATCAAAAGTTGAAGAATTTTTTATACGATTTTTAATATGATGCAAAATAAATTGTTATTTCATCAATCTTCAGTAAGTCTCGAAATAATCGGATTGCCAGATTATTCCAATAATGAAAATAAAGATCAAATATCTATAATTTCTCAATGGAAATTAACCATAGTTGATAAACCACTTATTGAAGGCAAAATTGAACATTTAAGGCCTATTATGGATGCTTTTTATATTTATTCAAATCTTTTAATCAAAAACGAAATTCCAATATATGAGTCTAAATTAATCGATATAAAAGCCGATAATCTCCAAATACATAATATTGTTCTCAAGAGCTCTAAAGCAAATGTAAAGCCTTTAGTTCTAAAGATTGGTAATTCATTACTTTCAGATACCTTAAATTGTTTTGATCAGTTAAATGAATCGCCAAAAGTAAGAATTAAAAAAACAGATAAACTTAATAAAATTCCAAAAAAATTAAAATTTGGGTTAAATAAAAAAGTTAAATTTTTCAATTTTTTTATTCCACCGTTTTTTGCAATTTTATCTTTAATTCTATTCTCTTATTCTTTTATTTATTTTTATAGTCCATTTGAAAATATAGAAAAAAAAGAACTACCAAATCCTGAATAAAGAGCAATTAGCATCTTAAATACAAACACGATACTATAGGTTAATTTCTTTTCAGAGTTATTCAAATTTTTCTTTGAGCTTTGATTTATGGCAGATTTAAACATCCCAAATTTGAACATTAAACCAGATAAATATATTTTTAAAAAAAAATTAAATTTAAGAAGAAAATCTAAAAGAAGACTATTTACTGAATCTTTCTTTTTGTTTATTTTGAGTGTTTTATTAGTTTATATAAATTATTTAATTCCTAATAAAAATTTACTGTTACAAAATCTACCTTCAACATTTAATAAATCTTTTTTATTATTGTTTGAACTCTTTTCATATCTCTATGAGATATTTTTGGTAATTTTTATTTTTTTATCTTCTTTTACTGCTCTTATTTTAATGATAGGTTCATTCAATAGGTTATTTAAAGTCTCTAAGAGAAAGTCAAAACAAATTGTTTATAAATAATTTCAAATAGGTTGCATTAGGCCACCACTTCCTGAATCGGAATCATCATCATCATTTTCTGTTTCTTCTCCAAATAATGCAAATATGCCTAATACAATTGATGAAAGAATAATTGATAAGGGTAAAATCGAAGTTTGGATTCCGACGTCTATATACTCACCCATAAAATAAATAAATTTTTATAAACCTAACCGAAATCAAATTGATTCGCGGATTTTAAATAATTATTTAATAATTTAATCTCTTTTAATAAGTTCTTTATCGAAATTCTTTATTTCTCTTTCAAAAGACCTGAACCACAACATTAGTTGATCAATTTGATTTTGAATTTCAGTTGCACCTAAGCCCCTTATAGTGATGATTGAACATTGTTCGCCTTCATTAAAATTAAATTTATTTTGAACACTACTTGCCAAAGAATTTTTTAGAATTTTAAAAGTAGAATTTTTTAATTTTGTCTCTATCAAGATGTTTGGCTTTTTGAGCTTGATCTTATTAAAACCACATTTTTTAGCTAGTAATTTTAGTCTCATTATCATTATTAAGGACTCAACAGGTTTGGGTAAGTTTCCATATCTATTAACCCAGTCTGTAGCTAATTCAGTTAATTCATCATTATTTGAACATTCAGTAACAGATTTGTAAGCTTCAAGCTTCTCTTCTCTGTTTAATATCCATGTTGCAGGAATAAATGCATTTATTGGTAGATCAATTTGAGTGTCGTTAACTTCAGGTATTTCTTGCCCGCTGATTTCTGAAATAGCCTCATGGAGCATTTCTATATATAAATCATATCCAATAGCATTAACCTTTCCACTTTGTTCTTCTCCTAGTAAACTACCAACACCTCTTATTTCCATATCTTTCATTGCAAGTTGGTATCCACTACCTAGTTCTGAAAAGTCTTTTATCGCTTTCAATCTTTGTTTTGCAGCGTCATTAATTTTATTTATATTTGGATAAAATAACCAAGCATGTGCTTGTACACCGCTTCTACCAACTCTTCCTCTAAGTTGATAAAGTTGTGAAAGGCCAAATTTGTGAGAATCTTCAATAATGATTGTATTTACTTTAGGGATGTCTAATCCACTTTCAATTATCGTTGTGCATATCATTAGATCTACTTCTCCATTATTAAAAGCAATCATTGCATTTTCAAGCTCTGTTTCGTTCATTTGCCCATGAGCAACAATAAATTTTAAGCTGGGAAACATATTTTTTAATTTGTTTACAGCTTGATCTATATCAGAAATTCTTGGAAGAACGTAAAAAATTTGACCTCCCCTATCAAGTTCTTGATTAATTGCAGTTCTTATAACATCCATATCTATTTCAGATAAATATGTTTTTATTGATCTTCTTGATGGTGGAGGAGTGTTTAATAAGCTCATTTGTCTTAGTCCAGATAAGCTCATATAAAGTGTTCTTGGAATTGGAGTTGCCGAGAGAGTTAAAACGTCTATGTTTGTTTTGATTTTTTTTATTTTCTCCTTTTGCCTTACTCCAAATCTTTGTTCTTCATCAATAACTAGTAGTCCTAAGTTTTTAATTTCTATTTCTTTTCCTAAAATTTGATGCGTTGCTACAACTAAATCAATTTTGTTATTTTTAAAACCTGCATAGATTTCCTTTCTTTCATTAACAGTTTTGAATCTATTGAGTAATGATACTTTTATTGGGTAAGGTGAAAATCTATTACTTATTGTTCTCCAATGTTGCTGAGCTAGGATTGTTGTAGGTGCTAGTAATATTACCTGTTTGCCTGATGTAATAGCCTTAAAAATAGCCCGAACAGCTACTTCTGTTTTGCCAAATCCTACATCTCCACAAACTAGCCTGTCCATTGGCTTATTGCTTTCCATATCAGATTTTATTTCTTCTACAGCAGTAATTTGGTCAGGTGTTGGTTGATAAGGGAATGATTCCTCTAATTCATCTTGCCAAGGACCATCTTCTGGGTAAATGTAACCCTTTAATTTTTCTCTTTTTGCATAAAGTTTTAAAATATCGACAGCAACTTTTTTGATTTGTTTCTTATTTCTTTCTTTTATTTTTTCCCATTCTGTCCCTCCTAATTTATTTATTTTCGGCTTTATTTTTCCGCTTGATCTATATCTGTTAACACTTCCAAGTTGATCAGCGGCAACACTTATCTTTCCATCTTGATACTGAATGACTAAATAATCTCTTGAATCTCCGTATATATTTATTTTTTCTATTTTTAAAAATTTTCCTATTCCATGATTTTTATGAACTATAAAATCACCGGGACTAATCTTATTTACATTTATATTGGAATTTACACTTCTTTTTTTTCTTCTTATGAATACATTATTAAAAAGAGATTGTTGTGAAAATAATTCTTTATCTGTTATTAAGATAACTTTCCATATCGGAAGATAAAACCCCTCGATTTCGTAATTGTTCTTATTTTTTAATATTAGAGGAGTTGAATTATTAATTGACTTATATGCTTCATCAATATCATTAGGATTGTTTAAGAAGTTTGCATTACATTCGTGCTCAAAAAGTAAAGTCCTTGTTCTCAATGGTTGTGCTGATAATATCCATACTTTTTCATTATTTTTTATATTTTTATTTATATCATTGGATAATTTCCCTACATTTTTAGAATATGAATTTAATCTTTTATCGTTTAACAAAAATCTATTATCAATATTGATTTTAGATTCAAATTCATAAAATTTGATTAAATTAAAATTTCCTAGTGAATTTAATATTTCGTCAAACTTTAAATGCAAATTAGGTTTGGCTTCTAAATTAATGTCATTATTTTTAAGGTTCTCATTTAATTCATACGTACAATTATCAAAATTACTTTCTGAATCTAGATACCAATTATTTGCAAATTTTTTACAATCTTCTAATTCATCAATTACAAGAATTGTTTCCCTATTTATAAAATCTATTATGTTTGAGGGTTCTTCTTCAATTATTCCTAAATAACGATCAAGATTATTTTTATGTATGTCTTCTGAATTAAAAAAATTGTTCTTAGATAAATTATTTAACTTATCTTTTATTAGCAATTCAAATCCAGCCTGTATTATTTCAATATTATTTATACTTTCTAATGTTTTCTGTGTATGGGGATCATATTCTCTTATTTTCTCAATTACATTATCAAAAAATTCTAATCTTATAGGAAACTCATTATTGACAGGATAAATATCTATTATTTCACCTCTCCTACTCCAGAATCCCTCTGTTGAAGTTACATTATCCTTCGTATAACCCAGCAAAGTAAGTTTATTTGCTAATTCTTGAATCTCGATTTGAACCCCTTTTTGCAAATCTAACTTGTTTTCAATTAATAAGTTTTTATTTATTAGATGAGGTTGTAGTGATCTTTCAGTTGATATAACAATATTAAGTTCATTTTTCTCTTTTTTTATTAATTTGGATAAAACAGTAAGCTGACTAAATTCAATCTCTTTGGATTTATTAACTGATGAGTATGGTAGATGTTCTGTTGGAGGATAATATAAAACTGCTTTATTATTTATACTTTCGAAATAACCAATCCATTTGTAGGCTATTTCTACATTAGGACAAATTAATAATATATTTTTCTCCTCTTTTTTTGCGATGCTATCTAAAATTATTGATTTTGCATATCTACTTGAACCAACAATATTTAATTCATTATTTTTTGATATTCTTTTTATTAATTCTGAAGTAATTTGTGAGTCCGAAATATAATCAACTAAAGTATTTAAACTCATTTATAGCTGTAAATCTTGATAACAAATAATCGATCTATTATATTAGATTTTATACTGTTTGTGAATAATATTTGATGGATTCAGCCGCAATAAATTCTTTTATACCCACACTAGATCAGGTAGACAGTTGGTACGAAATCTTTACACTTTTACCAATATTAATTGCTCTAGAATTATTATTATCGGCAGATAATGCTGTAGCACTAGCTTCTCTTACTAAATCCCTCGATAGTTCAGAATTAAGGTCAAGAGCCTTAAATATTGGTATAACAATATCTTTATTATTTAGAATTGTTCTCATCATATTATCCAATGTTCTTCTAAAGTTTATTCTTATTAGAGTTTTTGCTGGTTTTTATTTAATATATTTATTCTTCTCTAATGTTTTTTTAAATTCAGATATAGAAAACGCTGAAAATGGGACAGATAATAATAAAAAAAATTTTAGGTTTTTAAGGGTTGTAGCGCTTCTTTCAATTACTGATTTTGCTTTTTCCATAGATAGTATCACTACTGCAGTAGCTATCAGCGATCAATATATATTAATTATATTTGGAGCAGTGATTGGAGTATTAGCCTTAAGATTTACATCGGGGATTTTTCTAAAACTTCTGGATATATTTTCTAGATTAGAAAAGGCCGGTTATATAGCAATCTTAATAGTTGGGATTAAACTTTTATTAAATACGTTAATTAAAGAATCTATTCTTCCAGACTATTATTTTTATTGTTTGATTCTTTTAGCTTTCATTTGGGGATTTTCTAAAAAAGAATCTAAAACTTAATCTGAGAGATATTCACCTACTGATGGCTTTAACTGTTGTATTAATTGATTTTTGCAAGAAATGTTTTTACCTTCAAGTTTTGCTTCTAACAAAATAATCGGATCAGTTTTAGTTGAAATTATTATTCCTTCATTTTCTATTACAGCAAGAATAATACCTGGTCTTGAATAATTGCTCATGAAAAGGTATTTTCCATTCTTAATTTCATCACTACTCAAAACATTGATTTTAAGTAATTTTAGGTTCTTACCTCTAAAAGTTGTATTTGCTCGTGGGTATAATCCTTTTATTTTTTGAGAAATATCAATTGCCTCATTACTCCAATCAACTTTAAAGTCTGATTTTTCAATCATTCTTGCGTAAGTGATTTCTCTTCCAAGAGTATTTTGATTTGTTAATTGAGAATTAGTATTTTTATTAATATTTTCTTCGATGAAAGATGTAGCATTTAAAAATAATTTTGCCGATAAAATACTAAGTTTTTCCGATAGTGTATTTAAATTATCGTTATTATTTATTTTAATTTTTTCTTCCAACAATATGTCGCCAGTATCTAGTCCCTCATTCATTTTCATAATTCCTACACCTGTAAATTCATCGCCTTTTATTAGGGACCATTGAATTGGGGCGGCACCACGCCATCTTGGCAATAATGAAGCATGTGCGTTCCAACAACCAAATTTTGGGATTTCCAATATCTCTTTGGGTAAAATTTTCCCGTAAGCTATAACAATAAATAAATCACAAGAAAGTGATTTAAGTTCATTTATAAAATCTATATTGCCCCTGATTTTTTCTGGAGTATAAATTTTTATAGATTCTTTCTCAGCAATGCATTTTACAGGTGAGGCTATTAATTTATTCCCCCTAGATCTCTTCTTATCCGGTTGGCTAACTATTGCAATTACCTCGTGCTTAGATTTAATAAAAATATCAAGACTAGGAATTGAATATTCAGGTGTTCCCCAGAATATAATTCTCACGCGTCACCAGTTATTGATAATTCATCTACCCATACATGTGGAGAAATTCCACTTGTTGTTAACTCCTGGCTTGATTCAATATTTACTATATTTTTCAAAAGATATTTGATATCCCCTGCTACCGTGGCAGATTCTATTGAGATTTTATTACCGTTTTTGTAGAGCCATCCATCAAATGGAAGAGAAAATGAACCTTGACTTGCTCTGACACCTGCATGGATTGCATTTAACTCTTCTATATAAACAAATTCTCCTTCATAAGTGGAGTGATCTAGTGATGTTTTTAGATCAAAGTTTTCTTCTGATTTTTCAACTACGATCCAATCAGGAGATACTGAGACTTTTGATCCTAGTCCAGCGTGGCCAGTTGGGGTTGTTTTAAATATTCTTGCAGTTGATTCGGAATGTATAAAATTTTCAATTCTCCCTCTGTTAATTAGACATAGTCTTTTGGTTGGGGTTCCCTCTCCATCAAATGGTGTTGAAGAAATATTCTTTTCGTGAAGGCCATCATCATAAATATTAAGTGCTTCTGTAGATAGTTTCTCTCCGATTGAATTTTTATTAGATAAGCTCACTCCATCTATGATGCTTCTAGCATTAAACATTGAGCTGAAGGCGTTAATGATAGTTAAAAAAGACTCTGGGGAAAAACATATTAAATACTTATCAGTTTTAATAGATGAATAATTTAAATGAGAAATTGTTTTATTTGAAGCTTCTTTAATACACGACTCTATATCTATATCATCAGCTCCATATCCAAGTTTTACGGAACCTGAACTACGAGGCTTCTTATTTTTCTCTTCTGCTCTTGCATATAAATATAGTGCTGCTTGACTTTTGGAATAACTTCGAAAGGCTCCCTCACTATTTGCATAAACTCTCTCAAAGAAACTCTCAGATAAACCATTATATGGAACAGATTTTATGGATTCATGACTTTCTAATAGTTTTACTTCCGCTTCTCTTAAAACTGTAAGTAATTTTTTTATTCCAACAGGATTTGTTTTTTTAACTTCTCTAACCTTAATGGGATCCTTCGCTAGTGGTGAAAATTCTGTAGATTCATTCTTATTGCCGAAATCAGAAGCTATATTCGCTTGCTTAAGAGCCTTTTTAATACCAGATTCACTAATATCACTTGTTGTAGTAATACCAACTAGATTAGATTGATTCCAAACTCTTATAGTTAAAATTTGCTTTTGTGATGCCTTAAGTTGTTTAGGTTCTCCCTTATCTACTTGCACAGAATAATCATTAGAGAAGCTTGCTCCATAATCCCATTTTTTAAGATTTAGGAAATCTGCAGCTTTGGAGATTTGAGTTGTGATTTCTCTTGAATTCATATCCTATCTTCCGCCAACAGTGATTGAATCAACCTTAATATGAGGTTGGCCAACAGTTACGTTGACACTTCCACTAATGGATCCACAGAATCCAGGAGCCAATTCGAGATCATTTCCGCACATTGATATTTTTGGCATAACTTCTTTAGCCTCACCGATCAATGTTGCTCCCTTTACTGGACTAGTTAATTTTCCATTTTTAATAAGATATCCTTCTTCTACCGCAAAATTAAATTGTCCTGTAGCACCTACACTGCCACCACCCATTGATTTGCAATAAAGACCTTCACTAATACTATTGATTAAATCCTCTTTCGAGTGCTCACCTTTAGCTATATAAGTATTTCTCATTCTTGAAGCAGCAGCAAAAGAATAATTTTGTCTTCTTCCGCTTCCTGTTCTTTTATGACCAGTTCTTAATTCACCTGCCCTGTCGGATATGAATTTTTTTAAAATTCCATCTTTAATAAGAACTGATTTTTCGGGTTCCATACCCTCATCATCTACTGATAATGAACCGAAGGATCCTTCTGATATCCCTTCATCTATTGCTGTTACAGATTCATGTGCAATTTTTTCATTCAATTTATTCTCAAATGGTGTTGTTCCTCTCTCTATTTGAGTAGTTTCAAGTAAATGACCACAGGCTTCATGGAATATAACGCCACCGAATTTATTAGCTAATACAACAGGCATTTGTCCTGCATCAACATAATCTGCGTACAACATGTTCATTGAACTTTCAAACACATCATTAGCTGCTTTTTCGTGATCCCATAATCTAAATTCATTAGGCATTCCTGACGATCCAAATCTTCTACTTCCACTAGATCTATATTGGGCATCACTTGCAATTACGTTGAGACCAACTGTTTGATGCAATCTAATATCTGAGACATAGGTTCCGTCACTGGAGGCTATAATTACTTCTTGAAGATTTCTTGAGTAACTTCCTTTTCTAGTTATTATTTTATTATTTTTTTTTAAAGACTTTGTGCTAACTAGTAGTTTTTCACTTATCTCATGAATAGATGGAACTTCATTAATCCATTTTTTCTTGGATAAACTATAGTCCCTATGTTTATTTAAACCGTTAAATACTTCTCTTTTGATGTCTGTTATGTCTAACATCTCAATAGCCTGAGATACCGATCTCATCAAGCCATGCTTTGTTAAATCATTTGTACTTACAAATCCATCCTTTTTTCCTTTGAAGATTCTAATGCCAGCACCCCTTCCAAATGATGGACTTACACTTGTAATAAAATCTTCTTCTGCTAAAACGCTTGAGTTGTCAGTATTCTCTATAAATATTTCTACAAAATCAGCACCAAGTCCAATTCCGTAGAAAATGATTTCTTCTAATAAATCTTTATTGCAACTACCAAAAATGATTTCATTTGATTTGATTTGTGACGAAAGCATATGAGTTTATAAATCTTCTCTGTATTAAAGATTATCTAATCGAAGGTTGGAAATCTTTGCTATCAAGAGGTTTTAATAAGTATAGTCTTAATAACTGGTAACCGTTTAATAAATATTTAGGTAATTTTTTAAAAGTTTTAGATACTTTATTTCCATCACTGTTTGCAATATCGGTAAGAACCTTATTATTCTCTACTATTTTATCTAATCTTCCATAAAAAGATTTATCATAAACGTCCATTACTACAGGGAAAACTCTAGCTGCAGTTTCATTTGTTTTATTAATAACAAACTGGTCGTAATCTCTGGCATCTAAACCTAAAGAACTGTAGAAATCTTTTTTAATTCCCAAATCCCTTGCATACATAGTTGCGAATACAGCTAATAGAAAGAACCTAGACCATAACTTGGATGTTAATGGAAGATTATTCAAAAAATATCTAAACCTATGAAAGTAGTCAAATAATGGGTGTGTAAAAGTAGAGCCGCCAATGGTAATTTTTTGGCTTAAAGATTTAACAGTACGTGGCTGTGCTTTCATTAATGCGTCAAAGAAATCCCCATGTCTATTTTCATCTTGACACCAATTTTCAAAGTAATTAAATAGTGGAAAAATTTTGCTATCAGGGTTCTTTTCGAGATGCCTATAAATTGCTATGTATCTCCAATAACCTATTTTTTCGGATAAATAAGTAGCATAAAAAATGCTTCTTGGAGGGAAATAAGTGTAATCTTTATTCGCTGTTAAAAAACCTAAATCTAACTGAAGTCCAAAGTCACTCATTGATTTATTTAAAAAACCTGCATGTCTTGCTTCATCTCTGGCCATATGAGCAAAACATTCAGCAAGTAGAGGGTTTTTGACTTTAATTCTCTTACTAAGTTCCTTGTAAAGTAAAAAACCTGAAAATTCTGATGTACAACTTCCCTCGAGAAAATCAACAAAAAGCTCTCTTGTCTCAGGATCTAATTTTTCTGCAGCGCCTTCAAATTCACTATTTCTTACAAAATGATGTCTATTGTAATCTTTCCTAAATTCCTCACAAATAGCTTCCAATTCCTCCTCGTTTATTGATAAATCCATATTTTCCATAGCCTCAAAGTCCGTTGTATAGAATCTTGGGGACAAAATTGTTTCTTTTGCTGGAATCTTTCCATTATTAATATCTTTTTTATTTTTTGATTCAACAGTTGATTGAGCCATTTTTATTTGGTTTATTAATTCTATTATTTACTATTATTTGTATTTTCGAGGGAAAAGTTAACTTGGTGTTATTGTTTTTCTAATTAACTCCTATTAACTTTTGCCCATTCAATCTTTGAAGTACTCTTGAAATTATTAATTTTAGGGTAATTCTTTTTTCGTCAATAAGAAAGGATTCAATAATACTGGGTTGTTGATTAGGTTTTGATAAAGAAATACTTTTTAATGAACTAATGTCATCCTTCTCAAAGGATAACCAAAAGTTACATATATCTTTAATTTCACAATTTATTACCCAACATTTATCTCCAGCAATAGGTCTATTTGTGTTAGTGAGGCTAATATTGTTTATTTCTAATCCTCTTTGATTAATTTCCTCAGTAAGTGAAGGAATTAGGTGCATGTTAATAAATTCTTGGAAAGGCTTTTTCTCAACTGGGATTTCTTTTTTTGGTTTTGTTATAGGTTTTTCTGGATTATTAATTTCATTTTTTATAACAACTTTAGTAACAGAATCAGCATTATTTAAATCCATATTGATTACTTTTTCTGATTTAGGTCCTTTTATTTCCTCAGAGTTTGCTTTAGTAGTGTTGTCAGATATTTCTTTATTTAATTCATTATTTTTGTCTAAATTTTCTTCCATAAAAAAAACTATTTATCCCATTATAAATTAAAAAAACATTTTTTAAATTAATTTATTTTTCTACCAATCATTATCAGTATTATCCCAGTCATCTTTAGTATCTTGATTTGAATAACTTTGATCCTTTTTAAAATTATTATCATTCATATTTTTGACTACTCTGTAATTAACAGAAATAGTTGGTTGAGTTTCTCTAATATCCCTTTGTGGCGGCATCTCAACGTTTGGTTCCATTTCTTCATCATTTTTATTAGAAACAAAATCATCTTCCACATTTTCTAAAGTTTTTTTTCTGAAACTAGTACTAGTAATTGTTGTATTTAATAAAGTGCTTACAAATAAACCAGAAAAAAACGAAATACTGATTAACTTACCTATACTTACTTCTTGGTGGGTCCATTTAAAGTATCTAAATGAAGTCTTCTGATTATTATTTGTATATAATAAAATTTGAAAAATTATTATTAAAAAAAGAGTAAAAAGTAAATATTTTTTCTTAAACATAATTTAAAAAGTTAACTTAAATTTTTTTGGTTAATATTTCCATAATATATTTTGTAAAAATTTATTTATGTTAATTCTAAATCAATCTGATATTTAAGAATATCGACTTTTATTATTTTTACTTCTATTGGATCTCCAACTTTATATGATTTTTTAGATTTTCTTCCAATTAATAGATTTTGCCTTGACCTGTATTCATACCAATCATTATTAAGAGTGCTTACGTGTACTAAACCCTCTACATTTAGTTCTGATATCTCAACAAAGAAACCATATGTTTGCACTGATAAAATAAACCCACCATAAATATTACCTAGTAATTTTTCTGCTTTTCTTACTTTTTTTATATTTATCATATTAGATTTATATTGTTTAACTTTGTACTTGAATTCATTAAGTTTATCTATCACAAACTTGTTAAATAATATTTCTAGATTTTTTGAAATTGATGAATTAAATATATCCCAATTTACTATTTCTAATGAATTACTTTCCGATATATTGATTGTATCAATATTATTTTTCTTTGATTTCTTACCGTTTATTATCATATTAAAAATACAGTACTGGTTAATAAGATTAGTAAAGTCAAATCCAGGAATTGTCCATGGTGAAATAAATAATTTTTCTGATTCATCATTATCAGGATCTTTAGATATCAACCTTATTTCATTGTCCTTAAATTCATTAATTAGAAGTTTATGTAAGATTCTTTTTTTATTATCATCGCCACATAATTTAATTACTTGACTAAATGTCAAATTGCCATCTTCATTAAGCTCTATATCATTATCAATAAATTCTGAATATTTGATGATTTCATTTGCATTAACATAATCTATTCCATTTGAGAGATGTCCGGCGCTTTTTAAGCCATATTGATTTGAATGTTTGAACCATATTAAATTAGCTTCATATAATATTGGTGAAAGGTAAGTTTGGCAATCTTCTTTATTTAATGATTCAAAATATCCTTTTGAATATTCAGCTGGATTGTGAATAAAAAATTCTTCAAGTGACTCAATTTTATTAATTGGTGCAGGAATTTCAACCTTACCCTCCAAAAGATGTTTTTGTCTGAATGAACAAGAAATTTCAAGTATTTTATCTAAATCGTCGATATATTCTTTTATAGGTTTTAATAGCCGAGAGGTTATCCTTGATTTACTTTTTCTAGATAGAAGCGCTTCAGTATGATCACTTCCAACATTAAGAGTGCATTTTACTAAAGTTAGATGGAATGACCAATCAATTATTTCATTATCACTATTTAAATGGACACAGAGGCTTATCGCTTCATTCTTTTCACCAACTTTAAATTCAGAATCATTTCTTATGGCTTCACTAAGGTAGTTTTGCCAATCATTTAATAAGGGTAATGATTCAAATCCTTTAAATAATATTTCTAGAGATTTTTTACTATTTAGGTCTACTCTTTCTGCAAGGTTATTTGTATGTATCCATAATTTAGTACTTTTATTTTTCCCCTCATCTATTTGAATCATTGGGAGCATTGGAGAATTATTAAAATTCCAACTTTTGAACAAATAAGAGTTTTTATCTGTAAGGTCTATCCTCTCCCTTTGTTCTATTTTTTTTGATTCAATATTATTTAAATTATATGAATTAACGATATTGCTTTTAGATAAAACAAAGTCTGTATCATAGTCTTCGTTATTGTTTAGTTTTAGTTCTTGTATCACATGACCTAGTCCTTCTTCTTGACCTATGGGGAATCTATCAATCTCAACTTTTACTATATTCTTATTGTCTGGATTGAAAGTGTATTTTTTATTCTCTCTTGGAAGTTTAATTTTAGAAAGGATCCTATCGTCTATTGGGATTGCATATACATCATTGTTTATTATTTCTACTTTAGAAAGAAGTATTTGATTTGATCTTTCAAGAATACAATCAACTATTCCTTCAGGTGATCTTCTTCTATATCCCTCTTTTATTATCCTTACTAAAACTTTATCTCCATTCCATGCATAGTTAAGTAGATTTTCTTTAATGTAGATATCTTCTTTGTCTTTTCCTCTTACAGCAAAGCAATAGCCTTTGCTACTACATCTTATTTTGGCGACAAGATGATCATTATCCTTTATGCAAATATATTCATCATTTTCATTTTTATTAATTATTTCAAGTTTTTCTAGAGCTGTTAAAGCAATATCTAATTTATCCTTATCAGATTTCTTTGTAATTTTTAATAATCTGCATAATTTTTTATATTCTAATCCTTCTGACTGATTAAGATTATCAATTATTGAAGATGATGTGAACATGATCTAAATGAAATTATTAATTAATTTAGGGGTATACACTTCATTATTACACCTTATTATCCAAGCTTAAAACTAATTATTTTTTTTCTCTTCTTTTTCTTCTTTTTCGATGGTGAAAGAGTTGATAAAAAGCCTTATACCAATGATGAAAAATGTAATGGACGCTATTGACTTAAGAACTACTTCGGGTAAAAAACTTGAAATAGAACCACCTGTTAAAGCTCCTAGTAAACTTGCAAAAACAAGTGCTGAAGAAGATCCTAAAAAAACTGCTAATGGTTTATTTGAAGTGCCACTTATAGTTAAAGTAGCTAGTTGAGTTTTGTCACCTAATTCAGCTATGAAAACGGTTAGAAATGTTGATAGTAATAAACTTAAAACCATTTATAAATAATTTTTGAATGTTTCATAAGCTAAAAATATACTTATCAATATCATTAAAGTACCAGTAGATAAAGCAAATTTGCTAGGAGATATTTTTTTTGATACCCATTTACCAATAAGAACTCCTACTATGCTAGAGCTTATTAATGCTAAAGAACTTCCAAGAAAAACGACTATTGGCCTACCCGATTCGGCAGAAAGCATTAATGTTGCTATCTGAGTTTTATCGCCAAGTTCAGCAATAAAAATTGTTGTAAAAGTCGTTATAAATATTGAAAAAAAACTTTTTTCTAGATTGTTTTCTTTTTTTTCTAATTTACTATTCATTTTCCTGAAACTGCAATTCTAAAAGATTTCATCTCTTTACTTTTGTATCCATAATTTGATGAAATATGTTGTTTGCAGCAATCTATCAAAAATTTATCACCAGATTTCAGATACCCTTTAAATGAAGTTGAAAATTCACTTACACGGCAAAAATGTGGTCTGGTTTCATAAATTAAGCATTTTTTATTTTCTCTGTCCAGGTTTTTACACCAACCGTCTTTAGCCGTCATCGAATTTATCAATGCTATATCTTCTTTTTTAAGTTTGTTAGCCAAATCGCTTCTTTCGTTCAAGTCGAATTTACAACAAGCTCCACAATTTTCTATACATGTCCATGAATTCATAATTTAATTCAATCTTGTAACGTATGAGTACAGTTTCATCATTTATTTGTAAAAATAGTATCACAAAACATATTCATTAATCATGGCAACACTTATTCCTTTGGCTGTAGTTGCGTTAGCAGGACCAGCAATAATTGCTCTAGTTTTTTACCGTAAATAAAACAAATTCTTTTTGGTGACTTATCTGGAGGGTGTTTATTGGGATTTAGATGGGACCATCGCAAATACAGAATTAGAGGCACATTTACCTGCTTTTAATAAAGCTTTTAATGACCTTGGCATTGATTGGAATTGGGATGCTAATACATACATAAAACTTCTGAAGATAAATGGGGGCAAAAATAGGATTGCTTATTACGCTAAATATAATAATGATAATTTCTCAGAAGATTTAATTCTCAAAATTCATGAAACGAAGCAGTTTCATTATTTGGAAATTATAAAAAAAAATTGCGTTAGTTTGAAAACTGGTGTTTTTAGATTAATAAATGAATTACATAGAAAAAAAGTAAGACAATTTATTGTTACTTCAAGTTCAAGAATTCAAGCCAATCTTCTTGTTGATTATCTTTTTAATGGCTTGAAGCCTTTTGAGTTCATTATTTCAAGCGAAGACGTTGAATTAAAGAAGCCAAATCCATTACCATATTTAAAGGCTGTCCAATTAAGTGGTATAAACAAAAACAACTCAATTGTTTTTGAAGACTCCAATCCAGGATTGAAATCTTCCTTGGCAGCAAACTTGCCAACAATTTTTGTTCCCTCAAATATCCCAATTGTTCTTGAGGAAAATATTAAATTAGATTGTATTTTAGACAGTCTTGGTGATCAGAATAATGTGGCAAAGGTAATCAAAGGCCCTAAACTAAAAAAATCATACATTGACTATTACTTTCTAAGTGATTATTTAGTGTCTTTTATTAATGCAAAAAACTAATTTTTCAAGAATTACCTACCAGTTAAATAATTTATTTTTTGGTTTTCTAAGTGACACTTGGAGAACAAAATCTATTGGTCTAATTTCTGTTTTGATAGGTTATTTTTTGTTCGCAAATTTTATTACAAAATTTATATCTGAAGGTAAAAATGAGTTAATAATGGTTCCAATAATCATTATTTTTATTGAAATCATTATAAGAATTAAACCTGCCGCAAGTTCAAAGTTTTATTATCTATGGACCGTAGTTGATAAATTAAGAATTGGTGCAATTTATGCCGTTATACTTGAAGCATTTAAATTAGGATCTTAAAAGCTACTCTTCTTCTTCTTCCTCAATAGGATAAACAAATCCTTGAGCTTTCCCAGTTAAAACTGATTTACCTAAAGATATAGCTTTTTGAGCTGCTATTGCTGCTTTTCCTTTCCAAACAGCGTGCCTTTGGTTCCTTTTGCTCTTTGATTTTTTCTTCTTTGGTACAGCCATTCTGTTTCTTTATTTCCATATAATAATATAACCTTTAACTGGTTATCTCCAAAACTTTTGAGTATATTTTGTTTATATACGGCAATTTTTTAAATAAGCATATATGCTTTATTAATCACTTATAAAGATTAGTGTTTAGATCAAAATTCTCATATTCAGATTCTAAATCAAGTTATTCGGATCTTCTAGAAGATATAGAGGCGGGGAAAATAGAATCAATATTTTTCTATCCAAGGCAGAGAGAAATTGATGTTCTGTATAAAAATGGAGATAAATTTAAAATACCTATCCTTTACAACGATCAATTAATCCTTGAAAAGGCTACTGAAAATAAGGTAGAACTAACTATTAACAATAGTAGAAAAGAAGCCTCAGCTGCTAATTCATTCGCATCAATAAGTCTTTTCCTAATTTTCATATTAGCTATAGTCTTAATCTTTAGGAGTACATCAAAATTGGCCTCCAGAGCTTTTGGTTTTACCAAAAATCAATCTAAATTTGTAACTATTGATGATGTAGAAACGAGATTCGATGATGTAGCTGGAGTCCCTGAAGCCGCAGAGGAATTAAAAGAGGTAATAACATTTTTGAAAGAACCAAAGAAATTTGAAAATCTTGGAGCGAAAGTCCCTAAGGGAGTTCTTTTAATAGGCCCACCAGGGACAGGAAAAACATTATTAGCTAAAGCAATTGCTGGTGAATCAGGAGTACCTTTTCTCTCAATATCGGCTTCAGAGTTTGTAGAACTTTTTGTTGGTGTTGGAGCAAGCAGAGTTCGTGATCTGTTCTCTAAGGCTAAGGAAAAATCTCCTTGTATAATTTTTATTGATGAAATTGATTCCATTGGTAGGCAAAGAGGGTCTGGGATCGGAGGTGGAAATGATGAAAGAGAACAAACCCTTAATCAGCTTCTAACTGAATTAGATGGTTTTGCTGATAATTCTGGGATTATTGTTTTAGCAGCAACAAATAGACCAGATATTTTGGATGCAGCATTATTAAGACCAGGTAGATTTGATAGGAAAATTGAAGTAATGCTTCCAGATTTAGATGGAAGAAAAAAAATTCTTTCAGTTCACTCACTTTCCAAACCACTTTCAAGCGAGGTTGACTTAGGATATTGGGCTTCTAGAACTGTCGGATTTTCTGGAGCAGATCTTGCAAACTTGATGAACGAGAGTGCTATTCACTGTGCAAGAGACGAATCTAAATTAATCAATGATCTTCATATAGAAAATGCTCTTGATAAAATTACCATCGGCCTGAGAAGCTCATTAATAACTTCTCCTAATATGAAAAAAATTATTGCTTATAACGAAGTAGGTAGAGCAATTGTATCTGCTGTGAGAAATGGAATTGAATCAGTTGATAAAATTACGATTTTACCTAGATCTGGATCTATAGGAGGATATACAAAAATATGCCCTGATGAAGATGTAATTTCTAGTGGATTGATTTCAAAAAAATTATTATTTTCAAAAATTGAAATTGCTCTAGCTGGAAGAGCAGCAGAAACGATAGTTTTTGGTGAAGGTGAAATTACACAATGCTCAGTAAATGATATCTCTTATGCGACAAATATCGTAAGGGAAATGGTTACAAAATATGGATTTTCAATTATTGGTCCAATTTCAATGGATTCTGATAATAATGAAATGTATTTAGGAGATGGATTATTTAGAAGAAAGCCTCTCATAGCAGAAAATACCAGTTCTAGAATAGATAATGAAATCATAAATATTTCTAAAATTTCATTAAATAATTCAATAAAAATATTGAAAAAAAACAGAGTCTTACTAGATAAATTAGTTGATATACTTTTAAATCAAGAAACTATAGATAAAAAAGTTTTTAAATTAACAACTTCTAAATTGTTGAAAGTTTGATTTAATTGCTTTAAATTAAAAAAAATATTTTCTTGATAATTAAAAACAATACAACGAAGTTATTAGTTACACTTTCATTTTTACTTATTCTTCCATTTGTACAAAAACAATGGTTTAATTTGTATTCACTAAATATTAATGATATTTCCTTTTATTTAATCCTTTACTATTTGAGCGGGGCAATATGTCCATCTTTGGTGTATCTAAACTCTTTAAAAAACTATACAGATTATAGTTTTACTAAGGATAAAATCCATAGTAAAAAAATAATTAAAGGAAAAAGATTATTATTCTTAGTAGCAATAAATTTAATATTTCTCTCTTTCTTAATAGCTGATTATATATATATTAATTTTGATCTTATAATTAATTTATTTCTTGAAGGAATTAATGTCCCAAAACCGGATATTCCACAGTTATGTTTTTTCATATTTTTAATTTCTATCTTATTAATTTTTAAGAAATCTAGGTTTCTTTTAAAAAAAATAATATTGGTAAATTTTATTTTGATTTCTATCTATCTTTGGCATCTTCAAATTATTAATATTAGTGTTGATGATCAGTTTCATATTTATAGATATTTTGGTTTAAATGACCTAAATTTAATTAATCTTTTTATCCTAGTCGCAATAGAAATTTCATTTTATACGTGGTCCTTTTTATCATATAAAACTAATTTGAGCGATTGGATCGTGCCCAAACCTCAAAAAGGGGATGTTATCCCCTTTTTGAATATATTTATTTTTTATTTTTTTATAATTATTTACTACTCATTACTTACTTAAATGTTTCTAATTCTCCTATAGGGCAGAAAAATATTCCTTACTACCTTTTGGGTCCTCTAACATTGTTTTCTCCCCGGGGGTCCAGTTTGCTGGACACACTTCATCGGGGTTTGCCGCAACGTATTGATAGCCTTGAAGAATCCTTAGCGTTTCATCAACATTTCTACCTACAGGAGCCTTGTTAACAGTCGTATGCATAACTACTCCTTCGGGATTGATAAGAAATAAACCTCTATCAGCCTCCCCATCATCATTTAGAACATTGTAAGCCTGGCAAATTTCTCTTTTTAAGTCTGAAACTAACGGATAGTTAATATCACCTATACCACCTTCATTTCTTGGGGTTTGTATCCAAGCCAAATGACAGTGCTTGCTATCAACTGATACACCAAGTATTTCCGTATTAAGTGCCGAGAAATCTTGGTATCTATCACTAAATGCAGTGATTTCAGTTGGACATACAAATGTAAAATCTAGTGGGTAAAAGAATAGAACAACCCATTTACCTCTTAGACCTGAAAGTGTAATCTCCTTAAACTCTTGATCATATACAGATGTAGCACTAAAGTCTGGTGCTTCTTGGCCTACTTTTAAGCTCATGAAAAATTTGTCCTTATTTAAATTATGTATGGTCTGTTTGACCGTAATAAGTATTATAATTTTATTAATAATGAATTAGCAAGTTTTTTTTTTATTCAATGAAATGGCATTATTCCTTTACTAGGAAATTTACAATTTTGAATCACAATAAACTTTTAAAAAATCTCAAAAAAGAGTTAATTAAATATCCCATTAACAGGCTTGACAATAAAAATTCGAATTAAAAGAAATTTTATTTTATTTAAGATTCCTTAAAATTTAACTCTCTATAATTAGAAATATTCTTTTTAATATTTTTAATTATGGCTAAATATATTGAAAGACTAAAGGAAAAAGTTAAAATAAAAAAATTTGATTCTAATCAGCCAATTGGAGCTTGGATTTTCGTTGTAATTTTGAATATAGTTGGATTTGCGGGTTATTTTTACTTAAAGGTAAATCATATAGAACTAGGTAGTTAAAAACTTATCTTATTTCCTTCTTAATTGAGCGACAAAAATTTTTTAATCTTTCATTCCTCGTTAAGTCAGGTAAAGTCCATATTGATTCTGTCTCAGGTAATGGATCTTTGCTCCATTCTTTGAATTCTTCCATTATTGAATCATTATTTAATTTTGATGTATACTTTTTTCGTTTTTTTAAATATTTTCTTATCACTGTAAGATTTGTCTTAATATATTCCCTCATAAAAAATAATAAGTCTTATGTTAATTTATCATTTAGGAAGTTCTTATTTAAAGAAAAGATTAATTAGACATTTTGAACTGCTTGAAAAAGTCCAAACGAATAACCTCCAATTAAGATCCAGCCAAGTACGCTTGATATTATTGTAGATCTTCTATTATGTCTCCTTAAAGCTGATTCAATCATCTCATTAACTTCATCTCTATTAAGGTAATCTTTCTTGGAGTTTTTTTTCATTTTTTTTCTTTTTACAATAA
>QCPX01000018.1:0-24049 GCA_003209675.1 Prochlorococcus sp. AG-442-N07 | reverse complement strand
AAATGTCTCCATTAGTAAATTAGGCTTCTTGCATTTTGCAAAAATCCAAATAAAAGGACTTTCGCTTTTAAAATCTTTATTACTAACAACATAATTGTCTAAGATATTTAAATTTATATCTAATTGTTTGATAAGGCCTTTTTCATCATAGATATCAAGATGCACTTCATGTTTTTGCTTAGGGTCTTTATCAAAATCATCAATAAAACATATTCCTAATAGTGCTTCATATCCTTTTTTGTTAAGCATCTGACACCATACTTTTGAATCTTTTGTTGAAGGTACAAAAACCTCATCATTGAAAAGGCTTACATTTATTGATGAATTAACTCCATTTTCTATTTTTGGTCCATACACAAGTTGATAATTTACTCGAGAGGGAGCTTTGTATTCATTTGATGATTCATAAACTAATGTAAAAGTTTTAATATCTCCAGTTATATTAGATTGGTTTATAAGTGCTTCAGTATCAAATAAAAGTGTACTTTTGTCATTAATAAATTTTTGTTTTTCTAATAGATATGGCTTAATTATTTCTCCATTTTTTATGTTTATATATAATGAGAAGTAACCATGACCTGGAGACATTATTGGATAAATGTGTAATTTATTTATAAATTTAGAAAAATAAGGCATCGTTTTATAACTTTTTTTATTGTTAAAGTATTCCTTATTATTAGAATTATCGTAATAGCTATGATTGGCACTAAAACTATTACTTTCTTTATTTTCAACTCCAACTAGAAGCCTTCCATAAAATATGGGCTGTTTGGGTTGTTTGACCTTTACTGTGTAGTCACCAGGAATTATATTTAATTTATCAGCATCTTTAAAAAATGATGACAGGTTGATTTTCTTTATTGACATTTTTGGTATTGATATATTTATATTTTTTTTGAAACTAGGATTTTTATTATTATTGGATAAAAAATGCATTTCTAAATTTTCATTTTGCAGGGCGATCATTCCTGTTTGCAAAATAATGAATGTGTCTTTTTTATTATTTAATATTAAATCGATTGAGGCTTCCAATACTTCAATCTCATCTATTTTTTCCATTTCTCTTGCATCATTAAGTATGCGATTATATGCATGAACAGTATTTATAGAATTTTCATTTATATGATTTACCATCACAGCAGGATAGGGTATAAATAAATTTTCTGATGTAAAAAATTCAATTTGATAGCAGTTATAAAAGAATTCCCCTTCAAATAATTTATCCAAGTTAAATGTATAAACTTTTGCTTGATCAATTTTAAAGGTTATGGCATCTCCTGATTTTCCATTAATATCAAATGGAAATACTTTCATAACGATATCGCTATATCCTCTCTTAATTAAATAATGGTTAACAAATGATATGTATGTTTGATTATTTAATAGTCTTGGCACTAATAAAGAACTTCTATGTACTGTGTTTATATTTTTTTTCTTATAGTATTTTTTTCTATCTTCTTCAACAGATTTAAGAGTTTTCATTATGTCAATTTACTATAAATCTTATCACGGATGAATATTTCTTTGCGAATGATTATTGTGATACTTAAATAACACTAATTTAAATATTCTTTTTTTAATATTTGAAATAAATTACGAAGTTCATTCTCTGTCTCTTTAAGATTTGATTTTTTAATAAATGGATTTTCCGAACCAATTTTTAATCTATTTGTTATTGTTTTATAAGATAATGTTTTTTCAAGCCAAATCTTTGCATTATTTTCTATTTTTTCATCAGGCAAAACCCACGAAGGGTTAATATTCTTAAAAGAATTAAGTGAATCTACATGAATTATTCCTGGTATATCTTTAAACCAAGGCTGGCCAAAAATAATTGTTCTAAGTCCCTCAAGACTTCTTTCTAATGCAATAGCTCCGCATATAGTTACTGGGAGAATATTTGAAGAATTATAGGAGTTAATCTTAAATTCTTGCGATATAAACTCACAACCTATCCCCCTTAGAGTATTAAGATATTCTGGATATCTATGTATCCCAACTCTTGTTATATCGGAAATCTTATTTTCCATTTCATATAAATACATTAATGAGGCTGGATGTTCTTTATAGTAAATCTTATCTTTATAACCCTTCAACCTTAAAGATAAAACAACATCTATATGACTTATATAATCACCACCTTCAGGCATAGTAGTCGCTTCAGGCTGATAGTGAGCATAAATAATAAGTTTTGGCTGTTCTAGTTGTGTTTTGACTTCTGGCTTTTGTATCTCTAACTTTCTATAATATTGGATATATTTTCTTTGCATAAAAAGTATAGATAATTTGGAAAATAAATTATGGCCATTATAAAATTTGTTTTTAGGAACTTGAAACATAAGGTTATAAATTTTATGTTTAATTTCAAGATAAAATAAGAAAAATAAGGAGAGATAAAAATTAGTATTAATTTTATTTCGTTTAGGATTTGTTTTTGGAGATTTTTTATTTTTTAAATTAGTTATAAAATTTTGAATTATTGATCCGTATTTTGTACTGCTTATTTTTTTGCCTAGTGGCCTCCTAGATTTAATAGAATCGCTTTGGATTAATGGAAGTAGGTCGCCATTAACAACTATTGAATAAAGATATATACAAGGTATTTTTAATAACTTACAAGCAGTATAAATACAGAAAGAATCAAAATGATGTGCTACGGATGTGTGAAAGACTATGCAACCAATATTTAAATTGGATAGAGAAATAATAATTTTGCTTATGTGAAAAATAGATTTTTCTCTAAAGATTTCATAACGATAGCTTTCACCTATCCATCTTGTCCAAAGTGTAGACCAATTATTTAATTCATTTCTTATTTCAGGAATATCAATATCTAAGTACTCTAAATCAATATTATTAAACTTAAAATCATAAAAAACTTTTTTCCTTTTATCTTTTTTATATATTTCAAAATACTCTTCAAAAAAGTAAATTACTTTATTGTCTTTACAAAAGCTTTCATAGGCTAGTTTTCCTGGGAATGCAAACCCTAATTTTTTTTTTTGATTAATATTTACTATTTTCTCCATTTATTTTTTTCTCACTATTTACTATATTAATATAAAAACTATTTTTTATAAAAATGTTTATTTTTAGTTTGTAAAAATATATGAAAATTCTTCAAGTTGCAAAATATCCTCCTTCTAATAGAGGAGGTATTGAGAAGTTAACAAGTCAATTAACTTCTGATCTTAATACAAAAGGCAGAAGAATAGATATTCTTTGTTTTGAGGAAAACTCTAAAACTAAAATAGATGTTTTTTTATCCCATACTGTTTATAAATGTAGATCATTATTTAAAATATTTTCAACTTCAATCAGTTTTCATAATATTTATTTCTTTAATAAATTACAAAAGAGTTATGACTTTATTTATTTACATCTTCCTAATCCAATTGTAGCTGCATATATTTTGTTTACTAAAGATAAAAATAGTAAAATTTTGGTACATCATCATGCTGATATTTCTGGTAAAAAATTATATTTTCTTTATAAGCCATTAGAAGAAAGAGTTTTTAAGGCTGCTTTAAAAATAATAACGACAAGCAAATCACTAGCTAATACTGCACCATTATTAAAATATAAAGATAAAGTGAAAGTAATTCCTCTTTATCTTGATGAAAATGATTTTGGGAATGAATTTACTGCAGAACAAGAAAAAATCGTTCGTGAGGCATCCTCAGGTCAAGATTTTATACTTTTTGTTGGAAGATTGGTTAGATATAAAAGATTAGATTTACTTTTGAAGTCTTTTAAAGAAATTAAAAATCAAAAATTAAAATTAATTCTTATAGGTAATGGAAAAGAGAAAGAAAATGTAATTAGAGAATCACTAAAGTTAGGAATTGATAAAAGAATAATTATATTAAGCAATATTGATGATCACACTAAAAGATGTTTTTACAATCATGCTATTTTTACTGTTTTACCCTCTACCTCAAGTGAAGAGGCATTTGGATATGTACAGCTTGAATCGATGGCCATGCATACTCCTGTGATTTCTTTTGCTATTCAAAATTCTGGAGTTGGAGAAATTAATAAAAATAATCATTCTGGATTGGTTCTTAGAATATCTAAAGATGAAGAAGAAAACGTAACTAATTTATCGAAAGCAATGAATAAATTAATATTTGATAAAAAATTAAGAGATGTTTTATCTAGGAGTGCTTCTGAAAGATCAAAGGAATTCACCAAAGAAAAAAATATAGGAAAATATTCGAGGTTATTGAGGGAATTTGAATGAATTTTGTTTTTAAATATGTGCTCTAAGTTTTTGAGCAATTGCTTCTTCTTCTTTAATTATTGTCTTGATACCATTACCCATCGCAGACTCAATTTTTCTAACAGAACTCACAAGTTGTCTTAATCCATTTGGTTCTAAAGAGGCTGATTGATCTGACCCATACATAGCCCTATCAAGAGTTATATGCCTTTCAAGACTTGAGATTCCTAAAGCAGAGGCTGCGACAGATATAGATACTCCAGACTCATGACCACTGTATCCTACATTACAACTATATCTTTTCTGTAGGGTTTTTATAAGATTTAAATTAGCATCTGAGTCTTTCATAGGGTAAGTAGAAATAGTATGCATTAATTCAAAAGGGCAATTATTTTTCTTGAAAATATCAACTGCGATATCAATGTCTTCAATATTTGTCATTCCTGTAGAAATGAAAGTATGTTTTCTTTCAGAGGCAACTAATTTTAAAAAATTTTTTGAAATTATCATTGCTGAAGCGATTTTGTTATGAGGTAAATTAAAATTCCTGAGAAATTCCTGACTCTTTTCGTCCCATGCGGAAGCAAACCAATCAATATCTAAACTTTTGCAAAATTCGTCTATTTCTCTATATTGTTCTAAATCGAACTCTAAACCTTCTTTTTGATCTCTTTGTGTTTTCCCCCATGGACTTTCTCTTGGAGAATCTAGATATTCTTTAGTATAAACTAGATTTATGTCTCTTTTCTGAAATTTAACGGCATTGCATCCCGTTTCTTTTGCAATCTTTATAAGTTGCTTGCAAATATCTATGTTCCCATTATGGTTTATACCAATTTCTCCGATTATATATATAGACATGAAAAAAATTAATTATTAAATTATAGTATCTTTAAATGAGATTTTTTATCTCTTTAAAGTCAAGATTTTCAAAATTTAATAATATTTCTATTAATTCCCTAATACATCCTTCACCTCCTTTTAAAGTTAAATTTATTTTTGCTTCTTTTTTGATAATTTTATTTGCGTCTGAAGGACATGCAGAAAAACCTGCTTTTTCAATAATCTCAAGATCATTTAAATCATTACCAACGTATAAAAGACTACTAAAAGCAGTTTTTAAATTTAAATTTTTTGATATAAAGTAATCCCTTACAAAAGAATATTTATTATTGATTGCCTGAAAATGGTTTAAATTAAGCTTTCTGGCTCTTTGTTTAATAACTTTATTAGTTTCAGTGGACAATATAAAAATTTCAATATCTACATTATTATTTTTAATATATTTTTTGAGCATTGATATTCCTAAACTATCTGATTTATCGCAAATTACTGATTCAATTCCATCTTGGTTAATTAAAACTTTGTTATTTGTAAATACCCCATCAAAATCAAAAATGATGGTATTTATATTTTTTATATTTAGATTATTCGACATAGAATTTTATTTTTGTATTTGGCGATTTGAATTTTGATATTTATAATTTTTTGTTTTTAAATACATCTTTAATTAATCTCCCATTATCAAATTCAATTATTCTACTGCAATTACTTAAAGATGATAATCTATGAGCGATGCTAATCATAATAGTATCTTTTTTAAGTATCTTATTTAAGGAATAAATTATCTCCTTTTCAGTTTGATTATCAAGTGCACTTGTAGCTTCGTCTAATATAAGAATGGATGCTTTTTTATAAATTGCTCTAGCTATCCCTATCCTTTGCTTTTGCCCACCACTTAACTTTATGCCTCTTTCTCCAACGTGAGTCATATAGTTTCTAGGTAAGGTTTTAATATATTCACTTATTTGGCAAATTTCACAAACATAATCTATTAATTCAATGTCAATATCTTTATCTATCGAAGATAAAGCAATATTGTCAGCTATTGTTCCATCAATCAAATAAATGCTTTGTGGCACGTGAGCTATTGAGTATCTCCAAGAACTGAGAAGGCTTTTATGTTTTTTGGAATAAAGGTCTTTATTATTTATAAAAATTTTCCCTTTTGAGGGCTTTAATAGACCCATTACTATATCTATAAAAGTACTTTTACCACTTCCCGTTTTACCTATTATTCCAATATTTTCTCCTGGAGAAATTGTTAGGTTTATATCTTGAAGTACATTTCGAGATGATTTTTCATATTTAAAGTTAATTTGCTTGAGATTTATACTATCTTTTAATTTAAGAGTCTCTCTTAAAGATGAATATTCTTGATATGGAATAGTTTGATTTATCGCTATTATTATATCTTCAAGTTGCGCTTCACTACTTTTAATTCCAACCCAACACGAATAAGCCATTTGAAAAGATGGTAATAATCTTTGAGCTCCAACGGCAAAGGTTCCTAATGCAGGAATTATAAAATTTGTTTTGGAATTTACAATTGAAATAAAAAGAGGTATTGATGCAAGCATAAGAATACCAACCCCTTCAAGAATATATCTTGGAAAAAGACCAAAGAAATCAGACTCTCCTTGTTTAAGCCTTCTTTCGATTTCTGCCAATCTGAATTTCTTTAAATAATATTTTTGAGAACTATTTAACAAAACATCTCTTATTGAACCAAACGCTTCTTGTATAAGCTTTACTTGATGCTTTCTGGCTACCGAAATTTTTTGACTATTTGCATATAATCTTTTTCTTATAGTTAATGCTATTACAAAATATGAGACTAATAAAACAAAGAATGCAAAAATGGCTAATCTATAATCAATAGTAATCAATGCATAGGAAAGACTAATAATTATCAAACAAGAAGTTAAAAAGTTTAATGTTAAATTTAATACCCCTTGAGCTTGATCAATTTGAATTGTATTGGTAACAATTATCGAGTTACTTTCTCGAAACGTATGAATTAAGTAAGGTTGATATATATTTTTTCTAAAAACTTCGTTACTTAGATCATTACCTATCAATGCAGCTAATCTAGTATTAATAAAAATATTTAATACCCTTACAGTTGTTATAAAAAATACTATAAAAATAAAATAAATTAAAAATAAATTAAGAAAATCAGGATTTTTTTCAGAACTAAATAAAAATAAAGGCTTAAGTAAAAGAATATTTTTTGTAGTATTTAAATTTGCATTTGTTAGATATTCTATTAATCCTGCTACTGAAGCAATTAATAAAGCTTCACCAAAAGCATTTATTACCATTAAAACAAATGACAAAGTCAGCTGAAATTTTCTTTTGAATTTGAGCTGACGCCATAAATTAAAAAGTAAATTAATATAATTTGTTTTTGACGACTTCATATATTGAGCGTTATTAACATCTTATTTTAAATCATTTTTTTATTTTATTAAATAATTCAGAATAAGTTCTAGGATAAAAAATTTGATTTTCCAAATCTAAAGTTTTTAAATGAAGTTTTCTTTTCTCCAAATCAGGCTTATTAATATTGTGTAAATAAATAGTTGAAATGGCTCTGTTTTGAAAACAAATCAAACCTGTTGAACATATACTCACAGCATATTTAAATTCATTTGAAATTGACTCTATTACTATGTCAGTGTCTATGTTCTCAATATATTTGCTGCTTAAATTCAATCTTGATTCTTTTCTAGGGTGATCCTTTTGAAAGACTTTATAGTTGTTGGCAATAAATTTTATAGCTAATTTTTGATAAAATTCTCTTAAATAATTATCGTCTACGATATCTCTAGAGGTTATAAAAATAACATCTCTATTTTCTTTCTTAATAAAATTATTTGATATTTTTTTCTTAAATTTTAAGGTTTCCTCAATTTTATGAACAATAACGTTTTCAGGGTATTTTATGTTACTTATTAAATAAATAGGGATTTGATTATTTTCTAGGCCTTTATAAAAAGTGAATTGTTTTTTGAGTTGTGGTATCCATAAAATAAGCTTTGATAGTTTTCCTCTATATTCAGAATAATTTATTTCGGTGAAACTGTTTAAAGTAACTTGAGGAAAATAATGAGATTTTGGTTTAATTAATTTTATAAACAGATCAAAGATAAGAAATCCACATTCATGAAAGAAATAGACGTAATTATTTGTTTTTTTTATTTTTATTAATTTCAAAAATAAAATTATTAAGGATTTAAGGCTAGTTGAATATTTTAAAATTTTTAATTCGGGATGATATGTTTTGAGCTTTAAATAGGAATTATAGAAATTTTCTGGAACAAGTAACTCTTTAAGTCCCCAATCTTTTGATTTTTGGCTAAGTATTTGAAAAGGTAATGTTGATGATACAACACCAATATTATTTCTTTTCATTCTTAACACTTTTCACCAATAATATTCAAACTTTGTTCCGTTTTAATAAAGCCAGATATTAATTTCTTATCAGACCAATCACCTATACTTTGACCAAATAAAGTTTTTGTGTCCCATTTACATATATTTTTAAAATTATTCTCAAATAATAATTGCGTAAGAAATTCCTTATTAAAAAGAGCTTTATGATAATTATAAGCATAATCTTGACCCCCCATTATACTAAGTTGAATTGAATTAATGTCTTTATTTCTGGCGTTGTAATGCTTTATATTCGCATCAAAGTCAGGTACTGATATGATTAGTTTTCCTTTGTTTTTTAATTTTTTCATAAATATATGGATAATACTATCAATTTCTCTAAATGAAAAATGTTCTAGAACGTGGCATAAATATATAGTTCCTAAAGAGTTATCTTTGAAATCCTCTAGAAATAGATTTTCTTTAGTGATATGAACATTTGGGAGGTTTCTTGCATCTACATTAATCCAGCCTTGAAGATTAATTGGTCCACTCCCAATATGAACCTTAGGGCCTATGAGATCTCCATCTTCTAAATAGATAGGTAAAGGCTTTTTGTAATATTTAAAAGAGTATTTAATCCACCTAAGAAGTTTAATAAGGTTCTTTAGTGTTTGCAAAATTTAGGACTTAAAATAATAATTATCATTCAAATAATATAGATTTAAAAATTTTTTAATAATTTTTAAAAGAAATCAAAGCAAGATTCCAATGTACCTGATTTGTTTATTTTACCTAATATAAAATTTGGTTTTATGATGTTGTCAACAACATAATCTCCTGGCTCTCCAGGGAAGCCTCCGCTAATAATTCTTATCTTTTCATGATTTCTAACAATAAATTTGTATGAAGGGACTGCAATATGCTTTGTAGAATCATTAAAGTATTCCGCAATTGCAAGTTTCGTTAGTTTCTCTCCAATATCAACTCTTTTGTATTTAATGTTTTCAGAGAAATTATTAATATAATCCTTAGCTTCAGAAGTAAGAGAGTTTTTACTTATATCAATTACTAATTTATTTTTACCAGGCATTAAACGTAAATTATTTCTGCTTATATAATTTTTCGCATTTGCCGAGAGAATTATTATTGATGAAGATGCCATAGTTGTGGATAGATTGTATGAAAATGATGCATTAGCAATAGTATATTCTGACTTTGTACGGTTAATTATATCGGCGATATATTGGGATTTTATTTTATCTCTATTAAATAAAACTACACTACAACCCTCTTCAACTAAATAAAGCGCAACTTTTAATCCAATACTTCCAACGCCAATGATTGATACTTTTAAACCGCTTATTATTCCTTTATTAGTATTCCTTAATATTGAAATAGTGCTTTCAGCCGTTATTCTACTTGGTGACCATGGAACTATTTTTTCATGAGATAATTTTTGATAAGAAGCCCCTATAAGATTTGAATAAAGTGGTTCATCTAATTCTGAAGCATTAAATTCTTTTAAATAAAAAGGATGTTTTTTTTCTACATCAACAAAAACTTTATCAGCATATTTATTGATAGCTTCATATATTTGATCTAAATTATTTTGCGAAACATTGATAAAAGAAATAATTACAAAAAATTTTGTAACTCTTATACCCCCAAAAAAAGGCTTATCACAATTCTCTGAACTGCTTGAGAGTGAAATATAAAGATTGATTGAATTCTGATCTGCAAATTTCCTCAAGATCTCGATTCTTTTCCCAAATTCAATATTCATTTGCTTTTATATTTCTATATTTATATCTTCGTTTTTTATAGGTTTATCTTTAAGAATATCTTTTTTCACAATTAATTTATTTTGGATTAATAGTAGTGGAGAAATTCCCTCTGGAGGAGATATTGCAATAGTATTTTTGATATTTAAAATCTCCCCCTTTTTTATATCTCTTGAAGCATGAAGGCTTTTCTTTTGCGTTCTCCAGGTTTCATATTCACTAGGATCAATACCAACCTTACATGATCCAATAGATTCTAAAATTTTTGTTCCTTTATCTTTAATAAATTTCAAATCTTCAAAATCTTTTGAAAGTAGTTGATCAGGACCTGAAATATTCTTGTTATCAGTAAAGTGAACTTCTAATGATTTAGCACCCATTGCTAAAGCTGCCAAGCAAGCCTCATTTCCTATAGAGTGATCAGAATACCCAACTTTGATATTTTCTTGAGATAGATTGTTTAATTTAATAATCCCAGCTAAATTTAAAGACTTTGAAGGAGATGGATAGCTTGAATTACAAAGTAAGAAAGTTACCTTATGGATTGAATTTTTGTAAAGGTTAATAACATCTTTTATCTCTTTTAATGTAGACATTCCTGTAGAGATATAAATATTTAAACTTTTATCAAAATTAGTTATAAAATGATGTATTTCATAATTATTTAAATCCATTGAAGCAATTTTTATATGAGTTAATTCTAAATTTATTAGTTCTTTTAATCCATCTAAATCAAATGCTGTACACATAGGAATACGTCCAAGGCTTTTTATAGTATTGATAGATTTTTGAAGGGTTATTAAATCTATTTCACACCTATTTAAAAGTTGAGACATATCTTCTTCAATATCCTGAGCCTTTTCTATGTGATTTAATTCACGTACTCTCCTTCCTATTCTTTTGTCGGTTTTATAGTACTGAAGTTTAACCACATCTGCTAGTTTTGAAGATTTTAAGATTAAATTTTCTAATCTTTCTATGTCACCATTGTGGTTAATTCCGATCTCAGCTATTAATTCAAATGATTGAGGCGAGTCTAACTTGAACTTATCTTCTGTATCAAAATCATTTTTTACGTATTCTGATAAGAAAGAAGTCCTAGAGAGAGATTTAATATTTTGTAATTCCTTGGAAATATCATTCGCCAATTCATCTGATTGTTTAAATATTACTTGCATATCATTATAAGCAAAGTTTGCAGCTGTTCCAATTAATTCTAAATTTTTAAAATTACTCAGGAAACTATTACACTCTTTTAAAAGAAGTTTGTTTGCTGTTGATTGAACAGGGTATACATAAGGTTCAAAATTTAAATCGGATGAACATACTTTATTGTTATCAATAAGGCCTGTACTCTTGAGATCAGAAATGGTTTTATTTATCATTTTTTCTTTATTAAAAGTATCTTTGTAGTTATTAGTTGTAGTAAAAGTTTGTTCAGCAATTATATAGGTTCTGGAAATATCACCTAAATTTAATTTCCTGCTTAATTTTGTGGGCTCAGTAATTCTATTGAAAATTGTTTTCTTGTCAGCAAAGTATAACCAGTGGAAGGGGTTTGGAAGTATTTGATTGGTATTTTCAAAACTAATGTATGTACTTGCAATCCCTCTAAAATCTAAACTAAATTTTTTACCAAGTATTTCTGACAAGATTGTTATTGGAATTGTACTAACAACAATATCTTCTTCATTTATTTCTATAATTTCCTTCCTGTTGGTAATGATATGAGTTAACTTTTTATCTTCAGTTTTGATATTTTGAACTTTAGTTTTCTTAAAAACTGAACTACCTCTTTCTTCTAGATAAGAGCATATTTTTTCAAATATATAGCCACTCCCTTTTGTAGAGATACCGCAAAATTGGTCGTTGAAAAATGTTTCTCTATTGCTACATCTCCTAATTCTTTTTGGGGCCCAATCTGGAAGCATATCATCAGGAGAAATAGACCAAACCTTTTTTGGGTAATCATAAAAGAATTCTTTACTTAATGTTTTTCCGATTAATCCATCAATATAACTCTTAAAAGAGTCTGCATTAGAAGTTTTCTTAAAGTTAGGCGTTTCTTTAATTTCTTTTTTTATAGTATTTAAAGTATCTAAGTCCCAATAATTAGAGTTTAAAATTTGATTCAAATTTAGAGGATAATCAAATAACTTAAAACCCTCCCCATCTTTTTTGTAATTGGCTGAGTAATAAGAACCACTTTCTAGAGATTCTCCTATAAGACTTTGCCATTCATTCCATATTTCCTTATCAGGAGTATGTAATATATGTGGACCAGTATCAACTATAAAATCATTCCATATCCAAGATCTTGACATTCCACCAAGATTTTCTCTTAATTCATAGACAATAGACTTGATTCCTCTTTTTGCCAGATAATAAGCCGTAGCCATCCCAGCAGGGCCTCCACCAATAATATAAATTTTTTTTTCTCTCATAGCTTTACTAACAACTAAATCCCCCATCCACCATAATGTTCTCTCCATTTATTGATTTTGGGGAGTCATTAAAAAGCCACAATATCATTTTAATTACGTCATCCATTTCTATCATCTTACCTTGAGGTGTCTTCTCTGAATATTTTTCTATGAAGTTTTTATTTTGGTCTCCTTTTATACCTCCAAAAGATAAGCAATTACATCTTCCTCCATAAGGCCCTAAAATTCTTGCAGCTTGCTTTAATAATGGTGCTTGGGCCGCTTTACCAGAAGAATACGCTATGGGCTTAAAAATTTTATTTTCCGAATCAGAATAAAGAGATGAGTCAGGTAATTGATTTTCATAAATTGAACTTATTAAAATAATATCAACTTGAAAAGATTTTATTTTATTAATTTGATGTAATAAATTATATGTTGATCCTACAGTAATTTGCAGGCTTGAAATATAATCTCTTGTAGAAAGTGAAAATGGACTATTAAATTCTTTACTGAGTCCAAAATCTGTAACGGGATAATCTTTTGCTACTAAATTAATTATTTTGAATTTATTATTTTTATTTTTAGAAATAATAGATTCAAGGTAATTTTCAAAAATTATATCTGATTTAATAATTTTAAATTTGTTGTTATTTTTTAGAAAAAATAGTGGTTCGATATTAATATCAAGAACATATATTTCGTTAAAGATATTATTTTTTTGAATATTTTCTAATAATCTAATACCGATATTACCAGAACCACCAAGAACTATTAGAGTCTCCATTTATATCCACCCTTCATTAAATGTATGCATGCCATTTATATTTTTAAGATCTTGCATTCTGTATTCATTTGCAATTTGGTAAAGATTTGCTTCTAAGAGATTTAAGTTGTTGCCTAATTTTTTTAAAACATCTAAATCTTCTGGATAGTCAAGAGTAATTCTAATATCAGAAATATTTTCTTTTAAAAAACAACTTATATTAAAGCTCTTAACTTTTAATCTTCCGTCCCACAATGGGAAAGTAACATGTTCTTTGTCTTTTTTTTCTGTAAATTTTCTATCCAAATCAAGTAATGTCTTTTTAGAAAAAACTTCAATATCGCTTCCATTACAAAATTTAGATAAATTGGCTGGTGTATAGTTTGAGCAATATGTTAATTTCTTCTCTAGAAAAGTTTGAATAGATTTGTCAATCCAGAATGGATCTACTAAAGGACAATCACTAGTAACTCTAATAATATTGCAATCATTAAAATCTTTTAAACTAGTAATATATCTATCCATTAAATTCTCAGGATGACCCCTCTTGAAGTTAATGTTTCTTTTATCTAAAAAGGCTGCTAATTTATCATCGGAAGAAGAGTTGGGTATGCAGAATATAATTTCATCTATTAATAAACTTTTTGAAAGTCGTTTAAATAAAATATCTAAAACCGTTAATTCATTTGTTATTTCTTTTATGATTTTTTGAGGGTATCTTTTTGAACCAAGTCTTGCTTGTACAAGGCATATATTTTTCATAACTTTTGTGTTCTTGCAAAACCTTGCTCAAGCTTTCCCAGTCTTGCTAGCTCTAACTTTAAATCCTCAAAGTTATTTTTATAGTCTAACTTAATACTAGTTATACATTTTTTAAGGTTTTTCTTAAATAAATTTATTTCTCTTATGCTGTGCTTAATAGTCGGGTATATTGTTGATGATATTAGATACTTTCTCTTCAGCATTCTGTAATTTAATATTGCTAAAAATTCATTATTTTTTAAATCACCATATGAAGCTGAAAACTTTATCATGGTAGAAATATTATTTATAGTAAAATTAAGGTCTTCTTCAAGAAATGTAGATTCAATTGAATCTTTTAAATAATCTGCATTTTTTGAAAGTTTTTCAAAAAATTTGTTCCAGTTTGTAAACTCATCAATTGTTTTAATACCTGCCTTAAAACCTATTTCCTCAGTCCAATGAGTACTACTCAAAAAACAATCTTGAGCTTTCATATGGAATTTGTTGTGAATTCCAACTGCTGAAATCGCATATCCAGTTCCTAATGACTTCCCTAATACAATAATCTCCGGATCAATTTCGATTTGGTAGCAAGCTAACTTATTTTTGAATCTAAAACCACTTGTCACTTCATCAGATATCAAAATGCCGCCATTTTCTTGGAAAGTTTTTAGGATATGACAAAAATCATCACCTAATTTCTCATATCTTGCTGATTCAAAAACTATGATTCCTGGATTAAATTTATCGATTGAATTTAAAAGGGCTTCTTTAGAAAGGTCTTTAATGGCCGATGTTGTATCTTTATACTCTTCAGGAATGCCTTTAATGCTTAAGCCTTCTAAAAAAATGCCGTCAAGAGAATTGTTGGAATTCAAATTTGATGCCAAATACCAATCATGAAAACCATGATAACCACAAACTAAAATTTTCTTATTTTTAGAGAATGTTCTAGCAAACCTAACTGCTACTGAAAGTGCTTCCCCGCCACCTCTACAGAATTTCCACGAGAGTTTTCTATCTAAGAATTTATTTAATTTTGAGGCAAGTTCAGGTTCGTATCTGGAACATAATGAAGAAAGCGGGCTACTATTTCTATAGTGAGAGACAATTTTAGAATGGCTTCTAGGGGCATAACCCAATAAATTGCAACCTATTGAAAATTCGGAAAAATCTTTAAACCATATCCCATCAATAGATTTAATTTTTATACCACTTGCTTTTTCGTAGTAACAGGGCCATTTGGCACCTGAATATCTTGTAGGTCTTTTAGAGAGAAGTCCAGTACCTCCCACAATTAATTTTTGTGCAATATTCCATGTAGCAACGCCTTTAGTATTAATGTAATTCATCAGTAATTTATTTTTATCAATATTAACTATTTTTTTTTGAATTTATAAATATGCTGCAATTTTATTAATTAATTTTTTAAGTGATAATGTAGATTTTTTAAATTTTAGAACTTTGTAATTATCTATGTAATTATTTAAAACACCATTTGGGGCCAAAAGGGTAAATTTACAATATTTTATGCTTTCAAGAGCTGTGAAGCTTAATGTTTCTTCAATGTCCCAACTTGGAATGATAGTAGCATCAAAATTTTTGTAAACCATTTGTGATATTGCAACTCTTCCAAAATATTTAATTTGAATTTTAGAAATTTTTATTAATTCCTTTAACTTAGAGACATCTTTTAAAGGACCATCACCGAATATCAATAAATTTATATTGAACTTTTTTTGGATAATTCTGTCTTTTTGAACTTTATTAAATAAATTTATTAATTCAAAAATGCCTTTTTTACTATTTATTAAACCTAAGTATCCAAAAGTTATTGTTTTTTTCTCTGATTGAATCTGAATGTTAGATTCAGCTAATATCGGAAAATTTTTTAATGAAATGTTTTTATTTGGTAAATTCACATTAACTTCATTTAAAACAGACCAGTTTTTATTTTGTGATTTTGGAATTAGTTTAGAATTTCTATATTTTTTCATTAGGAAATCTGTTACTAGAATATGCTCACAATTAGATATCTGATTAAAGTATCTTGATATTAAATTCAAAGTAAAAGAATATCTTGGAGATAAATGTTGTAATATGATATATCTTCTTTTTTTTTTGAAACAACCGATTATTTGCAAAGCTAATGAGGTCATGCGAGTATTAGCAACTATGTTTTTATATCTTTTAAAGAATAATTTATAAATCAAAATTATTAAATATGATCTTCTATCTAAAAACCATGGAATTTTAATTTCTTTATAAGAAACATTTTTATTTTTTATTAGGTTATTGAAAATTTTTGCGTTTCCTATATGAAAAATAATAATTCTATTTTTCCTATAGTAATTAATCATATTTGCTGTGATTCTCTGTCCCCCTCCCATTGTGTTTAAGCTAAAATCTTCAAGGAAAACTATTTCTTTGTCATCAAATTCGAGTTTCATATTCTTTATTTAAAATATAATAATTTGAGGTCCCTAATGTAAAAAATATAATCGGTAATGATTTGCTTTGAGCAATAATATCACCAGTTAATGAATATATAATAATAGTTATTGGTAATAAAATAAAAAATATGGTTTCAATTTTATTTATCTTATTACTAAGCGAGAGAGAAAAAATTTTTATAAAGAAACTTATAAAGGGATACATATACAATACATAAATTACAATTCCCAATATAAATCCAAAAGTAGATATAAGAGAGATAACTGTATTATCTGCAGAATAAAAATATCCTTGTCCAAAGATAATCGACTCAGAAGATTGTAAGGCTTGTTTTAATCTAGTAATCCAAACAAATACTCTTTCACTACTTGAAAAATTAAAAATTGACTGAGCTCTATATATTATTGTTTCAAGAATAAAATTTAAAATATATATTTTTGAACTTAAAAACTTATAAAAAAAGGTACTTATTGTAGTTATTAAAATAAGCCAAATAGAGTATGATTTTATTGTAGAAAGTTTAAATTTTAGCTTAGCTCTACTGATTGCTGAAACAATAAATGTCGTTATTAATGAAAGATATGAAGTTCTTGAAAAAGTTAGTAATAAATTAATAAATATTATGGATGAAATAAAAATTAAGCTAAAATCTTGAAATTTATTTGACTTATATATATTTTTGGAAATTAGATTTAATATTAACAAAAAGATTAATATACCAACAAGCATTACAGCATAAGAATTTGATTCAAAGCTTCCAACGCTTACTCTTTTAAATGCTTGCCCAGCGACGCTAACAGTATCTATATCATTAGTTGTTTGGCCAATATTTAAATTTGCTCTTACTAAAAAATAAAACAGAAGAATATTTATAAATAAGAGTATCTTTTTTATTTTTAATTTGTTTTGTAAATTTAATATATTGCCTACTTTGAAACCGTATATATATGTAAGTGGGAATGTTGAAAAAGCAAGAAAAAGTAATTTGGAATTAAAATCCAAAATGGAAATCTGTAATATATTTATTAGAAAAAATAATGATAAAATTAATAAATTTGCTTTGTTTAGACTTTTATTAAAAATATCTTTAATCCCTAGATACAAAGATAAAATAGATACTGGTATATAAAAGAAATATTCATATTTCACTCCTGATATATCACCTTCAGGAGCAAAACAACCAAAAATTAAAAGCGTAATTGCAATAAAAAACATATTTCTTATTAAAAGATCATTTTTTCTAATTTTTTTGAAATTTTATAAGTACTATAATTTTCAATTAAATAATTGGAATTCTCACATGAATAAGAATTTAATGTCTTTTTTTGAGAATATATAAAATTTAATACTTTAAAAAATTCATTCCTATTCAGACTTTCAATATTGATAATATTCTTATAATTTTCAAACATTGGTAATTTGCCATAGTTTATAATAATTTTTTTATTCAAAAGTGCTTCAAAAACTTTTGATGGAAAACTATTGTTGAGGAAAGATTGATTCTCTACGTAACTTATATTTATATCTGATCCAAAAAATATTTCTTTATATCTTTCTTCACTAGACATTATTTCAACCTTTAAAAGGCTTTTTAAATCGTCATATTTTTTGGAATTAGAATTTAAGTAATTTTTAAATTTTAAGATCTCAGAAATGCTCCCATAACCTGTTAAATAGATTTTTCTGAATTTGCTTTTAATTTTTTCTAAGTCACTTTTTTTTAATGAGAATAGTAAATCTAGGAATTTATAAATACCTCTTTGATTATCAATTCTTGATGAAAATAAAATATTCATATTAGGATTTTGATTAATAATATTTCTTTTAATCTCCTCTATATCTTTTTCAGATACCAATCCTGGAGTAATAATCTTGTTTTTTGAGGCTTTATATATATTTATTTTGGGATTTATAAGGAATACAATATCTGGAATAAAAATTCTTTTACTAATAAAAGAATAAATCTTAAATAATATATTTACATTATCGACCTCAATGTTTTCTTCGATATCGGCTATTATTTTTATTTTGCGATTCCATAATTTAGAGTAAATTAATATTAAAAATACTGGGAAATGTGTATCAGGTAATATATCAACGAAACATATTGTACTTATTGAAGTATCTTTCCTGAAAATAATTAAAGAACTTATTGATAATTTTACTATCTCAATAAGATATTTTAAAAAATATTGAAAATAATTTCCCCCTTCTGATTTATAAGAATTAATGAAAAAGTCTTTTGATATGCCAAATTTTATAGTTTCAAATTTTGCCTTATTGAAGATTTCTATAAATTTAATTGATTTTTTATTACTAGCTAAATTTAAATCATTAAATCTTGAAAAATATAATATTTTTTTCATATCAAAAATTACTAAACTTTAATATCTAAATCTTATAAAGATTATAATCTTGACCAATAATATATAATTGAAAAAAAAATAGTTTGTAAAAAGTTTTCATTCATAATCTAAAAATATATATAATTTATGTCAAAAAAAAATCACTTAAAGGAATGGATAATAAATGATGCCATACCTAATTGGTACTATCGAGGGCTAGATAAAAACATGGGTTTTTTTGAAGCATTAGATTATGAAAAAAACCCTATATTATTGCCAAGAAGAACCAGACTTGTAGCAAGACAAATATACTCTTTTATATTGGCAAAAGAATTAGGTTGGGATGGACCTTATGAGGATATTGTAGAACATGGATTAAATTTTCTAGAGAAATTTTTAATAACTGAGGAAGGCCAGGTTTTTAAAAACATTAATTTGCAAAAAAAAGTAGTTGATAAAGGTATCGATTTATATGACTATTCTTTTTTATTTTTAGCTTTAGCTCGGGTAGCTTTAATAAAGAAATTTAGACAAAAATCACTTTTAATTACAAAAAAATCTTTAAATTGGTTAAATCAAAAATGCAAGCATAATCTTTTTGGGTATTTTAGTGATCCAAATTCTTCTATGAATTCAAATCCTCATATGCACTTATTTGAAGCAGCAATTGAATGGATAAGATCTTCAACTTTAATTGGTAATAAAAAAATGTATGAGAAGTGGAAGGAAATTGCATATGAAATGGTTCTGCTCGCTTCTACAAAATTAATTGATAGAAAAGATGGGTCTCTATCTGAGAATTTTGACATTAACTGGAATAGTGAACAAAATAAAATAAAGAAAATTATAGAACCAGGACATAATTATGAGTGGGGATGGCTTTTATTGAGATGGGGGAAATTATCTAATTCAATAGAATTTACAAATAAAGCAAAGAAGTTAATATTCATTGCTGAAAGTAAAGGACTTTTGAAAAACAAGTTAGTAATAAGCGAACTGGATGGATATTTTAATATGAAAAATAAGTCTATAAAGTTATGGCCACAAACTGAAAGATTAAAGGCTTGGCATTTTTTAAGTAATTCTGTACATGATAATAAAGAGGAACAAATATTGGCTAATTTGAATTTTGAGAACTCAATAAAGAATCTTTTTCAATTTATTGAAAAATGTCCTAAAGGTATGTGGATTGATTCTTTAACGGAAAATATGATTCCATGTAATAATTATTCAAAGGCAAGTAGTTTGTATCATATTATTTTAGCTATACATTCAATCTTTCATATTTAAAACTTTAATTAATTTGGAATTAAACTATCTTTTAAAAATTTTATTGCCTCTTCTTTTAGGAGGATTTATCAGTTTAATCCTAACTCCTTTAGTTATAAAATTTGCATTAAAGTTTAAGTTGGTTGATATCCCTTCTAAAAGGAAAATTCATAATAAACCTATTCCAAGAATTGGTGGTTTTGTAATTTATTTTTCTACACTGATATCTTTTATATTTCTTTCTATTTTTGATTTAAATATATTAAATATTAATTACTTTACGATAATAAATAATGAAAATGTGATTATTGCTTTTGCAATAATCACATTGTTTTTCGTGATTGGATTTTTGGATGATATATTTTCATTATCTCCTTTCTTAAGATTAATACTGCAATTTCTTTTTTCCTTTTTTGCATGGTTAAAAGGAATTAGAATTGAAACCATTTATATTTCTCTAAATGATATAAATTTTACGCTAAGCCCAATCTTTTCTTTAATCATAACTTCGACGTGGCTGGTTGGGATAGTGAATGCTATTAATTGGATAGATGGATGTGATGGACTTGCTATAGGTGTAAATATAATAATTTATATAAACTTAATAATTTATTCATTTGTTAAAGGTAATTATGAATTTATTATCTTTTTATCAACAATATTAGGTGCAAGTTTAAGTTTTTATAAATTTAATAAATACCCTGCGAGGATAATTATGGGAGACTCTGGCTCATATTTTTTTGGGTCAAGTTTAGCTATTTTTAGTTTGCTTCTATTTAAAAATAATTTAATTTCTAATGGAGATGTAATTGGATTTAACATTATTATTCCCTTATTGTTAATTTCTTTACCTGTAGCAGATATGTTTTTAGTAATTTTGTCAAGATTAATATCAAATAAATCTCCATTCTTTCCTGACAAATCTCATTTGCACCATAAATTAATGTCTATAGGTTTTAGCCAGAAAAAAACAGTAGAGTATATTTATCTCTTAGTACTAATAACAAACTTAATAGGATTAATTTTTTATATTTATGAATAAAATTGATTTAATCATACAGGCAAGAATGGGATCATCAAGATTGCCTGGAAAAAGTTTATTTGATTTAGCTGGTAAACCCTTAGTATATAGAATTATAGAAAGAGTCAAAAGATGCAAAAATTTAGATGATATTATTCTTGCTATTCCTGATAATGATCAAAATAGACCACTTGAAGAAATTGCTCTTGACGCTGAAATAAAATGTTTCAAAGGTTCAGAAGAGGATTTGGTAGAGAGATATTTAAATGCAGCAAATTTATATAAGACTGATTACATTTGTAGACTTCCAGCAGATAATCCTATACCAGAGCCCAGTGAAATAGATAAAATGATTTCTTTTCACTTGAGCTTAGAAAAAAAAGGATTTTCATCAAATTTGGCTCAAATAAACAACTCAGGTTATCCAGATGGAATAGGCATTGAAATTTTTAGTACATCCCTTTTAAAATATGTAAGTGAAAAATATAAAGACCCACAAAAGAGAGAGCACGTTCATCTAAATTTTTATAATTATGATACTCAAGAAGTTATCGACCCTGAACTCGCCCCAGTTAATACAATAAATTGCCCAATTGATTTTAGAAGACCTGATATTATTCTGGATGTAAATACCTACGATCAGTATTTATTCATAAAACAAATATATGATTATTTATATTATAAAAATAAATATTTTTCTATAAGAGAAGTTATTTACTGGATTGATAATATTTATAGAAAATAAAATATTCTCTAAATAAATTAATTTGATTTAATATTTTTCAAATACCAGAGGACTGTTTTTTTTAATCCTTCTTCAAAAGAATATTTTGGAAACCAACCAAGTTCCATATTTATTTTATTTGGATTTATTGCATATCGCTTATCATGCCCAGGTCTATCTTTTACAAATTTGATTAACTTGGAATGTGGATAATCTTTAACACAAAATTTATCTAATAATGCACATATTGACTCTATAACTTCTTTATTCGTCTTCTCATTTTCAGATCCAATACAATAAGTAGATCCACTTTTGCCAAAATTTGCGGCAATTATCAAAGCCTCTACATGATCATCTATGAATATCCAATCTCTTATATTAGATCCATCACCATATAGAGGAATATTCTTATTATTAATTGCCTGATTTATGGTAAGTGGAATTAATTTTTCATGAAATTGCCATGGACCAAAATTATTTGAGCAATTTGTGATTATAGTTGGTAGTCCATAAGTCTTATTCCATGCCCTTACTAAATGATCACTAGATGCTTTTGATGCTGAGTAAGGACTGTTAGGCCTGTAAGGGCTTTCCTCCATAAATCGGTTATTAATTATCGACCCAAAAACCTCGTCAGTACTTATGTGATGAAATCTGAAATTAAGTTTTTTATCACCAACTAATTTATTGTAAAAGTTTCTTGCTTCTTCCAAAATATTAAATGTACCTAATATGTTGCTGTTAATAAAATCTATAGGACTTTCTATTGATTTATCTACATGACTTTCAGCTGCAAGGTGCATAATCAAGTCAGGATTAGAATGATCAATTATTTTTTTTATTTCTTCCTTATTAGTAAGATTTTCTCTAAAAAATTTATATCTTGATTCATATTGAGGATTTTCTCTTAAAAGGTTTTTTATTGAATTAGGGTTGCTAGCGTAGCCCACTTTATCAATATTGAATATATTTACTTCAGAATTTATAAGTAAACTTCTTATGAGGTTGCATCCTATAAAACCTAAACCACCAGTAATTAGTATGTTTTTTTTTCCTTCTAAAATTTCTTTTATTTGCATAAATATTAGCTATTTATAGATTGTTTATTTTAACTAAGGTTGAAACCCCTACTAACTAGTTAGTGATTATTGTAATGTAAATGATTTACAAATTTATTCATTTAATATTTTTTTTAGATAACTACCATACCCACTTTTTAAATAATTGTCTGCAAGTTTTTCCAGCCTATCATCATTGATCCATCCTAATCTCCATGCAACTTCTTCTGGACATCCAACCTTCAAACCTTGCCGATGTTCAATTGTCTTTATATAACTACAGGCTTCGTGTAAAGAATCAAAAGTGCCTGTATCTAGCCAAACCATTCCTCTGCCAAGTGGCTCAACATATAATTTGTTTTCTTTAAGATAAAGATTGTTTAAATCTGTTATTTCAAGTTCACCTCTTTTTGAAGGTTTCAAACTTTTGGCTTTTTCAACTACAGTACGGTCAAAAAAATATAAACCAGTACATGCAAATCTGCTTTTAGGTATTTTGGGCTTTTCTTCAATACCAATAACTTTCAATGATGAATCAAATTCAATTATTCCATATCTTTCAGGTTCATTGACCTTATAGGCAAAGATTGATGCACCTTCTTCATTTAATGAGACTTGATTTAATGTATTTCTAAGACCTTGACCATGATATAAATTATCACCCAATATTAATGCCGAGAGTGAGTCTCCGATGAATGATTCACCTAGAAGAAATGCCTCTGCTAATCCATTAGGAGCCTCTTGAATTAAATATTCTATTGAAATACCAAGATGAGAACCATTACCTAATAAAGATTTAAAGTTTTCTAAATATTCAGGATTAGTAATTATTAAAATTTCTCTGATCCCAGCAAACATTAATGTTGTTAATGGATAAAAGATCATTGGCTTGTCATAAATGGGAATAAGTTGCTTACTTATAGATTTGGTAATTGGATATAACCTTGTACCAGATCCTCCTGCTAGAATTATTCCCTTCCTATAGTTACTCACTATTAAGTATTCATTTATTTGAATTTTA
>QCPX01000017.1:0-24115 GCA_003209675.1 Prochlorococcus sp. AG-442-N07 | reverse complement strand
TGGCGGTACTCTCGCTGAAAAAGATAAAAATATTTTTTATGTGGAGGGTTATAGTTTAGACCGACTTGTTAAAGGAGAAATCGCTTTAAAAAGAGTAAAGCAACAGAAAATTGGGATAATTTTTGATTCAGCCATGGAAAAAGATATATTAGTAAGACACTTACAAGTTGCTGATGCATGTGTTTCTACTCTAGGGATTAATGTTCATTCTTATGTGATTACAAAAAAGCCATTAAACATAGTTATTGATTCTGACTCTTCAATAATCAGTGGTGGCACAATTGAAAATCCTGATACTCTAATTGATGCTGGAAAATGTTTAATAGAAAAAGGAGTTACGGCAATAGCAATTGTGGCAAAATTTCCAGATGATCAAGATTCTTTAGATACAAATATCTATCGAGAGGGTAAAGGGGTTGATCCTATTGCTGGAGTCGAAGCAGTTATAAGTCATTTAATTAGCAAATTTTTAAAAGTTCCCTGTGCTCACGCACCTGCTTTAAATCCAATTAAATTGAATGAAAATTTAGATCCTCGTGCAGCTGCAGAAGAAATAGGATACACCTTTTTACCATCAGTACTGATTGGGTTAAGCAATGCACCTGACATTGTTGAATTGCCTGCTAAAAATGAATCAATCTCACTACACCCTGATCAGATTGAATCTATTGTTGTTCCCAATGGTGCATTAGGTGGAGAAGCAGTACTAGCAGGGATTGAAAAAGGTTTAAATATTATCTCAGTAAAAAATCAAAATACATTAAAAGTGACAAATGAGTTTTATAATTATCCCAATCTTTTTGAAGTTGATAATTATTTAGAAGCTGCAGGCATAATTCTTGCTATAAAAAAAGGTATCAACCTAGATTCTGTTAAACGGCCTTTAAAAAAAATCCAACAGAGTTCTTATAGTGATTAATAAGATATTGCTATGGGAACTCTCCAATCACTTCCTAATGATTGACTGCTTAGTTTTAGGATTGGAGGCGCCTGCTTTCTCTTAAATTCCGCCTTTTTTATGAGTGAGATAATTTTTAAAATTAAATCTTTTTTATAACCGTCTTCTTCAAGTTGTTGTAAATCTTTTTTCTCTTCAATAATTCCTTTGAGAATATTATCTAAAATAGAATAAGGAGGGAGAGAATCAGTATCTAATTGATTAGGACCTAATTCGGCACTTGGAGCTTTTGTACGTATATTTTCTCCAATTATATCTACATTAGTATCTAACAAATATGATTTTCTATGATTAATTGAATCTTTACTATCAAGCCAATTGCATAATTTAAAAACATTAGTTTTATATAAATCCCCAATTACCGATAATCCCCCATTCATATCACCATAAAGTGTGCAATATCCTACAGCTAGCTCTGATTTATTTCCTGTTGAAAGTAATAAATGCTTTTCTTGATTTGCTAAAGCCATCAGAAGCGTTCCTCTGATTCTTGATTGAATATTTTGATTTGTTATTTCAGCCATCTCTAAAGATATGGTATTTATAAAAGATTCTTCAAAAGAGCTCATCAAATTTTCAATTGGGATGCTATCGAAATTTATTTTTAATCTTTTCGTTAAATCTTTCGCATCACTTTTTGAATGAGATGAGCTCCACTTAGAGGGCATTGAGACGCAATAAATATTATTACTGCCAAGAGCAGCTGTCGCAATTGCTGAAACTAGTGCTGAATCAATGCCACCACTTAATCCAATTAAAGCTGTTTTAAAACCGCATTTTTGAGCATAATCTTTAACACCAAGGACTAATGCATCAAAAATTGATGACATTTCGGAGTTTTCAAATTTATTTTTTTGAGGTTTTGTTTGCTTAATGTGCCAACTGGAGATGTCTTCTGAAAAAGATTTTAATTGCTTAATTTTAGATCCATTCTTATCAAGAATAAAACTATTTCCATCAAAAATTAAATTATCATTTGCTCCAATTTGGTTTACATATATCAGCGGTACTTGAAGATATTGAGCAGCAAAACTCGAAACTTTGGATCTTAGCTCTAACTTTTTGAAGGTATATGGGGAGGCCGATAAGTTCACTAAGATATCAACTTTTTTTTTCTTTAAATCAAAAATAGGATTCTTTTTATGAATTCCTCTACCTTCTATATTTTTGTTGACCCATAAATCCTCACATATAGTAAAGCCAAGTCGCCATGTTTTATTATTAATTTCTTTTGTTAATACGGAAACTTTTTCTTCTGATCTAAAGTATCTTTTTTCATCAAATACTTCATAGGTGGGAAGAATAATTTTGCGAGCAATTATTTTCCACTCACCGTGCTCAAGCAATGCAATAGAATTATAAAGATTTGGGAAGAAAGAATCATTTATCATTTCAGCTATCCCTACTGTTATACTCAATCTTCCATATTTTTTATTAATATCTAAGGCTAATTTGTCAAGAATTTGATATTGATTTTTGATTAATCTTTTTTTTAGAAGTAGGTCGTTTGCTGGATATCCCCATAGTGATAATTCTGGGGTAAGAACTAAATCAGCAGAAGTTGAGCTAGCTTTCGAAGCAATACAAAGTATTTTTTTTGCATTACCCTCTAAATCACCAACAACTGGATTAATTTGAGCAAGTAAAAACTTCATTCAACTAATTTAGTGGATTCATATAAATTATTCTTTTTAACAATATCTATTAATGAAGTTGGTAAATTAGAATAATTAAAATTTGATCTGACCTTAGAACTTGAAATGTTTGGAATTTTTATGTTTGAAATCTTAAATTTCACTTTATAAGTTTCTAACATTTTAAAAGTATTTGATTCAACAGGATATCCCTCTCTTAAAATTACAAAAAAACTAACCTCATCAGTAATTTTATCAAAATTTTTCCAGTAAAAAATATCTTTAATTAAATCGCTCCCAATAACAAAATCTAGATTATTTAATTCATAAATTCTTTTACATTTTTTAATTGACTCTAATGCCCATTGGCTACTAACACTTTGATTAAATAAAATTTTAGGATTATCTAATTCTTCAATAAGAGTTTTTAATAAATGGCTCCGAATTGAGATGTCCTCTATGTGTTTTTTGTTGGGGTTGTTACTAACATAACCAATTGTAAAAGGATATATTTTGGATAATTCTACAAGTATTTTTTTATGTCCAATGGTAGGTGGATCTGCACTGGTACCAAATAATGCAATTCTTTTTCCCATATAAGTTTTAAGGCAGAATGCTAACAAAATTATTATTTAAATTTCTATTTGAAAAATAAATATTTATGTGGTTTAAAATCTCAGGGTCATTAAAATTCATATTTTGGATCATAATAGCAGGTTCTATAAAAGAAGCTTTGCTTTTTATAAATATCTCTTTTGCTGCTAATTTACCTAGAATTTTTGTAGAATGGACTGCGATTGCTGCTTGAATAATTGCTATGGGTCCATAGGGTAATAATGAAAGCCCATTAGTGAAAGGAGCTGTTAATAGAATTATTTTCTTAATAAGGTTGAAAGAGGTATTGACTCCAACTTGAGTTACTCCCAAACATAAATTATTAATGGATATATTTTTAAATATTTTTCTTGTAGATTCACTTTTCAACTTTAAGCCGTAAATTTTACTTAATTCGTTAATCAAAGCAGTATCTAGTGCGAAACTACCAGCAACATCAAATACAATAAAGGGATTAAGAGCTACTGCGGATGCCTTTATAGTCGAAAATTTACCAATAGTTGATTGAGCTAATTTCTGCCTTCTTTTCAATCTTTGCTCTTTTATTCGCAGAAACAATTTGTCAGCTGATTGAATAGAATTTAGAGTTAATAGTATCTCACCATATCGATTTATTAATTTTCCTATGTAATTTTGAACATTGTTTTCATCGTTAATAATTATTGGAATATTTAAATCTTTTGGAAGTTTAAACTTTATATTTTCAATTATTTCTTTTAATTCATTTTTATTAAATAGATCGATTTTGTTTAAAATTAAAATAATTTTTTTTCCATCTTTTATAAAAGAGCTGATTTCGTTTAACTCATTTCTATTTAAATCTCCCGAAACTATAAAAAGAATAAGATCTGAATGATTTATGTAAGAGTAAATTTTATCCGGGAATTTAATATTGCAGAAATCAAATCCTGGAGAATCTAGTAACTCTACACCATTTAGTGTTTGATCTTTAAGAGTCCAAGTTTCCGATTGTATTTCTTTTGTGGTCCCATTAATTATATCTGTTTTGAATATGTCTTTTTTTAATAAAGAATTTAAAACAGAAGATTTTCCTGCACCTGATTTACCATATGCGCTAATTCTTATTTTTTTTTCTTTGAGTCTTAAAAGTTGTTGATTAAAAGAAATTATTTCTCTATTAAGAAAACTTTTTTCATAATTGGTAAGATCAATAGTCTCCCACCATTTTTTTAAGAGTAAATAATTTTCTTTAATTTTAAAATGTTTCATGATTTATTCTTCCACCAACCGGCTAATACAGATAACACAGCCTCTGCATCAATAATTCCCACGAATCCTCCGAATTCATCTACTACTACTTTCACTCCTTTATGATTCCTGTCAAATTTAGTTAATAATTGATCTGCTTTAATCATTTCGGGAATGTAGTCCACAGGTTCGCAAATTTCTGATAATAATTTTTTATTTTCCCCATTAATTAACTCTGCCAACATTTTTTCACGCTTTACTACCCCCTGTATTTTGTCAACTTTATCTCCCAAAATAACCCACCATGGAGAACTGTCAGACATTATAAGTTTTGAAATTTCATCAAGATTTGAAGACCCATCAAGGCAAGGTGCCGATACCCTAGGTGTCATTAAGTCTTTAGCTTTTAAATCATTTAATTGAAAAACCTTAAATATCATTGCTGCCTCATCAGCCTCTATTAAACCTTTCTGACTTCCAATTTTTGCCATTTGTCTAATTTCCTCTTCATCAGTTGAAATTTCGTTTTCTGCTGTAATAACCGGAAATATCTGTTCAATTAATATCAAGAATGGCCTCATTAAAGTATTTAATATTCCCAAGATGGGAACAGATAAAAGTGCTATTTGAACTGAAAATCTTGTACCAAGAGCTTTTGGTAGTACTTCTCCTACTAAAACAACTAGTATGTAAAAAGCTATTGAAAACAGGGTTAAACCAAAACTGCTATTAATCACCAATGCTCCGTATACTCCTAAAATAAGACTGCCAATTATATTAAATCCATTATTAGTAATTGTAATTACAGTTAGCGTCCTTCCAAGATGTTTTCTAAGTTTTAGAAGTTGATTTGCAGAACTTTTTGGCTTTTGTTTTGAGGCAATTTCTAAAATTCTAATTGAATTTACGGCTAAAAAAGCTGCTTCTACTCCCGAACAACATGCTGATCCAATTAAAATAATTACTATAAGTAAAAATAAACCGTAAACACTTGGTTCCATTAAAGTAGATTAGGTACTAAATCTGTTTTAATTCATTCTTCCATTTTTTTTTAAAACACGCCAATACACAATTTATGTTTGAACCTGACCATAAAGTATTTGAAGAAAGAAGAGAAATTTTCTTAAATAAATTAGATGGAAAAGCTGCCATTATCCCAGGAGCTAATCTTGTAAAGCATCATGCCGATTGCGAATACCCTTTTAGACAAGATAGTAATTTTTGGTATTTAACTGGTTTCGATGAGCCGGATGCAATTGCTCTTTTCTTATCGCATAAGCCAAAGGGAGAGAGATTTATTATGTTTGTCGCTCCTAAAGATGTTATAAGTGAAGTATGGCATGGCTTTAGATGGGGTTTAGAAGGCGCAGAAAAAGAGTTTAAGGCTGATAAGGCTCACTCAATAACTGAACTAAGAGATTTACTTCCAGGTTATATAGATGGTTCAGATGAACTTGTTTTTTCCATAGGTAAGTATCCATTAATTGAGAAAATAGTACTCGAGATATTTTCACAACAACTTGAAAATCGATCAAGATCAGGTATTGGAGCAAACTCTATAAAATCTCCAGAGATTTATTTAAATGAGATGAGATTAATTAAAAGTGAATTTGAAATTAACAGAATGAGAGAAGCTATACAAATTTCAGCAGAAGCTCATGAACTAGTAAGAGAATCTATTTCATCAAAGAAAAATGAAAGGCAAATTCAGGGTCTTCTAGAAGGATTCTTTTTGGAAAAAGGGGCCAGAGGACCTGCATATAATTCTATTGTTGCTTCAGGAGATAATGCCTGTATTTTGCATTACACTTCAAATAACTCACCATTGAAGAAAGAAGATTTATTGTTGGTGGATGCTGGCTGCTCACTAATTGATTATTACAACGGAGACATAACAAGAACCATTCCAATAGGTGGTAAATTTTCTAATGAACAAAAAGTTATCTATGAAATTGTTTTGAGTGCGCAGAAAAATGCAATTAAAAGTGCCGTAAAGGGATCTAATTCTAGTGCTGTTCATAATGTTGCTTTAACAATTCTCATAGAAGGTTTAAAAGAAATTGGTTTATTGTCTGGCGGCACTGAGGAGATTATAGAGAATCAATCATACAAACATCTTTACATGCATAGAACTGGACATTGGCTCGGCTTAGATGTTCATGATGTTGGAGCATACAGAATGGGGGACTATGAAGTTCCATTAGATAATGGAATGATCCTTACTGTAGAACCTGGGATTTATATAAGTGATAGGATTCCTGTCCCTAAGGGACAACCCCCAATAGACGAGAAATGGAAAGGTATAGGTATAAGAATAGAAGATGATGTCCTGGTCAAAGATTCAAACCCAGAAGTTTTAAGTATTGCGGCATTAAAAGAAATTTCTGATTTAGAATTTTAAAATTTGACTTATCTAGATAATAGATTTATTTTTTATTAAGTTTAAAGCTCAAAATGAATAAGTCCGATTCGTATGATTCAAAACTCTCTCAAGCAAGAGGCTTAGCTAGTCAGCTTGGCATGTTTGCAGAGGAAAACGATATCCCCAAAGATCTTTGGGATTCATTGGAAGCTACTATTTATGATTTTTATGAAGTATCTCATGATAGATAAAAATCCTGTTAGACAGGCATCAATAACTAAAATCTAGAAATTTTGATTAAATTGATCAAAATGTGACCATAAACTGATAAATTAATTATTAAACATAAAAAAGTGGATGACCTCATCAGATAAGTTAAATCAAAACTCAACAGATAAAAAGGAAAAAAGCAGTGATTCCCAAAAATCTCAAAATTCTTCTCCTAATTCAGGGATGATGGGTGCCACAGCTGTATTAGCAGCCGCCACAATTGACGAAGATGGCGTACCAACTGGTTATACTCCTAAACCTGACGAAGGAAGGTTCATAATTAAAGTATTATGGTTGCCTGATAATGTGGCTTTAGCAGTGGATCAAATAGTAGGTGGAGGCCCAAGCCCTCTAACTGCTTATTATTTTTGGCCAAGGGATGATGCCTGGGAAAAATTAAAAAGTGAACTTGAGAATAAAGGTTGGATTACAGATAACGAAAGAGTTGAGATATTGAATAAAGCTACTGAAGTGATAAATTATTGGCAAGAAGAAGGTAAGACAAAAAAATTAGAAGAAGCCAAATTAAAGTTCCCCGAAGTAACTTTTTGTGGAACCGCTTAAATATTAGTTCTTTGCAGCTTGAATTCTAGCCTCAGCCTTTGAGACCTCAGTCAAGGCTTTAATTTTCTCTGGATTTTTTTCATTTTCAGAAAATTTGCTAATTGCTAATTTTGCTTCTTTAAGATCTTGCTCAGCATTTTGAACATTAATTTCAGAACCAATTTCAGCATTATTTACTAAAACTATAACTTCATCTGATTCAATTTCAGCGAAGCCTCCCATAAGAGCTATTGATTTCCACTGGGAATTCATTCTTAGCCTTAAAACGCCAATATCTATAGCAGTAACTAAAGAGATATGGCCTGGCAGTATACCAAGTTGACCAGTAGTACTAGGAAGGATTACTTCTTCAGCTTCGCCTTGATAAACATTTTTATTAGGAGCTAAAACTTTTAGAGAAATTGCCATTAATTTTAAATTATTGAAGGTTAAATATATATTTAAGTATTTATTTTTCTGCTTTTATTTTTTCAGCCTTTGCTTTAACTTCATCAATATTGCCAACTAAGTAAAATGCCTGCTCTGGTAAATCATCTAATTCACCTGATAAAATCATATTGAAACCAGCAATGGTATCTTCTAATTTTACATATTTACCAGACATTCCTGTAAATATTTCTGCTACAAAGAAAGGTTGTGAGAGGAATTTTTCAATTTTTCTGGCTCTGTCGACTGTTAACCTATCTTCTTCAGAAAGCTCATCTAAACCAAGAATTGCGATAATATCTTGAAGTTCTTTGTATCTTTGTAAAGTTGATTGGACAGCTCTAGCTGTTTTATAATGCTCATCGCCAACAACTGATGGTTGTAACATAGTGCTGGTCGAGTCTAATGGATCAACTGCTGGATAAATTCCCTTAGCCGCAAGAGCTCTAGCAAGCACGGTAGTAGCATCTAAATGAGCAAAGGTTGTAGCTGGAGCCGGGTCTGTTAGGTCATCAGCAGGTACGTAAACAGCCTGGATAGATGTTATTGACCCTTCTAATGTAGATGTAATTCTTTCTTGCAATTCACCAACGTCAGTTCCCAGAGTCGGTTGGTATCCAACAGCTGAAGGCATTCTTCCGAGTAATGCAGATACTTCGGAACCAGCTTGAACGAATCTAAAAATGTTATCAACAAAAAGTAGGACATCTTGTTTATTCACATCTCTAAAATGTTCGGCCATTGTAAGAGCTGATAAGCCTACTCTCATTCTTGCACCAGGTGGCTCATTCATCTGTCCAAAACATAAGGCAACTTTTGATTGAGTTAAATCATCTGCATTGATGACTCCCGATTCCTTAAATTCTTCATATAAGTCGTTCCCTTCTCTAGTTCTTTCCCCTACACCACCAAAAACTGAAACTCCACCATGCTCCTTTGCGATGTTATTAATTAATTCTTGAATAAGAACTGTCTTCCCGACACCAGCACCTCCGAATAATCCAACTTTTCCTCCTTGCCTGTAAGGAGCCAAAAGGTCGATAACTTTAATACCAGTTTCAAACACTTTTGGCTTAGTTTCTAGGTCAGTTAACTTAGGCGCAGCCCTATGAATTGGAGCAGTATCTTTTGTATTTACTGGACCTTGTTCATCTACTGGTTCTCCTAAGACGTTAAATATTCTTCCTAAAGTTGCTTCTCCTACAGGTACGGATATTGGTGCTCCTGTATCGATTGCCTCCATGCCTCTTACAAGGCCGTCCGTGCCACTCATTGCAACTGCTCTTACTCTATGGTCACCCAAGAGCTGTTGGACTTCTGCAGTGAGCGCTATGTCTTGTCCAGCTGGATTTTTAGCTTCAATTCTCAAAGCATTTAATATTTTGGGCAATTTCCCAGCTGGAAATTCTACATCTAGAACTGGACCTATTACCTGACGTACTACGCCTTTTGTTTGTGAAGAAGTTGATGGAGTTGCTACCATTTTTATTGATTGGTGATGAATAGCTGATTTAACAGCTCATAATCCGAAAATACTACCACCTCATGGGTAGATTCGTTAAATGGGTTCGGCCACCCGCACAGTTTAAGTATGGTTTAATTGCCGCTTTGCAGATTATGTTGTTGATGATACGGATAGAGAATTTCTCTTTCCATTTTTATGACGCGAAGCGTCTCAATCATGATCCTCCATTAATCTATGGCAGCTGTTTCACTTACAGTCTCTACAGTAAAACCACTGGGAGATAGAATATTTATTAAAGTTTCCGCATCTGAGGAAAAAACTGCTGGGGGCATTCTTTTGCCTGATTCAGCTAAAGAAAAACCACAGGTAGGAGAAGTTGCTCAGGTAGGCCCTGGCAAACTTAATGACGATGGTTCTCGACAAACTCCAGAAGTGAGTATTGGCGATAAAGTTTTGTACAGCAAATATGCTGGCACAGACATTAAATTGGGAGGAGATGAATATGTCTTGCTCTCAGAAAAGGATATTTTAGCTGTAGTAAGCTAAAATATTTGTTTCAAAAATTATTAAAACTTATTACTAAATCACTGCCTAAACATGGCTAAAAGAATTATTTACAATGAGCAAGCTCGTAGAGCGCTCGAGAGAGGAATTGATATCCTTGCTGAGTCTGTAGCTGTAACGCTTGGACCAAAAGGAAGAAATGTTGTACTAGAGAAAAAATTTGGTGCTCCACAAATTATCAATGACGGTGTAACAATCGCTAAAGAGATCGAATTAGAGGACCACATTGAAAACACAGGTGTTGCTTTAATTAGACAAGCCGCTTCAAAAACTAATGATGCAGCTGGAGATGGTACTACAACAGCAACTGTTTTAGCTCATGCGATGGTTAAAGCAGGGTTGAGAAACGTTGCTGCAGGAGCTAATGCAATTACCTTGAAAAAAGGAATTGATAAAGCGACTGAATTTCTTGTTGGTAAAATTCAAGAGAATTCCAAACCTATCAGTGATAGCAATGCCATAGCTCAATGTGGAACTATTGCTGCTGGAAACGATGAAGAAGTTGGTCAAATGATTGCCAATGCTATGGATAAAGTCGGAAAAGAAGGTGTTATCTCCTTAGAAGAAGGAAAATCAATGACTACTGAATTAGAAGTTACTGAGGGTATGCGCTTTGATAAAGGCTATATCTCTCCTTACTTTGCAACAGATACAGAGAGAATGGAGGCTGTTTTAGATGAGCCATATATCCTTCTGACTGATAAAAAAATTGCCTTAGTCCAAGATTTAGTTCCCGTTTTGGAACAAATAGCTAAAACTGGTAAACCACTAGTTATTATTGCAGAAGATATTGAAAAAGAGGCCTTAGCAACGCTTGTTGTCAATAGATTACGAGGCGTCTTAAATGTTGCTGCAGTTAAAGCTCCTGGATTCGGGGATAGAAGAAAAGCCATGCTTGAAGATATGGCCGTTTTAACTAATGGACAACTTATTACTGAAGATGCAGGGTTGAAATTAGAGAATGCCACCTTAGATATGCTCGGAACTGGTAGAAGAATAACTATCAATAAGGAGACTACAACTATTGTTGCTGAAGGTAATGAGCAAGCAGTTAAAGCTAGATGTGATCAAATTAAGAAGCAAATGGATGAAACAGATTCCTCATATGATAAAGAAAAGCTTCAAGAACGTCTGGCTAAATTAGCTGGAGGTGTAGCAGTGATTAAGGTTGGAGCTGCTACTGAAACTGAGATGAAGGATAAAAAGCTTCGTCTTGAGGATGCTATTAATGCAACAAAAGCAGCTGTTGAAGAAGGAATTGTACCTGGAGGAGGAACAACTCTCGCTCATTTATCTCCTATTCTAAAAGAATGGGCTGATAAAAATTTAGAAGGAGAGGAATTAATTGGAGCTAACATTGTTGAAGCTTCACTTACTGCTCCTCTTATGAGAATTGCTGAGAATGCAGGTTCCAATGGAGCAGTGATTGCTGAAAATGTAAAAACTAAACCATTTAATGATGGATTCAATGCTGCTACTGGAGAATATGTAGATATGTCCTCTGCTGGTATAGTTGATCCTGCAAAAGTTACACGTTCAGGATTACAAAATGCAGCTTCAATAGCAGGAATGGTTCTAACCACCGAATGCATAGTTGCAGATTTACCTGAGAAAAAAGATTCAGCTGCTCCAGCTGGGGCCCCAGGTATGGGAGGCGACTTCGATTACTAACTAAAAAATAGTTTTTAATTAATTTTTAAAAGGGATCACTCAAAATGGTCCCTTTTTTATTCAACTTTTATGAAATCCAACCAGCGCTAAGAATAATTGCGAGAGACAAAAATATCACTAAAAAAGTCCAAGTTATTTTGTTTAGAGAGGCTTCCGCACTACTTGCGCTGTTGAACATAGAGCTTCCGCTGGCGGCTATTCCTCCCATTCCATCACCTTTGGGACTATGAAGTAAAACTAGGAGAATGAGAAGAACTCCAGAAAATACCCAAATCCAACTAATAATTTGAATCATTGCTTAAAAGACTTTTATTAACTTTAAACGTGTTGAACGACCTTATTATAACCCTTTAATTCAATTTCTTGAATAAGCGATTTGCCTGTCATTTCTCTTGGTATTGGTAGATTTAATAATTGCAATAAAGTGGGAGCAATATCTGCTAATCCCGCGTTCTCTCTTAAATTAATTTCATTTCCCATATTTGGTATTTTTCTTTTTTCACCTTCAACCAAAATTAAGGGAACTTTATTTATTGTGTGAGCTGTCCATGGTTCTCCTTCAGGTCCTTTCATTACCTCTGCATTACCATGATCGGCTGTAATCACAATGCTTCCGCCCATTTCTCCAGTAGCATTAACTATTTGACCTACACATTTATCTACTTTTTCTATAGCTTTAATTGTTGCATCCATGTTGCCTGTATGACCAACCATATCAGGATTGGCAAAATTGATTACAACAAAAGCATAATTCCCGCTTTTAATTGCTTTAGAGCAACTAATAGTTAATTGCTCCGCAGACATTTCGGGATCCATATCATAAGTTGCTACTCTTGGAGATGGAATCAAATGTCTCTCTTCTCCTGGTAAAGGAATTTCAACTCCTCCATTGAAAAAGTATGTTACGTGAGGATATTTTTCAGTTTCTGCGGTTCTATATTGTTTAAGTCCGTTTTCTGAGACTATTTGGCCTATAAAATTATTGAGTGATTCAGGAGGAAATGCAACTTTAACTGGAAAGTTCGGATCATATTGAGTAAAAGTAACAAAATCTAGATTTGGATAATTTTTTCTTTCAAAGTCTGAGAATTCATTGACCGAAAGGGATTTAACTATTTGTCTTGCTCTATCGGGACGAAAGTTAAAGCAAATCAAACTATCCCCATCTTTAAGATAGTTTTCAGTCATTCGTATGGGCTCTATAAATTCATCGGTTATGTTTTTGGCATAACTTTTTTCTATGTAATCCTTTGGAGCAATATTTGTAATTTGAATATCTGGATCCGTCAAATTAGTATATGCTTTTTTTGTTCTATCCCATAAAAGGTTTCTATCCATTATCCAGTATCTTCCGCAAATGGAAGCTATTTCGCCTACGTTAAATTTTTTTATACATGATTCTATTTGATTTAGATATTTCGAGGCACTTTTTGCAGGAGTGTCTCTTCCATCAGTAATAATATGAATTGCAACTTTCTTAATTTTATTATCAGATGCCCATTTTATTAAACCTAATAAATGATCGATATGACTATGAACTCCTCCATCTGAACATAATCCCGTGATATGCAAAGTAGAATTATTTTTCTTAAGTGAATCAGCCATCTCTTTTAACTCATTTACCAAGCCTAATTGTTTATTTTTTACAATATTTGAAATCCTTACAAGTTCTTGTTGTATTATTCTTCCCGAACCAATGGTAAGGTGCCCTACCTCTGAATTTCCCATTTGACCATCTGGGAGACCTACCTCTGAACCACTAGCATTAATTAGGGTGTGGGGGTAAGCATGCCATAATGAATCCATGATTGGTGTCTTAGCATTTTTTATAGCATTATCTGATTTTTCTTTTCGATATCCCCATCCATCTAGTATTGCAAGAACTACAGGGCTCTGCGGAACACTTAATCTTTTTATATTTTTGCTGCTAATCTTTGACATATTTAGATCAAATTCATTTTTAACTGATCCAACCTTAAATTTAGCTTCAAACGTTACTCTTTAACAATTTATATTTAACATAGTTAGCTTTTGCTAATTTATGAAAATATTAGATTAATTTTATTTCTTGATAAATCATGTCCAAGAAGACAAAAAAGATCGTAATACTTACTGAAGTAGAGCTTAGAAAAACTATTTCGCGTTTAACTTGCGAAATTATCGAAAAAGTAAAAAAACTGGATAACCTTCTATTGGTTGGTATCCCGACTAGAGGAATTGAGCTCACCGAAGTGCTAGAGAAGGAATTATTCTCTAGAACAGGTTTAAGAGTTAGAAAAGGAACAATTGATCCAACTTTTTATAGAGATGACCAAAATAGAGTTGGAACTCGCCTAATACAAGCTGCAGATATTCCAACTCCTATTGAGAAACACGAAATTCTCTTAATAGATGATGTAATTTATACAGGTAGAACAATTAGAGCTGCAATGGATGCTTTATATTCATGGGGGAGACCTCAAAGGGTGATGTTATTAGTAATGGTAGATAGAGGTCATAGAGAATTACCCATTCAGCCAGATTTTTGTGGTAAAAAAGTGCCAACTAGTAAAATAGAAAGTATTAGTTTACGTTTAAATAATGTTGATAATGAAGAAGGAGTTTTTCTTGAATAGCTATCTTTCAGAAGATATTTCCTAAATTATATTCTCCAAAAAATTCATCTTTAACATCAAAACACTTAACAAATAAATCAGCATTTTTCGTAATTTTAAAAAAAAGCTTTAAAGTATCTTCTCCAATATTAGATTTATTCTTTAATGCTATTTGGAGTGGTTTTTTGTCCCATTTTATAATTTCTTCTTCATTTTGAATCTCTGATAACTTTGGTAATCCATTTTCAAAAATAACATCATATGCTCTTTCTTTTTGCGTCTCTCCAATTATTATTTCGAATATTTTCTGATTGTTTTTACTGGCTTGAAGGATTAGTTTAAAGGGTGTTTCCGTTGGCCATGTTTGTCCTTTGCAAAAAATAGGATGCCAAAAGTGTTTTTGCTCTCTTTTATTAAATAATCTTATAGATAACCCTTTGTTTAATATATCTTTAATTTTTACTCCTGGGGTCATTGCTAAAGCTCCCAAAGCTATTGATTCAATAGGGGGTGGCGACTTTATTTGAATTTTTGGAATTTTATTTGTTATCCATTCTTTAATCAATGGTATTTGAGTCCCTCCACCTACTAAAACTATTGTATTTAAGTCTTCAACTGTGCAAAACTTGCCTCTTGCTTGATTTAATAAATCCTTTAATAAAGAGTTAAGGTGATTAAGGAAATTATTTTCAATGAGTATTTTCTCAAATATTTCTTTACTAAGATAAAATTCACTCTCGTTATTTTTTGCAGTAAATAATTTTATTGGGTATTTATTTTCATATTTGATTACAGATGAGCTGAGTTTACATTTTATTTTTTCTGCCTTAGAAAGATTATTAATATTGTTATTACCTGGAATAAAATAATCAACTATCCATTGATCAATATCTTTCCCACCAATTTTTGAACCTGTTTTTCCAATTATTTCAGCACATCTTATTTTTTGTTTTGAAATTGAGCTTACATCATTACCTTTAAATTTTAATAGTTCAGCTATTGGACCAGATTTTCCTTCTCCTCCCTCTATTTTGACTATATTCATATCGACTGTACTTCCTCCAATATCTAATGTCATAATTTTTGAGCCAAATGGTACATTTATTCCTAAACTTGCCGCAGTAGGCTCATCAACAAGGGCTATTTCATCTACAGATATTTCCTCGCAAAGGTTAACTAACCATTCTCTGTATCCCTTATACGTATCTATGGGAGCAGTTAAAACAAGTCTTTTGACATCATACTTGTGCGGAATGTTTGCCCACAAAATTTGAAAAAATTTTTCGCCACATTCATTAGGGTTTAAAATATTTTTTTGGTTAATTTTTTCAATAGAATTTCCAATTAATCTTTTAAAGTTAGAGTGAAAAAATAAATCAGAATTTGAGTTATCCCTCATCTTTAGAGCACTAATACCAATTTTTGTAATCTTTGAAGGTTCCTCAAACCAAACTGCTGAAGGAATAACTCCTGGAGAAGATGTAATATTCGGTATTTCAACTAAAACAGAATTTATATCTTTTTGATCTTGAAAAGCAACAACGGTATTTGTGTTCCCTAAATCGATAGCAAGTGTTCCAGATAAACTTTCTTCCATATGAAATTTATTAAAATCAATTAAGTTCTTTTTGTAATTTATGTTTTGAAATGGTCGAATAAATTGTAAGATACATCTTAATAGTAAAAATTTTTTTTAATGAACATATCTAATAATGCAGGAATTGATTCTAATGATCTTGCAAAGAGAGGTGAGAGCTTGATAAGAAAATCAACTAATAGATATTTAACTACAGTGAAAATTGCTTTCAGAGCTAAACAAAGACGTTTTGATGATTTTGATGGCCTATTAGAAGAATCAACTATCAAACCTGTTCAAAGGTCAATTATTGAACTAAGTGATGAGCAAGATCAACCAGATTTACTTCCAGGCTAATTTTGGTAAAAGACCAAAAAAGATGGAGATTACTTAAAGATTTAAAAAAAGGCAAATTTTGCTTTTTGATTGGTGTGGATAATTGGTCAATCGAATTACAAAAAAGTGAATTCAATTCACTGTACCTTCTACTATTAAGAATTAATGAACAACTATTAGTTATCAAAGATGAACTAATGGATGAAGAATCTATTACTTTAGAATTAGAACAATTACCTTGGTATATTCACTTAGAGGGAAAAAAAAAAGAATGGAGTTTGAGGTTTGTTTTTGAAAGTCAGGACCAAACTAGATCCTTCGAAATGTATTGGCCGATACCAATAGCACAAAATTTATTTTATGAAATAAAAAACATGTGGGAATCAATGGATTAAAAGATAAATAAAATTGGAAATTTTAGAAAAAATTTCCCCTCCCCAAAAAAAATTTTTCACAACTTTTCCACAGTATTTTAAAGAAAAATATCTGATGATCTAAATCATGTGGAAAACTTCTGATTTTATATAAATCTTTATATTTAAGTAAAATTTAATTTTACAAAATTGATTTCCATGACTCCCCTTATCATGACTTAATTCTCATTATTCTATAACTTGAGACTATCTCTTAATAATGCTTGTTGACGATTTAGTAATTTTGGAGAAAACTAAGTCCTGTAGATTCAAATTTCAATTAGTTTTTTTAAGATGAAAGAGTTAAATTACGACGAAAATTCAAAAGTATTAAACCAAAAAGATGAAGTTATAAGTTTTAAATGTGAACTTCAAGAAAATCTTCAAAAGGCTATGAAACAATTCGTTGAGGAGCATCCTAACTGGGATCAATATAGGATACTGCAAGCTGCTATTGCAGGATTTTTGATGCAAAAAGGATTTCAAAATAGGGATTTAACGAGACTCTACATTGGTAATATGTTTTCAATGAATTTTGACAATTAAAAATTTTTATATTTTTTCTAGCAGTATTTTTGCAATATCATTTCTGATAGGTAATATAGATAACCTATTTCCTTTTTTTACGACTAATAACTCATCCTCATTAAATAAAATCTTTAATTCAGGTAAACTTAAAATCTTATTTGATTTAGAAATATATTTTACTTTTACACAATCCCATCTCGGATTATCAGATTTCGATTTTGGATCAAAATATTTTGAATTTTGATCAAATTGAGTAGGATCAACAATGTTTAGATCTATTACCTCCATAAGTCCCACAATACCTGGTGGTTTACAATTCGAATGATAGAAAAAAACTTTATCTCCTTTATTCATTTTTCTCATAAAATTTCGAGCCTGATAATTTCTTATTCCATCCCATAAAGTTACACCGTCATTTTTTAAAGTATCAATGCTGTAAGCATCAGGCTCACTTTTCATTAGCCAAAACTTTTCTTCAGTCATATCAGTGGATTTGGAGGAAGTTGCAAATCGTGAACGAATCGTGAATGTAATATCATACAATTCGCTTTTGTATATTTATTATCCTGCAAAGTTCCTATTTAGGAAAGTAAGGGGTGGCATGGGGGTGCATAGGACCGTGCTGCATCGTTTATATGATCTGATACATTTCTGTTAAAAGTTTACGGGTACAACCTTTCAATAGCTTCTTTCTGTTCTTGCTTTTTTATGTCTTCAGCATCTAAAACAGGGCACGAGTTTTGATTCAGTGATAAGAGGAAAGTGCTTTTTTTGAATAGTTTGAAAAGTGGTGTAAGTAATAAGTTTTTCATTTATTCCCAAGTTTTTATATCAGAGAAGTCGCTTGCTATTGCATGAAGCATCCCTCCTACAAATGATCTAGGGCAACCAAGTTTGTTAACTAAAACTTCTGATTGTTTTTTGATATCCTCCCATGTAGGTCTGATATCCTCATTTATTTGTTTAAGGCTAGGTTTAAATTCTTCTGAATCATTCATATTAAAAGGTATTAACTTATTAAAATTCAAATGATAGTAAAGAAAATCTCATTTATTTAAATAAATATTTAATAAAAATTACAAAATAAATTCTTTAGAAATTATTCTAAGCTGATTTAAATTCAGATTATTTAAATAATTATTTGCAATCAATTTTTCCTCATTAACTTCGAGATCTTTAATCTCAGAAATAATGCTATTAGATATTAAATCAATTAAATGTTCTTTATCCATGACTTATATATAAACCCAAAACAAACATTAATTATTTAAAGTCTTCAACTCAACATATAAGTAAAAATACTCAGATAAATATAAAACTCATAGTTTTGCTAAATCACTTTAGATGATTGGTATAGGGTGCACGTGAATTATCAGCTACTCACACTTGAGCTTTTTATATAACATAATAAGTTTACATAAAGTAACAATTAAATGAAAAGACTTTTTCCTTATATAGCTTTTGCATGTTTAACTAGTTTTACGGCTACGACCGGTTTACCAGTTATAGCAGGCGGTTGTAGTAGCCACATGAACAAAAAAGCTGAAATCAAATGTGCTGAAGATGATACTGAGTGTCAAATTGAAAAAGCTGAAAAGTTTGATTTAAGAGATTCTCTCAAGTCATAAAATCATGACTCAAATCGGTTTATTTATGAACTCTGCCCCAAGAGATTTGATTGAGTTCACATTCTTTTCGGCTGTTGGTTTTGCTGCAGGATTATTTGGTCTAATTTAGTTATAGAAAATTGAGCCATTCTTTTTTTCTCCTATCCTTTTCAAGTCTTTCTTTCTTTTATGTGATGGCTTGCTTATGGAGAGATTTAATTAATCAAAAGTAAAAAATATTTTTTAAATTACCTTTTATGAATAAATCTTTGTATGTCTTCGAATAGATTAGATTTTGATTTAAAAAATCCATTACTTTTTAAATAAGATTTTCCTTTTTCTATATTTTCAATCCTTTTTTCATAAGAATTTTCATCTAAATTTTTTTGCATAAAAAAATACTCGGACTCTTATTCTGAATAATGCTCACAAAAAAGCGGTTACCTTAAATACAAAATTTAAATTCTTTTTTGAATTTCTTTTCATTCAAACTAAAGATCAAATAAAAAAGTTTCTTTCTTAAATTTCTAAGAATCTTTTGATATCTTCTTCTTCATGACCTCAATATTATTAATTAATTTGTCTAACCATTCTGTATTATCTTCTGGTTTTAAATATTTAATTTTTGGTTGATTAATTTCAAGAGTCTCAAAATCTCCACTCATAAATTCTCCTTTCTATATTGGTTTAACTACCTCTTTGTTCTAATTGATTTGACTAAAACACTGCGTATCTAATGTGTGCGGTTTGAGGAACATTTAGGTACGGAAAGAGGTATGTTTTTTTAGTCATTTAAATCTATGGCTGACCTAAATTGAAAATATGGTTGTCATGAGTCGGTTGCGTTGCTGCAACTGAAATAAACCATGAACTTTAAATTGCATTTAATAAAATGACTTACTACAGTTGCTTTGATCAAAAAGGAAACATAATTGCTCGCTGTCAGACTAAAGAAGATATAGATGTTCTTAAGAAAATGGGCAGACCAATAATGGAAATAAAAGAAATGAAAAAAGAGGAATCAGTTGTTTGTTCTTTAACTGGTAGTCCATCCGATTACAATGAAGATTATTAAAAGTATGACTCAAAGATCACTTCAATTAAATCAACATGTAAGATCAGTAGTTCTTTTGTTGGTTGCATTGAATAGCATTTGTACTTTCTTTTTTACTTTTGAAAAAGCATTAACTCATCGCGAAAGAGCGAGATAAAAATATTTAATTATTTGTGGATTAACAGTAAATAAATAAAATTTAAGACATAAAAAAAGACCCTTTTACAGGTCTTTTTTAAATGGTGACGACAGAAAGGAGATCTATTTAATAATCAGATTAAGAATTTTCTTAGAAATTAGTTTTGAATGTAAAAGTGATTACTCACTTCTTCATGCTTTACAAACGACTTTTTTTTAAGATAGTTCAGAATTAATCCCGAAAGTTTAATTTCTGATCACTTAACTTACTTTCCGTAAAGGTTAGAAAAGTTAATTTACCGTGGTGTTGCAGACCATTGGTTAGTGAAGATCTAGTTGGTCAACCTTGGTCGAGTCGATCACCAGAACTGTCGTATAAATAAAGTAATCGGTCTCATATATTTTGCATGAATCCTTAAGATTGATTTAATCATGATTAATTAAATCTTTAATCATCAGACCACATTATATCTTAGTAAGCGTTTCAATTTATTTAACTGGGGTTAGTGAATAACAAATGTCTTTATAACCATTTTCTTTATCCCACTTTTTCATCTCTGGAGTACTTGTAGCAGCAGCAAATCCTTCTAAATCTTTGACTTTAAGTATCAAGTGACTTTTATGGTCATTTACTTTGATGAGTTCATATTCTTCGACATATTTATGTCCCTCCTTTTCATGGAAATCGGCTACAAATTTATCGAAATCTTCATAAGAATAATCAAAAGTAGAAACTATTAAGGTATTCATAAAAAAGATGGCTTTATCCCTCTATGTTAGATCGACTGTCAATCGTATTTAATAGTTATTTTTAAGCAGCATCATATTCTTCATCTTCAAGTTCTCTCATAAATCTTTTATCTAATAAGTAATCGTCTAAAAGCTCTGCTGCCATCAGCATCTCAGGAGAAGGTTCTTGTAAATTTTTATCTAATAAGTAATTGTCTACAAGGTCTAGATTGTTATTTTCTTTAATTTCTTTATCGCTGTCTAGTAGCTCTCTTATGTAGGTATATACAAGCTTTTTATCGTACCCACTTTCTCTAATTTCTTTCATCATTTCGATTGGAATTTTCATAATCGTCAACCCCTATGTGAAAGCCTATATACGCATACTTACGAAGATATAAGAAAAATGCAAGAAAGAGGAAGGATGGAAGAAGACTTCTATATTTAGATCTTATTTTTAATAATTAACTAATTTTCTTTTTCCATCTCTATTTTCTACTTTATTTATTCTTAACCCAATAAACAAAGCCCATATAAGTGCAAAGACAATTGGTAAGAAAATGATTGCAAGTTTCATCATTTTTTTAATCCTGTTATTTGCAAAAATAATAACTTTTAAATCAATAAGAAAATATAGGTACTTTATCTAAAAAAGTAGGGTCGAGGTTAGATCGACTGTCAATCGTAATTAATATAGAGGTACAAGTAGTAAGCGTTTCATGAAAAAACAGCTAATGAAAATAGAATTTATTTAGGATATAAAGACGAAATTTAGGGAGGACTAAATGTCTATCATTACCGACAATACAGTGTTAGTACATATTTACAGCGGTTTAGAATCCAAAAATAAAATAACTTTAGGTTTATTGGTTGCCCTTACTGCAGAAAAAAACGATCATAAAGTAACACTTTTTCTAGCAGGAGACGGAGTACAAATATTAAATTGCAAAAAAGCTGGTGAAATAGTTGGTCAAGGTACTGGAGATTTATACGAACATCTTCAAAATTTAAAGAATTCAAAAATTACCATATATGTATCAGGAATGTCTGCTAAATCTAGGGGTTACGATGAGAAGCTTCTAGATGGATATACTGCAGAGTTTGTTATGCCAGATGTTCTAGTTGAAGAATCAATTAAAGCGGATAGCGTACTTTGCTATTAAAAAAGGAGCTAACTGCTCCTTATTTTAGTTTGAATGTAAATCAAAAAAATTGATTTAAGATTAAAATTTATCCTTCAGCGGGAATTAAAATTGGAACATCTTTTGCTCCTATTGCTGCGAACCAAACTATTGCGTTATCAGTTTTTGCATTACCCATTGTATGTTTTGGTGTCTTTGGACCAACTATAAAAGTATCCCCTGCTGTATAGATAAGATCTTCCATCCCTTGTCTTTTGACAACAATCGTACCTCGCTCAACATTTCCTAATAATGGAATTGGATGAGAGTGGAGCGGAACTATCCCTCCTTCAGACATCTCGACTCTTTGTAATCTTATTTCTGCTTTTCCTTTTGGGTATTTAAGAGCATCTCCATCCATAGTCTCAGAACCTACAAAGACTTCTTGTACATCAACGGGAGATTCTGCAGCTATAGAAATACTAGGGTTGATAAGCATTAATGCAAAAACAAATGCTATGAATAAATTTTTCATCATGAATTTGAATTTCTAGAAAATTATTTAGATCTATAGTATTTATTTTTTTCATTTTTGACAGTACTTGATTTGACTTTTCAAATTATTTAATCTAAAACCATTTTTTAATATTTTTTATAAAGGTATTGAATTTTTATAAATTATTAGTGCATACACTGATCAAAATCATTCTCATGAATTTTATGCATTTAATTCTTTCATCAATAAATTCCAACCAATTAATGATGCATCCTTATGGAAGGATTCTCTTTCCTCGCACATAAAACCATGATCAGCTCCTTTAACTTCGACATAAATAAATCTTTCTTCTAAAGGATCTAGTTTTTTAAATCTTTTTTTTATTTTTAATCTATCTTGTGTGGGGATTAAATCATCTGAAGAGCCGCATATGAAGTTTAATTTTCCGGAAACTTTTTCCAGTAAATCTATAGGTGCAAAATTAGTATCCTTTCTTGGCGCAGTTACCCCTGCCCCATAAAAACAAAATGTACTATCTATTCCTTTTAACGAAGAGGCTATAACTGCTGCATGACCACCAAAACAAAATCCAACAATTGAAATTTTCTTTTTTGGATATTTTTCTTTAACCCAATTTAGAGCTGCAGAAATATCTTTAATAATATTTTTTGAAGTGGTTAAATTTTTATGATGCCTGCCTAATTTCAAGTCTTCTTCTCTGTATGATAAATCTAATTTTGGAGCTGTTCTACCGTAAAGGGGTAAGGCTAATACAGGTACATTTTGTTTGGCTAATTTTTCAGAAAAACTCCTTATCCAGTGATTTATCCCAAACACCTCTGGTAAAACTATAGATATATATTCACACTCACTATCTGAATCTACCCACCAAGATCTAAGAGGCAAATCCCCACTATAAACGTTTGTCCATTGACCTTTCATTAGTGATTAAATAAAAAGTTTTTTGTCAGGAAAAAGAGGGTTATTTTCCTCTTAGTTTAGATTGATTGTAAATGTAAAATTTCCTTATTCAATTTTATAAATTAATTCTTAAATTATGTAGAGAAACTTATATAGAAGTCATTTTTATATAAGTTATATAAATCAAATTAAGTAGTCTTTTTTACCAAATAAATGTACCTGTTGCTAAATACATATATTTGTCCTTGAAAAGCTCCTAAAAAATACTTTTTCTTGAAATAAAGATAGACAAGACATTCATAAAAAAAACTTTTATAAAACATTAACTTCTTTTATAAATATGTTTCTAACCAACAAGACTCGTTTGAAAATTAAGGATATTGTAAAGAGGATTTCACTAGATGAACCTGTCGCATTGGAAGAAAGAATTTATGTAGAAAAGTTTGCGAAACATAATTCAACTATATGGACATGGCTTAAGAAAGCTAATAGCTTGAGGAGATATGGTAAGCAAAAATCAGATGGAATAAATGGACTTATCCAAAATCTTGGCCTTGATGGTTTAGAAACTGAAAATCATTTCGATCCCCAAAATGATGATCTTGCTGACTGGTTTAGTGGATCTCCTGATTGGGTGAGGAGGAGCTAATTTCCCTTTTTTAAAATGAATTCAAATTAATAATGAAAAAAGGGAATTTCCTCAACTTGTCTTGGAGCATAATCACAAATTCCGAATTGCATACATTCCATTTGACCATCCGTTAGTTTTTTCTCAATTGATAACCTATCAAACAAATCACTAAATGCATATTTAATTTTATTTTTAATTAGATTTCCGTAAGTCATAATTAATTCTCTTTGTTA
>QCPX01000016.1:0-28521 GCA_003209675.1 Prochlorococcus sp. AG-442-N07 | reverse complement strand
TACGGCTGAATCTCTTTTTAAAAATGCCTCAAATACATGGAACGATAATAACTATATAAAATTGAAAAGATGGCTTGAAAATAAGGGCCTCCCAGCAACTAATGCATACTTTGCAGATGCTAGTGGATTGTCTCGAAAAAATAAAATTACAACAAAGTTAGTTGTATTGTTTTTAGATAAAATGAGATATTTTAATGATTTTAAAGCTTATCAATCTACACTTTCAATTACGGGAGTAAGAGGAACATTAGCTAAAAGATTTGTAAATAGTGAATTGTCTGGAAAGTTTTTTGGCAAAACTGGGACTCTTTCAAATGTCTTTGCATTATCTGGCTTTTTATATAAAAATGAAAAGCCTATAATTATAAGCATTATCCAAAATTCAAATAAAATTGATAAAGAAAAAGCTTTTAAATTATTACGTGATCTTTATTACTTGAAATCTTGTTAACAAAAATATTATTTAAAATATTCTTTTAAATCTCTCTCAACAGAGGGGGGTACCATGTGATTAATTTCACCACCAAATTTTGCAACTTCTTTTACTAAAGAACTACTAAGAAAACTATAATTTGTATTTGTCGATAAAAATATAGTTTCAATATCATTATTAAGAGATTTATTTGTATGAGCAATCTGAAGTTCGTACTCAAAATCACTCATTGCTCTTAAGCCTCTAAGAATAAGATTAGCTTTTAGATCATTTGCACAATCAACAGTTAGACCAGAATAAGAAATAACTTCAATATTAGGTAAATGAGAAAGAGTATTTTTTATTTGTATTATTCTTCTATCAAGAGTAAATGTTGGTGTTTTAGATGTATTTTCTAAAACAGCGACTACTAGATTGCCAAATATTTTTTCAGCCCTTTCTATTAAATCAAGATGCCCATTTGTTAAAGGATCAAATGTACCTGGATAAAGAATTTTCATGAATTTATTATGATCGAATAAGAAATTTAGTTAAAATAAGATTATTAGTTAAATCAATTATGACATTAAATCTAGAAGCAAAAAAAATCTTATTAAGAAAAATACCTCACGGATTATTTATTTGTGGCGTTAGAGACGAGGATAAAAATGAAGTAAATGGATTTACTGCAAGTTGGGTGACTCAAGGTTCTTTCACCCCACCATTAGTTGTAATGGCTGTTAGAGCAGAGGGTTCTAGTCATGAAATAATAAAGTCAACCAATAAGTTCTCATTAAATGTGCTCAAAAGTGATCAAAAGGATCTAGCAGCTGTTTTCTTTAAACCTCAAAAAGCATTAGGAGGTAGATTTGAATCTGTTGAATTTAATTTAGGTGAGCTTGGATTGCCTATTTTAGTTGATAGTGTTGGTGGTGTTGAATGTAATGTTGTTGGAAATGTTATGCATGGAGACCATACCGTTTTTGTAGGAGAGGTTAAATCTGCTTATCTTAATAATGATGTTGACTCACTAAATTTATCTTCAACTGGCTGGAATTATGGAGGTTAATCATTATAAATGAGTAATTCCTCTATCGAAAAAATAAATAACAAATATAATTTTAAAATTGAATATAAATTAATTAATAATAAGGAGTTATTAAAATCAAGATTATCCGAAATTCCAAAGTCATCTGGTTGTTATCTTTTTAAAGATATTGATAATAACTTACTTTATATCGGTAAATCTAAAAAACTACGCAGTAGAGTAAGTAGTTATTTCAATAATTATTCAGATTTAACACCCCGATTAAGTTTGATGGTTCGTCAAATAACTGAAATAGAAATAATAGTCACAGATAGCGAATATGAAGCATTAAATTTAGAGTCAAATTTAATTAAAACAAACAAACCATATTTTAATATTCTTTTAAAGGATGATAAGAAATATCCATATCTTTGTATAACTTGGAGTGAAAAATATCCTCGAATATTTATTACAAGAAGAAGAAGAAATAGAAATAATTTAGATAGATATTATGGACCTTATGTAGATGTCGGATTATTAAGGAGAACATTATTTACGATAAAAAAAATATTTCCACTTAGACAAAGACCAAGGCCAGTCTATAAAGATAGAACTTGTTTGAATTATTCAATAGGAAGATGTCCAGGTGTTTGCCAAGAAGTTATATCATCTGATGATTATAAAAAAATAATGAAACAAGTATCTATGATATTTCAGGGAAGAAATGATGACTTAGAAATATTTTTACAAAAAAAAATGCTGGAATTTTCAAATGATTTAGATTATGAGAATGCAGCAAAAATAAGGGACCAAATTTCAGGTTTAAAATTATTAACTGAATCACAAAAAATATCAATACCAGATTCTTCAATTAATAGAGATATTTTTGGAATAGTTTCAGAAAAAAATGTAGCTAGTATACAAATTTTCCAAATGAGATCTGGTAAGCTCATTGGGAGAATTGGCTATAGTCAAAAATTAAATAATGAAGATGAAAATCTTATTTTACAAAAGATATTAGAAGAGCATTATATGAATGTTGAACCTGTAGAAATACCATCAGAAATTCTTATTCAATATAAACTGCCAAAACAAGCAACCATAGAGGATTGGTTAACGGAGCTAAGAAAAAAGAAAGTAAAAATCTTAATCCCAAAAAGAAATAAAAAACATGAAACTGTAGAAATGGTTTTAAAAAATGCGAAATTGGAATTAGATAGAATATTAAATGGGATACAAGATAATGAATCATCAATTGAGGATCTTGCCCAAATACTTGAATTAAGCGAACAACCTAAAAGAATTGAAGGTTATGATATAAGCCATATACAAGGTAGTGACCCTGTAGCATCACAAGTCGTTTTTATTGATGGGATTCCTTCTAAACAGGATTATAGGAAATATAAAATTAAAGATCCAAACGTTTTTGTAGGACATAGTGATGATTTTGCTTCGATATATGAAGTAATACATAGAAGGTTTAAAAAATGGTCAAGATTTAAAAAAAGCGGAGGGGATTTTTCAATATTAAATGATAAAACGAATAGTAAATTAGACAATGAACTTCTATCAGATTGGCCTGATTTAATAATGATTGATGGAGGAAAAGGACAGTTAAATGCAGCTATTAAAGCATTAAAAGAATTAAATCTTGAGGAAGAAGTAACTATATGTTCATTGGCAAAAAAAAATGAAGAAATATTTATTCCAGGATTTACTAAGTCTCTTGATACTGATGAAAATCAAAAAGGAGTTCTTCTATTAAGAAGGGTAAGAGATGAAGCACATAGATTTGCATTATCTTTTCATAGAGACAAAAGATCTAAAAGAATGAATAGATCTCAATTGTCCCAAATCAGTGGATTAGGACCATCAAGGATAAGAGAATTGCTTGAGCATTTTAAATCAATAGACGCGATAAGAATAGCTAGTAAAGAGGATTTATCAAAAGTTAAAGGACTTGGAAAAAATTCAGTAAATGATATATATGAATATTTTAACGAGTTATAAATATTAATTAATTTTTGAAAAATAGATTTCTTGAAATTGTTAAATATAACTATATTAAAAATATATATTTTTAAATTAATCTAGTAATTTGGCAGCTGAAGCATATCTCTGGTTTAAATCACTTCACATTATTGGTGTAATCGTTTGGTTTGCGGGACTTTTTTATTTAGTAAGACTTTTTATATATCATGAAGAATCTAAAAATATGGAAAATGAATTAAAAATTGCCTTTAATAAACAATACACCTTGATGGAAAAAAGGCTGGCGAATATAATCACAACACCTGGGATGATATTAGCTTTAAGTATGGCTATTTGCATGGTTATTATGCAACCAAGTTGGTTAAGTGAGAAGTGGTTGCAAATTAAAATTTCTTTTGTTTTGGGATTAGTAATTTATCATTCTTATTGTTATAAAATAATGTATTCATTACATAATGGTACTTCAACTATTTCAGCAAAAAACCTTAGATTATTAAATGAATTGCCTACTTTATTATTATTTATAATTGTACTTTTAGTTATTTTTAAAAATAATTTTCCAACTAGTGTTGCTACATGGAGCGTAGTTGGACTAATTATTTTCATGTTGGCTTCAATACAATTATATGCAAAGATTAGAAAGAAAAATGAGAATTCATTAAGTAATGAATAGGGAAGACTTAGTAAAATTAACTTCCAATATTAATAAAAATAGTTGTCCTAAAAATATTAATTTTCACTGTCATACAAAATTTAGTGATGGAAGTTTAGAACCATATGAACTTTTAGAACAAGCTTATAAAAATAACTTGAAATTTTTATCAATAACCGATCATCATACAATTAAAGCTCATGAATATATAAAAAAAAATAATATACTCAAAAATTTTCCTAAAGATTCTTTTACATTAATTTCGGGGATAGAAATTAATTGTTTGATTTTAGGATGTTTAGTACATGTAATTGGATTGGGAATAGATATAAAGAGTAAATACCTAAATCCTTACATCCTTGGAGAGTCTCCAATAGGTAATGATTTAAATATTAAATCAGTTATAAAAGCAATTAATTTAGCTGGTGGTTTATCATTTCTTGCACATCCAGCGAGATACAGGATTCCCTTTTATAAATTAATTCCAGAGGCCAAAATACAAGGTATTGATGGAATAGAGGTTTGGTACGATTATGAACTTAATGAAGTATGGAATCCTAGTTTATTTGTATGTTCAGAAATAGATAAATTAGCAAATAAATATTCAATGCTAAAAACATGCGGAACAGATAGTCATGGACTTTCGCTATTAGGTAGATAATTCAGAATTCGTTTTTTTCAATTATTGAATCAGTATTAATAATTATGTTCTTTAAATTTTCAATAACATCTGATGAACAATTATTCCACATTTTTCTATTGACAATTTCAAGAAATCTTTGTGCAATATCTCTTAAAGCCCATGGATTATTCTCTAGAAAGAAATTCCTAAGATCCTGATCACATAACCATGATTTATAAACTTCCTCATAACACCAATCTGAGACTACTTCAGTAGAAGCATCAAAAGCATATAAGTAATCTAGTGTAGCTGAAAATTCAAACGCTCCTTTATAACCATTATCCTTCATTCCATTTATCCATTTAGGATTAAGTATTCTTGATATAACAACTTTATTAATTTCATCTTGTAATTTTGAAATTTTGGATAATCCAAATTTTGATAAATCACCATGATACATTTCAGGAAATTTACCGCTCAATTTTTTTACTGCTGAAGATAATCCACCCTGAAACTGATAATAATCATCAGAATCTAAAATATCATGTTCCTTATTATCTTGGTTATGAACAACTAACTGAACATTTTTAAGAGCATTTTCTAATGATTTTTTATCCTCTATAGGTTCAAGATTATCACTGTAAATCCACTTACTCCAATTAAGAAAAGATTCTCCAAAATCATCAATATTTTCCCAATTAGAATTTGAAATTAGTTCTTGCAGACCAGCTCCATATGAACCTGGCGCAGAACCAAATATACGATTAATTGAATCACCATCCCTTGATGCCCCAGCGAGAGGGTTAAATTTATCATTCTCATTAAGATTAGAAACAAGATTTATTGCTTTAGAAGTTAATTTAACTAACTGTGGAAATGCATCTCTAAACATTCCCGAAATCCTTAAAGTAACATCAACCCTTGGTCTTTCGAGAACAGATAAAGGAATGATTTCTAGATCAACTACTCTTCTTGAGGGCCCATCCCAAATAGGCTGTACTCCTAATAAATATAGTATTTGGCAAATGTCTTCACCACCATTTCTCATTGTGGATGTTGCCCATACAGATATTGCTATATTTTTTAAATCATCTCCATTATCTTGTTTGTATAAATCAAGTATTTGCGAAGCAGACTGACAACCAACACTCCATGCTGATTCAGTTGGCAGTCCTCTCGAATCAACTGAAAAGAAATTTTTACCAGTGGGTAAAGTTTCAGTTTTACCTCTCGTAGGGGCTCCAGATGGACCACTTTTTACATATTGTCCCTTTAATGAATTAATAAATGATAATTTCTCATTATATGAAGAATTAATGATTGGAATTAGAATCTCTTTTTTTAATAATAAAAAATACTTATTATGTTTTTTATCATTAAAGAAATAGTCTATTATTTTCTGATTTTTATATTTTTCTAGATTTTTTATATTGATATTCTTCTTGTAAAAAAACAAATATATTAAATACTTTGCTTGTTGTTCCAAAAAATCAATAGCCATTCTAAAGTTTAAAATGTTTTTGTTGGAAAAAGTCAATAAAATTTTTTTATCCTTTTCACTTAACATTTGATCATATTGATTTGTCCAAGGATTCAAATCTAGTTTTAAATGTTTTGATATATATTGAGTAACACCAATTCGGTTCGTATTTGGTACTCTAGCAATACATAAGAATAAATTTATTTCATTAATATCATTCTGCCTATTGCCAAAAATATGCAAACCTGTCCTAATTTGAGATTCTTTAATTTTGCAAAGGTAGGAATCAATTTCTTCTATTTGATTATTTTTATTCTTTAATGTAATTTCGCTAAAATCTTTTTTTATTAATTCAAAAATGGAATTTTCTATTATTTCAATCCGATTAGAATTTAATAATTTTGCTTCAAAATATTCGTCTAAATAATTTTCTAATATTGAATATTTTCCATATAATTCTGACCTATCCAATGGAGGGGTTAAATGATCAATAATTGTTGCAGCAGTTCTTCTTTTAGCTTGGGATCCTTCTCCAGGATCATTTACGATAAAGGGATATATGTTTGGTATTGCTGGACAAATAATATTTGGAAAACATTTATTGCTGAGACCTATAGATTTACCAGGTAACCATTCAACAGTCCCATGTTTACCAATATGGCACATAGCATTTGCATTAAAAACTTTATCAATCCAAAAATATTGTGCTAAATATCTATGGGGAGGTGGAAGATCGGGAGAATGAATATCTCTATCAGTGAAAGCGTCATAACCTCGTTGAGGTTGAATCAATAATGTTATTTTTCCAAATCTAATACCATTTATTGAGAAGCCTTTATTATCTAGATCGATCGCATCAGATGGTTTACCCCAACGACTAACAATAATATTTTTGGGATCAATTTCTAAATAATTCCAATATTTTAAATATTCACTAAGTGGTAAGTAATCTAATGGTTTATTATTTTGAGATTCAATATCATTAGTTCTAGTTTTTATAAGCATTGACATTAATTCGGAAGAATCTTGAGGATAATTACATGATCCAAGGTCATAACCTTCTTCTTTTAACCAATTAAGAATATTTATTATTGAAGATGGTGTATTTAGACCAACGCCATTTCCAATTCTTCCGTTCTTTACTGGATAATTACTTATTACTAAACAAATTCTTTTATCAAAATTATTAAGTTTCTGAAGTTTCACATAATTTGTTGCAAATTTTGAAATCCATCGAATACCTACTTGATCAGCTTTGTAACTAGTTATTTCACTATATAGTGTATTTTTCTTAGAAATTATTTCTTTAAATGCTGAAGGACAGGTAGTAATTCTTCCATCAAATTCAGGAATAATTATTTGCATTAATAAATCAGATGAATTCATTCCAATAGATGAATTTAACCACTTTTTTCTTGATCTATTAGAAGAAAGAAGCTGTAAAATTGGAATTTTAAGAGAAGTAAAAATATTTGTTGAATTTTCAATTAATTCATTATTTTTGATTTGAGATGAAGAAAATGAAGTTGTGGTAATTATTAGTTTAATATCTTCTTTTTTAAAAATTTCTATTAATTTCTTCTGAATAATATGATCTTTTAGTGTTGAAATAAAAAATGTTTTAGGAGATAATCCGCATTTTCGTAATTGCAAGTTAAGTTTTTCGTTTACTTCAATTTCATTAGCTAAAAAAAGTGATTTATAGGATATTATTCCTATCTTTTCGCCACTTTCATTTTTCCAATCATGTAAATAGGGATCTGCATAAAAAGTAATATTCAAAAAATCATCAGGGATTAATTTTTCATCTACAACTAAATAATTTAAACAATTAAGAAACTTTCTATAATTATCCAGACCTCCAGATCTTAGTAATCTAGAAATATTTAATGCAATATTTTTATCTATACTACTTATTTCACATAAGGAAATTTCTTGATCAATGGTACCTGATAGGATTACTAACTTCCTTTTTTTATTAACCGCTTGCCAATTTAAAAGTTGTTCAATTCCATAGTTCCATGTACCTTTATCTCCAAATATTCTAAGTACGACTACTTTTGCATAATTTATTGTTTTTAATAAATAATTATCTATTTGAGCAGAGGAATTTAAATTAGAAATTTCTAAAGCTCTTATATTATTTTTTAATGAAGCAAATTCTTTTTCTAACAATAAGTTTGATATAAGATTTAAATCAGCCTTGACACTTGTTATGAAAATAAAATCTGCAGCTGGTTGCTCAATTAAATCATCCTTATTCTTTTCATTTCCTGCTATATTTAATATCCTGTGCATTTTTATATATAAATAAGGTTTAGAATACGTAAGTAGGATAAAACAAGTTTACCTTAATTAAATAAATTAAATATGCATGAATTTCTTCCATACGCCTGGTTCGAAGGTAAATGTATTCCATTCAAAGAAGCAAAAATATCAATAGCCACTCATGCACTACATTATGGCACTGCTGCATTTGGAGGTATGCGTGCGATACCTAACCCTACAAATAAAGAAGAATTACTTTTATTTAGAACTGATAAACACATAAAAAGATTATCTCAAAGTGCAAAATTACTCTTAACTGATATTTCTGAAGAATATATTTTTAAAGCCTTAGAGGAAGTTATAAAAAGAAATAAGCCAGAAAAACCTATTTATATAAGACCATTCGTATATACAAGCGATTTAGGTATAGCTCCAAGATTACACAATATTGAAACAAATTTCTTTATTTATTGTATTGAACTAGGAGATTATCTAGCTCCAGATGGAGTTTCTTGTAGAATGAGTAGTTGGACTAGACAAGAAGATAGATCTCTCCCACTGAGAGGAAAAATAAGTGGAGCTTATATTACTAGTTCATTAGCTAAAACAGAGGCTAGTTTATCGGGTTTTGATGAAGCCTTGCTATTAAATTCAAGTGGTAAGGTAAGCGAAGCTAGTGGTATGAATTTATTTATTGTAAGGAATGGAGACTTAATCACTCCTGGTGTTGATCAAGATATACTTGAGGGAATTACTAGAGCTAGTGTAATTGAATTAGCAAAATCTTTTGGAATAAATGTAATTGAAAGACCTGTTGATAAAACAGAATTATTAATAGCAGATGAAGTTTTTCTAACTGGTACAGCAGCAAAAATTACACCAGTTAAAAAAATTGAATCAAGTGAATTAAATGGTGAAAGACCAATAATGAATAAATTAAAAAATAAGCTTATAGAAATAACAGAAGGTCGTTCTCAAGACTATGATAATTGGGTAACAAGAATTTCTCTAAAATAAATTAATTTTTACCTTAAAATGGAATCTTTCAGAACCTATTTAAATAGAGATGAAAAACCATTAATTATTTTTGACGGGGGTACTGGAACATCTTTTCAGAACTTAAATCTTACTGCAGATGACTTTGGAGGAAAAGAATTAGAGGGATGTAATGAAAACCTTGTTTTATCATCGCCAGAAGTAGTTGAGAAGGTTCATAATTCATTTTTAGAAGCAGGTTGTCATGTAATAGAAACTAATACATTTGGTGCCTCATCAATAGTTCTTGATGAATATGATATTGCAGATAAGGCTTATGAGATAAATAAAAATGCAGCATTCATAGCAAAAAAAGCTGCTGCCAAATACTCTTCAGTTGATAAACCAAGGTTTGTAGCAGGTTCAATTGGGCCAACAACTAAATTACCCACCTTAGGACATATAGATTTTGATGAATTAAAGCAATCATATAAAGAACAAATTTATGGTCTTATAGATGGAGGAGTTGATCTTCTTTTGATTGAAACTTGTCAGGATGTTTTACAAATTAAATCTGCCTTATTAGCATCAAAAGAAATTCTAGAAAGTAAAAATATTGATATACCTTTAATGGTATCTATAACAATGGAAACAACAGGTACTATGCTTGTTGGATCTGATATTGCTTCTGCATTAACAATATTAGAGCCATTTAATATAGATATCCTTGGACTTAATTGTGCAACTGGTCCTGAGCAAATGAAGGATCATATTAAATATTTGTCTGAAAATTCTCCCTTCGCTATAAGCTGTATTCCCAATGCAGGTCTTCCTGAAAATATTGGTGGTGTAGCTCACTATAGATTAAAGCCAATAGAATTAAAGATGCAGTTAATGAATTTTATATATGACTTTAATGTTCAATTAATAGGTGGATGTTGTGGGACAACACCTGAACATATAAAATACCTGTCTTCAATAATCGATGAAATTATTGATATTGAAAGGACCCACAACAATGGTAAGAAAAATTCAAGTGGTTTTATTCCATCTGCCTCATCAATATATAACTCTGTGCCATATAAACAAGACAATTCAATTTTGATAGTAGGAGAAAGATTAAATGCAAGTGGATCGAAAAAGGTAAGGGAGTTATTAAATAACGACGATTGGGATGGCTTAGTTGCAATTGCAAAGCAACAACAAAAAGAAAATGCTCACGTTCTTGATGTAAATGTTGATTATGTAGGCAGAGACGGAGTGAATGATATGAAGGAAATAACTGCAAGACTAGTTACCAATATAAATTTACCATTAATGATTGACTCTACAGATGCAGACAAAATGGAAAGTGGATTAAAGTCAGCTGGTGGTAAATGTATTATAAATTCAACCAATTACGAAGATGGCAATGAAAGGTTTGATCAAGTTCTAAATTTAGCCTTAGGGTATGGTGCAGGTCTTGTTGTCGGAACAATTGATGAAGATGGAATGGCAAGGAATTCAGAAAAAAAATATAAGATTGTCAAACGAGCCATTAATAGAACAAGAGAATGTGGTTTGTCAGATTATGAGTTATTTTTTGATCCATTAGCTCTGCCAATATCTACAGGGATAGAAGAAGATAGATTAAACGCTAAAGAAACTATTAGTGCTATATTAAAAATTCGTGAAAATTTCCCAGATATTCATATCATACTTGGGATATCAAACATTAGTTTTGGTCTTTCACCATTATCAAGAATTAATCTAAATTCAATATTTTTAGATGAATGCATTAAAGCAGGATTAGATTCTGCTATCATCGCACCAAATAAAATTTTGCCATTATCAAAAATTTCTGGAGAAACTAAAAAGCTTTGCTTAGATTTGATTTATGATAAAAGAAAATTTGAAGATGATATTTGTATATATGATCCATTAGCAGAATTAACAAAGGCTTTTCAAGATTTATCTATTCAAGATTTCAAAAAAGCATCTTCAGAAAATAAAAACCTAACTCTTGAAGAAAGTCTGAAAAATCATATTATAGATGGAGAAAAAATAGGATTAGAGGATCAATTAAATAAAGCGTTAAAAAAATATAAACCTCTTGAAATAATTAATACCTTTTTACTAGATGGGATGAAAGTTGTAGGAGATTTATTTGGCTCAGGTCAAATGCAATTGCCATTTGTACTCCAATCCGCTGAAACAATGAAATTTGCTGTTTCAATTTTAGAACCATACATGGAAACTGTAGATGAGAACATATCAAATGGAAAACTCTTAATTGCAACTGTCAAAGGCGATGTACATGATATTGGAAAAAATTTGGTAGATATAATACTTACAAATAATGGTTATGACGTGATAAATCTAGGAATAAAGCAAGATGTTTCAGCAATTATAGATGCACAAAAAAAATACAATGCAGATTGCATCGCTATGAGCGGATTACTTGTTAAATCAACTGCTTTTATGAAAGATAATTTAGAGGCTTTTAACAATGAAAATATTAGTGTACCAGTAATATTAGGAGGCGCAGCCTTAACCCCAAAATTTGTAAATGAGGACTGCAGCAAAATATATAAAGGGAAAATATTGTACGGAAAAGATGCGTTCACTGATCTTAAATTTATGAATGAATATATGGATAATAAGAAAAAGGGTAATTGGTCAAATACAGAGGGTTTTATTAACAATGAAGGTATAAATATTAATTTAGCCTCATCAAAATCAAACTCTCAAGCTGTTAAAAAATCTATATCCATAAATAACGAGACTTCCAAATTAAATTTAAAAGAAAATTTTATAAGATCTAAATTTATAAATGAAGAAGATCCAATTCAAGCCCCTTTCCTGGGAACGAAAGTCTTGGACGATGTTGATATAGATTTAAATAAGTTAATATTTTATTTAGATACAAAAGCTTTATTTAGCGGGCAATGGCAAATAAAAAAAGGGAAAAACCAAAGCGTAGATGAATACAATAATTATTTGGATTCATACGCTAAACCATTGTTAGATAAATGGTTAGAGATAATTATAGAGAAAAAACTTATATCACCCAAAGCAGTTTATGGATTTTTCAGATGCGGGAGAAAAGATAATAGTATTTTCTTATTTGATGAAAAATCATTAAATAAAATTTCTCAATTTAATTTTCCACGACAAAAATCTGGGAATAATTTATGCATAGCTGATTTTTATTGTGATTTGAAAAATGATAAACCAATAGATATATTTCCTATGCAGGCAGTAACCATGGGCGATATTGCTAGCGAATATTCTCAAAAATTATTTAAAGAAGATAAATATAGCGATTATTTGTTATTCCATGGACTTACAGTGCAATTAGCAGAAGCTCTAGCTGAGTATGTCCATGCATTAATTCGTATTGAATGTGGTTTTAGGTCTGAAGAACCAGACAAAAATAGAGAAATACTAGCTCAAAAATATAGAGGAGCTAGATATTCTTTTGGTTATCCTGCATGTCCAAAAGTATCTGATTCAAACATACAATTATCATTGTTGGATGCCAAAAGAATAAACTTGACCATGGATGAATCTGAACAACTTCATCCAGAACAAAGTACTACAGCTATCATTTCACTACACTCAAAAGCTAAATATTTCAGCGCTTAAGCTAAATTTTTAGTTATTTTCTAAATATTCAATAATTTCTTCCTGTAGTTCTTCCATCGTTTCATTATCACCCAGATCAAGTCCCTCACCCGCGGCATCCTGTGTTAACTCAAGATAATATGAAGCACCATCACTAGATAAAAATTCTAATGCGGAAGTTTCATCACTATCTTTAAAAGCTTCATAAAGAGCTTTAAATGCAATGTTTTCAGTAAAGTCCCAATCCATAATGAAAAAAACCTTATTAGAATTATTACCTCCTTACCCCCCATACTCGTCAACCTTTTTTAAAGAAATGTTGGTGTTTTATTATTATTAAAAAAACTATGACCATAAATAATCAAAATCAGTTAAATGTCCTTGGAGAAGAAATTGAGATTTGTAGTTGCGCACCTATGACAGGGTGGTTCAGGGATGGATATTGCAACTATGACAAAAATGATGGAGGGAATCATTCCATATGTTGTGTAATGGATGATAATTTCCTGAAATATAGTAAATCACAAGGTAATGATTTAATAACTCCCATGCCTATTTATTCCTTCCCAGGACTTAAGGATGGTGATCATTGGTGTATTTGTCTTGATAGGTGGAAGCAAGCATTATTAGACGGTCTTGCACCAAAAGTCATATTAGAATCAACGAATATTGTAGTCTTAGAATCAGTACCTCTGGAAAAATTGAAAGAATATCAATTTAATAAAAAATAATTACAAATTTATTTTTTTTTTTAAAATGATAATGATAAATTTATTTTAAATGAGTTTAGAAATATATTGGAAAAAAGCACTAGAACAAACTCAATTATCAATTGATGATGAATCATTATATCCTCTCAAAACAGATATTATTACAAGAGATTTATATGAAAAAGACGACTTCATAATTAGGAAACTCGATACTTCAAAATTTAATAAAAAAAAAATTTATGGTCCTAAGCAAAATCCATTTTGTCCTTGGGAAAAGATACTAGAAATTGATAAAATTGGTGATAATCATCAATTAATATTAAATAAGTACCCTGTACAAAAAGGTCATATTTTACTTATTACAAATGAATGGAAACCTCAAAATGGATGGTTAGATATTAAAGATTGGAGAGCGATCCAACAAGTTAATAAAGATACTAGTGGATTATGGTTTTTCAATAGTTCTCCAATTGCGGGAGCGAGTCAACCTCACAGGCATTTTCAACTTCTGCGTAGATCTAAAGGTGAGATATCATGCCCTAGAGAAAAGTGGTTTTTAGAGATGAACTCATATCAAGATATAGATAGTAAGCTTAAAAAAAATATTATTGTATCCAAATTTAATTTTTTAGAAAATCCGTCATGTCTTTTTGAATTTTACTTGGAATTATGCAAGAAATTAGGACTTGGGAACCCTATTAGTGATAATAAACCGATATATCCATACAATATTTTAATAACTAATAAATGGATCGCTATTATAAGAAGAAAAAATGATCATATCCATGGTTTCAGTATTAACGGTTTAGGATTTGCAGGATACTTATTAGTAACTGAAAATTCAAATATTAATTATTTAAAGAAAGAAGGCCCTGAAAAACTTCTAGAAAATTTTGTTTGAATACTAGTTAGTTACTTCAACCTCCTTATCCCTGCTTATTTGGCTTTCTAGAACTTCTATAGATGCTGTTACTGAGGCAATTTTACGTTCAAGTGAATCCTTAATATAATTGAGCATTTCTAATTTCTTATGTTGATAAAAACTCTTTTTTTCTTTTGATGACTTGAAATAACAATTAAACATTTTTATTTTTATTATAAAAAGACACTTAATTGACTTGTGACATAAAAATAAATTGGTTTTAATTTAAAAACAATATTTCGTATGGACTTTCAATTTTTTTTGAATAAAATTAAATAAATTCCATACTATTCAAGATAATATTATTGAATATTCCTGAAAATTCAAATACAAAAAGAATTTCAATTGATTTACCTGAGGAACTGATTTCTAGGTTTGATCAATTACGAAAAGAGTGGGGATTTAGAGCAAGAGGACCTGTAATAGAAAAGATACTTAAAGAACTTCTTCAAGAAGATGATTTACTACCTAAGAACCAACAGCAGGAAATAGACTTTAATGAGAATAATAATAAAGAAAATTTAAATATTGATGAAGATACTGCATTGGTATTAATTAAATCAGACGTAAAAAAAGAAGTTAATGAGATATCTTTGAATAAAAGATTTACAAATAAAAATCAATCTAAAGAAAAAGCCAACTTAAACATAAGCCTTCCCAATTTTGTTGAAAAAAAAGTAAGGAATCTAAGAAGAAGTATTAATAGTGAAAAATTAAAGGAGAATATTAATGATATTCAAATTAATACAATTAAAGAAACTGAATTAATAAAATGTCGAATTGAGTTAATTAGTCATTGGAAAACCTTATATGGATCAGTTCCTAATGATCATGTAGTAGAAGCTTCGATGGATTGGTTTGAAAGGGATATATGGCCAAATCTTGATGGAACTGAAAATCTACCCTTTACGTGGAGTGCAGCCAATAAATTAATGTCAGAATTATGCCCATTCTGGATAAAGAAAAATCCATCCCTTGAAATTGTTTTATTAATGATTGGCGTTTTAGAAGATCCTTTTGCTACATCAGACTTGATAAATAGAATACCAACACTTATGAGAAGGTTTATAAGTAGATTTAAGCGAAATAATAGATCAAATTCATTTGAAACTTTGGACTCAACAATGACAGTACATGGAGCACTTAAATTATTGAATTTATCAACATCCGCAGGATCCGCTCATACGTTCCGTAAAATTAAGGAGGCCTATAAATCAATAGCCTTAGAGACGCATCCAGATGCTGGAGGATCAACAGATCAAATGAGAAAATTAAATGAAGCGTATCAATTGCTAAAAAATCTATACAGAAAGTAGTATACTAATTCTCATATAAGACTAATTTTAAGTCTATTTAATAGTCTCATATAAGATAGCCGCTAATTTGAAAATTTCTAATCTTTTTCAATTATTATTATTCAAATATATGGTAAAAATAATTATGTATAAATGAAATAAAAATAGAATATACTTTTGAAGAATAAAATTCTTTGTATAGTACTTCTTATATGAGACTTATCATAAGTCTATTATATAGTCTCAAAAAAGATATATAAGATAATTTAATTTACCAATTTGGATGGTTCATACCAAAACTGTTAATAACTTGGGAAAAATTAAAAATTGAATAATAAACCAACAAATTGTGTCCTTTCATTGTCCAAGAAATTAAAAACGCTTAAAAAGTATTGATATCAAAGCTTTTCATGTTCTCCTGTACTGCCTTAAAGACAGTACTACCTAGACTGCAGCTTCTCAATGGCAGTTTTCCTATCAATACTAGGGACATCACTTAATCCATTAGCATCAAACCAAGGGGCACTAGCCCAATCAAAACCTTCGCCAAAAGTATTATCTGGTGCAGTTATATACCAGTGACAAGATGCATCTGGTATGTCAACAGCACATTTTGACCAATCATCTGACCACTGAGGGACTTGAACCCACAGCACTGAAGATAGAAGAAGAGATAGTAGATTGATCATGAGCATTATCATACAACATTAATTACTTTTATAGGTTTATTATTTATCTTATATAAGAATCATTTATAGACTAGTTTATAGTCTCATATGAGATTAGCAATACATTTAATTCCTCAATTTAGTGTTAAAACATTTTTCAACATTAGAAATAATATTTGAATGTATTGATGTAATGTCAGAGTCCAGTAATGTTTTATCTTTATCTCTATAAGATAATCTAAATGTATAACTTATATGATCATCTCCAAATTTAGTATCTTCAAAAACATCAAGTAAATTTACCTCCTCTAAGAGATTTTTTCCTGTTTTTCTTATTTGTGATGTTATTTCGCTAATTAAAAATTTCTTACTGAAAACAAAATTTATATCCCTTTCCATTTTCGGAACAATTGGGTATTGCTTATATATTGGAATCCATTTATTTTTTCTTGTACTAGCTCCCAAGATGTTAGAAACATTTATGTTAAATAAATAAACTTTTTTTAATGACTTCTTTTCTAATATTAGTTTGGGATGTATTTCACCAAAATAACCTGCATCTTTCCCTTCAATAAATAATTTTGCTGTTCTTCCTGGATGAAGAAAATCAATTAAATCAGTAGGTTTATCATCAATTTTTATGTTCAAAGATGATAAAGCCTCCTTTAACTTTCCTCTGGCTTGGAAATAATTAAGATCGTTATCCTTACCCGAATTTATCCATTTCCCAAATTTTTTATTTCCATAAATCGCACCATTCAGAACTTCTTCTTGAATAAACTCATCAGTTTTCTTTTGAAAAACATTTCCAATTTCAAATATATAACAACTTGTTTGTCCAGCTTTTATATTACGGTTCACTATTTCCAAATGTTCTTTCCAGATATTATCTCTAAGACAGCTTGTTTCTAATAACAAAGGATTAGAAATCTTTATAAGTTTTTCATCATCTTCAGGAACAAGAGAGTAGCTTAGTACCTCGTTAAAACCATTTTCTATAAAACCATTTTTTACTTTTCTCAATGCCAACTGTTCTGATGACAATTTTCCAGGCTTAATTGGATTAGGAAGTTTTAAGTCGAATCTGTCATACCCTATTAATCTTGCTATTTCTTCAATTAAATCTATTTCTCTTGTTAAATCATGAGATCTATTAGGTATTACTGCTACATCCCAGCCATATTCTTTATTCTTTAAAGTACAACCTATGAGTGTTAATTTATCAACTATTTCATTATCAGATAAATTTCGTTTTTCAAATTGATCGTTAATAATTAATGGACCAAGAATTTTATGTATTCGATTTCTCCGTAGTTTAATAAATATATCCTCATTACTTATTAAATTTGAAGTATTGATGATTGGTGAATTAATAGAAAAATATTCTTCTAAAAGATTAATTGCCCTTGTTACTGCACTTATTGTATTTTTTGATGAAATACCTTTTTCATACCTGCTGCTAGATTCTGTTCTTATGCCAGCCGCCTTGGATGATTTTCTTATAGTAACTGGATTAAAAACAGCGCCTTCAAGGTAAATAGATGAGGTAGTATTACTCACAGAAGTTTCTAAACCGCCTATAACCCCTGCAATGGCTATCGGTTTATCACAACAAGTAATAACTGTGATATTGTCATTTAATTCATATTCTCTACCATCTAAGCAAATAAGGCTTTCGTAATCCTTGCCTTTTCTTACAGAGAAATCTTCTGGAGAAACTTCCTTACCAATTAAGTTTGACAATTTATCTTTATCAAACGCATGCAAAGGTTGACCTTGCTCTAATAGGATATAATTTGTCAAATCAACTAGAAGATTAATAGATTTTATACCTGATTTTTCTATACGGTCTTTAAGCCAATTTGGCGATAATTTCTCTCCATTTACTCCATCAATGCAGCTTATTGTATAAATGCAATTAGATTCTATAGCCTCTGGACAAAGTTTAATTCCCTTAAGTAAATGAATATTATATTTATGGTTTAATTCTGGAAAATTTAAGGTGGATTCTAAAAGGGCAGAAATTTCACGGGCTATACCTATAACAGACATTCCATCAGGTCTATTAGCTGTAATGGCCAAATCATATATAAAATCATTTAATTGAAGCAAGTCAGACCCTGGAGTGCCCAATTCATGTTTTAGGGCGAACTCTTCATCAATGATCTCTATCCCTTCGCTAGAGTCCTCTAAACCAAGTTCCTGGAGTGAACATATCATTCCTTCACTCATGACACCTCTAATTTCACTTCGTTTAATAGTTAAATCAACTGCATTTAATTTTGCGCCGACAGTAGCAACATAAACATAAATATTTGGTTTAATATTGCGCGCACCACAGATAATTTGTAAATTCTTTGAATTACCAATATCGACTTGGCAAATTGAAAGTTTGTCAGATCCTTCGTGTTTTAAAACAGATAATACCTTTCCTAAAACAACACCATTTACATTTTTTGAACAATCTTCTAATGATTCAACCTCAAATCCACCTATAGATAATTTCTCAGAGAGATTTTCAGGAGTAGAAGTAATTTCTACTAAATTTTTCAACCAATTTTGAGAAATTTTCATATATATTTTTTAATCAATGATGATAAAAGAAATAAGTATATCTTCAAAAAAGTTTGTTGAAGATGTACAATAGAAAATTATACAATAAAGTATTAATTAAAATGGCCAAAAAAGGGACAAGAGTTGTAGTTACCCTGGAATGTACTGAAGCTAGGACAAGCACAGATCCTAAGAGATCAAATGGTGTCTCAAGATATACTACTGAAAAGAATCGTAGAAATACAACCGAAAGATTAGAACTAAAAAAGTTTAATCCTCATTTAAACAGAATGACAATTCACAAAGAAATTAAGTAATCAAATCAAATTAAATCATGCCTAATTCAATTTTTAAAAAACAATTATCACCTATCAAACCAGGAGATCCTATTGATTATAAGGATGTAGAACTACTAAAAAAATTCATAACTGAGAGGGGCAAAATCCTACCAAGAAGAATGACAGGTTTAACCTCTAAGCAACAAAGAGATCTAACATTAGCTGTTAAGAGAGCAAGAATTGTAGCTCTTTTACCCTTTGTAAATCCTGAAGGATAATTTCATATTGAATATAGTTGGTACTATAATTAATATTTCAAATATTTGAAAGATTTAACTGATTTAAAAACATATATTATTGACTCTGATGATCCACATGAGGTTGATGACGCTATTTCATTAGAAATAAAAGAAGGAAATAAAAAAAATTTATGGATACATATTAGTAATCCATGCAAACTCTTTTTGCATGACTCTAATGTTGATTTAAACGCAAGAAAGAGAAATAACAGTTTATATTTAATTGATCAATATGTCCCAATGCTTCCTAAGGATATTCTTGAAAAGGCAAATCTAGCTCAAAATAAAGTTTCAGAAACTATTAGTGCAGCAATAGAATTCAATGAAGACGGATCAATAAATAAATATGAAATAACTGAAGCAATAATAAAACCAAAATATCAATTAACATATGAAGATGCAAATGAAATATTAGAAATAGAACCAAAAGAAGAAATAGAATTAATTGAGATTAAAAAATTATTAGAAAAAAGTATTAAATTTAGAAAGAAACAAGGAGCAATTAATTTTGAAAGTCCTAATAATAAAATTAAATTATATGAGGATAAGATTATACTAACTAAATTAGAGAAAACAATATCACAAAGTATAATTGCAGAATCAATGATATTAATGGGTTATGTAACAAGTTTATTTATAGATAAATATGATTTAGCGGCTGCATTTAGGATTCAAAAAATAAACTGCAATCCATCTGAAATACTAAATAGATATAATGATAGTGAAATCAAATATATAATATTAAAACAATATATGGGAAGAAGTTACATAACTACTAAGCCAGGAATCCATGAATCATTAGGCCTTAGAATGTATGTACAATGTACATCACCACTGAGAAGATATCTTGATTTAATTATACAAAGGCAAGTTTATAACAAAATTAATAATTATGAAGTTCTTAGTAAAGATTTAGTTTCTAAGATTATTGATTATTCAAAAAATAGACAGTCAGAAAATAATATTATATTTAAAAATGATAAAATAAAGTATTTAAAATTATTTTTTAAGAATGAAAAAAAAGCTTTTTATAAAATTATATTCGTTAAGTGGATTAATCATAAAAAAAATATTGCTTTGGTTTATTTTCCAGATTATTCACTAGAAATACTTATTACTCTTTTTGTTTCAATAGAAATATACAGCAATAAAATATATAAAGTTAAATATATTATAACTGATAGTAATCTTTTAGAATTTATATATTAATAAGATAATCAATATAATTGGTTGTTATTAGTTTAAATAATATCTGTTAGTATAAATAAAAAAGCTTTATGACTTTTGTCATTACTACACCTTTATACTATGTTAATGATAAACCTCATTTAGGAAGTGTATATACAACAATAATTTGTGACTCAATAGCTAGGTATAAAAGGCTTGCAGGTGAAGAAGTTATTTTCATTACTGGTGTTGATGAACATGGTTTAAAAATACAGAGAACAGCTAATGAAAAGGGTATTGCGCCAAAATCACATTGTGATGAAATCTCAAAAGTCTTTAATAATAATTGGAAGAATTGGAATATATCCTTTGACAAATTTATAAGAACAAGTTCAAAAAATCATGAATTTGTTGTTAATGAATTTTATGAAAGAGTAAAAGCATCAGATGATATATATATGGGTGTTCAAAAAGGTTGGTATTGTGTCGGTTGTGAAGAATTTAAAGATAATCCAGAAAATTCATCAACATACAAATGTCCAATACATCAAAAAAATCTAGAATGGAAAAATGAAGAGAATCTCTTTTTTAGGCTTTCAAAATATCAAAAAGAAATCGAGAAAATAATCAACGAACCTTCATTTATAGAGCCAATAGAAAGAAAGAATGAAATTATAAATTTTGTTTCTAGAGGTTTAAAGGATTTTTCTATTTCAAGAACAAATGTTACATGGGGAATTCCAGTCCCTGGTTACGATAACCATACCTTTTATGTGTGGTTTGATGCTTTACTTGGATATGTAAGTGCCATTAGTTCTGATGCGACAGAACATTTATTGGAAAAATCAATTAATGGAGGATGGCCAGCTGATGTTCATTTAATTGGTAAGGATATTCTGAGATTCCATGCTGTATATTGGCCTGCAATGCTCATTTCTGCCAAAATAAAAGTTCCTAAAAAGGTTTTTGGGCACGGATTTCTTACAAGAGAGGGACAAAAAATGGGTAAAAGCCTAGGAAATGTACTCGACCCTGATTTACTGCTTACAAAATATGGAAATGATCCTGTAAGGTGGTACCTCATTAAAGACATATCATTAGGAAATGATGGAGATTTTCAGGATAAAAGATTTGTTGACATCATCAATAATGACTTAGCTAATACAATTGGTAATTTATTAAATAGAACATCATCTATGTCTAGAAAATGGTTTGATAATAAAGTGCCAAATAATGAAAAAATTTTAAGTGAAAATAAATTAGAGAATTTTGCCAAAATCGCAGTTGAAAACTATATTTATAACTTTGATAACTACAAATTAGATTTAGCAGCTAATGAAGTACTTAGCCTAGCAATTAATACAAATTTGTATTTGAATGATAATCAGCCATGGGTGCTAATAAAAGAGAAAGATAATCTACCTTTAGTTAAAGAAATTATTTATAACGTTTTAGAAAGCACCAGAATAATAGGATTATTATTACTACCTTTATTGCCCGAATTATCTATAAAAATTAATGATCAACTTGGCTCTATATACAGAGAGGAAATTCCTTGGAAAAAACAATTAATTTGGGGATTATTAGTTAGCAATTCAAGTCTTCCTAAACCCACTCCAATCATAAATAAACTTGAGTATGAGCAAAAATTATAGATTAATAATTTTCCTTCAATTATTTATGCTTGGTTGCGCCCCAAATGTAATTGATGAAAATAAAGTTAAACAAAAAATAGACAGTTTAGATATGACTATATTCTCTAAAAGTGGAGATAAAATATATTCTATTACCAGTCCAAATTCAAGTTATGACAATATTGAATTAAAATTCGAATTAAAAAAACCTATTATTAATATTCTTAATGGGAAAGAAACTAAATATATTATTAGTTCAGAAGAATCTACATTATCAGATAATAATAAACTCTTAAAACTAAAAGGGAATGTTAAATTAAAAACTTTAAAAAATAATGAGGATATTTTAAATGCTGATAATTTTATTTGGAATATAGAAAATAGTAACTATCTATTAGAGGGAAATATAAGATTTGAAAATCAAAATATCATCTTAAATTCAGGAAAAGCCATATTGAGTTCAGATAACATAATTGAATTTTTCAATCCAGTAAAATATATAATTAAAGATGAAAATAGCGAAAATAAATATGAAATAAACTCAGAAAATGCTTTCTATAATTTAAATACTGAATCAGTAAGCTTTGAAGCAAAAGATAAAAGAGTTAAATCGATAATATATTTTTAAATTTTATTTTTTGAGAAAATATTATTAATTTTTTTGGACCAGTTATTAATCCATTTTTCATCAGACTTCGTAAAACACTTAGCACTCCAGCCTCCTATCAATATGAAAGCCTTATTATTTATAGGTACAACTAAAATAGATGGAATTTCAGCGCAAAAATTATAAAATTCATCTCTTCCAGGATAAAATTTAGTGTTTGCCAATGATATTAATTTCATATCTTTAATAGATCTCAGACAAATTTCCCCAGGTTTAAAATCATTACTTGAAGTGATACCCCTCCTCAATATATTAACGCCATCATTGTGGATTAATATTGCTGCTGCTGCTGTAGAAGTTAATATCGCTTCAGAACCCCATGCAAGTTCATCAATAACTTCATCTGGCATGTTTCTATCGAAGAGGAACTTATTTTCGCCTTTTAAAACAGCTTTCTCACCAGCTATGGGTTGGAATTGTTTAAATAAAAAACCTATCAAAATAATAATTAACGAAGCTATTGCAGCTAACACTTGTGCTCTTTCAAGCTCTGGAGTGATTGTTTCTATTGAAATGAAATTTGCTATCTGAAAAATAAAGAGTATTACACCGACTGATATTAATGATTTCCCATTGAATCCCATATTTTAAAAATATTATTTCTAATTAAATTATTCAAATATTATATTGTTTAGTAGATTTAAAATTACTCAAACATATGGTTTTTAATATATAATTAACCAAAACATCTCAAAATGAACCTAAACATCAATAAATATATACTTTCCCTTATCTTTACTGGCTTTATTTTTATTCTTATCCCTTCGACTACATACGCAAACGAAATTAATACTATAAATAAATATTTTGGTATTACTCAGCAGAAGACTGTTATAAATTATGAAAAAAGTCAGCCCTCTTCTATTGACAACCCTGTAGTGGATCCAAATTTTAACACTATGAGATCAAAAGATACTGAGAGTTCAACTGCTACTTATATAGTTGTAGGTTTGTTAATTGCTGCGACAATCATTCCTCTAGCAACATGGTGGTATTTCTCTAAATAATAGAGAATTTATGAATGCCAAGGATTTAAACATTAGTGAATATTCATCTCATATAGTTTTTATTACAGGGGGGACAAAGAGTGGGAAAAGTGAATTCGCGGAGCATCTTGCTAAGGAGGTAAAAAAATTATCATATGTTGCCTTATCTGAAAACAATTTGGATGATAAAGAATGGCAAGATAAAATTAATTTACATCGAAAAAGAAGGCCAAAAGATTGGAAATTAATAGAAACGACAGATCTATTAAATACATTAAGGGATGAAGAAGGTCCATTATTGATAGATTCTATTGGTGGATTCGTTATGAAAATTATTGGCAAGAAACAAAATGAATGGTCAACAAAAATGAATTCACTTATAAGTCTCTTAATGAAAAGAAAAAGCATAACAATTATTGTTGGCGAACAAGTAGGTTGGAGTTTGGTCTCTGAATATAAAATTGGTAATACATATATTGAGAGAATCGGCGAACTTCAAAAGAGAATAACCAAAATATCAAAAGATAATTGGCTGGCCATAAACGGCAGAGCAATCAAAATAGATGAAATAAGTATTGAAATACCTACTTAAAATTGGAAGTCGCTCTTTTTGAACCTAGAATCCCACAAAATACTGGTAATATTGCCAGAACATGTGCTGCATTTAATATACCTTTAAATCTTATAGAGCCCTTGGGTTTTAAACTAGAAGATAAATATTTAAAAAGAGCAGGTTTAGACTATTGGCCTTTAGTTACTGTTAATCAGTATGAGAATTTTGAAAAATTTTTAGCGTCAAAATCAACAAAAAGAATAATCTCTTTTAGTAAAAAAAATGGATTATATTTGAAGGATTTTAAATTTAGGCAAGATGATATTTTGCTATTTGGGAGAGAAGATTTAGGATTACCCGATTCCATTATTGATAAAAGCGACTTTTTAATATCAATATTTATGCCGAATATACAGACTGGAAACAATGATCAAAAAGGTGTTAGAAGTCTAAACCTTTCCGTAGCATGCGGAATTGCTATTTATGAGGCCCACAAACAAATAAATTTTCAAAATGGTACTTAAGTACAACCAATGCCTTACAATATTTCCATGTCTCGGTAGCTCAGCTGGTTAGAGCGGCGGATTCATAGCCCGCAGGTCGCGTGTTCAAGTCACGCTCGAGACATTTTCAATACTTTTCAATTGAAGAACAAAGGCGAAATTTTAATTTAATTAAACTATTAAAGACAATAATGGTTAATTCACTCGGCACAGTCTTAGATCCAAAAAAATCTAAACCAAAATATCCAGAAGCAAGAGTTATAGTTCTTGATGACAATTTTAATACTTTTCAGTATGTCGCAAATTGTCTTCTAACAATAATCCCAAGCATAAGTGAGCAAAGGGCATGGGATCTCACCATTAAAGTTGACAAGACAGGATCTGCAGAGGTGTGGAGAGGTAATCTTGAACAAGCAGAGCTATATCATGAGCAACTATTCAGTAAAGGATTAACAATGGCTCCAATTGAGAAAACATAAAATAAGTAAGATTGAAAGAAAATTATTGGCTTATAAATTCGAATCGTTCAAGGGTTAAAAGGTTTTCAAAGAATAATCAAAACAAAGATAAATTTTTTGAATATATGTTTATTGACTCTGGAAGAATTCATGGTGTTTTAGGAAAAGAACCACCTCTTATGACAACCAGAGAAGAACTTAAAGTTGATAAAGCTAGAGATGAATGGAGAAAGTTAATCGCTCATGGTTGGAGGAGAACCAAACCAGTTTGGGAAGACTATTAGTATCCAATATTGTTACTAGGATTAGTTATATAAATTATGAGATTTAGGAAGTAGTTAGCGGATAAATTTAATGGCTTCAAATGTAACAAAGCCATTCCTTGAGTCACATTAAATTCTTTATTTTTCATAAAAAAATAAACGTTATAATTAATATTCCCTCCTATTTATTACTTAATAAATACCCAATGAAATATCTAATCACAAGCAAAAGATCAAGAGCTTTATTTGGTATTGGAATAGTTGCTATAAGTATTGGATTAATATCAAAAAAAGTAATTAATTATCCAACTGGAGAATGTATGAAAGGTAGCCAAGAAATAACCTCTAATATCTAGCCATTAATCATCTTATATTTTTCTTAACTCTTAAATCCAGTCAACTTTGATAACTCTTTTAGTGAAAGTACACCTAAAATTAGTTTTCCATTTATTTCCCATGTGGGAAACCCTTTAATTTTCTTATCAATACATAACTGAGTTTGACTGTTTATGCCATCTCTTGCACATTCAACCACATTAAGTTCTCTATAAGCTTGCTTACCGAATAATTCACTTTGATTAAGGCAATTAGGACACCAATATGCTGAATATTTAACAACACCATTATCACTGAGGTATTTTGCCAACTCGATTGATTCCCTAGTGCTTTCTGAGGTGACTATAAGTTCTCTCTGATTATTTAAGTGGGAGCTATTTACAACATTTGAGAAAGGAAGCAAAATTAATAGTGGGATTAATAGGTGTTTCATTTATTTACTACTTTTCCTCCATATTTTCTTACTACCTTATCAAGCAAAATTCGTATATCCTTATTTTTAAGTTTCTCTATTTGCTGAAGATTTTCAAGAAGATCACATATTTGATCCTGTGTATCTTCATTTAATTCACTTACTGCCATTTATCATTTATATTTAGAGTTTTTATAATCCAATTTTAAATCAAAAGTAATTTTACATACTTATTGTATTTATATTTTTTTATTGCTATTTTTTTAAAGCGGGCTAAGGTTCAGATCTCCACGAGGATTTAGTCCGCTTAATTTTTAAAGATTCAATTTATATTGGATCCTTCTTTAAGAAATTGATTAGAAATATTAAAAAATATTTATTTCTGTTTAATTTCTAAATTCCATTGAAAAGCATTCTTATATAAACATTAATAGTGTGACACTATTTATTCAATAATGTTGTTATTTCGCTTCATAACTTTCTTAAAATACTTAAACTCAATAAATTCATGCATCATTTTGATATCATCAGATAAAACTTTTTTATTAACTGCATATTCGTCCACATTAAGTGAAGAACTATTATTTTCAGAAAATGTGTCGTGGTTAAAAGAAAAGTTTATAAATTCGCTATTATTATTCTGATTTTGACCATAAGATTCATTTAACACACCTCGAGACCTTAACGCTTCCTCAACCAATAAACCTGTGACTTTTGACTGACTAAACTCATTAGCTGTACACAATTTTTCAATAATTTCATGCACTTCTTCACTTGGCAAAAAACCAATTCTTTTCCTCGGAGAGGGCATAATAAAAAAAATAGTGTGACACTTGCACATTATAAGTGTTGCACTATATTTGATTTAAGTCAACTAATTTTGCTATGCATATTTTATTATTTCCTGTCGGATTTATTCTTTGGTATCTAGCTTATGAAGCAAAACCTATCATTAATGATGAAGTAACACTTAATTGGGAAGAAAAAAATACAATTAAAAGAAATAAACTTTTAAATATAATAAACGAAAGCTTTTAAAATTTACTGCTAATCGATTTTGACCATTCCTTGTGCTTATTATCTAGATCTGAGATTAACTGTTTTTGATAAGTAAATTTGAGTTGATTTTCGTTAAGTGATTTTTTTGTGATAATCATCTCTTTAGAGAAAAAATAAGGAGTGTTAGAACTCCTAATTTTTTTTTTGACATCCATATAGTGAATTTATCTATTTTTTTTATATGACTTAAAAGGTTATAGTCTCAATATTTTTATATTCTTTTTATATTTACTTCATATGTGTTTTTAGCACGTTTGTAAAAAATATTAGTTTATTAAATAATAAAGGCTATATTTAAACAAAATATATTTTTTATCATGAATCTAAATGAGAGAGGAATTACTGTTGGAGATTTACTAATAATACTAATAATAATAATCACTTCTACAATAGTAATTAAATCATTTAGCAAGGATAAGAAAACAACACTTAATTATAGTAATCAAGAGCAAGTTTCTTATAAGGGAAATTATTATCAAAAATTTATTTGAATAGCTTATATAAATTATTTATAAAACTCTTAATTAATTGAATTAACTATTAAGTATCTCTTATTTAAATTTCAAGAATTAATAATTATCAAACAATGAGTTTATGTATTTTAAATATTTTGATTAAATGATTTAGAACTTTCCCATTTCAAGTTATCCTTTAAATCATTGATATCATTTGATATTGAAACTAAATTAACCATTTGAAGAATTTGACTTTTATTTAGCCTATT
>QCPX01000015.1:0-33159 GCA_003209675.1 Prochlorococcus sp. AG-442-N07 | reverse complement strand
CTTCAAAGCTTTTAATCTCTTTCAATAAGTTCAACTTTATAACCATCAGGATCCTCAACAAAAGCTAATACAGTAGTACTGTTTTTCATTGTTTTAGGTTTGGTTGTTATTTTACAGCCATTATTTTCTAATCCTCGGCAAATTAGATGAATATCTTTTACTCCAATAGCTATATGACCATATTTATCTCCAAGCTCATAGTCTTCAGACTTTTTATCCCAGTTATAAGTTAATTCAATTACTGTGTTTTCTTCCTCTGAGCCATAACCAACGAATGCCAAAGTGAATTTTCCATGAGGGTAATCCTTTTTCCTTAATAAATTCATTCCTAATCTATTGACGTAGAAATCAATGGATTTATCTAAATCTCCAACCCTAAGCATTGTATGTAGGATACGCATTTTGAATTATGAACCTTAATCAATTATCTAATATTTGATAACTATCTGCCAAAGTTGAATTTTTCGAAGCCAAGTCTTTTATTAAGTTTAGAAAAATTAAGTTAAAATATGAATACAAAATTTCAATAATATATTGAATCAGATATTCCAGAGACTTTCATCAGTATTTTTGTATACTTTGCCATTGAAGGCATCAATACCTTTTGGATATTATTTGTTCTATAAATATTCATTTTTAAAAATACTATTATTACTAACTTTTCCGATAGCAATAATTGAAAAATCTATGCCTTTTGGTAGTTTTTTATTATTTATTATTTTGTTTGCTGGATTAGCAAGAAATCCAAATGTTCCGTATTTCGTTAGATATAACGCATGCCAAGCATTACTTATTGATATCGCTTTGATAATAATTTCATATTTCTTGAGAATATTTCCTATAGTTGAATTAGGCTCAATAATTTTTATATTTACACTATGTATTTTTATTTATTCGATTTTTCAATGTATTTATGGAGTTGAACCTGAAATCCCCTTAATTAGTAAATCTGTAAGAATGCAAATTTAAAAAGATTTATAAATTTACTTTCTTTCTTCAGCACTCATTCAGAATAGATTCCCATCTTTGTTGATTTGCCTTTATTGCTTGCATTGGTGGATTAGCTCCCTCTAATTCAAAGGCTTTAATTAATGATTTATTAGCTAATAGTCCTAATCTTGCTGCCTCTCTTTGCCTTGAGCATACTTTTTTTCTTGAGCCCTCTTTAAGGCTATTTTCAATTTCTTTAAGAATCTTGCTAGCTTCATTCGATTTAGAATAAAAATCATTCATGTAAACATCAAGTGCAGTATCAGCAAAGATTTCAAATGGATAGATTATTGTAATTAAGCAAACTATAAAAATTATAAATACAAATATTTTCATAAGAATATTAAGTAAATTTTTTTTTCGATCTCTTTAACACTAAATAAAAGGTAAAAACGCTAATTGTTCCAGATGGGCCTATTAAAACATGCCAAAATTGATCGCCACTAATTGAGAGCCTTGTTCCAAAAAAAGTCGTAAAAAAAATACCAAATATTGGGTAAAGGATAAAAAGCCAATCTTTAAAAACTCTTTGCCAATTAATAATTAGGAGTATACTTAATATTACTTGAAAAAGAAGAGCAATAGTTTTATCAAATAAAAAATATGAGATTATTGAACATAAAGAAATGCAAAAAGTAGTTTTTTGAATGAATTTATTTTTTATAACTGATATTGATAAACATGTTAGACCTAAAGATAGAAAAGAATAAAATAACCAATTAAATAGAGAGGAATGATCTACATAAATCCAAGATGTTTGGATATGATCTATCATTTCAGAAATCGATGCTAATCCTATAAAAATAAAACCGAAAGGTATCAATTCATTCTTGCGAATATGTTTAAATTTTTTGATCGATCTAATTCCTAATAATATTGGGATTATTGCCGCCTGCAAATGGGCTAATAATAAAATTGAAAAAAACAAAATAAATTCTCAAACTTAATTCATCCTAATTTAAAAAAAAAAGTTTCTGGTCACCTGAGTAGAGAAAGGTACCATTGCCCGATTACTATGATTAGTATTGTAAGAACAAAAGGGAAAGCAGGATATCGTGATTGAAAATTAGCAGGTGGCCAAGGAGACCAAGATATTAATCTTCCTTGCGGTTCATTTGAAATAACTTTTTTTTTCGATTTTTTGGATATTAAATTATCTGTGGCAAATCCTTTACTCATAATCTAAATAAGGTATATCTTAACAAGAACCTTTCAAAAGAGCGTTTATATTTTTCAGTTCTTTTTTTTGGACGGAGGGGGTGGGATTCGAACCCACGGTGCCCTTGCAGACACGCTAGTTTTCAAGACTAAAGGTTAACAAGTGGTACCAATAGATTTGATAGGGTTAGACGAAAAGAAAAACCCAACAGTTGACCACTTTATAGACCTAAAATTTGCTTTTTCTTTGCATTAAATTCTTCTTCAGTAATAATTCCTCGATCTCTTAAATCTGCAAATTTTTTAAGCTCATCAGCTTCTGATATACTTTTTTGTTGCTTTTGAAACTTGTATGTGATTGTATCAGGAATTGAACTTTGAACTTCAATGGCTCTTAGCATTCTTCTTTTCATATACCAATAAGCATAAGTTGAAAATTTATATCCTTTTGAAAGATCAAAATCTTCAGCAGCTTTTCTGAGACCTAACCTTCCTTCTTTTACTAAAACTTCAATGGGTAAACCTTTATCCAAACCTTCATGTACTAATTTATTCGCCAATTTATTAACATATTCTAAATGCGATTCATAAATTTCTTCTTGTTCCTTTTGACTAAGTTTTTGCATTTTTCTTATTTCAGTTTCCTTTTCTTTTTTACTAGCTTTTTTAAGAGCTTTCATAGAAGTTTCTTTTATTAAATTAATAATAAAAAAAATTGATAAAAAAAATAAAATAATTCCGATTACTGTAGTCAAAAAATAAAGGAGCTAATTGCCCCTTATCTTAGATCGACTGTCAATCAAAAAATATATTTAAAGTTGACCGAAAGTTGACCACTTTTCTTCATATGATTACGTGAAAGTTCGTGAAATCAAACGAAATTAGACGAAAATAATAAGCAATAAAAAAACTCCCTCAGGAGCAATTTTTATAAAAGTCAGTTATGGACAACGGAGGGGGTGGGATTCGAACCCACGGTGCCCTTGCAGACACGCTAGTTTTCAAGACTAGAGCCTTAAACCACTCGACCACCCCTCCAGAGGGTTATTCAGTTGTATCCGAACCCAAATATCATAGCATAAGAAGGTAGTCATAGTCTACTATCTCTAGTCATAGTAATAGCTTAAACCAGTTATAATCTCGAAACATTTAATAGATTGGTCTTTCCGAATGTAATTGGACAACTTAGGACAAAATGTTTACAATAAGTCCACCGAGAGGAGTCCACCGAAATTATTGCATCCGAACAATGCCAAGACTAAAGCCAAAAAGAATTATTAGGAGTGGTAAACCTGCTGTTTGCCCTGAGTGCGGTAATAGGAAATTTTTAATTGTTGTTTATGGTATGCCAACTCAAAAAGTCTGGGATGATACTGGGAGGTATGACTGTAGAGGATGTTGTTTACCTCCTTTTGTAGAAGTTGTAGACCATAAAGATGGCAATACTTATTGGTGCGAAGAGCCTAAATATGTATGTAGTAAAAAGAGGTGCAGTTTAGAAGTTTATATGCGAAAAGGTGCTGAAGTAATGCCACCAATAGATGACTCAGCTTATTTCAATGGTCATAAATGGGCTTCGGGAGATTTTGTAATTCAAAGCCAACAAGCTGCAAGATTAAGGAGCAAAGTTTGGAAGCATGGAGGTAATGGAGAAGAAGCATTGCAAAAAGCATTTAAAACTAGAACTGTCCGACAACTACACCAACTACAAAGACAATTATTGGGAGGTAAGAAATAATGGTTAATCCACTAGAACTATTACAAGCTCAAGTTGATAAAGCTAATTATCTTTTAAAAAAGAAAAAAGTTGGTGCAACTGTATATATAAGGAAAGATGGTTTTTTTCTAAGAGCTTACCTACCATCTAAAACTAATCCTGATTGGAATAAATTAACTCAGCAATGGATACCTATTGGATTAAAGGCTCATAATAAAAATCTTAAAAAGGCTAGTGATTTAGCTAAAGAGTTAGGAGCTGAAAAAGCATCAAGGTTATTTACTTGGGATAAATGGTTGGAGAAGGATGAGTACCAACCACCAACTAAAAAGAAGAGAAGTTATTTAATGAAGGACTTATTAAAAGAGTTCGATATTTGGTATTGGAATCAACCTAATAAAAATAGAGAAAATACTTCTAATAAAAAAGGTTATCAACATATCCTTAATTACTTAAACAAGTTAGGAGGAAATAAACTTTTAAATTTAAAGAATGTTCGAGAACTTGCAGAGACTTATCCTCATGGCTCTAAATCTCAAATGGAAATTGCTAAACAATTTTTCCGTTTAGCTAAATTTGCAGATATCCAAGACCTTAAAAAGTTTGGAGAATGGGCTGTACCAACTCAGCAAAATTACAAACCCAAGAAAAGAGAAAAATTATCTGATAATGATTATTTTGAATTTGCTAAAGCAGTTAGAGAAGATCCAAAGTGGGGATGGGCTGTTGCTGCAATGTTAGTTTTTGGATGTAGAACTAGTGAGATTTGGAGTGTCCAACCTTATGAAAAGCAGGGAAAAATATTAGCCAAAATAATAACTGTAGATAAAGCTACAAAGCCTGATGAGTGGAGAATCTCTTTAGCTCTGGAGCAAGAATGGGCAAGAGAACTAAATATATTAGAAGTCTCTAAGGATTGGGAAATTAATACATTAGAAGATTATGACGGAGCAAAAGTTAAATCAGTTGGAGATCGTTTTAGAAAATGGTTTAAGAAAAAATGTGCTGAACATAATGTTGAATTTCAACCCTATGATTTGAGGCATAGTTTTGGACATAGAACTGCGAATAAAAATATTAGTACTGTTAATGCAAGTAAATGGATGGGTCATAGCCCAGAAATTCACTCTAAAACTTATCAAAGTGGATATGATGAGGGCGATATATTAGCGGTAGCTGAAAACTTAAATTTGTAATGGCTCAATCTTATTGGCTTGTTAATTCCAATAGATCAGAAGTTAGAAGGTTTATAAAAAATAGAGATAATAAAGACCAATTTTTTCAATATATGTTTGTTGATTATGGAAAGATTGTTGGAGTCTTTGGTAAGGAAGCTCCAGTAATGCAGAAAAGGACAGAATTAAAAATTGATATAGCTAGAGAAGAATATAAAAAATTACTATCGCAGGGTTGGAGAAAAACTGAACCAGTTTGGAATAATTAAAATTCGCTATCAACGTGATTTAAGAGATAATTCCAATCAATAACTCCGCCCATTTTTTTGGTTTTTTTATCTTCCTCTCTTATTAATTTTCTAATTTTCTGCATTGATGGAGGATATCTCTTGTCATTCTTTTCATCCGAATCTCCTAAGTAATTTCTAATATTTTTCTTAGTCCAAAGATCAAGAGCATCCATACTTTTCTCCTTCCTAAAAACGTAATCAATAATAGTTTCCATACCCTAATTATACTCTGGTTTTGCTGTCATATTTGGACATATTTTGCGGATAATAGTAGGAATAAATAGGAAGTCTTTATCTCTTGAAAGCAGGGCTAAAACGTAGTATTTACAATGGAAGTGCTACATCCTTTTAAAGGGAGCAGGGGGTGTTGGCGTAGCACCCCTTCTTTTAATTTTCATTATGGAAGATTTACCACTCGAAGAAAGACTAAATCGGAGTTTTGACCAACAGGAAAAAACGGAGGAAAAGGCTCTGGAATTAGAAAAATTAATTAAGTCATATAGTGGAGCAGCTCCATTAATGCCTAAGAGAAAATATGGCCAACCAGTAGAAGAATTAGTACCAAGTTTTGGTATTACCTTAAGATCAATTATTGAATCAGAAAATCCAAGACTTGCAGCTTATCTAAATATCTCAACTGGATACCATAAGCGATTAGCGGAGGAGACTAGAAGAAGGCAAGAATATATTGATAATTTCAAATTAAAAACTGAGGCACTACAACAACGCAATGCGGAAGAAAGACTCCGCAGAGAGAAAAATATTCTCAGAGGAATTAACCCTAATACTGGTAGACCTTTTATTTAAAACTATGGCAATTATTTCAAGGATGCACCCAATAGCAAACTGGCTTAGATGCAGAGGTACTTTATATAACCTCTCATTAAACAGAGTAAGAAATGACCATGAAGCAGAAGTGCAAGTTAATCCAAATCACTCAGGCTTACCTCCAAAATCTAAAACTTATTTCTGGAATGAACAATTACCAAATTTAGTCCAGGAGGATTTTTATGCAGAGCAAGTTAAGGAAAGAATTAAGGACTTGGATTTTAGAGCAAACAATATTAGAAAAGAAATTAATGCTCAAACAGAATCCAGAGTTGATGAAGCCAACCGCATGGAAATGGAGTCAGATAGATTAAAAGAAATTTTAGAAGAGTCAAAAAAAAACGATTGATGAAGGAGCTGAATGAAGCAACTCCAGATTTTGACCGATTTTATACTGATCGCCGATTTGAAAAAGATATGGTTGAAATAGCAGGGAAATTAAATGAGCTGTTAGATAGTGCCATTGTTTATGAAAACTACCAACAAATGCCCAGTTTAGTAAATATCTTTAGCAGAGCTATGTATATGACTTTTAGAAATTTGATGCTGTTTCATATTAATGACTAACTATGGCAACAACTAGCAGAGCTGAACGTAAAAGGAGGCGTATGCAATGTCTCCAAGAGATGAAAAATGGTAGGAGTAGGGGTGATTTAATAGATTTTCTAGTGTCCAACTACGATCTCAGCCGAAGGAGTGCTATATCGGATATCAGTTGGGCAGATAAAGAACTAATAAAGGCATGGGAAACAACTGAATCTAAGGAGATTATGGGTTGGATGTTGAATAGAGTTCAGAGGGTTGGTTTTTTAGCTGAACAAAATGGCCAATATGGAGCTGCGATTGGAGCATACCGATTGCTCTACGATATGTGCCTGAAAGAAAATAAGCCAAAAAAAGACCCAAGATGGCATGGTAACTATAAGCATTGAGTCTCATGCAATGGTTGAGAATAGGTCTTGTCCAACGTAATTTTTCTGTCCAATTTTTAGTCTCATCTAATCTTATTCTTATCTCACTAGCCGAGATTACTGAGTGCATGGTTAGCTAATCTCATAAATCTTGCTAAATCCATTGGTAGAACTGTCTAACGGACAATTCTGTTTTAGCCTTTTTTGGAAAATATCACTTACTCAGTAGAAGGTTGGTTAATACATAATCTAAATAGAATCTAATTTTCTCTTATATATAGTGAGTAGTGAGTAAATAATAAGTAATCCATTGATATAGCAGGGCTAAGGGCTTACTCACTCATGCTCACTTACTGAGTTAATTTCCACATTCTGGCTCTTGCTTTTATCTTTTTATCCATTTTTTGCCCAGAAGTAGCTTCATATCCAAGTCCTCTCAATATCCCTGCAACGTCATTCATATCCTTTTGATTTATTTGCCCAATATCGCTCCTTAGCTTTGCTTCCAATAATAGATTTTTTATTGAAAATTCTTCTTTTCCATAAACTTTGACTCTTTGCTCAATAGCACTCTGAAAAGGATGCTCATTTTCATATTTTAAATTTTGCCTATTAGATTGACTCTGTTGCATAAGAGTAAGCATTGGTAATCTTCCACTCCTATGAGCCAATATTGCAGCTTTTAAAATTCTTTCTCGATCTCTAGTTACTTTATCAATATCTATAAACTCTCCTAAGTCCGCATCTTGCCATAATTCAATAACCCAATATCTTCTAGCTCCAGTTTTATCCCTAAGAAACTCATCCTCATTTAATGAACCAACTAATATAGATTTTCTTGGATATTTACCCTGAGAACTTCCATAGGGAGGGCGAAAAGCATCTATTTGTGCAGTTATAAATGATTTAACTGTTCCAATATCTTTCCTACTTGTAAGAGTTTCTATTTCTGGATATTCATAAATCCAACAACAGTTAACAGCCATCTTTAAATCTTTCATATCCCCTTGTTGAGTTTCGCAAAAATAATCCCCTGCCATTATTCTCCAGAACTCACTTTTTTTAATACCTTGCTTACCTTTTAGGCATAGGACATATTGCATCTTGCATCCATGATCGAAGGCTCTAGCAACAGCACCAATTAAACAGGCTGCTAATTTAGCGTCATCCAACTCTGAGTTAGTGCCTAGATATTCAGTTGCAAGTTTATCTATATCAACTGGTTTAATATCCTCATTATTTTCTATCCACTCAAGCTCTTCAACTACTGGGTTATAGCTATATTTCATTGCTGCATATAGCACCGCTTTTTTTGCATCTTTTTCACTTATTGAGTAACCCCTCTCTCCAAGATGACAATATAAGGTATCTAAATCATCAGGTTGAAAAGGTACTCCATTTAGTTCTGGAGCTAATGTAATTAGATTAAATCTAAGTTTATTTCCTAGAGTTTTTAGGGTCTTAACCCATAGTCCAACAGGGAGTTTAGTTGGGCTAACTTCTTTGGTCTTTGGGTTTTCAATCCACCCATCAGGCATATCAATAGTTTTAGTTAAATCAGTCATTAACTTTGCTCCAGAGCTTAGAGATTGGTCTTGGGTTATGTCTTACAAATATTGAAAAAGTGCCTAATCCTCCTACATATTTCTCACTACTAAAAGCCCATATATCCTTAATTATTTCTCCTTTTGCTAGTCCACTTGGAGGGCTAAATTCCCCACCCTGATAGCAGCGAATTGTATTTAAGTCCTTATGGACACTACAAATTAATCTGCTGTTTCTACCGCAAATAGGACACTCTGTAAGCCTTCTCCAATCATTACAGTTGGGCTTTGCTTTACTAACAGAGTGCTTACCTTTACTGACTTCTAGGATATATTCCCACCAATCAGTTGGAGGAGCTGTAAGATCATCAGGCTCAAAGCCTCTAGGCCAAAAATATCTACCTCTACTAGGGTGCTTCCCAATTATTATTACTTGTCGACCTTCGCTAAAAAATACCTCTACTTGCTCTCTTGCTCCAGTAGCTCTTTGATTAACAAAGTCCTTTACAGGCAGCTCCTCTAATTGTTCTGGAGTTAATTGGAAATTTAGTTTTATCTTAAATGGGTCATTACTGCGGTGGATTTGCCAAGTCTTGCAATGTTGAGGAATTAGTCCTCTGTCATAGAGATAATAAAAACTACTTTCTCCATCAAGATCAATAGTTAATAATCGACCAAATCCAGTTCTTACTCCTATTGCCTCACAAGCAGGGAATTTAACAATTTGATCTATTGAAAAAGATTTATTAGGCCAATCTTTTACTAAAGGTCTTTTCTGATCGTTGCATGGTAAAAATGCAAACTGATCTTCAAGTGGCTGTAAGTCTGGTGCAAAGTCAGCTAAAATATTCTTAATATGTTTACTATTTTTAACCGCTTTGCCGAGCGGTTTTTTCATACTTTGTCAGAGATATAAATAGAGTTACTTCTTATATGAACAGGCTTTATTTTTTGCAAATCTTTTAGTGCATTTTGTCGGTGGTAATAGTAGTAAACGTACTGACCTTTTTCGACATCTTTAATACTAAATTTTTTAAAAATTCCTCTTTTTCTATATTTAGAAATTGTTGAGGAACTTAGACCAACTAACTGTCCTAATTGTTTAGGAGTAAGCCAAAGATTTGGAGCTGAAGGGTTGGCCTCCATCATTAAATCTTGGTTATCAGCTAACCGCTCAAAATTATTTTGAAGTACTTGAATACAACTAGAAAGTGTCCTTACTTCTTCCAGTAATTCTTGATACCTTCGATCTTGAAAATTATTCATAGCAGAAAAACTTTGTAGGTTTTAAGTTTTTCCAACTACGACAAAGCCAATCTCAATCGTTTAAGTCTGCACTCATTTATGTATCTTTCTGAGTGCCAACCGACTCTATGCTTTCAAGAGTTCAACGTGTCCCCTATGGATAAATCCTTGTTGGGTTGATACTAGGGAGGGTTGTTAATTGGGTGCTGTTGGTGAGCTTAGAAAAAATTTTTTCTCTACTAGCATCAGGTCTAAATCCAACATACAGACCAACTACATTGAAGGTCTTGCATTGCTGCAATTACTCCAAATTGTAGTTCCTATTTTTTCTGATTTCAACTCGTATTTCTACCAAAAGGCTCTAGTTCTACGGACTAGCGTATTAATTTGTAATAAAAGTCCACTTATAGGAGTCCACTTTTTTAAATATCTCTTAGATCGCTTGCAAATACTTATGTGTCAGATAGCTTTCAAGACTAGAGCCTTAAACCACTCGACCACCCCTCCAGGCGGTTAATTAGATTTTAACTTTTTAAGTATATCAAATGATTGTGAGCGTTTTTAAAATTTTTCCAGAAAGACATAAGAGTTTAAAGTTCTAATTTTTACTATGATATTCTTGACATTTCTGGACATTTCAAGACAAAAATTCGGAAACAATTCGGAAATATCCTTTAATCAAATAATTCAATAATTCTTCCCTTCTTGTCTACTATCCTATGCGCAGTTCCAGTAGACAAATATCTGTTGGTGCCGTATCTAACCGCTGTTGCGAAGTCATAAAAGCTATCAAATCTTTTCCATTCCCCATGAATATTCAACCATTCAAGGTGAACTTTATTTCTTTCTAATTCTTCTCTAGAAGGTATTTTCATAAGTGAAATTATTTTTCTATAACAGTTTTTCTTCAGATAAAAATTTGTTTACTAAATACATTTTTTCTTTTTGACAGCAGTATTCCCAGGCAAGATTAATAACTCCCATTATTTCAACAACATTAATATCCTTTTTGAATTCCTTTATCGTCTTGTAACAATCGTTTTTTGATTGGCCAATTCTAAGTATTTCAGGATAATTTGATATGTTTATATCTACAAGTTCAACAAGTTTTGTGTAGTTAGTAATACGATTTTTTAAGTCTATTAAATATTCGATAAAAATGTTTTCTTTTGGAGGTTTTCGGGGATTTTCATAGCTTAATGGGTCTGCTTTTCTACTGAAAATATATATTGTTTGTACAGTCGCAACTGACATGCCTTTTTGTTCATCCTCTGGGTATCTATAAAACATTATGAACCAGTAGCAAATAGCTTGATAAAAAGCATTTTCATCAACAGGACAATCGACCTTTCCAAATCTAGGATTATCGTGAATTTTATTCTGCATATCAAGTTTTTCTTCATAAGGAGGATCATCTTCACTAAGTAATTCGCTTATTATTTGAGAAGCTACTAGTTCTAACGATTTCTCATAACTGATATTTTCAAGCAAATTTTCATTATTTAAGGTTGGTTTCATAAATATAAAGGGAGCTATAAACTCCCTTATGAGTATTTCTTAATTTTTTTTAAGTAATTACCAAACGTTGTAGACACCATCACTTCCATAAATTCTTGTCTGACCATTTCTCCTCGAATTGATAATCATTTGTTCATTTCCCCAATGATCAAGTTCGTATGAACCACTAATTTGATCACCTCTAGTATTTATTAGAAAGTGCTGAGGTTGGTTTATATAGTAATCAGAAGAACCAACTAAATCATTACCGTAATAAGTCATTTGTAAAATTTAAAGTGATGAAGTTTTCTTCATCGGACAATGTAAGCAATTTGCTTTACGTATTTATGTTGTTCTGATGAGTAAAAAGTGATTCCAAAATTAAATTATTTACTAATACTCAAATTTTTCGACTAACTGATTAAAGCTTTTTTTATAAGGAGATTCATTGATATTAATATCATTTGAAGCTGATCTTAAATTCATCAAACGAATAACTTTATTTGCATTTCTAGGTTTTTTTGCCAGATCTTTCATTTTTGGAATACTACAGGTTCCATCTATTACCCCTAAACCTGTCAAAAGAGCATAAGCCCTTTGGTTCCCAGTCCCATGAATTTTGCTACCCATGTGTAATGATATTTTTGCTAACGAAAGAATCTTTTTTCTATCAATATTTTCTTCAAACATAGATACGAATCTTCCAGCCAAACAATCTGCTTGAAGTTCTTTTGCGGGATGAGGTATTTTGCTTAGCCAAGCGTGTTGAAGGGAATGAGACCACTCGTGAGCAAGAAGATACAATAATCCTGATGAATCATTTAATTCATAAAATAAATCAACATCCTCTTTTACTAAAAAAATGGTATTAGTAGACGAGCAGTATGAACTTCCTCCAATTGTCTTGAGGTTTTTATCTCTTTGACTACAACTTCCATAAACTCTAGAATTAGCATCTAACAAAATCGTTTGAGGCATTCGGATTTTTTTTAGGAATTTATCTTTCATCCAAGCCTTACTCATAATCTCAGTAAAGTTTTCAATTATTCCAAAGATTTCCTTATCTTTATTTTCATCGGCTTTAATTTTTGAACAAAATAAGGTCGTAAGAAAAGTAAAAGCTAATAATTTATGTAATATTTTTTTCGTTTTCATAATTAATTTTCAAATTCAATTGGAGACATATCACCGCTTATTTGGAATGCTCCCCAATAAAAAATATTTGTCCATTCATCGCCAAATTCACTTTTGATTATCCCATCTCTGAACTTTTTCTGAGTTAATGATAAGGCTTTATTTTTATACATCCCTTCTTTTAAATTTTTATAAAAATCAATCATAAATGCTGTTGTAGCGTCATCATCAACTTTCCATAAAGAAAGTAGAGTTGATTTTGCTCCAGCTAAAAAAAGAGATCTTCTTATTCCATTTAAAGGTTCATAAATCCTAATATCACCTTCACCAGATTCGCATGCAGATATGGTTACTAACTCAGTACCTTTTAGATCCATTGAACTTATTTCAAGTGCAGTAAGATATCCATCATCTAATATATTTGGATCATTAGCACCAGCTAGAACAACTCCAGTTCTAGTTAAGGCATTTTCCCCTTCATAGTCAGGCTTGAAATAAAATCCATGACTAATAATGTGAAGAATTTTGGGGGATTTAATATTTAATACATTACGAGTAGTTGCATTTCTTCCTGTAATTAAATCCCCTTTTATTAATTTATGTATTTCATTACCCTCTATTTCAAAACCTTCTTTAGATTCCCATCTCTGCGAGAGCAAATCTTTTGAGCGTAAATTTTCTTTTGTTTTTCTAAAAACTAAATTTTCTTTTTTATTATTTTTATTTAAAAAGTTGAAATTCGGATTAGATATAATTACGGAAGTACTATTACTAGACCTGTTAGAGTTTTTACTAGTGAGTTCTTTACCACCTGTTACTAATAAAAAATTTTTATTAAAGGAAAGATAATTTTTATTTATAGGATCCCTTAAAAGTGTTATTGGAATTTTTTGAAGAGCATGATCGGGAGAAATAAATATTGTTTTGTATTTTTCTATATAATTTTTTATTGAATCATTAAAAATAATTTTGCTTACCTTATCTAAATAAATCTCAATATTATCGTTATTATTTTTTATAGCAAAATAGGCATCAAAAATTATATCTTCTAGTTCATTAGCATTGCCTAAATCAAAAACTTTGATTTCAGAATCAGAATTTAAAGTTAATGCTAAATATTTAGGATTGCTAAAATCAAAAGTTCCTTCTAATGGTTTATCTGGGTAATATCTAGTGAATTCAATAAGTATTTGATCTTTTTTTAAATTATTAGCTACATCTTTTACTTCAACATATTTATATATAGATGACTGGATAAAGTTTGTTATTTTCTTCTCTATTAATTTTTTTTCATTTATCAAAGTATTTTTTTCTTTTTTACTAATTTTTATATTTGAGATTCTCTCATTAATTTCATTCCTAGAAAAAATATAATTTTCTACTTCACCTCCCAAAGAACGTATTAAATCAAATTGATATCTTTCAATATTTTCCAAAACTCCATAACGATTTAGCCTGGTGAAAAAAGCATTTTCTGCCATTGACGGAGTCTTCACAGCTCGATCAAAAATTTCAGTTCCCATTCCAAAAGCTCTAGCAATATATCTTTCATCTTCTAAGAGATAAGGGATTTCCCCATAGATGTAGTCATAAGAGTTTATTGCTGCTTTCTTGTAAAAGTAATTTGATTTCTTGTAATTCTTTTTTAAATAATAAAGAGTTGATAACTTCTCTAGAGTGTTTTGTAATTCTCTATTCTTAGTCCCAAATATTTTTTTTAAATCTTTTAAAGAATCTAATAAATAAGATTCTGCTTCGTCATAATTCTTTTGCTGTAAGGAACTTACACCTAAATTATATTTAAGCTTTGCAACTGAGGGATGGAGCTTCCCATATGTTTTTTCATTTATATCTAGTCTTTCTAAGTAAATTTTTTCAGCTTTTTTGAAATCTTTTTCTCTTGCGTAATGAACAGCTAGATTATTTAATGTTGTAGTAATACTGGGATGATTTGCGGGTAAATTATCTTTTTGAATTTTTAAAGTTTTGAGAAGTAATTTCTTAGCTTTTTCATATTCTTCATTTAAAGTGTATAAGTTGGCTAGTTGGATTTGAATTGAACTTAAATTAATGTTGTTCTTACCATAAAAAATTTCATACTGTTCTAATGATTTAAGATAATATTCTTCTGCTTTTTTTAATAATCCTTGATTCTCATAAATAGTTCCCAAGTTAAGAAGATTAATGGCTATGTAAGCTTGAAAGTTTTCAATTTTATTAATTTCTAAGGATTTCAAAAGGTATTTTTCTGCTTTTATTAATTTTCTTTTATCTATATATAAACTACCCAGATTATTTAAAGTTTTTGCGAAGAGAACTTTATCTGAACTAAGATATTCATAATTTTTAAAAAGATCTAAAGCTTTTAAATAGTAATCTTCACTTTTAAAGAAATTACCAAGAGAATTATAAATAAAAGCCAAATTTGAAATGGTAATCAGATGGTCTAAAACAGAGAAAGTTAGTAGTCCAGTGTTCGAATAAATATATTTAATTCCATTTTTAGTTTTTTTATTAACAATATTTTGAGCAATTAAACTTATTTCTTCTGCTTTTTGATATTTTCCCATATCCATTAAAATCTTTGCCTTGGAATTTAATCTAGATACTAAAAAGAGACTATTTTCTCCATATAAATCATTGATTTCGTTAATGCATTCTTCATTTAATTGCCGTGCCTTACTAAATAATTTTTTTTGATTCAAAACATTTACTAATGCAGATTTTGTATAAATCAAATAATCATTTTTAGATCCTACTCTTTTAGTTATAAGTTCTAATGATTTTGAATAGTATTTTTCAGATATATCAAAATTACCTAATGAACTATTAAGTATTCCCAAGAGATTATAAATATCATAATATTGCTCTATAAATTTAATATTAGGATCCTCGTTATTTAATCTTTTCAGTAAAATTTTTGCTTTTCTAAGAGCCTCTACTCTATTACTAGATATCGAATTAATTATTTCTTTAATTTTTAAATCTATTTCATCTTTTAAAAAATTATTTTGACTTTGATCTTTTACTAATAATTCTCTATTTATTTCATGAGTATTTTTTTTAAATTGAGATGCATTTAAGCATTTGAAACCATAAATTGGTATCAAAAAAAATATTGTGAATATAAATTTAATCAAAATCTTATGAACTTTGATTTTATTTTGATAAAAAAATATTGATATTATTCTTATAAAAAAGAATTCTTAACGATATAAAATACTCTTAGATAGGATATGAATTACTTTGAATACTTCTTATTCATATTTATATTTTTGTGAGTTTCCAGGAAAAAAGATATCTCCTAAGAATATTAAAAGTGCAGCAGAATATCTTAAAAATTTAAATATAAATTATGAAAAGCCTACTAGAGATTCTGATAAAGAAATTTATAAGTTAATTGCGAGTGATAAATTAAATTGCGACCCTCTACTTTGTTTGAGATGCAGAGTAAGTAAGTCTATATATAACCAATGCGAAGAGGTATACAAAAATAATGATGAAAAAATAGATCTATTTGATCTTTCAAGAAGAGCTTTAATTGATGATGGAAGGAAAAATTATAGATTTAGGGATGATTCTGGAAAGATTCAAAAATATTTAATAAATTTTTCTTTTTTGGAAAAAAATTTACAAAATATCAAGATGCCTATATTTTTAGAAATAATTAAAACTTTCGATTATAAAAGGTCAAATTTGAATACATGGACAAAGAGAATATTTAGGGGTGACTCAGAGATAAGAAATTATATGAGAGAATTTGATATTAAGTTTATAAAGACTTGGGCAAAACTTGCTGATACTTCTTCAAAGAGAATAAAAAATTCACTAATACATTATGGAATAAACAAAGATTTTCTTGACGATATGATTTGTTTGCATCAATCATATAAGAGTAAATATAGGGAAGCTAAAAAAATATATTATGCAAAAAACAATACTCAACAAGGTTGGGAACCTTCAGAAGAATTTTTAAGATCTCTTCATCCACCCCAAGAAAATGAAAACAATTTATTACTTATGGAAGAAGCATTAAATTACTCATTCCTGCCCAAAATAGAATCTCTTGATGACGAAAACTTTAATGAAAAAATAAAAGATATTGAATTTTCGCAAGATGTTAATGAAAATGAATTAAAAATAAAATCTTTAATTGAAACAATTAAAAAAAGTTCCACAGAATTAATTAAAGAGGTGTTAAATAAAGATAAAAAAAAGTGGATGAAAGATGAAGAAAGAAAAAAATGTTGGCTTTTATATTCAAAGGGGATGAGTCAAAGAGAAATTGCTAAAAAATGTAATCATAAGCAGGGATGGGTAAGTAAATTAATAAGAGAAAATTTTTTAGGAGAATTAATTGCTAATGATGTTTTAATTTCGCTAAAAAATAAAAAAGAGTTTGCAAATATCTCGAAAATCCCAGAGGAACTTGATTACATCAAAGATCTTATTAAGAATCAGATACTCTCATTAGAACAAATAACTAATAGATCTTTTCTAATGCAAATAGTAGAAGAGGAGTTGAATAAATGAAGGGTAATAATAAAAATAAATCTGATTATGCTTCCATTCCAGAAGAAGCAATACTTCTAGATAAGTCTGTTAAATTTGGTGAAGAGAAAAAAGCAGTACTAGAAGCACTGAGACTTTCAATAAAAGAAAGAAAATTAAATTACGGTATTGGCCCCCTTACTGATCTTGGAAATCCATTAAAAAATATAAGAATAAATAATTTTTCAATAAAAATTATCACTACTGGTATATATGCAGATGAGGTTGAAATAAAGCTAAATGAAATTGAATATAAGCACTTTCCTCCTCAATTAATTCTCCTTGCACAAATTGATGATGAATATGATTATGTATTTTTTAAAGGTGTATTAACTGCAGAAGAATTTTCAAAGCTGGTTCCTCAGAGAATTAATAATGATTATTTTTCACTTGAAGTAGATTGTTTTAAGGGAGGTATAAATAGATTTTTTACTTTTATACAGGTACTAAACCCTGAATTTATAAAATCTTTGCAAGAAGATAAAAAATTAAGTCCTATTTTGAATTTAAGAAAAAAGGCAGCTTTTATTACAGCGGGACTAACAGCAGGTTTAGCAATACTTTTAGGGTCAAATCTCTCTCCTACACCCAAGTTAGCTTCAATACAATCTCAACAAGTTGCTATGTTTTCTACCTTAAGAGGAAATCAAGGCGAAGCCGTCAAAAACATTTGTCTCGTCACTCCAGAAATATCATATACATCTGATGAACTTATAAACTTCAGTGAAATCAAGGTAAATAAACCTCTTATATACATATCCAGTCCTTCTCAAAAATTATTAATCATCAAAAATGGCTCTATCGTTTGGGAATCTTCAGAGATATTGGGTCCAATTAGATGGCCGGTAAAAGGTATTCAAAAGGGAGATGATGTTCTATTAAGAATAAAACCAAGTAATACGCCAATAGGTATGGAAACAAAAATTAGGCTCTTACCATCAGATGAAACTTTTCTTGATTTAGATTTAATAGCAAATGGACTAAAAGATAATCAAAATAAATGGATAAGAGAAATTAATAACAATGTTAAAACTGACAAGGTTTTAGCCTTATCTTTGTTGTTTTCAGAGTTTGCACCAAAAAGCGAGAAAATCTTAAATGCTAAAGAAGAGTTAGTTGAGAATACAAAATGCAAATAAAAAGGCCAGTAAAAACTGACCTTTGAAATTAAACAATTGAAATTTCCTACTACTACAAACTTTTTAGTAATAGTAACGGTCGTCATAAAGGGAGGGAGTACTTGGTGTCCATGGAGTGCTTGGAGTGCTTGGAGTGCTTGGAGTTCTTGGTGTTGATGGTGTACCTCCTATTAAGCCAAAATCGTCATCCCAGCTATTCCCCCAGTTATATTGATAACTATAATTTTGACCAGTAAGACCATTCCTTAGTTCTACTTTTAGATATGAATTTTGTGAAAAGTCGTCAGAATAATTTGAGTAATACATTTAGAAAATTAATTGAAGTGAAGTATTCTTCACCGGACATATTCATATTGTTCTGGATTAAGTTCTTTGATTCCAAAACCCTATTTGGAATCATCTTAATTCTCTCAGAACAACTATTTAATGTACCAACAAATTTAATTCTAATGGAACCAAACAACAACTTTCAGAATCAGAATTCAGATTTTGAAAATGGAATTCTTAAGTTAACTGCAGGAATGGCTATCGGATTGGCAGCAATGGCTGTTACAGGTAATCCAATTGCAGGAATGATAGCAGGAAAAGTATTTTTAGTTTCTCAACAAGGTAAATAGATGACAAATTTAAATTCAAGACCAGTACTTTCTAAATTATGTGTGGCTTATTTAAGCGATGCCTCTAAAGGAGGTTTCCCTCACGTAATGACTTCAGATACTTTATCGCGCCTTATAAATCAGGAAGAAGTTCACCCTTATAAGCAGATGTGGAATTTAATAGATAATTTTTATATATCTCAAAATTGGCATAATCTATGTGACGAATCATTAGAAGAGAAACTAAATCAATTTGGAGAAAATGGTTTCACAAATAGTTCGGGAGTTTTTGTCTCTGGTGATGAAGTGAAGAAGTCAGTTAAGAGATGGAGAGAATATGGATGGTTCGATTATGAAATGAAAAAAGCAAAGAAATTAAAGAATTTACAACAACTATCTAAATCATTTGGAATGCTCGCGGCTTTTTCTTTAATAAGTGGACCCCTACCATTCGTTGGGGAATAATAAAATGGGTGATTGGATTAATGAAGTTCATTATTCAGGAAAACCTTCAATTTCCTGGATAAATCCTTATGTAAAGGCTGACGGCGATTTTGTAAGAGGACATTTTCGTACAAAACCTAATGAAACTTATGCAGATAATCTATCTTCTGATGTTGATAATGACGGGATAAATGGTTTTTGGGACTCGGATGCAGATGGAGATGGCGTTTTTGAATCTATTGATATCAATAATGATGGTATAAGCGACTATTTAAGTATTGAGGGAGAAAATTTTATGGAAGCTTTAGAATTTATTTTTTAATGTCAAACAAAAAATTAGTTCTACTGAAACATTTATCTTTATACACATAATGAAAAAATACCTTATATCTGGCTTAGTTGATTCTTATCGGATAAAAGTAAATTTATTTGCAGCGTCCCCAAGTTCTGCAATAAGTATTTTTAAACAAAAATATCCAAAAGCAGAAGATATTTTCGTAATACAGAATTTATTTAATAAAGGAAAATAATCTCGTCTGGTTTAGTTAACTTAAGAGTACTTAGCAGAGCCTTATTGGGTTTCAAAAATACGGAAACGGAGCGGAAACAAGTGTCAAGTTATATATAAAAACTATTGGTATTATTGATGTTATCGAAACCTTTCAAGACTAGAGCCTTAAACCACTCGACCACCCCTCCAGGCTGTTAATTTAATTTTAACTTTTTAAGTATATCAAATGATTGTAAGCGTTTTTATAATTTTGCCAGAAAAACATAAGTGTTTAAATTTTTAATTTTAAGTACGAATATCTTGACATTTTTTGACATTTCAGGACAAAAATTCGGAAACAATTCGGAAATATCCTTTAATCAAATAATTCAATTATTCTTCCCTTCTTGTCCAGTAACCTATGCTCAGTTCCTGTAGACAAATATCTGTTGGTTAAGTATCTAACCGCTGTTGCGAAGTCATAAAAGCTATCAAATCTTTTCCATTACCCATGAATATTTAACCATTCAAGGTGAACTTTATTTTTTTCTAATTCTTCTCTAGAAGGTATTTTCATAAGTAAAATTATGCATCAGATAGATGTTTTAATTTTAAAAAAGTCTTTTAATTTTATGCAGGTTTTGCTTAAAGTAATTTATTGCTGAATCTGTAAAGCATCTCGCCCAAAATCTATTTAATCCTAAAATTCCTGAATATTTAGTATGGCCATAAGGACTTGGGCCTATTATTAATTTTGGATTAATAAAAATTGACCCTTGATTTTGCTTGATTGAATTATGAAAAGAAACATGCTCACAAATTTTTTCACCATTTCTACTCAAGCCTATGTATTTTGCATTATCAGGTATACTCGATTTTCTATAAATAGCTAAACCCCCGAAAGCAGAATCTACAGCAATAATTTTTTTTGAGGGATTTATTTTAATCATCCTTGAATATACATTTCTTGATTCGGATTCAAACCTGCTGAATCCAATTTTTAATTCTTCTTTTGTTGCTTGCCAGCAATCATTAGGAGACCAAATACTATGACGTAGTGCCCAAATATCATAGTATGCACCTTTTACATTCGCTGTCTGAGCAGACCACCCCTTTTCTGAAATACATTCTTGAATTACTTGACTATTTATATTACTGCAAACACCATCTGTATCAACAACAATTAAATAGTCTACCCAGGCGTTTTTTTTACTTTTTAACTCTTCCAAACATCTGTTTCTACATAGGGCTAATCTTTGAGTATGAATGGGTAATTTCGTTCTTAATCTGCCAAAAGATTCATATCGAAAGTTCTTTTTTTGCCTTGAAAGTTGTTTTAGGCTATCTAATGTTTTGTCATCACTATCAGATTCAACAAAAAAATATTCAATTTTATTAGCAAAATATAGACCCTTATCTAAAGATTTTATTGTTTGGAAAATTTGTCTTTGACAATTTCTTATTGTACCAACTATTAAAAAATTCAAAATCTGTCAGTTAAAGTGGAATTAAACTTTACTTATACTAGTTATACCTGTTTAATTTCTAAAGGTTTTTCTTAATTAAAAAAGAAAAATTTTTTTGTGTTGAATAAAGAAAATTTTGTGGTCCCCAAACGGCCCCCTTGTTTTGATAGGATTAACCTAATTTAATTTTCTTACTTGTAAGTATAACTTTATATCAATCAATCATAGAAGATTTATAAATTTATTTTTTTCTAAAAAAGATAGTTTTCAAGACTAGAGGCTTAAACCACTAGACCACCTCTCCAACAGGGTTTCAGTTTTATTGAGCTTAAGATCATAACATAAGAAATTTGTCACATTCTATAAATTCAAATATTTGAAAATCATTTCAAGAAACTAGTTTGAGATAGGAATTTTTTTTAATTATGATGAGTTGATTTTTAAGAGTCTGTCATTAGTAATATTTAGTCCACAAAAAATCTATTCGGCTACCAGTAAAATCATCCGAAGTTGACATTTTGTTGAAATAAACCAAATAAGTTATTTCCAACTATGGCAGCGATTACTAAAACGAAGGCAACTATGGCGAAAAGAGCACTTACATCTTTTATGTCATAAGGTGCTTTAAATAAAGGTTTCTGGTCTGCCATAGTTATCAAATATATAAATGCAATTAAATCATATTTGTTTAATACTTTTTAGAAGTATTAAGTGATTTTGTAGATTAAGTTTGGACAAAAAAAAACCACTTTTAGTGGTTTTTTTATTTACTGGATAAATGAACTAGCTTGTGTAAGCTTTTCCTCTATAAGTTAGTTCGATGGGCTGCTTTTTAGCGGCTACTTTGTTCTGGACGTACTTTTGTCCTCTGTAAATTAGAGTCATTTTTTAAGCTCCGGTTTCGCTTAAGTCCCCGTTCCATGGCTTAAGTCGATTTGCGGCTTGCTACACGCAAGTTGAACGTTTTGGTAGCGGTTGCTACATTTTTATAATAACATTCAAGAAAATTATTTGTCTAGGCCTTTAATAAATAAACTTAATACTTCAATAATGAAATTGGCTCCTAATAAAGAAATTTATGCTTTTCTTTATGTAGTTTCTTGCAGGTTACATTTTGTTCGTTTTTGAGAAGTATTTTTTATTTAATGAACTTTTAAATGTAAAATTCTTAAGATTATAAAATTTGTTTTATGTTTTCTAGAAGCAAAAAACCTACAGTAAAAAAGTCCGCAATAGTTGAAGAGACTCCATTATTTGCCCAATTATTACCATTCGCAAACAGAATGAATGATAAAGTTCAATTGGTAAATGCTTTGGCTTTTACTTTTATTATGGGGTTCTCAATTTTTGGAATTGCTCTATGGAAACTATCAGGGCTGACCTAATTATTTAATTTTTGCAAAGCATCAATTTTTGATTCTTTGCTTTCAATTATGGTCATTAACCATCTAGAGGCTAGCCCTCTGGATATTGATCTATTTTTTAGAAATTTACATATGTAAATGTGTAGATTTTTTTCGTTTCTGGAGTTAAATTTTTCCTCAAAGTCTAAGATATCCCCTTCTGATGTTCTTTTTCTTAGCTCGTCCACTAAGGCATGAGTTGAGGAATCATTAAATAAGTTCCCGATATTTAGGCTTAATGTCATCAATAATTTATGTCCCTAATTAAGAGGTAGCCATAAATTAAATTTTTAAAAACTAAATAATACTTATTATTTACAAAAAATTTAAAACTTAATCTTTTGGTTTAGCCAGAGGTAGAAGGCATTTATCTGAATCACAACCTGCTGGTCCTGCTTCAGATAGTTCTCCAACATCATATTTATTAAGAGCGTCAAAGAAATCATTATTAACTTTCCTTTCTATTACTTTATTCTGCAATGATTTATATTCCTCTTTACTTATTGGTTCAAAAGGTAACCTCGGGAAGGTAGCGTTAGCACTAAATCTAGCTAGCAATGCTGCTGAAATATACCCCTCATTATTTTCTATTGCATTATGAATAGCCTTAGCTAAATCTTCGATTTCATTTTCTCTAAATTCTACGGTGGCAGAGGTATTATGCTCTGTGTAAAATTTCTGCACTTGCATGTAAAAATCAAATTGAGCTAATGCTGAGAAATTATTGATGTCTATTTGGTCTGCGCCGTCTATATTTGCCCAACTAACTTCTGTAGGGATTTCAACTAACCATTCTGTACATCTTGGATCAAATGGATTATCGAGTAAGCAACCATTTTCATCTTTATCAGATTGAGATGGAACAACTGAGTAACCATAATCCATACAAGCTAAAGCTATTGGATCATTTTTCCTGAAAGTTATTCTTCTTATGAATCTTTGAGCCTTTGGAGGATGCCATCCTGGAGCTGCTCCAGTAAGAAGACTTTTAGTTCCAGCTGGCTGAACTGTTGTGCATCTATTTGGTCTCCTTAGATTATGCTTATCACAATATTCCCATACAGTTTCTTTTACTATTTTTCTCCAAGAATCTAAGAATTTAGCTTCCTTTTCTTTGAAGGCCTTCCCTTCTTCGCTATTTGGCCTTCCTGCTTCCCACCATTTCAACCATGGTGTCCCAAAGGCATGGACACAAAAATCAAATAATCCAGTGAAACTAACTCCTACAATTGGATCATATTCCCTACTTTTTCTGTAACGCTCAACTTCAAATTCATGATTAAGTAAGCATGCTACAGAAAGAGCGGCTGCTTTAAAAGCTTTTTTTTGCTCTTCAAAGTTTCCTGGATCAATTTGATTTAAATGAACTTCAGCCAAATTGCAATGGAAATCATTTCCCAAGATCTCCCCACAAGGGTTAAGTCCATATCGGCTCATCCTGTGGTTTAACTCTTCTTCTGAAAAAGGACCATAACTACTATTTATCCAATTTCTCGCTTCATCCTTGCCTTGTTCTGAGTAGATTTCAATAAATTCCTTTCTCAATTCATCATCTTTGAGAATATCTGCATTTGACCTTGCGATTGCTTCTGGGGCAAATTGAATGGCCCCCTCACCGGAATGGAATTGTTTTGTTACTGCATCCAAAACAGTTTGGTAAGTGGGTTTTGTATGGTAAACCCTAGTATGATTGGCCATTCTGAGGGCATCTTTTTCAGGATCTATCCTCCAATTACCGTTCTCATCTTGACTCCATAAATTTTCTTTTGCTGATGCGGCTTCCTTATCATCTGAAGCAAATTGTCTCATTCCAGCACTTCTTCTTATATTCCCAGCAACTATAGTTACTGCAGCTTCATCAATTAATAAACAACACTCTACTGTACTTAATTTCCTGCCAATTGCCTTTCCAAGAAGTGATGCGACTCTAGAGTAAAGATCTTTCAATTTGATAGGATTTGCCATACCACCAAAACCTTTTAATGATTCTCCAGCAGGCCTAATATCTTCCAAATCAATATAAACATCAATTTCTCTTTCAAGACTCTCGTTACTTGATGCCTCAAGAAGATATTTATAGCTATCTACCCATCCTCTTCTGCTATCTCCAACTTTGATATGAAGGTCTTTCCCTTTGATTTCTAATGATGATTTTTCTTCCCTTTGATCTTTAGGAGTGATTCCAACTTCACTAACTGATTTAATATTTATTTTGTTTATTACCGTAGGTAAATTGTTTATAAAATGAGGCTCAATTATTGCACCTGTCCCACATCCCATCATTGCTAAGTCCATCATCAAAGCAAAGGCTTCCCAATCAATTAAGTTTGTTGAAGTACAGTTGTATGCCCCAGAGAAGTTTTGGTTTTTATTGATCCAAGGAGTTCCTCCAATCCATAACCATCTCCCTGAAGGTTGGGCTTTTTGGTTACTTTGCATCTCTCTCATTAGGATCAATTCTTCATCAGAAAGTTTTCCTAATTCTTTTAAGCCTGATAAATTTCTTTCACCTACTTCACTCCAGTTCTCCCTTTTGCCAGAGGTAGTTTTCCTACTGTAAGACCTGAAAAAAACAGGATAAGCAGCTGGCGCAGTCTTTGGGAAGTCATCTTTTTTAAGATTATTGGAATTGCTCTCTGAAGAAGCTTTATTTGGTGCAACAGTCACGATAAATAATGTATGTAAATAACCCGTACTGGAAGAATAACTCTACCTGTGGCGTCTGCAACCATTCTTACCACTATTTAACGGTTTGTGTAGAATTATGTTTAATATGAAATCTTTGTTTCAAGAAAGGATATGGAAAGAGTCCCCGAACCTGAATTAATGGAAGAAAAAGAGCAGGTCATTTCTTATGACGAAGCTGATTTTTCAGAAGGGGAAGTTAATCTAATTATTCAAATAAATCAATATCTTTTGAAAAAAAATATTTCTTTAGGTGCAAAAGATTTAATAGTTGATTTAGGATGTGGCCCAGGAAATATTTCTGAGAAGTTAGCAATAAAATGGCCTAATACTGCAGTCGTAGGAATAGATGGTTCTAAAGAGATGATTTTGAGAGCAGAATATAATAAGAGTATTTCTAATAATGAAAAAAAATTAAAAAATTTACGCTACATTTGTTCTGACATCAAAGACATTAAATCAAATAATTTTTTATTTAAAAAAAGAATTAGTTTACTTGTAAGCAACAGTTTGATTCATCACATTACCAATCTTGAAGATTTCTTCAACACAATAAGAATTTTATCTAGTAATTTTACTGTAAATTTTCACAAGGACTTAAAAAGGCCATTAGATGAAAAGTCTGCTTTAGAACTCAAAGCACAATGTTCAACTAAATATAATGAGATTTTAACTAATGATTATTATGCCTCTTTAAGAGCTTCTTATACTTTTAAAGAGTTAAAAAATTTCATCTTAGAGAATGATCTATCCTCTTTAGATGTGTTTGAGGAAGGTGAAAATTATTTAATAGTCTATGGTAATGTTTAAGAACTAAGTGAAAGGCCCTTATATTATATAAATGAGCTTAGATACTAAAATTCTAAATAATAAAGAAATACTGGATGCGGTAAATAAAAGAAGAAATTTTGCTATTATTTCACATCCAGATGCTGGGAAAACGACTCTTACCGAGAAGCTTCTTTTGTATGGAGGTGCCATTCAACAGGCAGGAGCAGTAAAAGCTAGGGGTAATCAGAGAAAAGCCACCTCAGACTGGATGGAACTTGAGAAACAAAGAGGTATTTCTATTACATCAACTGTATTGCAATTTGAATATGAAAGATCTGTAATTAATCTATTAGATACACCAGGACACCAAGATTTCTCCGAAGATACTTATAGAACATTAGCTGCTGCTGATAATGCAGTTATGTTGGAAGATGCTGCTAAAGGACTAGAACCTCAAACTAGAAAATTGTTTGAAGTTTGCAAGATGCGAAAAATACCAATATTTACTTTCATAAATAAAATGGATAGACCAGGAAGAGAGCCATTTTCTTTACTTGATGAAATTGAATCAGAACTTGGATTAAATACCCTACCTATAAACTGGCCAATTGGGAGTGGCGAGGAATTTAGAGGGGTTATTGATAGATTTTCGAGAGAGGTGATTTTATTTGATAAAGCAGTGAGAGGGAAACAATCGAATGAGAAAAGATTAAGTCTTGAAGATAAAGAGCTATCAAAATATGTAGAGAGAGATTTACTTGAAAACTCACTTGAAGAATTGGAGGTTCTTGATGAGGCAGGATCTAAATTTGAAAAAGAAAAAGTTTTTAATGGCTCTTTAACTCCAGTTTTCTTTGGATCTGCCATGACTAATTTTGGCGTAAGGCCATTTTTAGATAGTTTTTTAAAAATGGCACAAAAACCAACTTCAAGAAATAGTAATAAAGGGGATATTGAACCTGCAAGCGATGAATTTAGTGGGTTTGTTTTTAAGCTTCAGGCAAATATGGATCCAAAGCACAGAGATAGGGTTGCTTTTATAAGAGTTTGTAGTGGTAAATTTGAAAAGGATATGTCAGTTAAACATTCCAGAACTGGGAAAACAATTAGATTATCAAGACCACAAAAAATATTTGGGCAAGATAGAGAAGTAGTTGATGATGCCTATCCTGGAGATGTTATTGGTTTAAATAATCCAGGGATGTTTTCTATTGGAGATACTCTTTATACGGGTGCTCATCTGGAATATGAGGGCATACCATCCTTTAGTCCTGAAATATTCAGCTGGTTAAGAAATCCAAATCCCTCAGCATTTAAAAACTTTAGAAAGGGTGTTAATGAACTTCGAGAAGAAGGAGCTGTTCAGATTCTTTATGACTTTGATGAGAGTAAAAGAGACCCTATACTCGCAGCCGTTGGTCAATTGCAGCTGGAAGTAGTAACTCACAGATTAAAAAGTGAATATGGTGTAGATGCAAATCTTGAAGCAATGCCATATCAATTGGCTAGATGGATTTCTGATGGATGGCCAGCTATTGAAAAACTAGGCAGAATATTCAACTGTAAAATAGTTAAAGATTGTTGGAATAGGCCAGTTATTCTTTTCAAAAATGAGTGGAATCTAAATCAGTTTGTTGAAGACAATAATCAATTAAATTTAAACAAAGTTGCGCCTGTTGTTAGTGGAGTCGAACCAATTGTTTTATAAAGTCTTAATGGATTATAAAATTAGTTAATCTGTTAGTATTGGTAAAAAATTTTGGATTCAAACAGTAATAAAAATAAAAACGAAAAATCACCTTATGAAATTTTAGGTGTAAAAGAAGGTGCTGCTTTTGAGGATATTCAGAAGGCTAGAGATATTAAAGTTAAAGAGGCTGGTGAAGACTTAATTTTAAAAGCGAAAATAGAATCTTCCTTTGATCAATTACTCATGGGTAGTTTGAAAGCCAGGCAATCAGGAAATGTAAGCTATGAAGCTGTGAGTGCCTCAAAAAAAGAAAAACAAATTAATCAATTTACCAATAATAACTTCCCACTTCTTTCTAAGATAAAAAATTTAAATAATAACTCTAACAATTCAAGTCAGTATAGTCTGCCAAAAATAACTACCCCCTCATTTGATAATCTTTCAATAAAAATATCTGTTGGGCTATTATTTTTAATTTTGTTATTTATCAGTCCAGACTCTAATAATAGACTTTTACTCTCTATCTCAACATTAATACTTACCTATACTCAAATTAAATCAGGGAAAAGATTTATAGGTTCTCTGGGTTGGAGTGTTACCTTTCTCTCGATAGGATTAATATTTGGTGGATTGCTTGAAAATAATTCTTTCATTCAGGAAGTATCAAACAACTCTTTATCAATACAAAAAATTCAAAGTATTCCGGCCATGGTTATTTTATGGCTAGGTGTAATTTTTTTATGATTGATTTTCTATCATAGATTTAATTTCTTCATAATTTATAAGATATTTATTTTTACAAAATTCACAAACCAACTCTGCTTTGCCATCTTTCTTGAGGATGTCATCTAACTCGCTCTTATCAAGCATTTTCATCGCATTTAAACTTCTTTGTTTGGAACACTTGCATTTAAAACTCACTATTTGAGAACGAGCTTTTTCAGAGATTGATTTATCGTCAATATCGGGAAATATATTTCTAATTAACTCAAGAAGATTATCTTTTGACTTAAATAGATCTTCGCTGAAAGAATTAATTTCTTTGCATCTTTCTTCAAGTAGTGAGACTAGCAGAGGATCAGTATCTTTTTTAGGTAAAACTTGAGCTAATAAGCCACCACTACAAATAACACTTTTATTTTGAATTTTTTCTCCAATAAATACAGCAGAGGGAGTTTGCTCTGAATGATATAAATATGAAGCCAAGTCTTCAGCAATATTCCCATTTACTAATTCAACAGTGCTTGTAAAGGGTTCTCCAAATCCACTATCTCTAATTACATTTAAATATCCTGTACCTAATGCTTTTGTGAAATCAAAAGAATATTTATTATTATCTATTTTGACTAGGTCCAATTCTAAATTAGGATTCCCTACATAACCCCTAACTTTTCCGTCTCTACCTGCATCAACTAGTAATCCCTTTAAAGGTCCGTCAGATCTAACTCTTAAAGTGACTCTCCCATGCATTATTTTCATCGAGCTTGCTAAAAGCAGTGAAGCACTAAATGCTCTGCCTAAGATACAGGTCGTTAAGTAAGAAAGGCCGTGTCTTTTTTTTGCTTCTAAAGAAGATTCTGTTGTTAAGACCGCAACTAATCTTATTCCTCCATTGGCTGCAGTAGCCCGAACTATCCTATCCTGCATGATTTTCTTTCATAAAATTTTTGATTTTCCCTTTTTCCAAGAATAATATCCTAGAAGGAATTCCCTCAAATAAGGCAGGTTCATGAGTAACAATAATAATTGTATTTTTATTTTTTAAATCAAGAATTAAATTCTTCACATCATTTCTCATTGAATAGTCTAATCCAGCAGTTGGTTCATCAAGTAAAAGAATTGAGGGGTTTCTAAGTAGTTGAACTGCTACAGCTAACCGTCTTTGTTGTCCGCCACTTAGCTTTTCTGGTGGTTGAGTCAGATTAATTTTTTTTAAACCAACTTTATTTAAAACTATTTCTAAATTTTTTTCTCTTAAAGATTTATGGCCTATTTTTAATTCTTTACCAATGGTTGTACCTATAAAGTATCTTTCAGGAAATTGGAATACTACTCCACAAAACCATCTTCTTTGTCTAGAAGACAAAATTTTATTCTTCCAAGTAATTTTCCCCTTTTGCGGATTTGTTAATCCGCTTATTATTTCGAGTAGTGTTGTTTTCCCAGAACCACTACTGCCACAAATTAAAATGATTTCATTTTCATGAACTTTTAAATTTAAATTGTCTATTATTTTTCTTTCACCAGTTTGGGGTTGATAAGATATTTCTTTTAAATCAAGCATTATTAATTAAGTTATAGGTATGAATTTGAATCTAGTAATAACTTACTTATAATAGCTTTAGATCTAAAAAGATATTAGTCAATATGAATATTATTTTTAGGGAAGTTGATCCTTTCAATTGTTGGATATGGATCAGGTTTTCAGAATCACCAACTCAAGACGAAAAAAATTATTTAGATGGTGTTTTTGATAGTTGGTACGTTTTAGGAAGGTTAGGTGGATTTAATTCTGAAAATTTGCAAACTCATGAAGAGGGTTCAGATCTAAGTTGGATGTCCTATGATAATGACCAAAAAAATGCATCTCTTCCAGCCTTAATGCATAATTTAGGAATTATGGAATATCAAAATCTTTGGGGAAGATGTTGGGTTGATTTTGGAACTTCAGACTCCATTTCAATAGATATATTAATTAATTCTTTGAATGAGATATCAAATAATTATGTAAAAATTGAAGAGTTAATTATTGGGGGTGAAAATAATGATTGGTCAGTTGAAGAACATGAAGATTTAGTTTTCAAAGATTAAGTGTTTTAGATGGAAGACTTAACAAGATTAATTATTTCCCATGAAAGAATTGAAAATATTAAGAACAATAATTTAGAACTTTCTAAAGAAGAGGCTCATTATTTAAATAAAGTAATGAGGATAAAAAATGGTAAAAAAATATTTATAGCTAACGGAGAGGGTTCATTATGGAAAGCTATAAAAGTTAAAAATGATTGCTTAGAAATAATTAAATCAAAAAAACCTTACTTATTTCAAGAACAAGAAATTCACTTATTAGGAATAGCTGTTGTTATACCAAAAAGTGGTTTTGATGATATTTTAAAAATGTGTACTGAAATAGGAATTGATTATATACAGCCATTATTTTCAGAAAGACAGGTAAACAAAAATTTAAATTTTTCTAGAAAACTTTTGAGATGGAATTTAATTATCAATGAAGCTGTTGAGCAAAGTGAGAGATTATGGAAACCATCTATTTTAAATGGAATGGATATTATTGAATGGCTAAATAGTAGAGATAATCAAGAAAAAGTTTCAATTTCTATAACTAGAGAAGAAACACTATATGACTTAAATCAATGGTTAAGAAAACAACAAGAATTTGGAAATAAAAAAGGATGTATTTTTTGGAATGTAATTGGTCCTGAAGGAGGTTGGTCCGCTAAAGAAATTGATTTTTTTAAAAAAAATAATATTACCTTTGTTAAGCTTTCCGACACAATCTTGAGAACTTCAACGGCTAGTATTAACGCATCATCAATTCTAAATCAGTGGAGAATTGATTTGAAATTAAAGAATTAGATAAATATGGATTTAATTAGAAATCAATTTTTTATAGGTTTTTGCATTAATTTTATTTTGATTTATATATTTTGCAGGACTCCTTTGATGACGAAAAGTGGTTGGGTAAGTGCAGGCATCTTAGGCACAATTTTGTGGGGATGTTTGTCTTGGCAGGGATGGATGTCAGTTGTAATTTATTTATTATTTGGATCCCTCGTTACCAAAATAGGTTTTAAATTTAAAAAAGCACAAGGAATTGCTGAAAAAAGAGGCGGGAGGAGAGGTCCTGAGAATGTATGGGGCTCAGCAGCTACGGGATTATTTCTTGCCATTATGACCAAATTTAATGCTGCCAATGTAGTTATGTTTAAAGTAGGTTTTGCTGCAAGTTTTGCTGCAAAGTTGGCGGATACTTTTGGTAGCGAAATTGGAAAAAGATTTGGTAAAGACACATACTTAATTACTTCACTTAAAAAGGTGGATAGGGGAACTGAGGGAGGAATAAGTATAGAAGGAACATTAGCTAGTGTTTTGGGATCAATATTTATGGCTTTTATAATGCTTCGTCTATCAATTATTTCTACAAAATATCATTTTATAGTTGTTGTAGTTTCTGGATTCTTGGCAACACTTTCCGAAAGTATTATTGGTGCTAAATTTCAAAACAAATATAAATTAAGTAATGAATTGGTAAATGCTATTCAGACAAGTATTGCTTCTGTTTTTGCTATCTTTGCTCTTATTTTATATTCATATTTTTTAAATTAATAATATTTGGAAAGACCTAAGATCCCTTCCATTTTGTAAGAATCTCCCAGCTTTTAAGTCTTTGGAAAAGCCAGAAATGACCTTTGGAATTAAGATGAATTCCATCATGCGTAATCCAATTTTTACTCCTTTTATCAGAGTACATTTCTCTAAAAGTAGGAAGAAATGGGACATTCTGATTGAGGCATACTTCCTCCATTCTCCTTTCATAAGAATTACAAAAATCATTTGAGTACCATAGACATCCTGCGAACGGCATTTTGCTTTCGTCAACTGGTGTCAAACCAATAACAAATACATTTGTTTGAGAGTTCATTTCATTAATTAGCCTCTCTAATCCATATTCAAATCCATCAATATCTAATTGATGTCTCCCATTTATCTGACCAATTGCTGCAGTGTCGTTAAGACCTACATTTAGTAGGATTGCTTTAGGTTTATTTCGTCTCGTTTCTCCTCTAGATGACCATTCTTTTTCCCATCTAGATGAAACTTTTTCTATCCCATCTCCCCTAACGCCAAGTTGATAAATAACTGGCCCATTTTGGTTATTACCCCAATCTTTTCTAAGCCTCTCACACCATCCACCACCCTCGTTATCTCCCCATCCATAAACTGAGCTATCTCCAATTACAACAAGCTGTTTTGGTAAACTAATCACTATAATCGAAAAAAAATAATTACTTGATTTAACAAATTATTCTCACAAATCAAGTTAAACTATTTTTGATTTTACCATTTATTAATTCTCCAACTATTGCGATGGAGCTATAAGCTATCAAAACTATGGTAACTTCTTGCCATGCGAAAGAACTTAGTGATTCTTGCAATTGCCAACCTAGACCAACACTTCCAATAACCCCAACAATTGCAGTTTCTCTAATAATGATGTCAGATCTATAAGCGCAATATGCTAAGTAACTTTTTGCTTGTTGAGAAAATAAACCTAAAAGCCAACTAGTCTTTTTTGAGATTCCTAGAGATTTCATTGCAATATAATTTCTCTTGTCTTGGCTATCTAGATTTGTAAAAAGTAATTTGCTAGTAATACCAGCGTTGTGGAGACCTAATGTTAAAGCTGCTAAAGATAA
>QCPX01000014.1:0-35668 GCA_003209675.1 Prochlorococcus sp. AG-442-N07 | reverse complement strand
ATCAACATTACCAATTTTACGAAAAGGTTTAAAAGATATTTCTCCTGAAGTCGTTGAAATTTCGGCTTTATTAATAAGAAAGTTCAAGTAAACAATCAATTTTGATTAGTACTACTTATTGATCTAATTCTGTAAATTGGACGACTTTGACTTTCATGATATGTCCTAATTAATAGTTCGCTCAATAATCCAAAGCTAAACAATTGAACACCAGCAATTCCCAATATTAAGGCAAACATTAACAACGGACGATTTCCAATATCCTCACCCATTATTTTTAAAACTATCAAATAAGAACTCATAGCAAGGCTAATGAAAATACTTATAATTCCAACAAAACCAAATCCATACATTGGTCTTGTTAAAAATTGAGTCATAAACCAAACAGTTAGTAAATCCATTAAAACTCTAAAAGTTCTATCAATTCCATATTTACTAGATCCATATTGTCTGCTTCTATGATTTACTTTAATTTCTTTAATCCTTGCACCTTCAATATTTGCTAAAACGGGCAGAAACCTGTGAAGTTCACCATACAATTTAATATCATCTATTATTTCTTTCTTAAAAGCTTTTAATGAGCATCCATAGTCATGCAACTTCAAACCTGTTACGTGTGCTATTAATTTATTCGCTATTTTTGATGGTATCTTTCTATTAATTAATTTATCTTTTCTATGAAACCTCCACCCACAAATCAAATCATACCCATCATTAATTTCAGAAATTAATGTAGGTATATCATTTGGATCATTCTGTAAATCACCATCCAAAGTAATGATAATATCACCTTTAGAATTATCAAAGCCAGCTGACATTGCTGCTGTTTGCCCATAATTTTTGCGAAGGGAAATTACTGACAAATCTTTAATTTTGAGAGTTAATTCTTTCAATACTTGATAAGTATTATCTTTAGAACCATCATTGACAACAATCAATTCAAAATTAAATTCATGAAATGACATTACATTTATGACTTCATCCAATAAAAAACCAATACTCTCACTTTCGTTGTAAACAGGGATAATAATAGAAATTAATTGTTTTATATCGGACATTTATATTTGATAATATTTATATAATTTTAACTTAATTTAGAGCATTAAAATTAAACAAAAAAAATCACCACAAATGTGGTGATTTAAATTATTTAAGAAAATTTAACCAAACTTACCTGAAGTTGATGCTATAACAAATGCACCGAATGTAAGAATGTTTCCAATCGTGAAATGTGCTAGTCCAACTAATCTAGCTTGAACAATTGAGAGTGCAACTGGCTTGTCCCTCCAACCAACAAGATTAGCTATTGGAGTACGTTGATGTGCCCAAACTAATGTTTCAATTAATTCTTGCCAGTAACCACGCCATGATATTAGGAACATGAAACCAGTAGCCCAAACTAAGTGACCGAATAGGAACATCCAAGCCCAAGGGGATAATGAGTTTACTCCGAATGGATTATATCCGTTAATAAGCTGAGCAGAGTTTAACCAGAGATAATCTCTGAACCAACCCATTAGGTAAGTTCCTGATTCATTAAATTGTGCTACATTACCCTGCCATATTGCTAGGTGTTTCCAATGCCAGTAGAAGGTTACCCATGCTAGTAAATTTAATGCCCAGAACATCGCTAAGTACATAGCGTCCCATGATGAACTATCACAAGTACCTCCACGTCCAGGTCCATCACAAGGGAATGCATAACCTAAATCTTTCTTATCAGGAATTAATTTAGTCCCTCTAGCATCAAGTGCTCCTTTGATAAGTATTAAAGCAGTTGTATGAAGACCTAAAGCAATAGCGTGGTGAACTAAGAAATCTGCAGGACCTATAGGTAAGAATGCACTTAATGCATCTTGTCTATTGATAAGATCCATCCAGTAATGATTACCTGGTAATGAATTAGCAGCAAGACTTGCAGAACTTGTAGGATCAGATAGTAGCGCATTGAAGCCGTACATCATCTTACCTTGAGCTGCCTGAACAAATTGAGCAAATACTGGCTCAATTAGAATTTGCTTTTCAGGATTACCAAATGCTACAACAACATCGTTATGGACATAAATTCCAAGAGTATGGAATCCAAGCAACATTGTTACCCAACTAAGGTGGCTTATTAAAGCTTCCTTTGTTCCAAGAACTCTCGCTAATACATTATCTTTATTTAATTCAGGATCGTAATCTCTCACAAAGAAAATAGCTCCATGTGCAAAAGCACCAACCATCAAGAACATTGCTATGTACTGATGATGACTATATAAAGCAGATTGTGTAGTGTAGTCCCTAGCAATAAAAGCATAAGAGGGAAGTGCTCCCATATGTTGCGCCACAAGAGAAGTTGCCACACCAAGTGATGCTAATGCTAGTCCAAGTTGAAAATGTAATGAGTTATTTACAGTTTCATATATACCATCATGATTAATTCCGAAACTACCTTTATGAGGATCATTTGGGTGTCTTGTGTTATGAGCTTCTGTAATTTCTTTGAGGCTATGCCCGATGCCAAAAGTATTTCTATACATATGGCCAGCAATTACAAAAACTGTTCCAATCGCAATATGGTGATGAGCAATATCAGTCAGCCATAAAGCTTCACTTTGAGGATGAAGACCTCCTAAGAAAGTAAATATTGCTGTTCCAGCTCCTTCAGCTGTTCCAAATACTTGATCTAAAGAATCGGGATTTTGTGCATATGCTCCCCAATTTAAAGTAAAGAAAGGAGCTAATCCTGCAGGGTGTGGAAGTACTGTTAACCAGTTATCCCAGCCTACATGCTGTCCTCTAGATTCAGGTATTGCAACATGAACTAAGTGACCTGTCCAAGCAATACTACTAAAACCAAATAAAACAGCTAAGTGGTGATTTAATCTTGACTCTGCATTTTTAAACCAAGCTAGAGAAGGTCTGAATTTTGGTTGTAAGTGTAACCAACCTGCAAATAAGGTCCAACAGGCAAGAATACTCATAAATATTGATGCTTGGAAGAGTTGCTCGTTGGTTCTCATTCCAATTGTGTACCACCAATGGTAAAGACCTGAATAAGCTATGTTTACTGGACCGTTTGCTCCAGCTTGTGTCATTGCTTCTGTGATGCCAGATCCAAAATGAGGGTCCCAAATAGCATGAGCTATAGGGCGGACATGTGTTGGATCAAGTACAAATTGCTCAAAGTTACCCTGCCAAGCGATATGAAATAAGTTACCAGCTACCCAGAGAGCGATTATTGCTAGATGTCCAAAATGTGTAGAGAATAGCTTCTGATAAAGTTTTTCTTCGGTCATACCATCATGACTTTCAAAGTCATGAGCGGTAGCTATTCCGTACCATATTCGTCGGGTTGTGGGGTCCTGAGCTAGACCCTGGTTAAATGATGGAAATTTTGTTGCCATTGAATTAAAAAGGTGAAGTTCAGGTTATTAGCCCAGCCCGAAAAGGCGAGCATGGAAGAAGGCCCATGTGGTAGCAATACCACCTACAAGGAAGTGTGTAACACCTACTGCACGTCCCTGAGTAATAGATAGAGCTCGAGGTTGGATGGTTGGTGCAACCTTTAGTTTATTGTGTGCCCAAACAATTGATTCAAACAATTCTTGCCAATATCCTCTTCCGCTGAAGAGGAACATTAAACTGAAAGCCCATATAAAGTGAGCACCCAAGAACATCAAACCGTACATGCTTATTGATTGACCATAGCTTGTTAATACTTGAGAAGCTTGAGCCCAGAGGAAATCTCTTAACCAACCATTGATAGTAATTGAACTTTGTGCAAAATTACCACCAGTGAGTCCCCAAACATCACTCTGCATTTTCCAAGAGAAGTGGAAAATAACTATTGATAAACAGTTGTACATCCAGAAGAGAGCCAAGAAAACGTGATCCCATGAAGATACTTGACATGTACCACCTCTTCCAGGACCATCACAAGGGAATCTAAATCCTAGAGAAGCTTTATCAGGGATCAACCTTGAACTTCTTGCATAAAGTACTCCCTTGAGAAGTATCAAAACAGTTACATGGATTTGGAAAGCATGAATATGATGAATCATTAAATCAGCTGTACCTAATGGAATTGGGGCTATAGCTACCTTTCCACCAACTTCTACTAAACTTCCATTAAAAACTTCACTTAAAGCTTTGTGAGGTAAAGCTTCTGCAGTCCCTGCTAGAAGAGAAGTTCCAACAGCAGATGCTTGAATACTCTGTACCCATTGAGCAAAGATTGGCTGAAGTTGAATTGCAGTATCACTAAACATATCTTGGGGTCTACCCAAAGCTCTCATAGTATCGTTATGAATATAGAGTCCAAAACTATGGAATCCTAACCACATACATACCCAGTTCAAGTGGCTGATTAAAGCATCTCTCGCCTTAAGAATTCTGTCTAATACATTATCAATATGTTTTGCTGGATCGTAATCTCTAACCATTGCAATTCCAGCATGCGCACCTGCTCCTACTATGAATAATCCACCTATCCACATGTGATGGGTAAATAATCCCAGAACTGTCATGTAATCAGTAGCTATATAAGGATATGGAGGCATCGCATACATGTGATGAGATACAAGTATACTTATTGATCCAAGCATCGCTAGGTTTACTGAAAGCTGAGCGTGTCTACTTTCTGCCATAAACTCAAAAAGACCTTGATGACCTTTGGGCGCAGGGAATAATATTGGGTCTCCTTGTTGTGAATCTAATATTTCTTTCATACTATGACCAATACCGTAATTGGTTCTATACATATGACCACCGATTATTGCTATTACACCAAAAGCTAAATGATGATGTGAAACATCAGTCATCCACAAGCTTCCTGTCACAGGGTTAAGCCCTCCTTTGAAAGTAAGAAAATCTGAGAAAGCTAACCAGTTTAAACTAAAGAAATTGCCTGTACCACTTGCTAATCCAGGAAATATCTGACCGATAATTTGTGGATCGCAGAGTTGATGGGGCATAGGCATATCTGCAATAGTTGCGATTTCTTTTCCATTAATAACTAAAGGAGAGCCTGCATCAATTGCATCTAATAGAGCTGCAGTAGGAGCTCCGATATGAATACAGTGGCCAGCCCATGCTAAAGATCCTAATCCTACTAAGCCAGCGATATGGTGGTTAAGCATGGACTCAATATCTTGGAACCACTCCATTTTCGGAGCTGCTTTGTGATAATGAAAAATTCCAGCATGAAGCATGAGTGCAGCCATTACTACAGCACCTATTGCCAAAGCCATCAGTTCACTCTCATTAGTAATTCCCCATGCTCGCCACATGTGGAATATTCCAGAACTGATTTGGATTCCATTATAGTTAGCACCAAGATCAGCATTCAGCATTTCTTGACCAACGATTGCCCAAACTTGCTGAGCTCCGGGTTTAACATGAGTTGGATCAGCTAACCAACCTGAGTAATTAGAAAATCTTGCTCCATGGAAGAATGCAGCACTCATCCATATAAAGATGACTGCAAGATGTCCAAAATGAGCTGAAAAGATTTTTCTTGTTGCTTCTTCAGCATCGCCTGTATGCACATCGAAATCATGTGCATCAGCATGCAAATTCCAGATCCAAGTTGTAGTTTTTGGACCTTTAGATAATTTACTTGACCAGAAACCTGGCTTATCTAATTTGGCAAAATCAATAGGTCTTGGATCGGCCTTGACAGGATCCTCCAAAACTTTTTTGCTTTTTTCTCCACTTTCTGGTGGGCTGATGGTCATCTAGCACCTCGAAAATAATTGACATTAAAGCCGATTGATCGGATCTTGAACCTATTTTTAATCATAATGTTCAAGAAAACGAATCCCTCGGAACTTTAGATATTCGTTTCAAAAATAATAAGGCAAAGATTCTTTCGTTATGCATTAACGTAACAAATGTTCTAATGATTGTTACTATATGAATATTTTGTTAAATTCTAGTCTATGACTCAATTATGAGTATTTTTACTCAAAATTTATGTAAATTTCTTAAATTTTTTTTTATATTTCAAAGAAAATTTTTTAAATCCAGCGACAGTATATAATTTCAACGTAACTATCAATAGTTTCTGATTTGGAAGGAATTGCTATAGGTCTATCTAATAATTCAAAAGAAATTTTAAAAAGGCTTAAAAAAACCGAATTTGTCAAAGATATATATATTGCAGGTTCTTCAAAAGATGATGTAGATAAAAATGAACTTATTCAAGTACAAAAACCTAGAGAAATCTTACTCAAAAAATGGCCGGAGATAGATTTAATTATTTTTATAGGCTCAATTGCTGCATCAATACGCATAATAAATTCTTTTTTAACCTCTAAAGATCAAGATCCAGGAGTAATAGTTATAGATAACAAATGTTCCAAGATAGTTCCTTTAATTGGCTTACATCAGTCAAATACGCAAAATATTGCATATCAAATTGCTAATTTACTTGGTGGCGAAATAATAGAAACTAATAATTCCAATGATCAAAGCTTCTTAAATCTTGATGCATTTGGGAATCAATGGGGTTGGAAAAGATCTGGCAACATAAAGGATTGGTCAAAACTAGTAATTAAACAAGCTAAGAACGAAGCAATATTTTGCAAACAATTATCTGGTAATAGCTTATGGAAAAATTCAGAATCAGGGGAGATTATTAATCAAATTAATGAAAAAGAAATTGAAAAACCAGATTCGACATTTCATGTAAGTATATTCGAAAATCATAAAACAACTTGGCACCCGCCCGTATTATGGGTTGGCATTGGATGTGAAAGAAATACAAGCAAAGAATTAATAGCAAATTCTTTAAATAATTTATTAGAGTCGACAAATATATCCAAGTATTCAATTGCAGGACTTGCTACGGTTGATATTAAAAAAGATGAGAGAGGAATTTTAGAACTTGCTGAAGAAAAAAACTTGCCTATAAAGTTTTTTAGTAAAGAAGATCTTTCAACAATAATTGTTCCAAATCCTTCAAGCGTTGTAGAAAATGAAATTGGCACCCCTTCTGTAGCAGAAGCCTCTTGTTTACTCGCAGCAGGAGAAGAATCAAAATTATTAGAAGAAAAAAGAATTTTTAAAAATCAATCTGGGGCAGTAACTATCGCTTTAGCAGAATCAAAAAATCAATATAATCTGACCTTTGGCGAAATACATATTATTGGAAGTGGGCCTGGTGATATCTCCTTCCTTACAAGTAATGCAAAAAAAGCACTTTCAAGATGTACTATTTGGATCGGATACAAAATGTATTTAGATTTAATTAAGTCCTTAAAAAGGAGTGACCAAGTTTTAATTGAAAGTAAACTTACTGAAGAAAAAGAGAGATGCAGTAAAGCAATTAAACTAGCTGAGGAAGGAATAAAAGTGGCTTTAATTTCTTCAGGGGAATCTGGATTTTATGGTATGGCAGGTTTACTTTTAGAATTACTTCAAAAAATCAAAAAAAAATATAGACCTTACTTTGAAGTACATCCAGGTATAAGTAGTGTTCAATTGGCGGCTGCGATTAGTGGGGCACCATTAATGAATGACTTTTGTTCAGTAAGCTTAAGCGATAAACTAACTCCATGGTCCTTAATAATAAAAAGAATTGAAGGAGCTCTTGTGGGTGACTTTGTAATAGCTTTATTTAATCCAAAATCCATTGAAAGAAATTGGCAGCTAAAGAGTGTAATAGATATATGTTTACAATCTAGGCATGGTGATACTCCAGTTTTGATAGCTAGACAAGTAGGGAGAGAAAATCAAACCAAAAAATTTTTTACTTTAAACACTATTCCTTTTAAAGAGATTGATATGTTATCAATTATTATTATTGGTAATTCTCAAACAACCTTAGTTGACGAAATATTTCTAACTCCCAGAGGGTATTTACAAAATTAAGTTTAGATAATCCACAATTTTATAAATAGAATGTTTTTCTTTGCTTTTTCTTTATAAGAATACTAATCTTTTATAATAACTATATAAGAAAATTAATTGAAAAATATTGGCTTAATTTTGTTCGACATTGATGGAGTAATACGCAGCGTAGAAAATAGTTACAGACTTTCATTAAAAAAAACAGTTTACAAATTTTCCGGATGGGAGCCAAGTTACATAGATATTGATAATGCAAAAAATGAAGGTATCTGGAATAATGACTGGGATTTAAGTTTAGAACTTATAAAAAGATGTATAAGAAAAGAGAACTTAAACCTTAAAATTCCTCCAAGAGAGGAGATAGTAAAATGTTTTGAAGAGTTTTACTTTGGTGGAGATCCAAATAAAGATAGTAAATACTGGTCTGGTTACATAACAAATGAGGAGTTATTAGTTGATAAAAAGTTTTTTGATTTATTAGAAAGCAATGGAATAATATGGGGTTTTGTTAGTGGTGCAGAGTCTGCTTCTGCAAAATTTGTTTTAGAAAAAAGACTAGGACTAAAATCGCCACCATTAATATCTATGGGAGATGCCCCTGACAAGCCTGATCCTAGAGGTTTTATTAACTTATCTAAAAAGCTTATTGGAGATAAACTTGGCAAATCAAATATTCCCATTGCATATGTAGGAGATACTATTGCGGATATAAAGACAGTTATAAACGCTAGAAAGGAAATACCATCTCAGAAATTCATAAGTATTGGAGTAGCCCCCCCTCATTTACATTTAAATTCTCGATTTAAAGAACGTAATTATTACGAAACAAATCTTAGAGATGCAGGCGCTGATTTAATTTTAAATTCTATTTATGACCTTAAAGATATTAATCTTAACTTGTTTTAAAACAAATATTAATTAAAAAATTTTAAATAAATCACGGAGAGGGAGTTCAATAGAGTGAACCTAAATGGAAGTATATGGAACTATATGGAAGCATAAAAAAGAAAAAAGGAGGATTTCCTACCCTAAATCCTATCCTCTATGTTTTTACTGCAATTTAAACCCTTAATTTCAATAATTTTGAGATGTCTTTGGATAATGGAAATTGGGTGGAATCAGAAGTTAGTTAACCAAAAATTAAAAATTTCATGCTATTAGTCAACTCCTGACTGACTATAAAAAAAATCTTTAACAAAAAGGTAAAATTATAAATTTATTTTCCATCAAAGTTCCTATTTAGGAAAGTAAGGCTTTTTATTGCGGCAAATTAGTCGATATGTTCATATACATAAGAGATTTATTTAATTTTTCAGAATGCCTGGGATGTTGTAAATTCATTGCAACTAGTTAGCGTTTTATATCCAATCTGAAACTTCTATTGTCGAGATATTAACTCCATGAGTAGCTATCCAAGAACCATGAATTTCAAAAAACTTTTGCATATTTCCCTCAGGAGCCTGATGAATAACAATAACTTTTTGAGGATCTTGCTTGCTTTGACCTCTATAAAGAGGCTTGATATCAAATTCAGAAAGTCTTTCAATTGATTCTTTGCTATCAAAGAATTCTAACCATTGATCAAAAGTAGATTTAATTTTGAAAGTGAAAACAGTTGTTAGCTTAATTCCCATAAAAAATCAATCATCTTTAATTACTGGTGAATATAACTAGTAATTTAGTATATATCTAGTAATTTATTTGAATACAGACTTTGATCGTAAATCATCCTCTAAGAGGATCTATTAAAAATCAAAAAATTCAGTAGAATTATATTAATTTAATACTTGCTTTGAAAAAAAGACATCAGTTAAATATAAATATCGATGAAACTTTACTAAAGCAATTAAAAACTCGTGCTTTGTCCGAGGATTTAGCTTTAAGTGTTTTTATAAGAAATTCACTTAAGAAAATAGTTTCTAGTAAAAGAGAAGATTTCTTAAATAAAAAAAATCCTTTTTCGGAAATGGATGCCTTGAATTGCACTAATTTCATGAGGGCATTATTTCAAAAAAAGCGTGTTAAAAAGCCTTATTCATGCGACTTAGATGCATTTAATGAGCTTATAACGCATATAGCATCTTCCAAACAATGGAATAAGGACTACACAAAACGATTGAAAGAAATTTTGCTTGATGACTCAACTTCTCCCTGGAATGCAGAGGAATTAAATTCTATAACGAGAGAAAGAGAATGTGAATGCCCAATATATTTAGGATTAAAAGAATGGACTGGTTCTAATGAGTATCCTACTCAAGATTTAATTTGCAACTTAGGAGGTTCCTTGGTTTTACTTATAGAAGATAAAATTTAAAAAAATTTTAAGTAGAAAACCTAAATAAAATTAAAAATGAATATTAATTTTATGAATATATAAATATTTATAAGCAGAACTTTTGCCTGAAAAATTTCTATAGACTAGATTTATAGTTACAAAATTAACAATAATATATTTAAATTTTCTATTTTTAAGTAATTTACTAGTAATAAACTAGTAATATAAAAGGAAAGAAGATTAAATTTCTTATTCTTGACTGATCAAAAGGAAGCAAAAAAAAAATTTTCAAAATTGCTCTCATTTGGAAGTAATTTAAACTTCCTTTTTATTTTTAATTTTTTTATATCTGTTTTTATATTTGACCTCGTCAAGGCAGGCAGTGAAAATAAAACTTTGAATAGTAGTAATGCTGAGCTTGTAATAGATTATTTAGATTCAAAAAGTGAATTAGAAGACCTAAATGTTAATTCAGAAACAAAAAAATTAAATGCTAAAAATGAACACCAAATAGGAGTTGACTATATCAAATCTAAAAAAGATTTAGAAGATTACATCATCGACACTGGTGATGCTTTATTTATTGAATTCGAAAATGCGCCAAGAGGCTTAAATTCCCTTAATGAAGAAAATCAAACTGAATTGGACCCAAATGATTTATCTTACTTAGAACCAAAAAATGATCTAAATAATTATATCTTAGATGAAGGGGATGTTATCAATATAAACTTTAAAAATATTCCTAAAGGAGATCCTGAATTACTAAAAAAACCAACTAAAAATCAACCTCTAGTTACTGAATATTTAACCCCAGTAAGTGATCTACAAAACTATCGTCTAGATGAAGGGGATAGTATCTACATAAAATTCGAAAAGACTCCAGAACTTAATAAGCAGGTAACATTAGATAAACTAGGTGAAGTTTTTCTTCCTAGAATTAAAGATACATATATAAGAGGTTTAACAATTGATCAACTTACAAAAATATTAAAGTTACGTTATGCAGAATTTCTAATAGATCCCGAAATTGAAGTTCGAATTGTTAAATATAGATTCATTAATTCTGGGGATTATAAAATTAATAAGCTAGGAGAAATTTTTGTTCCGAAAGCCAAAAATTTATATGTAAAAGGTTTAAAAATAAGAGAATTAGAGAAACTTTTGGAAGAAAAATATAGAGAATTTGGTCTTTTTACTGATGTTGAAATCAGGATCAGCAAATTTAAATTTATAGGATCAGGAATCTATAACGTTGATCTAGAAGGTGAAATCTTTCTTCCCAAAATAAAAGAGACTTATGTAAGAGGATTAACACCAATTGAGCTCTCTCAAATTATCCAGAAAAAGTACTCTGAATTTAATATCAATGCTAAAACAACTATCAAAATAGCAACATTTAAAAAACTTAGAATACTAGTTGGTGGTGAGGTAAGGTCACCAGGTACATATAATTTCCCTCCTTTTACCGCATTGGAATTTATGAATATAATAGAAAATATTGATGTTGAGGGAAAGGAAACAACTTTTTTTGAAAGTAAGCAAACTATATTGAATGAAGAGAATAAAATTATTGATCAAAATAATACAAAGGAAAATTCAATTGAAGAAATAAATAAAAATTTGGGAGTTGACTATCAAGATAATTCTCAAAGGCAAAATCCTGAGAATACTATACAAAATAATCTGAGCGACAAATCAAGCTTTCAAATAAAAAGACCATCTGAAAATTTCACCACTATATCTAATGCAATTAGAAAAGCTGGAGGAATAACATCTAAAGCTGATTTATCTCGTATCGAAATAATTAGAGATATACCCATCGGAAAAGGAGGTGGGAAACAAAGAGCAATAGTAGACTTTACTTCTTTTCTAAATGAAAGTGATCCTACTAATGATATTAGATTATTTGACGGAGATAGAATATTTTTACCAAAGCTTGCATCAGCTTCTTCAGATATCATCCCAAAATCAATCCTAAGCGGTCTTTCTCCAAGATTTATAACAGTAGAGATTTTTGGGAGAGTCGAAAATCCAGGAACTGTAAAATTACCCCTAGAGGCTGCCTTATCAGATGCTATTAATTTGACTGGACCTATAAAACCTCTATCTGGAAAAGTTGTTTTAATTAGGTACAACAAGGATGGAACGATTTTGAATAAAAATATTTCATATTCTGCTAGAGCAAAAAAAGGTTCTAGAAGAAATCCTTTTGTGCAACAAGGTGATTTAATATCTATAAAAAATAGTCTATTAGGGAAAAGTACAGGAGTTATTAGAGAAATTACAGCACCATTTGTTGGGATTTATACAACAAAAGAAATAATTGAAAGTTTTAATGATTGATTAACAATTTAAAAAAATCCCTTGTGCATGGATATAATTCTTTAAAAAATAGAGGTTCATTACCTCAGTCCATATTATGCATACCCTGCTACGACTGCAATTTCCTACCCTCTACCAAATAATTTCCTACCCTATTTCCTACCCCCCAAACATGAAATTCCGTGATACTCTGTGAATTTCTCTGATTTTCCTTTTTCTGCAAAAGTATTAGTATCACTAGCTTCAGGAACATTATGAACTTCCATACGCTTCCAAAAAAGCGGAGAGGGAGGGATTCGAACCCTCGACAAAAGTTACCTCCTGTAACTCCTTAGCAGGGAGCCGCTTTCAACCACTCAGCCACCTCTCCAGTTCTTATACATTATCAATTTTTTTGCAAACATTCAAAATTTTTTATTTAATCGAAATGTCTAATTAACTTTAACTCTCGGTAATCTATTTTTAAAAGAACAAAGAATTTCCCACGGTATAGTATTAGATTTTCTTGCCCATTCAAGAGGAGAAATTGTTTTATCTCCATCAGATCCTAGTAATATCATGATACTCCCAACTTTAATTTCACTTGAACCTGTTATGTCCACCATCATTTGATCCATAGTTATTGATCCAACTTGGGGATAAAGTTTATCATTATGAATAACATTTATCTTTCCTGAAAGATTTCTTGGTACTCCATCTGCGTATCCAATACTTAATACAGCTAGATTAGTTTTTCTATGACTTACAAATTTACCTCCATAACTTACACCAACACCTGACTCAATAGTTCTAATAAAAGCTACTTTAGCTTTCAAAAATAAAGCTGGTTTAAGTGATAAATTTTTATCTATTTTGTCTAAAGGACTGTATCCATACATAGAAAGCCCAACACGAACCATGTGAAAATGAAAATTTTTGTTAATAAGCATTCCCGCAGAATTAGCCAAATGAATCTTAATTTCATTATTTCGGTCAAGATTAATTTGCTTTAATAATTCATTAAACTTCAGTCTTTGTAATTGTGTAATACTTTTAGGATCTAATGCGTTAGCTTCATCTGCAGAAGATAAATGACTATATATTCCTTCTATTAAAATGTTCTCAAAAGATTTTATTTTTTCAAATTGCTGAACAAATTTATTGTATTCAAATCCTAATCTTGACATCCCCGTATCAACTTTAAGATGTAAGAGAAATTTCAATCCAAATTGCTTACCAATGTTATTGCAAATTAAACATTCTCTTATACTACTGATAGTTGGCATAAGATCATTTTTAAAACATGTAAAAAGATCCCTTTTCGTATAAAGATTTCCGAGGATAAGTATTGGTTTTTTAACTCCAGAAGAACGAAGCTTAATGCCTTCATTTAATGTGGCAACACCTAATTGAGATGCTCCACCATTGATAGCATACTCTGATACTAATTTCGCATCATGCCCATATCCATCAGCTTTAACGACGGCCATAAATTGACAATTTTTACTTAATTTTGATCTTAACTGTCTAACGTTTGTTTCTATTGCTTTACCTTTAACTTCAATCCATGCTCTTTGTTTTAGATCTATATCTTTTTCATAATTTGGAAATTTGTCAAAATTAAATACCTGATTTGTTTGCCTATTTTGCATTTACTTTGCACAAATATATGCGCTTATTGAAATATACAGTTAGCATGACATGTAAATTGTATTTTGGCATGGGCCAGACTCTAGTTTTAAATGCATCTTATGAACCTTTAAACATCACTTCCTGGCGAAGAGCAGTAATTTTGATGATTAAAGGTAAAGCAGAAAGCTTAGAGGAAGACAAGACATATTCAATTCATAGCGGGAAAAAGTTGCCGACAGTTATAAGACTTCGTTACTACGTAAAAGTTCCTTTTAGAGAGGTTTCTTTAACAAGAAAAAATATTCTTCTTAGAGATAATAATTCTTGCCAATACTGTAACTATAGGGGTAGTGACCTATCAATAGATCATGTTTTACCGAGAAGCAGAGGTGGAACAGATAACTGGGAAAATGTTACTACAGCATGTCTCAGGTGTAATGTACAAAAAGGTAATCGAACACCCGAAGAGGCGAATATGCCCCTAAAACGTCGGCCTTATCGTCCATTAAGTAATCTAAATTTTGAAGCTACAAGACAAATTGACTCTGGCAAGCATAAAGAATGGAGTAAATACGTAATAGGGGTTGCAATTTAATAAAAAAATCTTAATTTACTTCTTTATTAAAATCTTCCATCATTCTTTTTTGTTCTTGCGCTATGCATGCATTAATCACTTCTTCTAATTGACCAGCAAGAATTGGTTCAAGAGAAAAATTGGAACCTAATCTATGATCAGTTGTCCTGTTATCTTTAAAATTATAAGTTCTGATCTTTTCACTTCTATCACCTGTTCCAACCTGGGAAAGCCTTTGTGATCTCTCTTTTGCATTGGCTTCTTGTAATTGAATTTCATACAATTTAGCTCTTAAAATTTCCATTGCTCGTTCGCGATTTTGCAACTGTGATCTCTCTTGAGTACAAAAAACTCTTATTCCTGTAGGCTTATGTAGAAGATCAATAGCTGTTTCTACCTTATTAACATTTTGTCCCCCTGCACCTCCTGATCTTGCTGTTCCAACCTCTAGATCTGTTGGGTCAATTTTAACCTCAACAGGATCAGCCTCAGGCATAACGGCAACTGTAGCAGTAGAGGTATGAACTCTACCTTGAGATTCAGTAGCTGGAACTCTTTGGACTCTATGTACACCAGCCTCAAATTTAAGCTGACTATATACAGAATCTCCCTTAACGGAGATAACTAACTCCTTAAATCCACCCATATCTGACTCGGAAGCACTAACAGGTTTTACAGACCATCCAATTTTTTGTCCATATCTTTCATACATTCTTGCTAGATCACCCGCCCAAATACAAGCCTCGTTACCTCCAGCACCGGCTCTGATTTCTAACATTACACTTCTTTCATCTCTTGGGTCTTTTGGCAATAAGGCGATTGTGGTTTTTTGAATCAGTTCACTCTTAAATTCCTCTAGAGTTATTAACTCCTCGTTTATCAAAGATTCCATTTCTTTATCATTTCTATTTTCTTTTAGTAGATTTTTTGAATCTGAGATTTCTTTATCAGTATCAAGCAACTTATTAAAATCAATCACCAAAGGTTCCAATTTTGACCTTTCTCTTGCTATGGATTCTAATTTTTTTGGATCATTAGCTATATCAGGATCTGCAAGTTGCAATTCTAAATTTTCAAAACTTTCTGAAGCAGTTTTCAACCTTGCAATTAATGTTGAGTATTCCAATTGAAATTGTGCTTAATATTGAAAATTCTATTTTTTAGAATCTTTTTCTTCTTTTTGATCTTTTGATGTGGCTGAATTAGCTGAACCCATTCCATATTTTTTCATAAACCTATCAACCCTACCTTCTGTATCAAGAATCTTTTGGGTTCCGGTGAAAAAGGGATGATTTCCACTCCAAACATCGACATGTAATTCAGGCTGCGTGGAGCCAGTAGTCATTACAACTTCTCCATTACAAATGACTTTTGCATCTGGATACCATTTTGGGTGAATTTCTGATTTTGGCATAATTTAAATTCCTTTAACGTTTAGAGAATTGAGGAGCTTTTCTTGCTTTTTTAAGACCATATTTTCTTCTTTCCTTAGCTCTAGGATCTCTACTGAGATGGCCTTCCGTTTTTAGAGGTTTCCTATTGTCAGGAGATAATTCGCAAAGGGCTCGAGCTGCTCCTTGCTTTATTGCATCTGCTTGGCCAGTCAATCCGCCACCATAAACATTTACCAAAATATCATAAGAATTTTCAAGGCCTAATGTTTGCAAAGGTGCTTTTATTGAATTTAAGTGCAGGGGATTAAAGTTTAAGTAATCATCTCCAGCACGACCATTAATTTTTATTAGTCCATTTCCTGGAATCAAGCGAACTCTAGCTACTGAAGTTTTTCTTCTTCCAGTTCCCCAATACACAGCTTTGTTTTTTATTTGACTATTCATTTTGATAAATTAACTATTTAATAATACAGGATTCTGAGCAGCATGAGGATGATCAGCACCTTTATAAACTTTTAGTTTTTTAAATTGCTGTCTTCCTAAAGAATTATGTGGCAGCATGCCCTTAACAGCTTGCTCGATGATTCTTTCTGGAATTCTTTCTTGTAAAGACTCAAATTTTTCTATTTTCATTCCTCCTGGTCTTCCAGAATGTCTCCTGTAAAATTTTTGTGATGCTTTTTTACCTGTTACCTCAACTTTCTCTGCATTTACTACAATGACAAAATCTCCAGTATCTAGATGAGGTGTAAATGTTGGTTTATTCTTACCTCTTAATACAGTTGCAATCTCTGTAGCAAGTCTACCAAGCGTCTTATCCTTTGCGTCAACTAAAAACCAATTTCTTTCAATTGTTTCTAAAGATGGAGTAATTGTTTTATTCATTTACCAAATTTCTGCAAATAAATTTAAATTAGTATTAAATTCTACCTTATTGAAGGAATATTAAACAACAGTTTTGAATGATTTATACAAAAGATTCTCTTAATTAAACCTTACTTAAGAAAAACCCTTAATTAAAAATACAGGAAAAAAATCATTGTTATTAATCTTTTTAAAAACATTTGCTTCATAAACAGCATTTACAAAACATAACCCCTTAGCTGGAGCAGATTCTTTAACATCATGTTTCTTTTTGTTTACCCATCTATCTGTAAAAATTTCTGGAGATATTTTGTTTTCTCCAACTAAAACTAGTTGACCAATAATTAAGCGGACCATTCCATATAGAAAACCAGTAGCTTTAATATCAACAAAAATCAAATCTTCAACTCTTTTAATATCTATATTTTTTATTTTTGTAATTGAGTTTGTTCTATTACTACCACTTTTCTGAAAAGCAAAAAAATCATGTTCTCCTATCATTTTCTTGGATGCATCTAACATTAAAACTTCATCTAATACTTTTTGATATCTATGCCATGACCAATTATTGATGAACAAGTTTGGAAATTTGCTGTTATTAATGACATATCGATAATGTCTATACATTGCTGAATAGCATGCATGCCAACTATCTTTAACCTCAACTGATTCCAAGATCCTAATTGATGAGGGTAAAAGACTATTTAAGACATCAGAATAACTATTTCCTGGAATAACACAATCAACATCAAAGTGTATTACTTGACCTGATGCATGAACCCCAGCATCAGTCCTACCTGCTGCAAAAGTCTTTACTGTATGATTCGTAATCTTTAATAGAGCTCTGTCTAAAATTTCTTGAACAGTAGTTGAATTTTTTTGTTTTTGCCAACCTGAATAATGAGTTCCGTCATATTGGACTAGTAAAGCTACCCTTTTCAAAAGTTATTTTTTAGTAAAAGCACCTTTAATTAACTAACTTAAACAAGCTCGATTATGGCCATCTGAGCGTTATCACCTTTTCTAGATACAGTTCTTACTATGCGTGTATAACCACCATCTCTGTCTCCATATCTTTCCTTTGCTTTTTCAAATAATGAATGAACTAATTTTTTATCATAAATATATCCAATAGCCCTTCTCCTAGAAGCTAAACTTCCCTCTTTAGCGAGTGAAATCATTCTTTCAGCTTCATTTCTTAAAGCTTTAGCACGAGCTTTTGTTGTAGTTACTCTACCTTCCCTAATTAATTGAGTAGTTAAACCTCTTAGAAGTGCTTTCCTCTGGTCAGCAGGTTTACTTAATAATGGAATTCTAAGTTGGTGTCTCATAATCTTTAAAATTGTTAAACAGATGTTCTGCTTTGTGGAATAGAAATACCGATGCGCTCAAGGGCCTCAATAACCTCATCTGCAGATTTAGAGCCAAAGTTCTTAATTTCAAGAAGATCTTCATAACTGAAGCCCATTAAATCTGAAACTGAGTTAACTTGCGCCCTTTTCAAACAATTATATGCTCTAACGGACAAGTTTAGTTCCTCTAGAGGTATTTGAGCTTCAGGAGATGGTTCAGGTTCTTCCGGAATTTCCTCAACCATTGTGACAGTAGCAAGGGGTTGAAAAAGTTCTATTAACTGATTTGCGGCTTCAGCAATAGCATCGTCAGGACTTGTTGAACCATCTGTTACGACTTCCATTTTTAATCTTTCTCTTCCCGACCCGCCTTCTGCCACGGCAGTTTCATCAATAGTAAAATTGACTCTCTTAACTGGCATAAATACAGCATCTATTTGAAGTAAATCAATAGCAGTTGTTTCTTCACTCTTTCGGTCGACGGGTCTATATCCAACACCTCTTTCAACATGGATTTCCAACTCTAGGTTATGACCCTCCTGAATAGTTGCAATCGGTTTTTCGCCATCAACAATTTCAACTTGAGAGGAGAATTGGATATCATTCGCCTTCACTTCCATTGGACCACTTGCTACCAACCTGCCGATTTCGAGCTCTGGATTAGAACTATTTATTGATAGTTGCTTGCAATTAAGAAGAATATCTAAAACGTCTTCTCTAACTCCAGGAATAGTGGCGTATTCATGATTAATTCCCGCTATTCTTACAGCAGTAACTGCACTCCCTTCTAGTCCTCCCATAAGGACTCTTCTTAGGGAATTACCCAAAGTTGTAGCTTGTCCCCTTTCAAGAGGACCAATTAAAAAAGTTCCTGTTTGGGAGCGATCATCTGCTACTTGATGGTCGATTCTGTCAATCTGGTATTGCAACACGGAAAATAATAAGGTTAAGAGTTTTTTTTTGGGGGGGGGGGTGAGAATGGTTAAGACCTAAACGCGTCTCCGTTTAGGTCTTCTACATCCATTATGAGGTAATGGAGTTACATCTCTTATTAGAGTTATTTCTAATCCGGCCACTTGTAAAGCTCTTATGGCCGTTTCCCTACCTGCGCCAGGCCCTCTAACTAGTACTTCTATTTGTCTCATACCTTGATCAAGTGCTCTTCTAGCTGCAGCTTCAGCAGCTGTTTGAGCAGCAAATGGCGTACCCTTGCGAGCGCCTTTAAATCCACTTGCGCCTGCAGAAGACCAAGAAATTACATGACCAGAGGTGTCAGTAATTGAGACGATAGTATTATTAAATGTGCTTTGGATATGTACCACACCATTGGGTACATTACGTTTAGATTTCTTTGAACCTGTTTTTTTTACTGTAGCTGCCATAATGTTTTAATTTAATACTTCAATTTGTAAATAGTTTAGTCATTTATTTTTTTCTTCCAGCAACTGTTTTCCTTGAACCCCGTCTTGTTCTTGCATTGGTTCTGGTTCTTTGACCTCTAACTGGAAGACTCATTCTATGTCTTCTTCCTCTTACACACCCTATGTCTTGTAGACGTTTTAAAGCCATTCCCTCTTTTCTTCTCAAATCCCCTTCTAAAGTAAAATCTTCTGAAGCACCTCTGAGCTTTTGAACATCAGCATCTGAAAGGTCTTTGACACGAGTATCAGGGTTTACACCCGTATTAGCAAGAATTAGCTTTGATCTCGTTAAACCAATTCCATAGACGTATGTTAGTGCAATTTCAACTCGCTTTTCGCGAGGTATGTCAATTCCTGCAATCCTGGCCACGTGTTTTGAATAAGTAAAAGTTTGAATTTAAGGGTTGAAATTTAACCCTGACGCTGTTTATTACGAGGTCTTTTCTTGTTAATAACATAGATTTTACCTCTTCTCCTCACGATCTGATCGTCAGGACTAATTTTTTTGACTGAAGATCTGACCTTCATAGGGGTTTAACAAATAAAACGTTAATACTATATTCTACATCATCATCAAGCCATTTTTTGTTTGATATCAGAGGAAATGGTTTTTAAATCTCTATCAGCATCAATATATTCTAACAATGAGAGATCCTTAAAATATTGAATTAATGGTTCTGTAGTTTTTTTATAAATGTCAACCCTTGTTCTAATTGTCTCTTCCGTATCATCTTTTCTACCTCTTAAAAGCAAACGCTTAATTAGTACTTCTTCCGGAATATCTAAATAAAAAACTAATTCCAGAGGTTGATTTATTTCATTTAAGACTTCATTCAATGAATTTGCTTGAGATAAATTTCTTGGGTAGCCATCTAGAATCCAACCTTTATTATCCTTTATTAAATTTTGTCTTACTATCTTTAATACAAGTTCATCACTAACAAGTTCCCCTCGATTTATAGTATCCTTTACCTGCATACCAAGGGCAGTATTCATTTCGATTTCTGTTCTTAATAATTCACCTGTAGAAAGGTGTAAATAAGAATTACTTTGACTTAGCAATTCCGCTTGAGTTCCTTTCCCTGCTCCAGGAGCTCCTAAAAATAGTATATGTTTCTTCATTAATTGTTAATTAATCCCTCATACCTTTGTGAAATAACATAAGTTTGAATTTGCTTAGCAGTATCTATAGCGACACCCACAAGAATAAGTAATGACGTTGCTCCTAAACCTTGAAAAGTTTGAACATTTGTAGCTCTTTCTACTGCAGCTGGGATTATAGCTACTGAACCCAGAAATAATCCTCCCAATAAAGTCAATCTATTTTGTATACCTGATAGGTAGTTTGCTGTATTAGTTCCTGGTCTAACTCCTGGTATCGCTACTCCTCCTTTCTTTAAATTTGAAGCTACATCAACTGGATTGATAGTAAGAGATGCATAAAAATAGGAGAACCCCAAAATCAAGGAGAAGAATGTAAGAGCATATGGCCATGGATTAGAAGATCCGGGATTTAAACTACTGGCCAATTTGATTAAGACTGGATTACCCGTAACATTTGCAATAGTTATAGGTAAAAAGATTAAAGCAGATGCAAATATGATAGGCATTACTCCTCCTGCATTTAATTTCAAAGGTAAATAACTTTGCCTTGTAGGAAGTAGTGTTGAACTTCCTATCTGCCTTTTTGCACTGACAATAGGAATGCGTCTTGCACCCTCTTGGACAAAAATGATTCCAACAATTGTCAGTAAAAATACTCCAAGTAAAACTGCTATACCTAAAACATCTCCTCTATCGCCAGTTTGAGCTTTTTCAATGGTTGAACTTAAAGCCTTAGGTAAAGTCGAGACAATATTCAAAAAAATTACCAGTGAAGCTCCTTGACCTATCCCTTTCTCCGTAATGATTTCACTAAACCACATTACTAACATTGAGCCAGTAACCAAGGCAATGGAGGTTTGCAAGACAAATGTAGTGTCACTTATTCCCTGAATAGCATATTGTCTGAGAATTAAGGAAAAAATTATACTTTGCAAAAAACCCCATCCTAATGAAACATATCTAGTTATTTGAGCAATTTTTCTTCTTCCCGCTTCTCCTTCATTTTTTTGTAAATCTTCAAGAACAGGCAATGAAGCTGTGAGAAGCTGAATAATAATTGATGCATTGATAAAGGGAAGTATGCCTAATGCAAATATTCCTAAGGTTGAAATTCCACCTCCAGTAAAAATATCTAAAAAACCTATTAATTGTCCCCCCTGATCTATAAAACTTTTAAAAGCAACCCTATCAATACCAGGCATAGGGATATATATACCAAGTCTTACTAAAAGGAGGAGACCTAAAGTAGTTAAAACTCTACTCCTTAGCTCTTTATTTAAAAATAATTGGGAAAGTATTTCAGAAGCGCTAGGATTTCTACTTTTGTTGACAAACATTTTGAAGCTTACCTAAATTATTAGTAAATCTATTTATTATTTATAAGCTCGCAGGATCCACCAGCGTCCTCAATTTTTTGTTTTGCAACTTTTGTAAATGCATGAGCTTGGACTTTTAACTTTACATTAAGTTGTCCGTTACCAAGTATTTTTAAAGGAAATTTAGGTTTGAAGATCAATCCTTTTTTAACTAGTGAATCTAGGTTAACAGTATCATTATCTTTGAAATCATTTAATTTTTCTAAATTAATTATGGAAAAGTTCTTTTGATTAATAATTTCAAAGTGCTTTAACTTTGGAACTCTTCTATATAAAGGCATTTGGCCACCTTCAAAACCTGGACGTGTGGGTCTTCCAGAACGTGACTTTTGTCCTCTCATCCCAAAACCACATGATGCACCCTGACCAGCTGCAATACCCCTGCCCTTTCTTAATTTTTTCTTTCTCGAGCCAGAATTTGATTTGAGTGTATTTAATGTTGAAGTCATAATTTTCAAGAATAAAGCTGTTCAAGTGAGATGCCTCTCTCCCTAGAGGCAGATTTGTGTGTTCTTAATTGAGAAAGAGCTACCATAGCAGCTCTCGCATTATTCAAAGGTGTTTTACTACCCAATCTTTTTGCTAAAACATTTTTTATGCCTGCTAACTCTAAAACTGTTCTTATTGAACCACCAGCAATTACACCTGTACCTGGGGCAGCTGGTCTAATTAAAACATTAGCAGCACCATCTCGACCTAAAGATAAAGTGGGTATTGAATTATTTGGGGTTAAAGGGACCCTAACAAGATTCTTTTTACCATCTGAAACTCCCTTTCTCACCGCACCAATGACATCCCCTGCTTTACCAACTCCAACTCCAACCTGACCTTTCTCGTTACCTACAACAACAATTGCTCTAAAACTCATTTTTTTTCCACCCTTAACAGTCTTAGAAACCCGTCGAATTTGAACAACTCTTTCCTGCCAATCAGAATCTCTCTCTAGATTTTTTGAATCACCTCTTCTATTTCTTTTTCGATCATTACGATTATTCTTTTTTTGTTCTACGGGGGTAGCTGCAGGAACATTATCGTTCTTGGATTGAATTTCTTGTTTTGTTGGAGTGTCAGTCATAGTAAAAAATTAAAAGTTAGAATTCTAGGCCGGCTTCACGAGCAGCATCTGCAAGTGCCTTTACTCTACCGTGATATAAATTACCTCCACGGTCAAAAATTACTTGCTTAATACCTTTTTTTATCGCTCTCTTTGCTAATAATTTTCCAACAATAGAAGAAGAGTTACAATCAGAAGATAATTTCTCAGATTTTTCTCTTAGTTCTTTATCAACGGTTGAAGCTGAGCAAATAGTTGTTTGAGCGCTATCATCTATAACCTGAGCATAAATATGGTTATTAGAGCGAAAAACAGACAATCTTGGACGAGTTGCATCTCCAATTAAGAATCTCCTTAATCTTCGATGTCTTTTTTGGGTTTGTAATTTCCTGGAAAGTTTGGTCATTTTTTTAATTTAAATTATTTTTTGCCAGATTTACCAGCTTTTCTGAGAATTCTCTCATCATGATATTTAATTCCTTTACCTTTATATGGCTCTGGAGGTCTAATTGATCTGATTTTTGCTGCTTCATTGCCAACAATTTCCTTATCAATTCCAGATACGGTAACGTTTGTATTACTCTCAACTTTGTATGTTATACCATCAGGGGGGGTCATTTCTACAGGATGACTATATCCTGCACTTACAACTAGATTTTTACCTTTTACTTGTGCTCTTGATCCAACGCCTACAATTTCTAGTTTCTTTGAAAAACCTTGAGTAACTCCTTCAACCATATTTGCAATTAAAGCTCTACATAAACCATGTCTCTGCCTTGAATGTATTTTGGTTGTAGTGGGACTTACGACAACAGTATTATCTTTCTTATCAAAACTAACTCCCTCAGGCATGAGACGTTTCAACTCACCCTTTGGGCCCTTAACTGTAACTGTTAATCCATCAAAATCAATTGTTACTTTCTCTGGAATAAGTACTGGTGTTTTTCCGATTCTTGACATGATTAATTCTCCTTAATAAACATAGCAGAGGACTTCGCCACCAATGCCTTGCTTTCTAGCATCGCGATCACTCATAACGCCTTTAGAAGTTGATATTATGGCAACTCCAAGACCTCCAAGAACTTTTGGTAAACCTTTAGTATTTTTATATATTCTCAAACCAGGTTTACTAACTCTTTGCATAGATCGAATAGTAGGAAATTTGTTTTTTCCACTATATTTGAGGCCGAGTATGATTTGTGATTTATAACCTTCACCTTCCTCATTAATATCAGAAATGAACCCCTCTTTTTGAAGTACTTTGGCGATACTTAAGGACATTTTTGAACCTGGGATTGTTGTGGTTGTATGCTTTTTTTGACTCGCATTTCTAATTCGAGTTAGCATATCTGAAATAGGATCGTGATTTGACATAGTTTTAGTTTAATTCTTACTAAAAGGCATTCCTAACTCCTGCAAAAGAGCTTTACCTTCTTGATCTGATTTTGCACTAGTGACAATAGTTATATCCATACCTCTTATTGAATCTATTTTATCAAAAGAGATTTCAGGAAAAATCAATTGCTCTTTCACGCCGACGGTGTAATTACCTCTCCCATCAAAACTTTTTGGATTAACTCCTCTAAAGTCTCTTATTCTTGGTAAAGCTAGATTTATAAATCTCTCCAAAAAAGAATACATCCTGTCACCTCTCAAAGTTACAGTACAACCAATAGGCATGCCCTCACGAATTTTAAAGCCCGCGATAGCTTTTTTGGCCCTAGTTACTAAAGCCTTTTGTCCTGTAATTGTTGCCATTTCATTTAAAGAGGCTTCAAGAGCTTTCGAATTCGAAGCTGCTTCACCAAGACCTCTGTTAACGTTGACTTTGATAACTTTAGGTACTTGATGAATATTTTTAAGACCAAGGTCCTTTAAAAGTTTCGGTCTTATTGATTCTTTGTAGCGATTTTTTAGAGTCATAATTTTTTGTTAATTCTGGTCTTTGTCAGAATTGATAAATTAGAAAAAGTTGAAATCTGGTTTCTGATGAAAAATTAATCAATTACTTCACCAGTTTTCTTCAATCTTCTTTTCTTAACCCCCTCTTTATCAATAAAGTATTCAATCTTACTTGTAAGATTTTTATCCTTTGAAAAAAACATTACATTTGATGCATGTAAAGATGCTTCTTCTGTAAGAATTCTTCCAGTTTCTCCTTCCTGAGTTGGTTTTACATGTTTGGTCCTAAGGTTAATTCCCTTTACAACTACTCTATTTTCAAGAGGGATAGTTTTTAAAACCTCTCCAGTTTTTCCTTTGTCCTTACCATTAATTACTTTTACTAAATCTCCAGTTTTGATTCTCATTTTTATTCTTTGGAAATTCTTCTTTTGTTTTAATGAATCCAACATTTAAATCACCTCCGGAGCAAGAGAAACAATTTTTGTATAATTTTTATCCCGTAGTTCTCTGGCTACAGGACCAAAAACTCTAGTACCTTTTGGATTCTTATCCTCATTAATCAAAACAGCAGCATTATCATCAAATCTGATTGAATTACCAGTATTTCTTCTCAATGTTGCTTTTGTTCTAACGATTACGGCTTTCACAACTTCAGATTTCTTAACTCCCATGTTAGGAAGAGCATCTTTTACAGTTGCTACGATTACATCCCCGACATGTGCATACCTTCTGTTAGAACCTAAAACCCTAATACATTGGAGTCTTTTTGCTCCGCTATTATCGGCAACTGTTAAATAAGTTTCTTGTTGAATCATTTTTTAACCTCCTTAGCCTGACTTGTTTTATTGAGAATCTCTTCTATGGCCCATCTTTTTTGAGCACTAAGCGGTCTAGTTTCTCTAATTTTAACTCGATCACCTAAAACGCATGTATTTTCTGGATCATGCGCCTTATATCGAGTAGTTCTACTTACAATTTTTTTATAAGTGGGATGTGGATATCTGTTAATAACAGCAACAACAACTGTTTTATCCATTTTGTCGCTGACAACAGTACCAATTCTTTCTTTAAGTGCCATAACTAATAATTAATCAGAAGTTGTTTGAGAAGCAGATTGACTCTTACTGAGAGTGAGTAATTGCGCAACTTGTTTCTTGATAATTTTAAATTTATGAGTTTCATTGAGCTGTCTTGTAGCTTGCTTGAATCTCAAGTCAAAAAGATCTTTTCGTAATTGGTCAATCTTTTCAGTAATTTGTTCAGAATTTAATTTTTTAAATTCCTTAAGTGACTCTGAATTTTTCATTGTTTAACCTCCTCTTGAGATTTTTTAATATTTTTTGTATTTTCTTGGGAGGAATTTTCTAGATTTTTATCAATTGAGATAAATTTAGTTTTTACAGGAAGTTTGTATTGAGCCAGACGCATAGCTTCCTTTGCAGTTTCCTCAGTGATATCCTCACCACCCATTTCAAAAAGTATTCTTCCAGGTTTTACAACTGCGACCCAAAACTCTGGATTACCTTTACCAGAACCCATTCTGGTTTCGGCAGGTCTCATGGTTACGGGTTTATCAGGAAATATTCTTATCCAGATTTGACCACCACGTTTGATATATCTAGTCATAGCTCTTCTGCTTGCTTCAATCTGACGTGCAGTTACCCAGCCACAGTCTTGAGCTTGGAGAGCAAATTGACCGAATGCAATAGTATTACCTTTTGAGGCTACACCCCTCATTCTGCCTCTGTGTTGTTTACGGAATTTAGTACGTTTTGGACTAAGCATTTTGATACCTCCTATGAATTCTCATTTGAACGATCCTCAAATTGCTGAGGTCTTCTACTAGCTTTCCTCTTAGGGCTCGCACCCACAGGGATAGTTCGTTCTTCTTTAGGGAGAACTTCACCTTTGAAAACCCAAACTTTAATGCCTAGAACACCGTAAGTTGTATTAGCTTCACGTGTTGCGTAGTCAATTTCAGCTCTCAAAGTATGTAAAGGTACTCTACCTTCTCTAGTCCATTCAGTTCTAGCTATTTCAGCACCATTCAACCTTCCACCTACTTGAATTTTAAGCCCTAGAACTCCAGCCCTTTGAGCCCTTTGTAAGGCCATCCTAATAGTTCTTCTAAAGGCGACTCTTTTTTCTAGTTGTTGAGCAATATATTCAGCTAGTAAAAAAGCATCAGCGTCTACGCGTTCAACTTCAACAACGTTTATTCTGACTTGCCTTGTTCTATCACCTATAGTTTTTTGAATGCCAGATCTTAATTCTTCAATACCACTTCCTTGTCTTCCAACTATAACTCCTGGTCTTGCTGTTTTTAATTCAAGTTCCAGTTGGTCAGCTTTTCTTGCTATTAAGACATCGCTAATTCCTGCTGCTCCATATTTTTTTTGTATGAAGGTACGAATTTTAAAATCTTCTTGGAGAAGAATTGGATATGTTTTAGAAGTAGCAAACCACTTAGAGCGATGCTCTTGTGTAATTCCTAATCTTAGTCCAGAAGGATGTATTTTATGTCCCATTAGTTTTGTACCTCCGCATTAGTTTGAGTAGGAGCAGACTCAACAGAAATACTGATGTGGCAAGTCTGTTTTTTAATTGAAAAAGCTCGACCTTGAGCTCTGGGTCTATACCTTTTCATTACTGGACCACTATTAGCCCATGCAGAGGAAATAACTAGGGTAGATGGATCCATTCCAAGGTTATGTTCTGCATTAGCAACAGCAGATCTTAGAACTTTAGTAATGGGGTCTGTAGATCTGTAAGGCATAAATTCCAACATAATCAATGCATCTCTATAAGATCTACCCCTTATCTGATCCAAAACTCTTCTCACTTTAGAGGCTGATCCGCGAACATAATTCCCATGAGCAATTGCTGTTTTTATTGTTTCAGGTGTTTTTGTCATGATTTTGCTCCTTTCTTATCTCTTATATGACCTCGGTAAGTGCGTGTAGGAGCAAATTCACCGAGTTTATGACCAATCATTTGTTCAGTAATAAATACTGGAATGTGAGTCTTGCCATTATGAACAGCGATTGTGTGACCGATCATTAAAGGTAAAATCGTAGAGGATCTTGACCAAGTTTTGATAACAGACTTGTCATTATCGGTATTTTGTTTTTCTACCTTCTTGAGCAGGCTATCTGCTATAAAAGGTCCTTTTTTTAGTGAACGTCCCATGATTATGTAATAGAAATTGAAATAATAAATGAAGTAATCAAGAGTCTCTTCCTCCTCTACTCCTCTTAGAAACGCGACGGCGTCTTCGAACAACTAATTTATTACTTGGTTTGTTCTTTTTACGTGTCTTTAGTCCAAGAGCTGGCTTACCCCATGGAGTAACTGGGCCTGCTCTACCAATTGGTGCTTTTCCCTCTCCTCCTCCATGTGGATGATCACATGGGTTCATTACACTACCTCTTACTTGAGGCCTCCGTCCAAGCCATCTTCTTCTTCCTGCTTTACCTAAGCTAGTATTTCTTATTTCAGAATTACCTACTTCACCAAGAGTTGCGTAACATTCTTTTCTTACAAGTCTTACCTCAGTAGATGGGAGTTTTAAAGCAACATAATCTCCCTCTTTTGCCATAACTTGAGCACTAGCTCCTGCGGATCTAACCATTTGAGCACCCCTACCTGCGTATAACTCAACACAATGAACACTAGATCCTAATGGCATAACAGAGAGCGGCATGGCATTTCCATCTTCAATTGGAACACTTTCTCCAGAAATGACATTTTGTCCGACTTTTACTCCTGCTGGAGCGATAATATATCTTTTCTCTCCATCTTCGTAAAATAAAAGTGCCAACCTTGCATTTCTATGAGGATCGTAGTGTATAGCTGCAACTTTAGCGTTGATATTTCTTTTATCTCTTCTAAAGTCGACCAATCTATATTGCCTTTTGTGACCACCTCCACGATGACGACAAGTGATAACTCCACGATTATTCCTGCCTTTAACTCTATGCTTTGAAACTATTAGTGATCTTTCAGGTTTTGCACTTGTGATTTCACTAAAGTCAGTAACTACTCTCTGCCTAGTACCAGGTGTATAAGGTTTAAATTTACGTATTGCCATGATTAAAACTCCTTAAGATTCTGGGAATAGTTGGATTTTGTCTCCTTCAGCAAGACGTACAATTGCCTTTTTGACTTGAGAACGTTTACCGGAAAATTTCCCGACTCTTCTTGTTCTCCTAGGAGGATTCATAGTGTTAACTCCTATGACTTTAACACTGAACAAGGCTTCAATAGCTGCCTTTATTTGTGGTTTAGCCGCTCTATGATCTACTTCGAAAGTATATTGGTTAAGATCTAGTGCATTTGTAGCTTTTTCAGTAATAACTGGCTTTCGTATTACATCGGCTAAACGAGAATCAAATAATTTACTCATGATGCATAAACCTCCTGAATTTTATCTATCGCTGATTGACCTAAAACCAATTTATTGGCATTGAGAATATCAAATACATTTAATTGATCGGCGGCGATTAATTTTACTTTCTCAATATTATTAATGGATTTTTTTATAATATCGGAAGGGCTATCAAGAATAACCAAAACTTTTTCAGTTTTTTGTATACCTAATCGAGCAAGGCCATTAATGATATCACTTGTTTTAGGCTGCTTTAAAGTAGATCCAAAATCTTCAACAGCCTTCATATCAGATACTCTGGACATAAGAGCTGTTCTAAGAGCTAATCTACGTTCCTTACGATTCATATCAAGATTGTAAGAACGTGGCTTCGGTCCAAAAATAATTCCGCCACCAGGTCTTAAGGGTGTCCTTATTGATCCTTGACGAGCTCTTCCTGTACCTTTTTGTTTGTATGGCTTTCTACCGCCCCCGCGCACTTCAGATCTTGTCAAAGTTGATGCTGTCCCTTGTCTTTTATTTGCTAGCTGTCTAAGAACTGCTCTATGGATTAAGTCTGCCGAAGAAGTTTCTTTAGCAACGGCTAAATCAAGAGTAACTTTGCCTGATTTTTTACCATCCCACTTTAAAGTTTCAAGTGTTGTCATGATTTTTCACCTCCTTTTTTGCCTACAACATTATTTGGCTTAATGTTGACAATTGAGCCGGGCTTACCTGGAACAGAACCCTTTACTACAAGCAAATTCTTCTGATCATCAATTTTTAGAACTAACAATCCTTTGGTAGTTATCTGTTTTCCACCATATCTTCCTGCCATTCTTTTCCCTGGATAAATTCTACCCGGGGTTGTTCCTGCTCCTGTAGATCCTGGTGCTCTATGATTTTTTGAACCATGACTCATAGGACCTCTACTAAAACCATGTCTTTTCTGGTAACCTGCAAAACCTCGACCCATAGATTTGCCACTGATATCAACTTTTTGACCAACCTCAAAGTTTTTTACAGTTATTTGTTTTCCGATTTCATAAGATGAAGTTTCTTCAACCCTATATTCTTTCAAATGCTTTAAAAGTTCTTCACCTGATTTCAATAAGTGTCCCTTTTCAGGTTTGCTTAAATGCTTCTCTTTGGACAAGCCATAACCTATCTGAACGGCGGTATAACCATCCAAAGCAGTTGTTTTCAATTGAGTGACGCGGCACGGACCAGCCTCTATAAGAGTAACTGGTACTGAATTACCTTTATCATCGAAAAGTTGGGACATGCCCAATTTCTTTCCTAAAATTCCGATAGACATAAGACTAAATTAGGCTAGCTCGTAATAATTTTTCAATTATCTAAACCCTTCAGTTATTAAGGTGAAGTTAATAAAAAAACAATTAGTAAGGTCGAGACTTATCTGAAATAATAGATAGTTTCTCTCGGGATAAACCCACCTGAGTTTTTTAACGATACGCTAAAAAATGTGAAATTTTCAGAGGCTCGGCTAGCTTACGAGTTTAAAAATTCACTGAGTTACAATTGTACATCATCAAGTACCATAAAATAAAATAAAATAGAAATAAAGGAAATTTTTATGCCATTACTTCTCTCAGGGAAAAAGTTTCATAACGATTTAAAAACTAACAAATGTCTCGCAATATTTGCTCCTCTTGAAGGTGGTTATGAAACTCGTCTTTTGAGGAGAATGAGGGCCAAAGGCTTTAAAACTTTTATAACTTCAGCAAGAGGGCTTGGAGATCCAGAAGTTTTCTTGCTCAAATTGCATGGCGTTAGACCACCTCACCTTGGTCATCAAAGTGTAGGAAGAAACGGAGCGCTTGGGGAAGTTCAACAAGTAATCCCACAAGCTGCTGAGTTATTTAATGAAAATGATAAAAATAAATTAATTTGGTTATTAGAGGGTCAAGTATTATCTCAATCTGAATTAGAGAGCTTAATAGAGATTTGCACTAACGATAATAAACTAACAATAGTTGTTGAAATGGGGGGTTCAAGAAAACTTGAATGGAAACCATTAAGTAATTATATTTTGGATGAATTTGAAAGTTAAATTGTTTGATTAAAACCAAGAATAAAAAAGATAAATGGATTAAGTTAATTTGTGGTGCCAGTAATGAAGATATTGTTGCCATAGAAGATTTATGTGCAATTTATACTGCTGCTGGTGTCGACTACATAGATGTTGCAGCAGAAGAATCTATAGTTTATGCAGCAAAAAAAGGAATCGATTGGGCAAAAAAAGTCTTTAAAAACTCCCCTGGATTAATGATAAGTATTAGTGATGGTAATGATATCCACTTTCGAAAAGCAAAATTTGATCCTTTAAAATGTCCCCCTAGTTGTCCAAGACCATGCGAAAAAGTATGCCCCACCTTTGCAATTGATAATTTCGGAATTAAAGAGAGTAAATGTTATGGATGTGGAAGATGTTTAAATAGTTGTCCTCTAAATCTAATTAGTGAATATGAATATAATTTGTCAAAAAATGATTTAGCATCAAAACTTCAAAAAATAAGGCCTAATGCAGTAGAAATTCATACAGAAATTAATCGCCTAGATTCTTTTACAAAAGTTGTAAGTATCCTTAAAAGTTCTGGAATGAAATTAGACAAGATATCTATTAGTTGTGGATTAAATCAATCTTTCAAAAAAGCCCAAGAGCCCGAAGATCTTTTGAAAGCTCTTTGGGAAAGATATGAAATTCTGAATGAGCTAGATATTCCCCTTATTTGGCAACTAGATGGAAGGCCAATGTCTGGAGATCTTGCTCCTACAACAAGTAGAGATGCTGTTAAGTTGTTTGAAAAAATCGGTTCAGATCTTCCACCAGGATTAATTCAATTAGCAGGAGGAACAAATGAAAAAACTCATGAATTGTTGAATTCAAATAATCTCCCAGATGGAATAGCATTTGGAAGTGCTGCAAGAAAAATTATGCAGCCCCTTATTGAATTTGCTCACAAAAATAACAAAAAACTCTATGACTATCCCGAAATAATGGGTTTGGCGATCAAAAAAGCTCAGAAATTTCTAGAGCCATGGAAATCGAGCTCATTCAAATAATATTTTTATTTTTCAAAACTAGCGCCATGTTTATAAAAAATTTGTATTTTTTGGATAGAAAAAAATCTTTTCATGTATTAAAATGGTAATTCAATGGGCCGTCGCCAAGTGGTAAGGCATCGGGTTTTGGTCTCGACATTCCTAGGTTCGAATCCTAGCGGCCCAGTTCTAATATTCAATTGGTGTCTTCTCAAAAAATTTTTCTATTTGATTTTGATGGAGTAATAGTTGATGGAATGCAAGAATATTGGCATAGCTCCTTGCTGGCCTGTGAAAGATATTTAAATTCACCCAACATCACTATTGATCAAAAACTTTATCAAGAAGTACCAAATTCTTTCAAAGAAATTAGGCCTTGGGTTAAATATGGTTGGGAAATGATTCTAATTGTTCACGAAATTATAAAAAGAGAAAATCCATTAAAAAGTGATAATAAAGATGATTTCATTAATAATTATCATCAAAATTGCCAGAGGATATTAAATGAAAATTCCTGGATAGCAGAAGATATACAAAAAATGTTAGATAAGTCTCGCAAGTACCAAATTGAAAAAGATTTTAAATCGTGGGTAAATTTACATAAACCTTTTTTTGAAATTATAAATTTCATGAAAGAATTAAGCAAAAGAGGAATAAAAACTGGAGTCATAACAACTAAAGGTAAAATATTTGCAGAAAAAATTCTTAAACAATTAAATATTTTTCCAGAATTTATTTTTGGTTATGAATCAGGAACAAAAATCAAAATAGCTGAAAAAATTACACAAACTTATGAAATTTTAGGCTTTATAGAAGATAGAAAAAAAACTCTAATCGATATTAAACAAAATTCAGAAACTTCTCACATTCCATGCTTTCTAGCTGATTGGGGATATTTGAAAGAATCAGATAAAAATAAGTTAAGTAATGAAATCAAATTATTAAAATTAGGAAACCTTATAGAATTAGTTGCAATTTAAAGATAATCAGCTAGAGTACAGATGTACTATAGTTTGTATTTATGAAGTTTGGTTTAAATAAAAATTTCCAAATTTAGAATAATTACAAGAACTTTAACCGATAAATCAAACAATGAGCCTTGAAGAAAAGAAAAAAACTGAATCAAAAGAAAAAGACAAGGCATTAAGTCTTGTCTTAGGTCAAATAGAAAGAAATTTTGGACGAGGTTCAATAATGAGACTTGGTGACGCCTCAAGAATGAAAGTAGAAACAATATCTACTGGAGCGCTCACATTAGATCTAGCATTAGGAGGAGGCTATCCAAAAGGAAGAGTAGTAGAAGTTTACGGACCAGAAAGTTCAGGAAAAACTACATTAACGCTTCACGCGATTGCGGAAGTCCAAAAAAATGGAGGAGTAGCTGCATTTGTAGATGCTGAGCATGCACTCGATCCAGTTTATGCGGCCTCTTTAGGTGTTGATGTTGAAAATTTGTTAGTTTCGCAGCCAGATACTGGTGAAATGGCTCTAGAAATAGTTGACCAACTTATAAGATCGAGTGCGGTAGATCTTGTTGTTGTTGACTCGGTCGCAGCACTAACCCCAAGAGCCGAGATAGAAGGAGAGATGGGAGATCACGTAATTGGAAGCCAAGCAAGGCTAATGAGCCAAGCAATGAGGAAAATAACAGGAAATATTGGCAAATCTGGATGTACGGTAATATTCCTGAATCAATTACGCCTAAAAATTGGCGTTACATACGGCAATCCAGAAACAACCACCGGAGGTAATGCATTAAAATTTTACGCCTCAGTAAGGCTTGATATCAGAAGAATTCAAACTCTTAAAAGAGGTACTGAGGAATATGGCATTAGAGCAAAAGTGAAAGTAGCAAAAAACAAAGTTGCACCACCATTTAGAATTGCAGAATTTGATATTCTCTTTGGGAAAGGTATTAGTACAACAGGATGCTTATTAGATTTAGCAGAAGAGACTAATATCATCATAAGGAGAGGTGCTTGGTATAGTTATGAAGGAGAAAATATTGGGCAAGGAAGAGATAATACAATTATTTGGCTTGATCAAAACTTAGAAATCAGGAATAAAGTAGAATCTATGGTTAAAGAGAAATTAACAGAAGGAACTGAAGTCAGTTCTAATTCAATGAAAGCACTAAATAGCAGTCCTGCTAATACAATCGCTGTTAATGATATAAAAACAGTAGCTTAGATTTATAAAGAATCAGCTAAAGTCCACCACCCTGCAGCAGGGCCTATAAATCTCACTACAATCCATAAGATTACTAACCCTCCGATTCCAAACCAACTGGCCTTAATACTTAATTTAATTAGGTTATCTCTTTGATTGATTGTAAAGGGAAGCCATTCAAATAATCTTGGAGACTCATCAATTTTAGTTTTAGTATTATTTTTTTTTGGAGGTAAACCAAGTGTTTTACGTCTTTTTGCTTCTCCCATATTTCTTTAGTTATTTACAAAATCATAAACTAATCAAAAGGTAGCATATAGTTAATTTGTTTTGAGGGTTGTATGTTTTGCAAAAGTAATCTTCCCCAGTTTCTTTTATTTGCTCTTCCATCTAGGATTATTAACTTACCTGAATTTCTTCTTAAAGGAGAAATAGATCTTTCAAGTTTAATTCTAGCTTGAGGAAGAAAGAAGTCTCTAAACCAATCTTGAGAAAGCTTCTTTTTATGAGAGACAGTAATTGCATTAATGGGTTCTGACATATTCGGAATTGGAAGTAAAGGAATGATAATTTGTTCTGGAATTTGAATTAAATAAGAATTCATAATCCACCAGTCAAAACTAGAGCAAAGGATTTCATTTCTACCTGAGGGAATTTTCTCTAGCAATACTCTCTTCCCGTAAGTTGAAGCTAATTCTGTAGCAAGATTAGTTTTTAAATCAATATCATCAGACAACACTAAAGTTAAACCCTTTCTAAAAAGTATTAACTTTTTGCATTTGTCTAAGATTGAATTGGTAAAAAGAGGATTATTAGGAAGCAACTGTTTAGAGGGTATATATAAAGAAATCTTTTTCTCTTCAAAATTACTCTTAAAATTAATAACCAAGTCAATATTTAAACTATGCTTTTTAAAATACATTTGGAAAAAATTATCTTTTCTAAATGCTGATAAAAAAACAAATTTATTATTTGAAAA
>QCPX01000013.1:0-38706 GCA_003209675.1 Prochlorococcus sp. AG-442-N07 | reverse complement strand
TAAAATCCCAACGAACAACAAAGTAATTAATGCATTCTTTAGTGAGGGGAAAACAATTGATTTAATCATAATAAGACTGTATTTTAGAACTTAAGTATTTAAAGTTTGTAAGAGTATCTTAAAGGAAAATATATGGCAATGTCACTAAAGGTTATTGTTCCTCCTCATCCATTAATAAAACATTGGCTTTCAATATTGCGAGAAAAAAATACTCCAGATATTTTGTACTCAACAGGATATGAGCAATTAGGGAAATGGCTTACATATGAAGCATTACGTAATTGGCTGCCATATAAAAAAGAAATAGTAAATACTGATAATGGGGACACTGATGGATTCTTTATTAATACTGATTATCCAATAAAAGTGCTCGCAATGTTGCCCGAAGGGTTATCTCTTTGGTTTGGATCTAAAGAAGTAATTCCTAATTCAACCCTCTCATTAGGAGAACTTCCTAAAACTATTGAATCAAATGAAGGAGTTATATTTTATTCAGAACAAATAACGACAAAATCAACCACATTAGAAACCTTAATTAAATTAAAGGAATTAGGTGTTGATTCAAATAGGATTCTTTTAATAACTGCTATTTGCTCAAATAAAGGGTTAAATGAAATTGCGAAATTATTCCCGAATCAGGTAATTTACACTTCTTGCATAGATGAGGAAGACGAAAAAACACCATTATTGGTACCCGGTATTGGGAATCCTTTATCGCGTTTAAGTACTATATTTCAAGATAAGAACTAATATAGAATATAGGAGTAAATATTTTACCAATGTCTGAATACAGAGATTCGTCTTCAAATAATCTTTTATCATTAATAAGTGGTGCTTTTATTGGAGCAGCAGGTCTAGCATGGTGGTTAATATCCGAAGCAGACAAAAGAAAAGAGGAAAAAAAACAAAAAGCAATGATGTATTCCTCCAGAATTCAAGATGGCTCAGAAGCGATTGATTCAAATGAAAATATAAATGAAGTTGAAGGAGAAAATCTGGAGAAGAAAGTTGAGCAACTTAATTCTGCAATTGCTGATGTGAGGAAGCAACTTGAAGAGTTGGGGCAATAGAATAAAAAAGGTTCTCAAATAATATGAATAAACTCAGATCATCTGCAATAACCCAAGGTGTGCAAAGATCACCTAACAGATCGATGTTAAGAGCTGTTGGATTTAATGATGAAGATTTTAATAAACCTATTATTGGAGTTGCAAATGGATACAGCACCATAACACCATGCAATATGGGTTTAAATAAGTTAGCTCTAAAAGCTGAAGAGTCTATAAAAAGATCAGGTGGGATGCCTCAGATGTTTGGGACTATAACAGTAAGTGATGGGATTTCTATGGGAACAGAGGGCATGAAATATTCGCTAGTTTCAAGAGAAGTTATTGCTGATTCAATTGAAACAGCATGCAATGCTCAGAGTATGGATGGAGTACTTGCTATAGGTGGATGTGATAAAAATATGCCGGGTGCCATGATTGCGATTGCAAGAATGAATATTCCCTCAATTTTCATTTATGGAGGGACAATAAAGCCTGGGAAATTGCATGGAGAAGATCTTACTGTTGTTAGTGCATTTGAAGCTGTTGGACAATTAACATCAGGCAAAATTAATGAAGAAAGGCTAATCCAAGTTGAGAAAAATTGTATTCCTGGTGCTGGTAGCTGTGGAGGAATGTTTACAGCTAATACAATGTCTGCGGTTATTGAAGTATTAGGGTTAAGTCTTCCCCACAGTTCCACTATGGCTGCTGAAGATCTTGAAAAAGAACTAAGTGCAGATAAAAGTGCTGAGATATTAGTCTCTGCAATAGAAAAAGATATAAGACCTCTAGACCTAATGACTAAGAAAGCATTTGAAAATGCAATATCAGTAATTATGGCAATTGGCGGATCAACAAATGCGGTATTGCACATTTTAGCTATCGCGAATACTGCAGGAATAGATATCAACATTAATGATTTTGAGAGAATCAGACAAAAAGTACCCGTTATTTGTGACCTTAAACCGAGTGGTAAATATGTGACGGTGGATCTTCATAAGGCAGGTGGGATTCCACAAGTAATGAAAATACTTTTGAATGCAGGATTAATTCATGGCGATTGCAAAAACATTGAAGGAAAAACCATCTCAGAATACTTACAAAATATTCCAGATAAGCCTCCAACAAATCAAAATGTCATAAGAGACATAGATGACCCTCTTTATAAAAAAGGACATCTAGCGATATTAAAAGGTAACTTAGCGAGCGAAGGTTCTGTAGCCAAAATTAGCGGAGTAAAAAACCCTGTATTGACAGGTCCCGCAAAGATTTTTGAAAGTGAAGAGGATTGTTTAAAATCGATATTAAATAACGATATCAAAGCTGGTGATGTTGTTGTTATTAGAAACGAAGGTCCTGTAGGAGGACCAGGTATGAGAGAGATGTTAGCTCCAACATCTGCAATTGTTGGTCAAGGGCTAGGAGAGAAGGTGGCTTTAATTACCGATGGCAGATTTAGCGGCGGTACCTATGGTCTTGTTGTGGGTCACATAGCTCCAGAGGCTGCTGTAGGCGGAAATATTGCTTTAATAAAACAAGGTGATTTAATTACAGTAGATGCTGTAAAACAACTAATTGAAGTTGATTTATCTGACGAAGAATTAGAAAAAAGAAAAAAAGATTGGGTAAAACCTATTCAAAAATACAAAAGAGGAATTCTTTCAAAATATTCGAGAATCGTAAGCACATCAAGTTTAGGGGCTGTTACTGATTTATAAATCAGCTCAATTTTTTTTCTTAATCAATAAAACTTTTTATCCTATTTGCTAAATTTTCCAATCTAGAGCTGTATTTTGGTGAATTGCATTTTTTCCCATTATTGCTATCCATCCATAATGTTTTAACTCCACACCATAATATTGGTTCATCAGGGAAGTTAAGCTTAGAGATTACTAAAACCAACTCTTTATTTGATTTAAAAAGTTCTAATTCAAGATCATAAATTTCTAATCTTTTACCTTCTTTATCTCTACATAAGATATTAACTGTTAAATCAATATCTTCATCTTCGAATTCGTATTCACCATTTATTTTTACGACAGAATGTACAAAAGGTTTATTTGTTAAATCTGCTGACTTAGCGATTAAGCTCTCTATATTTTTAGGTGGATTTTCAAATAACACTTATTGATTTAATTAAAACTTTTATTGAACCCTGTTTAAACTCATTATTAAGTAATCCATCATCACCGAACTTAGAGTGTAGTAGTTGCAATCTTTTAATTTTAGATGGCTTGAATTTAAATGGAAAACGTACTTTATTTGCTCTTACTGAAGGTTTTAACTCACTAAAAGGAATTTGAACATTTGTTGTCCCGAATTTTTTTGTTGGGAATGATTTAATCCATCTAAGTCCACCAGGAATAAATTCGGTTAGTCCTAGTAGATCATCTTCACAAGCGACAGCAAATTTAAAAGTTCTTCCTTGTCCATCAATATTTAATTCAAAGGATGAATACTCAGATACATTTAAAGAAGGTTTATATATAGAAGATCTACAACTAACAAATCCTCCTGCTTTCTCGACAATATTACCCTTTAGTATCAAACCCGAATTTGAGGTTTCACAAAAAGCTGAACTTGATCCACCCATAACAGTATCATTTAATGTTTTCCAACCATCGAACTCCTTTTTCTGGAATAAAAATTTTTTCTTACTCATTAAATAATTTAAATTATTAATAGACTTTAACTAAATTTCTAATTCTTTTGCTGATTCCTGATCACAAAATATTGAAATTTGATTAATAGATTTTATTAATTTTGATGGTGTTCTATCTGGTGACTCTTTTTCATCTAATAACCTCTCAAGAGCAATTCTTTTAGAAGCTCCACTAACTAAAAATACTATCTTTGAAGAAGCTGAAAGAACCTTCGGAGTTAATGAAATTCTTTTTAAACCTTTACCTTCATTAAAAATAACAAAATCATCTATATTATTATTTTTTTGATAAGGGAATAGTGAGGCTGTATGACCATCATCTCCAAGACCTAATAATGTTAAATCAAAAGTTGGAGGGTTTGATCCGCATTTTTCAAATAATTTAGAAATAAATTGATTTTTAGTAGTTTCATCATCAGCGTTTAAATCATTGAATATTTCATAAAAATAAGCTTTAGATCCAAAATTAGTTAGCAAAGAATTTCTCAACATTAACGAGTTACTTAATTCTGAATTTGGATCAACACATCTTTCATCTCCTAAAAAGACATCAACCATATCCCATTGAAGATCATTATTAGATAAGAGATGATACACAGATTTAGGAGTTGAACCTCCACTTACACAAAATTTGAATCTATCTTTCTTTTTTAAAGTATGAATAATATGGCTTTGAATAAACTTAAAAACCGCTGTTGATAGTTCTAACTTGTCTTTGTATATATTTAAGGTGTATCCATTTTTGACATTTTCAATCATTTCATCCATTCAGTATGAAAACTACCTTCCCTATCAATTCTTTCATATGTATGAGAGCCAAAACAGTCTCTCATTGCCTGCACAAGATTCTGAGGAAGTCTATTGGTTCTATAACTATTCAAATAATCTAAAGTACTGGATAAACATGGGACTGGTATACCTGCCTTTGTGGATAGAGAAACTACCTTAGCTAAGTTATCTAATCTTGTCGCAATTTCATTATTAAACCAATCATCAAAAATTAAATTTTTTAGATCAGGATCTTTGTTATAAGCATCTTGAATTTTACTTAATAATTTTGATCTAATTATGCAACCACCTTTCCATATTTGTGCAATTGACGGCATATTCAAACCATAGTTATATACTGCAGATGCTTCTCTTAAAATATCCATACCTTGGGCATAGCTAGCAATTGTGGCAAGGACTACAGCATCAAATAAAGGTTTCATTCCATCTGATACATTTCCTAAATCAAAATCCTCTATCTCTTTAGATGGAATAGTTTTTTCAATCTCACCACGTTGCTCTTTTAAAGAACTCATTACTCTTGCATTTAAAGATGCATAAATAGTTGGGACTGACACCCCCAGTTCTAGAGCACTCACAACAGTCCATAAACCTGTACCTTTCTGGCCAGCTTTATCTAATATTTTTTCCACGACGTCATCTCCAGTTATATCATCTTTTGTATTTAGACAAATCTCTGTTATCTCAACAAGATAAGAAGCTAATTCATCAGTATTATTCCAAATACCAAATACCTCTGACATCTGCTCTCCATTCATACCTTTGACTCTCTTCATAAGGTCATAAGCTTCTGCAAGTATTTGTTCAATTCCATATTCAATTCCGTTATGAACAGTTTTTACAAAATGACCTGAGCCGCCTGGGCCAACATATGCAACACATGGTCCGTCTTCAACTTTGGCAGCCATTTTTGTTAGTAAGCTCTCTATTGCATCATATGAAGCCTTAGTACCACCGGGCATCATGCTTGGACCCTCTAGAGCTCCTTTAGCACCCCCAGAGACTCCCATTCCGATGTATCCAAAACTTTTACTTTCAAGAGTATTTACCCTTCTTTCTGTATCTTTAAATTGAGAGTTACCGCCATCTATTAATAAATCTCCTTCCTCGAGATATCCAGAAATATTATCAATGACAGCATCTGTTGCTGGCCCAGCTTTAACCATCATGAGAATTCTCCTAGGTCTCTCTAACTTATTAACAAATTCCTGAAGAGTTTCAGCTCCTTCTATATTCTTCCCAAGGCCTCGACCCTGTAAGAATTCTTCAGTTTTTGAGTAAGTTCTATTAAAAACTACACTAGAAAATCCATTTCTCTCTGCGTTAAGAACTAAATTTTCGCCCATAACACCAAGACCTACTAAACCAAAATGTGCCTTGGACATAAAAAATTAAAAAAACTCAATAAATATAGTGTGCATGCAACTAAACAAAATTGCTCAAAAAAAATACTTATGTCAGCGAAAAATGATCGAAAAAATTTAAATAACAGTTCCGTTTGCAATAGTTGCATTTTTAACAACTACAACAATTCCATTTCTTATGTAGAAGCCTAATTCTGGCTTATCTGCTTCTTCTACTCGATCTTTATTAATTATCACAACATTATCCCCAATCCTTGTATTCTTATCGAGAATTGCTCTTTTTACAGTAGTTCCTTCACCTACTCCAAGAGGTGTCCCGCCTCCTTTTCTTAATTCAATCCTCTCTTCAGGCGATTCAAAGAAATCTGCCCCCATAACAAGAGTATCCTCAAGAACCGAATCACTTTCAATCCGGCTTCTTACCCCTAAAACACAATGTAAAATACTGCATGACTTCAAGATTGTACCTTCACAGACTATTGAATCAGTAATTTGAGCATCTACAAGTTTAGAAGGGGGGAGAAATCTTGGTCTTGTATAAATTGGAAATTTTTCATCATAAAAACTAAATGGAGGTTTTGGTTGCTCAGTCAAGGCAAGGTTGGACTCAAAGAATGCCCCAATGGTTCCGATATCTTCCCAATAATCATCAAATACATAACTTTTAAGAGTATCTCCCCTATCAAGTGCTTCAGGAATTATGTCCTTACCAAAATCCGTATAATTAGGAAATTTATTTAAAAGATCGAAAAGGGTATTTCTACTAAAAACGTAAATACCCATAGAGGCTAGATAAGGTTTTTCGGCAGCTGACTCTTTACTTAATCCAAATTTTGAAGTATCTACTGCCATTGCCTTCAACTTCTCTCCAGTTGGCTTTTCACTAAATTCTTTTATATTCCCAAGATTGTCAGTTCTCATGAGGCCAAAACCCTCTGCTTGAGCTTCATCAACAGGTAAAGCTGCAACAGTTAAATCAGCACCATTATCTCTATGATGTTGAACAAATAAACTGTAATCCATTCTGTAAAGTTGATCGCCTGACAATATTAAATATTCATCAACATCCCATTCTTGAAATAACCATTGGTATTTTCTTACAGCATCAGCAGTACCTTCAAACCACTTAGGGCTATCAGGAGTCTGTTGCGCGGCTAAAACCTCTACAAATCCCTGACCGAAAGGGCCATTTAAATTATAGGTTCTTCCTATATGTCTATTTAGAGATGCACTATTGAACTGGGTCAATACGTACATTTTTTCAATGCCTGAATTTATACAATTACTAATTGGGATATCTATTAAACGATACTTACCTGCTAACGGCACCGCAGGTTTAGCCCTCATTTTTGTTAAAGGGTAAAGTCTAGAACCTTTTCCTCCTCCGAGGATTATGGCCAACACACGCTTCATTCAATCTAATGGAGGTAGATATACAACTATTTAACGTAACTGATTATGGGCATATTTAGAAATACCAATGGTCAGTTTACGAAGGTATTTCGATAAATCACTAGAAAAACTTAATATAAATGAGAAAAATTAGTTATTTTTTTCTTCTTCTACCAGAGAAAATAATTTTTCAACAATTTTTAAAGAAACTTGTCTTTCTTCTCTTGATTGAGGACTTCTCAACTTGGTAACAGGCGTGTGAAGTATTTTATTGATAATTCCTTTAGTAAGCGCTTCCACAACTTTTCTTTCTCGAGCCGAAAAATCTGGTCCCATCCTACTAAGTGCTTTTTGTAATTCCTCTTTTCTAATTAACTCCAAATCTGATCTAAGTTTATTAATTACTGGAACCGCCTCTAAACTAGCCCACCATTCTAGAAAAATAATCCTTTCTTCTTCTACTAAAGATTCCGCTTCCTTTGCTATTTTCTGTCTAAATTCCTGATTTCTCGAAACGACCTCTTGTAAGTCATCAACATCAAATGATTTAACAAATTCATGTTGTTTGACATCATTAGATATATTTCTCGGTACACCAATATCAATAAATTTAAGTCTTTTACTCAAATTTATTTTTTCAATTTTTGTGAGATCAATAATTGGCTCTTCAGAAGCAGTACTGGTGAAAACAAGCGAAGATAATGATATGTTTTCTTCTAATTCCTTTAACCCTTTACAAACAATCTCTAAATCAGGGAAGTCTTGAGCAAGATTTAATGCTCTATCAATATTTCTATTTAAAAGAATAAGTTTATGACATCCTTTTGATTTTAAATGAGTTATTAGAAGCCTACTCATTCGTCCGGCGCCAACAACAAGAACGTTCTCTGATTCCAAACTTACAAGAGTATCAAAACCCTTTTCTTGTCCAATTTTTAATTGAGCAAGTTCTACCGCTGCTGAACTGATTGACACAGCTCCAGTTCCTAAATTTGTTTCCGATCTTACTTTTTTACCTGTACTAACTGATTGAGTTAATAATCTATTAAGAATTGGTCCAGTAGATTGATTCTCTTGACCTAATCTCATCATTTTTTTTACCTGAGAAAGGATTTGTCCTTCCCCTAAAACGAGGCTATCTAGTCCTGCCGATACTTTCATCAAATGCAAAACTGCTTCTTCCTGTCTAAAGCAAAAAAGGTGTGGATCTAAATCTTCAAAAATAATTCCAGAATATTCTGATATGAATTCTTTAATAGATGAAATTCCAGTATTTTTATCCTTTACTAGCGCATATATTTCCAACCTATTACAAGTACTTAAAATTGACACCTCTAATACATCAGAGAAAGCTTTTAATGCTTTCAATGACTCTGTTATAGTTTGGTCAGGAATACTTAACTTCTCACGCACTTCGACAGGTGCCGTGCGATGACTCAGTCCGACGACAACAATATGCATAAAATCAAAAGTGAATTTTTAAAGGCTGATACTCTTTGCACCATCTTTTATATGGACAGTATTTGTGAACCTTGCAGTACTATCTAATGTACTAATAACTAAACTACTTGTTCTAACACAATCCCTTTCAAATTTAACTCCGTCAAATAATAATCCATCCGTTATTCCACTTCCAGCGAAAACTACATTTTCTCCTGATGCCAATTCATTTGCTTCATAGATTTTATCTATATCAGTTATGCCCATTTCATTAAGACGTTTTATATTTCCTTCTTTTGTGTAATCAGCCCATTCAGAAGTTTGAGCGATTGCCGGATCATAAACTAGTTGTCCTTGAAAGTGTCCACCGAGAGCTCTCATTGCAGCAGCTGAGATAACACCCTCTGGAGCTGCACCTATTCCCATCAAGCAATGTGTTCCAGTTCCTGCAAAACCGCATGCAATCGCGGCTTGAACATCACCATCAGAAATCGGTTGTACTTTTGCACCACATCCTCGAATCTCTTTAATTAAATCTTTATGTCTAGTTCTATCCATTACAACTACAGTAAGCTCATCAATTGAAAGGCCTAAGCAATCACTTAGTATCTTCAAGTTTTCAGTAGCTGAATTTCTAATATCTACTTTACCTTTGGCCGCAGGAGGCGCTGCTAATTTGTTCATGTAAAAATCAGGGGCATTGAAAAGACCACCCGTATCAGAGGCAGCTAAAACTGCCATAGAACCTCTTTGATTATTTGCACAGAGATTTGTTCCTTCACAAGGATCTACTGCAAAGTCAACCCCTGGGCCATTTCCACTCCCAACCTCTTCACCTATATAAAGCATAGGTGCTTCATCTCTTTCGCCTTCTCCAATAACAATTTTCCCTTTCATTTCAATTTTGCCCATTCGCAATCTCATTGCTTCTACAGCTGCAGCATCAGCTTCATCTTTTTGACCAAGTCCTGTTAGTTTTGCTGAGGCAATAGCTGCTTGCTCGACAACTTCGAGAATTTCTTGAATTAAAGTTTGATTCACAATTAAATTTTGAGGATTTTCTTAAAGGTTTTGAGTATGATCTCACAAAAAATGTCATTTTTTATGAGAATTATTATGCTAGTAAGCTTTTTTTAACTCTTTACAGGTGATACTTTATCAGGCCGTGACTTGAAATTAGGAATAAACAACTAAATATAGTATCTTTATTAAATATTTTAAAAATTAAATGACTGAGACAAATCAAACAACTTTAGCTGGTGTTAATAGACCAATTCAAATAATTCCTTCAGTTTTACCAGCAGATTGGGCAAATATGGGGGCATGTGTTAAAGAGCTTGAGGAAGCTGGGGTAGATAGAATTCAATTTGATGTAATGGATGGGAATTTCGTGCCAAATCTTACATTCGGTCCTGAAATGATTGCAGCGTGCAGAAAATATTGCAATGTCCCTTTTGAAACTCAATTAATGGTTAGTCAATACAACTGCGAAACCATGCTTGAATCTTATGTAAACGCCACAAAAGGATCGAATGGTGAACCAGGAGTAGTAATAGCTCATGCCGAAGCAAATATTCATTTGCATAGAGTTCTCGGAAGAATAAGAGATTTAGGAGGATCTCCTTCTGTTGCATTAAACCCTCATACTCCTTTTGAAATGATTAAAAATATTATGGATATGGTTGATCATGTTTTAGTTATGACAGTTAATCCAGGCTTTGGTGGACAAGCTTATATACCAACAATGCTTAATAAAATCAGAGAAATAAGAAACTTTGTCATCGAAAAAAACTTAAATGTCGACATTGAAGTTGATGGGGGAATAAAAGCAAATTGGACTATTTCACAATGTGCAGATGCTGGAGCTAATTGTTTTATTGCTGGTAGTGGAATGTTTGCTTACCCAACATTAAAAGAGGGATGTGATGACTTGAGAAAAGTTGCACAAGAAGCTCAAAAGGGGGATGTTCTTTCTGAACCTCAATAAATATTCTGGGAGATTAACCAATCACCCAAATATCCAACCATAACTATGTAACCCTATTCCTAAGAAATTAACTCCTAAATAACATACTAAAACTACTAAAAAGCCTGTAGATGCTAATAATGCTGGTCTACGTCCTTGCCAACCCTTGCTTATTCTCATATGCAGATAAGCGGCATAAAATAACCATGAGATAAATGCCCATGTTTCTTTTGGATCCCAACTCCACCATGTGCCCCAAGCCTCATTAGCCCAGACCGCACCTGAAATTAAACCAAGAGTTAAAAGAACAAAGCCGATTAATATAGAACGATAACTTAATGTATCTAATTCTTCTAAATGAGAAAATTCAATTGGTTCAACTAAATCAGTTACAGGATAGCTATTTGAAAGTTTAAATCCTCCTATACCTGTAGAACTACTTCTGATTTGAAGAGGCTTATTTTTATTAATAAACAAAACGGACATTGAAAGTAAAGAACCTATTATTAATGCTGCATAACTAAGCATTACGACACTAACATGCATTACTAACCAACTAGACCTTAAAGCTGGAACTAATTTGGAAGATAACTTTAAATCCTCAGGTAAAACAAAACAAGCAAAAGCCACAGTCAATAACTCTATAGGTATAGCAATTGAGGGGATTATTGGAGCTTGGTATTCTCTTTCAACCAATAGTTGGCCTAATGTGATACCCCAAGTAAGGAAATAAAGAGATTCATACAAATTGCTGATAGGAAAGTGCCCAGAAATTGACCACCTAAAAAGTAATTGTAATGTTATCAATAAGTTCACTAAAATCGTAATAAGTCTTACAGCAGAAGAAGACTTTTTTTTAAAAACTGCACTCAAAGATATTGGTAAGTTAATTAATAAAAAATAAAAAACTAAAAGACCTAAAACTGAAACAGGTTCATATATTAAATTTTTAAAAAAATTATCTAGTATCATTTCTAGAAATTTCTCAAGTTTTAATATTCAATGACAACCAAATAATAATTAAAATCATTCTTATATGAGTAAATCTTTAATAATAAAGTTTTAATTTATTTTTAAAAAAGCATTTCAAAGTTTGAAATTTTCTCCTAGATAATACTTCTTGACTATTGGATTATCAGCCAATTCACTTGATGAACCGTAAGCTAAAATTTTTCCTTCACTTAATACATATGATTTGTTTGTAATTAGAAGGGTTTCCCTCACATTATGGTCTGTAATGAGAATACCGACCCCGTCTTCACTTAATTTAAGAATTAGTTTCTTTAAATCATTAACAGCTAGAGGATCGATCCCAGCAAAAGGTTCGTCTAGTAACAAATATTTAGGTCCTTTTCTGCCTACAGTGAGAGCCCTAGCTATTTCACACCTCCTCCTCTCTCCACCTGAAAGTTGATAACCAAAATTATCTACAAAATTACTCAAATTAAATTCATTAATTAATTGTTCTCTTCTATTTCTTATAGCTGCTTTACTATAAGATGAATTTTGTAAAGCCAAATCTATATTATCCTTAACAGTGAGGTCTCTAAATATACTCGCTTCTTGGGTTAAGTATCCTAACCCAAGTCTTGATCTAATTGGTAGAGGAAGTTTGGTTATATTTTTCCCATTCATTAAAATTCTACCTTTATCTGGTTTTATATTCCCAACTGCAAGATTAAAAGTTGTAGTTTTCCCAGCACCATTAGGTCCCATCAAACCTACAACTTCCCCTGGATTAACAGTTATGGAAACATCATTTACTATTAATCTTCCTTTAATTGAAAGGGATACATTATGAATATTTAGGTTCATTTTTCTTGAGATCGATTAATTTTCCTCTTTTCTTGAAAAAAAAATGAAATAGATAATAATAATTTAATTGAAGATAAAGATATATTCATCAAATAGGTTTCAAAAAAGGCTTATCGTTCTCGTTTAATAGTTCTTTATATTGTAATTTTCTCAATAAATTTTCCAAACATTGGCAGAAGGATTCAAGATCAATCCCTAAATCAATCTTGGTCCTAGTTTTTATTCTGCCTAAACCCTCTCCAAGCAAAATAGTAGCTCCATTTAAATTGCCTTTACTTAAGTGAAACTGAGAAACAGATACTTGTAAAATTCCTTGGATAACTTGTCTTTCGTCACCATCTACGGAATTCCATATTTCTTCAAAAGCATCATGAGCCTCATACCATTCATGATTATTAAAAAGATTTAAAGCAGTAAAAAGGGAATCTTGAAAATTTTTTGTACTTTCTTCGTTCATTCAACCAATTACTAATTTTTTCTCTTTTTATTTATTTTTCTCATTCTTATTGAATCAGGTGTTACCTCTAGCATTTCATCAGGACCAATATATTCGAGTGCTCTTTCAAGGGTAATCTCTACAGGTGACTGCAAAGTATCAAGTTCTTCTGCCCCTGCAGACCTCATATTAGTCAACTGCTTAGTTTTACATATATTTAACTCAAGATCTTGAGGTCGATTATTCTCTCCAATTATCATTCCTTTATAAACTTTAACTCCAGGCTTAATGAAATATACTCCCCTATCTTCAGCATTCTTTAAAGCATAAAATGTGGCCACACCTTCCTCAAAAGCTATAAGAACGCCATTCCTTCTGGTTTCAAAGTCTCCTGTTTTAGGTTTATATTCATAAAAAGAATGACTCATGATACCTTCACCTCTGGTTATCCTTACAAATTCCCCGCGAAATCCAATTAATCCTCTTGATGGAACAAGAAATTCTAATTGAGTTCTACCATCTGAACTTGTCTGCATGTTTTTCATCTCTGCCTTTCTAGATCCAAGTTTTTCGATGCAAGAACCAACAGATACTTCAGGTACATCTAAAACCAAAGTCTCTATAGGCTCACATTCAACATTATCAATTTCTCTGAAAATTACTTGAGGTTGTGAGATTTGAAACTCAAAACCCTCTCTTCTCATAGTTTCAATCAATATCCCTAGATGTAATTCTCCTCTTCCTGAAACTGAAAACCTGTCAGGAGAATCAGTTTCTTCTACTCTCAAGGCAACATTTGTTAAAAGTTCCCTCTCCAATCTATTTTTTAATTGTCTACTAGTAACAAATTTCCCTTCCTTTCCTGCAAATGGTGAATCATTTACAACAAAAGTCATATTTAAGGTAGGTTCATCAACTTTGATTAATGGAAGAGGATGAGGAGAATCGGGACATGCAATGGTCTCACCAATATTGACGTCATCGAAACCAGAAACAGCAACAATATCACCAGCAAATGCTTCATTTATATCAATTCTTTGTAATCCTTCAAATCCTAAAAGTTTACTAACCTTACCTTTAATAGTTTTTCCGTTTTCTTTAATTAAACTTGCCTGTTGGCCATTTTTTATAGTCCCATTATGAATCTTTCCAATTACTATTCTGCCTAAGAAATCAGAATAGTCCAAAGTAGTTATTTGTAGCTGAAGAGGCTTATTAGAGTCACCCACTGGAGGAGGAACGTGTCTAATAATAGCCTCAAAGAGAGGCATCATATTATCACTATTTGATTCCATCTCTTCTTTTGCGAAACCAGATAAGCCACTCCCAAAAAGATAAGGGAAATCACATTGATCATCATCAGCTCCTAATTCCAAAAACAAATCAAGAACCTTATCAATTGCTATTTCTGGTACAACTCGTGGTCTATCAATTTTATTTACAAAGACTATAGGCCTAAGTCCTTTTTCTAATGCTTTTTTTAAAACAAATCTTGTTTGAGGCATAGGTCCCTCATTTGCATCAACAATAAGCAGACAACCATCGACCATGCCCAAAACCCTCTCAACTTCTCCTCCAAAATCAGCATGTCCTGGTGTATCTATAATATTAATTCTGGTATCTTTATAGTTAACTGCAGTATTTTTTGAGAGAATTGTTATCCCCCTTTCTCTTTCAAGATCATTTGAATCCATTACACATGTAGGGATAACTTCATTGTCTCTAAAAATTCCTGATTGAGATAACAATGCATCTACAAGAGTTGTCTTACCATGATCTACGTGAGCAATAATTGCAACATTTCTAATTTCTTTTATCGAAGATGACATTTATAGAATTTATATTAATAGTAGATTGACTTTATTAAGGCTAACTCAAAGTATGCTTATTATGAGAATTTTCTTTTTAAGAATTTGAAAAATATAATCTAATTGAACAATTAAATTAATCTATTAGATTTATAATTTTCTATTTGAGCTTTCAAAAACTCTTAATGCTTCAATTGACCCCTCATATCTCCAATGCCAAGGTTCGTAATCTATATATTTATTATCTTTGTTGAAAGATAGCTTAAAGTGAAACTTAGCTGCATTTTTTATTAGCCATATAAAGGCGTCAGTATTTTCAAAGTCGGTTTCAAAGTCTGTCTCTCTTTGTGTAGCATCACCAATATCGATTGCGAAACCTGTACTATGTTCAGAATACCCTGGAGGGGCCGAAACTCTAGCTCTTTCTGCCGCTTCTTGATTTCTAACTGATTTTAAAGAATAAAAGATATCGTTTTGCAAATTAATTGATCTATAACCACTCAAGAAGACCAAATATATCCCATCCTTTTTGGCTTCTTCTCTCATCTTTAATAGAGAATCGCGCATATCCGCATGAACTTCAATATTAGGCTCAATTAAAACTAGTTTCTCTTTAGGAGTTTCGTTATAGGGAAGATGGCCTAAAATTCTGGCATCATGATTTCTTTCAACCTGAAATTTGAGATTATTAAGAGGTAATAATTCTACATTTCTAATTAATAACAATCCAGCGGCAGAAAATATAAGAAAAAGAAATGGAGAAAATAATAATAATTTTTTTAATAATGTTGAATATGGGTTGTTTAGGTATGTTCTTTTGGCTAGTGGTATATCAAATTGATCGATATCTTTGTTTAGTTCCAATATTTATAAGTGAATTTGGAAAAGATATTTCGATATTAACTATTATTTTAAGAAATGCACTTTTATAAGCAAAAAAGATGTAGTTTTTATATACAGTATTATTTTTTTTCATATGTTGAGGGTAGCTGTTATTGGTGGAGGTCCAAGTGGTTCATGTGCGGCAGAAATACTTGCTAAAGCTGGAATAAAAACTTGGCTCTTCGAGAGAAAATTAGATAATGCGAAACCATGTGGAGGAGCAATTCCACTTTGTATGGTCGAAGAATTTGATTTGCCTGAGTCAATTATTGATAGAAAAGTAAGGCATATGAGAATGATATCTCCCTCAAATAGAGAGGTAGATATAAGTTTAGATAGAGTTTACGGGGAAAGTGATAATGAATTTATTGGGATGTGTAGAAGAGAAGTTATGGATGCCTTTATGCGCAACAGAGCATCAGATCTTGGTGCTACATTAATAAATGGATTAGTTACTTCTATTGATACTGGCGATAATAATCAAGGACCATATAAACTTTCCTACTCAGATTTTACGAATGGAGATAAAAAAGGAGAACTCAAAGAGCTTACTGTTGACCTTTTGATCGGAGCTGATGGAGCAAATAGTAGAGTCGCAAAAGCAATGGATGCAGGAGATTACAAAGTTGCTATAGCATTTCAGGAAAGAATAAAATTGCCTAAAGAAGAAATGAGTTACTACGAAGATCTTGCTGAAATGTATGTGGGAACTGATGTTTCTCCTGATTTTTATGGCTGGGTATTTCCTAAATATGATCATGTTGCTGTTGGCACTGGAACCATGCAAAAGAATCAGTCATTAATTAAAGGACTTCAAGAGGGTGTAAGAAATAGGGCAAAGAAAAGACTCGTTAATGGTGAAGTAATAAAGGTAGAAGCTCACCCTATTCCAGAGCATCCAAGGCCAAGAAGAGTAGTTGGGAGAATGGCATTGGTTGGTGATGCAGCTGGTTATGTTACAAAAAGTTCTGGAGAAGGTATTTACTTTGCTGCAAAAAGCGGAAGAATGTGTGCTGAAGAAATTGTTGAAGCATCAAAAAACGGTCAAGTAATTCCATCAGAAAAAGATTTAAAAAACTATCTTAAAAAATGGGATAAAAAATATGGCACAACTTATAAGGTGCTAGAAATCCTTCAAAATATTTTCTACAGAAATGATTCTGCTAGAGAAGCCTTTGTTGAGATGTGTGATGACATGGATGTACAAAGACTTACTTTTGATAGTTACTTATACAAAAGAGTTGTCTCCATGAAACCATTACAGCAACTTAAAATTACAATGCTTACACTTGGTTCGATTTTAAGAGGGAAAGCCTTAGCACCTCTAAAATATAAACCCGTTGATAGTGCTGTTAGGGAAAATAAAGAAGTAGAAAAAATGCTAGAAAATTATTCAATAAAGGGAGGCATTAAAGTCAAGAGTTCAAAAGTGTAAAGTCGGCTATTTGTAGAGAATAATTTCTAATTAAGCTCAACAAATTGAGTCTATTATTTCTTATTTTTAAATCCTCTGACATTATTAGGACTCCCTTTTCATTATCAAATAAATCCTCGATAGTGCTTACATTAATCTCAAACAAATTTAGAATTTCCAAGTAATTGCAATAACCCTCCGAAAAAAGTTTTTCTAATTCTCTAATAAATTCAAAAACTTTCAATTCACAATCTTTTTCAAAAAGTTTTGTATTTACATAATCTCTAGCTGAGAGAACGTCTCTTGAAAGATCACTATTATTTGCTAATTTACTTACCCTAGTAATTACCTTCTGGATTTCGACGAAATTATCCTTTTCGTTAAAATTCATAATAGATTTAATCCTTTTTTTGAGCTCAACAATATTCAATACTCTTTTTTGAGATAATTCATCAGAAGAGCAAACGGCCTTTATTAGTTCTTTACTTAGTGATATATCTTCTAGATGACTAGAAATTCTTTGAACTAAAAATTCATTTAAATCATTAGAGACTGTTTCTATTGAGAAGTTTAAATTCGGAAATACGATTTTCCAAAAATCAATAAGTTCGTTGAATAATTTATCTAATGGTAAATCAAGTTCATAATCCCAAATTATTTTAATCACTCCATTCAGATTTCTTTTTAAAGCATAAGGATCAGATGATCCACTGGGACGTTTACCAGAAATAAATATACTTATTAAAGTTTCGACCTTATCTGCTATGGAAACTATTGCACCATATTTTGTGGAGGGCAAAACATCTTTATAAAAAGAAGGTAAATAATGTTCAGCTACAGCCAAGCAAACATCCTCACTAAATCCCTCATATTTAAGATATTTACCACCCATTATTCCTTGCAGCTCAGGGAATTCGAAAACAATTTCGCTACATAAGTCGTTTTTACAGTATTTTGCAGCTTCTATTATTTTTTTTTCTTCTATAGACTGATCATTTAAAAATTTAAGAATTTTTTTTGTAACTACCTCTATTCTTTCTACCCTCTGAAATATATTTCCAAGTCCTTTCAGATACGAAACAGATTTAAGCTTTTCATTTCTTTCGATTGAAGCAACTTTTTTGTCACTTTCTACAAAAAACTTTGCATCTGAAAACCTTGCCCTTAATACTTTTTCATTACCTTTGGCAATATTATTATTTGATTCTTCAAGACCATTTGAAATAATGCAGAAAGTTGTACTAATATTTTTTTCAGAGTTTAAATCTAGTTTAGAAAAACTTTTGTTTTTCAATAAAAGAGGAACGTATCTCTGATGATTTTTCATGACAGTTGAGAGAACTTCAACCGGAAGATCAAGAAATTCATCACTAAATTTTCCAATAATTAAGTCTGGCCATTCAACTAAATCAGTTAGTTCATTTAGTAATCCTTCTGAAAGGTCAGGTTTCAGATTTAAAGATTTAGATGTCTGATTTATTAAACTCTCAATTTTTTCTTTTCTTTCTTTTCGAATAGCTATTACTCTATTTCGTTTCAATAATTCAAAAAAATCATTAGGATTCTGAACTTCTAAAACTTCATTGATTAGCCTATGACTTTTTGATTTATTACTTATTTTGATCTTTGGATCACATTCATCAAATTCAAAATCAAGAATTTCATCATTATAAATAGAGGCGATCCACCTTATAGGTCTTGAAAATTTTATGTTCCCAGCCCCCCATTTCATAAATCGAGGGCCTTGAAGACTCTTGACTAATTTTGGGATAATCGAAGACAAAGACTTTTTTGTTGATAGTCCTTTCTCAATTTTCTTTCCAAATACAAAATCACCCTTTTCTGTGTTTTTTATTTCTAGCTCACCTACATCTATATCTAGGCTATTAGCAAATCCTAAAGCAGCATTAGTAGGACATCCATTTAAAAAAGCTGAATTTGCTTTAGGACCTTTTCTTTCTATTATTTTATCCTCTGCATAATCAACTAAACCATCTAGAAGTAGAATTATCCTCCTTGGTGTGGAGGTAACAACTATATGTTCGAATTTGATTAAATTTTTATCCAATTCAAATTCTATTAGAGATTTAAATTGCTCTAGAACAGAATGAGAAAATTTTGCGGGCAATTCTTCTGTTCCTATCTCAAGTAAATATTTAGACAAGAAAAAAATATGACTTCACTTACTATAATTTACTACCAGTTAAATAAGCTTTTCGCTAATGTATAAAAAGAGATATTTTTTAGCCCTTTGATCAAGGTTGAGAAAGTAAAAAAGAAAAAAGATCCTACCAAGGAAGAAACTGTTTGTTTGGCAAATGGACTAGAAGTTTCTAAATTTGAAAATTTTAAAAAAAGTAGCCAATTTCTTAAAGAACCACTTGCTACGGAATTAGTCAATGAGAGCGATCATTTTACCAATGATGCAGTTCAGTTATTAAAATTCCATGGTAGTTATCAACAAGATAATAGGGAAAATAGAAAGCCGGGCAAAAGTAAAGATTGGCAAATGATGCTTAGACTAAGAAATCCGGGAGGTGAAGTCCCTGGGAAATTATTTTTAGCATTAGATGAATTATCTGACAAACTTGGGAATGGAACACTTAGGGCCACTACAAGGCAAGCCTTTCAAATGCATGGTATTAGAAAGGAGAACCTAAAGGAAGTAATTCAAACAATAGTAAATTCAATGGGCTCCACATTAGCTGCATGCGGAGACATAAATAGAAACGTTATGGCCCCTGCGGCTCCATTTGCTTCGCCAGACTACATAATGGCAAGAGCATTGGCAAAAAAAGTTGCAGATCTTCTCACCCCAATGGCTGGCCAAGGTACTTTTTTAGAGCTTTGGGCTGATGGAGATTTAGAGTACACCATAAAGCCTGACAAAGATATTGAAGCAATTAGGAAGCTTCAATTCAAAGATAATGTTTTTAGTGGGATAAAAGATGAACCTCTTTATGGTTCAACTTATTTACCGAGAAAATTCAAATGTGCTGTGACAGTTCCTGGGGACAATTCTGTTGATCTTCTTACCAATGACATAGGAATAGTGGCCTTTACTTCTAAAGATGGAAACTTAGAAGGATGCAACTTCTATGTTGGAGGTGGTATGGGTCGCACACATAATAATGAAGAGACCTTTGCTAGAATTGCAGATCCACTTGGATATGTCGAAGAACCTTATGTTTATGAATTAATACAAAGCATTGTGGCTATTCAAAGAGATTATGGTGATAGGAAATCAAGAAAAAATTCGAGAATGAAATATCTCCTTCATAGAAGAGGTATTAAATGGTTCAAAAAGATACTTTTTGATAAGTATTTCAAAAAAGAAATTAAAGAAATCAGAAAAGAACCAGATAATGTTCTTATTGATTATCTAGGTTGGCATAAACAAAATAAAACCTCCTATTTCGTAGGTTTACCATTATTATCTGGGAGATTATCTGGAGAGAAGAAGAATATCATCACAAGTATCGTTAAAAAATATAATTTAGATTTAAGACTCACGCCTAATCAAGATATTTTACTTTGTAATATCGCCAATAAAAACAAAGGATCGATTCAAAATTCTCTATCAAAAATTGGATACAACAATTTAGAAGACATTAATGAAATACAAAGACATGCTTTAGCTTGTCCCGCTTTACCACTTTGTGGTCTTGCGATGACTGAAGCTGAAAGAATATTACCTGATGTATTAAAAAGGATTGAAAATTTACTGTTAGATCTAAAAATACAAAAGACAATATTATTCAGAATGACAGGATGTCCTAATGGATGTACAAGGCCTTATATGGCCGAATTAGCACTTGTTGGGAGTGGGCAAAACAAATACCAATTATGGTTGGGGGGAAGTAAAAATCTACAAAGACTGGCCAAACCATTCTTACAAAGAATGGAACTTAATGATTTAGAAAAAACTCTTCAACCATTATTTGATAATTGGAAGAGAAATTTGGATTTGGATTTCGGAGATTTTATAAATACTCAAGATGAAAATTATATATTGACTTTACTAAACGAAAATCAATAGAATTTAAATTTTTCCATAAAGGGCATTTGCTTTTTTATTTTTCCAAGCCCATAATTGATCACCATAACTAAAGTGCCACCATTCATTAGGATGTTGAGCAAATCCGAATTTAGTCATAATTTCCCTTAATAAAATTCTTCTACTATTCCAAATAATTGCTTCTTCATTCTTTATGTTTTCATAAAAATAAGGATTTGAGGTCTCATCCATTTGATCAACCATGCTTCCCATTTCAACAAGATTTCCGCCTTTATCTGCAAAACAAACATCCAATGCACCCCCAGTTGAGTGAGGGGGAGGACACCTAGTGTCATAAGAAGGGTATGCCCAAAATTTTTCAACTTTTTTTAAAATGGATGGATAAGATTTTATATTTTCAAAAGAAATATCAATATCGGATTTTTCACATTCTAATAAAAATGCTCTTTTAAACATAAATTCCTGGACTTCTAAAGGTCGCCAACTGTCATAAATTAAAAGGTAAAAACTACTCTTTGATATCAAATAATCATTTACTTTTACTAATCTATTTACAACTTCCTCTCTTAATTTCCAAATAGAAGTTTTATCTTCGTAAGGAGCTCCTAAATGATAGTAAGGGTGGGGATCTAAAAATTTTAAGCAGCTAGGTATAGCTATTAATTCCTCTCCATTATCTTTAATTGGTATTTTATTCCAAATTTTCAATTGAAATTTGTAATTGATTTATAGTGGCATAAATATAAAAAATTACAATGATAGTTTTCAATTCAAGAAATCATGAATAAATTTATTATCAGAATTATCAATAAGTATATTCCTTAAAACAATATTTTCTTTTAAATCAGGATCATTACTAACAATCTTAATAGCCTCTTCACGAGCCTTATCAATAAGAAATTTATTGTTAGGTAAATTGTCCAGTACAAAATCAGGCAATCCGGATTGTCTGTATCCTAAAATCTGGCCTGGTCCTCTAAGCTCCAAGTCTTTTTCAGCAATATAAAAGCCATCATTAGATTTTTGCAAAACACAAAGTCGTTTATTTTCTAATCCATTTTTATCGGGGGTTACCAGATAACAAAAAGATTTTGTTGATCCTCTACCAACTCTCCCCCTTAATTGATGTAGCTGGGACAATCCAAATCTGTCTGAATTATAAATAATCATAATTGTGGCGTTAGGCACATCAATGCCAACCTCAATTACTGTGGTTGAAACCAATATATTAATTTCATTCTTTAAAAAAGAATTAATCACTTCATTCTTTTCTTGTGAACTTAATTTGCCATGTAATAATCCAACTTTTTTGTTGAAAAAGACCTCTTCTGATAAATGTTTAAATGTTTTCTTTGCGGAGCTTAAATTCATTTTTTCTGAATCTTCTATAAGTGGCAAAATCACATAAGCTTGCTTTCCCTTATTAATCTCATCTTCAACAATCTTGAACAAGTTAGTTAAATCGTCTTCTGAAATTATTCTTGTTGTTATAGGAACTCTCCCAGGAGGTAGTTCTGTAATTTGACTCACGTCTAAATCTCCATAAATAGAAAGCGCAAGAGTTCTTGGAATTGGTGTTGCTGTCATTGATAACAAGTTAGTATTTTCTCCTTTATTTAGTAATCTATTTCTTTGAGTAACTCCAAATCTATGTTGTTCATCAATTACGACCATGCCTAATGCATTAAAGATGACTTTGTCCTCAAATAATGCATGAGTACCTACGAGGATATCAACTAATCCATTATTCAAATTAGCGAAAATTTCTTTTCTCTTTTTTTGAGGAGTATTTCCAGTAAGTAGTTCAACAGAAACTAAAAGAGGGTTCAAATATTTTAATAAATTTTTATAATGCTGTTCTGCCAATACCTCAGTTGGGGCCATAAATGCACCTTGCAGATTTTTTTCAATGACAAGTAAAATAGACGCTATTGCAATTATGGTTTTACCGCTTCCTACATCTCCCTGAAGCAATCTAGACATTGGTACGGGATTAGATAAATCTTTCTTAATTTCATTTAAAACATTTTTTTGAGATTTTGTTAATTCAAAAGGAAAAGTATTTAAAAATTCTTTTAATAAAGATTTCTTTTGAGTTAATTGCTGGGAAGTTACATTTTTATTCGTCTTTCTTTTTCTAAGTAGGAACTTTATTTGAAGTAGAAATAACTCATCAAAAACTAAACGTTTTTTTGACTCAATAAGTGCCTGTTGAGTTGGTGGAAAATGAATATTAATCAACGACTCTCCTTTTGATAATAAAGATAATGAATCAAGTTGCTTTTTATTTAAAATTTCTGGATATTGCTTTGCATAAATTAGTACCTTTTTCATGAGTTTTATAAAACTCATATTTGAAAATGCTTCACCTAATGAATACAAGGGTAATATTTTGCCTGAGAAATTAAAATTATCATTGTTATCCTTAAGAATTTCAATCTGCGGATCTACAAAAGTTTTACCATACTCTGTCAATTTAACCTTACCGGAAATTGCCAATTTTGTACCAGCAGTATACAAAGATTTTTGAGATGTGAAGAAAGAGTAAGATCTAAACCTTCTTCCTAAAAAAAATTTTGTAACCTTTATTGAAGACGTTTCATCTGAAACTACAATATTCATTATTGATAAATTACTATTTTTTTTACTCTTATGAATATAAAATCTTTTAACGTTTGCAATGCACGTGTATAAATTATCTGGTTTTAAATTTATTATCTTTACTCTATTCGTATAGTCTAGATATGTTCGTGGGAAATAATTAATTAGATCTTTTATATGAAATATCCCTAATTCATTAAGCTTATTTTTATAAACTTTTCCAACATTTTTTATTAATGAAATATCTGAATCAAAAGACAAACTTGAATCAGCTTTATTCAGAAAAACATTATTAGAAATATTATTAGAACTTTCTAATTCTAGAGTTTTTCCTAGTGTATAAAGATTTTTTCTTGTATCTATAATTAACCTTTTTCTTTGATTTTCATCTAATTTATTATATTCATTATATTTTTTAGAAAATTCATAAAATATCCTTAAATATTCGTCTGAGAGATTTAGATTATCTAGTTTTTTTAATGATTCATGCAAATAATCATTAAAATATTTTTCTCTTCCTAAAGTATTAACAAATTTGTTTTCAGTTTCAATAGTAAGAGATTTCTGAAGAGGTCTTATCCAATCTTTAATTAATTTATTATTATTACCGCTAGTAGTAGTCACATTTGAAAAAAGAGTTATTTTTTCAACGTATCTTATTCAAAGTTATTTCTTTTTGCCTCCAATATGTCTCTTTTTTAATCAAACGCTGAAATTGATTTTTTAGCTCATTTATTTTGTTCCTTTGAATAGAAAGATTTAAATTTTTAAACTCTAACTCAACAGTAGATATATTGAAGAAAATAATGCTGGGAAAATTATTGCTGGTTAATGATGACCGATTTAAGTTTAATTCAAAATTAATAACAAAAGGATATGGATGTTTTATCATTAAATTTTTGCCTACTAAGTAATCAAAGGAATCTTTAGATATCATCTTTTTTATTAGATTTGCTTTGAATAATTCTTGGTTAATATTATATGAAAGATTCAATAGTAAATTTTCCAATGACTTGTCTATTAAATCAAAATCATTAAGAATTTGATTTTTTGGTAAATTATCCATTTGATTGATATTTTCTTTTTCTTGATGTATTGATTTTTCCGCTTTTTCTTCTCCTATTAATTCAATTAAGGAGGTAATAAATTGTTTTTCAACTCCTAAATTTTCAAAAATATTATTTTTAGATAAATAATTATTATGTTGGTTATTATCTAAATCAAGTGATACGAATCTCTCATAATTATGAGCTTGATAATATTCAGAAGTATTTGAAAAGTCTTCAGTAATCTTGAACTGAGTGGTTTCTTTTAATTGAAAACCATCTTCATATTGAAATTTTTCTTTATGATCATCCTTTATTTTTGTGGAACTATCAAAAATAGTAAAATTAATTTCCTTATTTATATTTTTTTCAATTTCATTTATCTTTAATTGTTCTACTGTTAAAAAGGGCAAATTCGTAAATATTAATTTACTTATTTTTTTTTCAAAAAGACTATAGAATTCATTTTCATTTAAGAAATTATCATTAATTGTTGGATAACTATATATTTGATTAAGGCCTTTTTCTACAGAGATGAAAAGTAGATCTCTTACTAGATTGAGATAAAGTTCATATTCCCTGTAGATATTTCTTGTCAATATTCTTTTTTGTATGTCTGCTCTCTCTAATTGAGAATTAATTTTATCTATATCTATGTAATTATTGAAATTATTCAAATCATTCAAGTGACTAGTTTGTTTGCATTGATGCGACCTCTTCAGCAAAGTCCATCTGATTTTTTTCGATACCTTCACCCAATGTATATCTTGTAAAGCGTCTCACTTTGATATTTTCCCCAATTTTTGCAGCTGCTTGTTTAACAAGATCCTCAACTGTTAGAGAACTATCTTTAATGTACGGTTGTGAAAGCAAAACAAGCTCATTAAGTCTTTTGGCTATTCTCCCTTCAACTATTTTTTCTTTAATTTGTTCTGGTTTTCCAGATAAATCATCCCTACCCATTTCAATCTGCTTTTCTTTTTCCACAACATCTTCTGGTATTTCATCAATTGATACATACTCAACATTTGGGCAGGCTGCTACTTGCATTGAGACATCCTTCAACAGAGATTGGAATATATCACCTCTAGCAACAAAATCAGTTTCACAATTTAACTCTAGTAAAACTCCGACTCTTGATCCAGTATGAATATAACTACCAATTGACCCTTCGGCCGCTACTCTTCCCGATTTCTTTTCGGCACTGGCTATGCCTTTCTTTCTTAACCATTCCAAAGCTTTATCTAGATTTCCTTCAGTTTCGTTAAGTGCTTTTTTGCAGTCCATCATTCCTGCGCCAGTTTTGTCTCTAAGATCTTTTACAAGTTTTGCTGTAATGTTTCCCATTTGAAGTAATAAAAATAGTGAATAGTAATTTTAAAATTGGAATTTAATTTTTTCTTTCGGCATTAGAGCCCTTTCTACCCTCATTTATGGCATCTGCAAGTCTTCCTAAAATAAGTTGCACAGATCTAACGGCATCATCGTTACAAGGAATTGGAACTTCACACAAATCGGGATCGCAATTTGTATCCAACATTGATACTAATGAGATATCTAATTTTCTAGCTTCTAATACTGCATTAGATTCTCTTCTTTGATCAACTAATACAACTACATCTGGTAATCTCCTCATTCCCTTAAGTCCACCTAAGTATTTTTGTAATCTTTCAAGTTCTCTCCTTAATACTGCAGCTTCTTTTTTAGGCCTCATTGCTATTGAACCACTACTTTCCATTCTTTCTAGATCCTTTAGTCTTTCAATCCTAGCTTTCATTGTTGTCCAATTAGTCAACATCCCTCCAAGCCATCTTTGATTTACATATGCAGCTCCACAGCGTGTAGCTTCCTGAGCTACTACATCTGATGCTTGTTTTTTTGTACCGACAAATAGGAAACGTTTACCGCTTTTTGCAGCGTTTCTAGTCCATTTATATGCATTGTTCATACACAATGCTGTTTTTACAAGATCAATAATATGAACTCCATTTCTCGCGCAATATATATACTTAGACATCTTGGGATTCCAACGTCTAGTTTGATGCCCAAAGTGAGCACCAGCTTCCATCATTTCTGATAGCGATACAACAGCCATAATTTAAAAAGGGTTTCGGGTTAGCCTCCATCTGACGGGGAATTATATTAATAATTCACCCGAAACTGTCAGATGTGTGAAATTTATTTCATATATCTTAGCAAGTGATGTGTATTTCTAAAAGTATTTTATCTTGATTTGGTTAACTGTTTAATGTAAATCATATTTAAAGGGATCCTAAGTATCTCAAGTGCAAGTCTATTTCTTCTTGTATTAACTAGGAATCTTAATAAAGGAAGGATTGTATCAACACTGATTAGTCCTCCCAAGCAAAGAATTTGCCAAAGTAAATTATGGAGAGGCGTTAATTGAATCATAAATCTAACCCTTAAATTTGGGTGTTTCTTATAAAATACTAAAGCCATTTTTGCTCTCTCTTTTTCTTGGGCTATTAATGAATCAATTTGTTCGCAATTAAATGCCGGATGCCAATGAAATCCCACTGCATTTGGGCATTTAATTAATTTTGTCCCAATTTTTTTTAATCTTTCTCCAAGTTCTAAATCTTCCCAACCGTAAAGACTAAAAGAAGTATCAAATAATCCCACACTTAAAATCAATTCTTTTGATATTGCTACATTCCCAGTAGCAAAGTATGCAAAAGAAGTATCCATTATTTTATGTTTTTCACTCTGAGGATTTTGAAAATTAGATGTATTGACTACCGAGCCATAGGTAAAACATTTTTTATCATTTTTTCTCCAGGAAGTAAGTAATTTTTCTACGTGGCAATTTATAAAATTGTCTAAAACAATAAGATCACTATCAATGAATATAATAATTTCATATTTTGATTTAATTACTCCCAGATTTCTTCCAAGTGCAGGCCCTCCATGTTCTTGCTGAAATAGCATAACGTGTGGGAGATTAGCCTTGTTATTTTTTATCCAAGAGGTTGTCCCATCAGTTGATCCATCGTCAACTACTATTACCTCATAATTACTGATATTTGTATTTAATTTTTGATTCTCAAGCGCAAATAGACATTTCTCTAATATAGGTAATCTATTGTAAGTCGGTATAACAATACTTACATTCATGATTATGTCTTAAATATGCATAATATATTGAATTCCAAAATATAAAAATAAAAGATATTCCCTAATCAGCTGCACCGCCATTATTAGCTGTACCTGTAACGTTTCCACCATCAGGCCTTCCATCAGTTCTTAATTTCCTTTTTTTGAATTTTCTAGCATAGGCTCTATTACGTTCCTGCTTTTCTTTTTTTAAATTCCTTCTCTTAGACATAAAATTTTATACTTTTAATTATATTAGCTCACTATGAGCACTATATATTTTACCATCTTCCATATTTAATATCCTGTCAGCCATATCAGAAATTCTTGGATCATGCGTCACCATAAGTACAGAACAATTTTGCTCTTTTGCTAGTTTCCTTAAAAGGGTTACTATTTCTCTTCCTGTTACGCTATCTAAAGCAGAAGTGGGCTCATCAGCCAATAAAAGTTTTGGGTTAGCAGATAAAGCTCGAGCGATTGCTACTCTCTGTTTCTGCCCACCAGATAAGTCATTTGGCAACTTTTTGTGATGTTCTTCTAATCCTACTGCTGACAACCAATTCCGTGCTATTTCACGTCTTTGCAAATATGTTAAACCTTTTATTAAATCGGCGCCCATCTGGACATTTTGTTCTGCGGTTAAACATCTCAGAAGATTGTGACCTTGAAAAATCATTCCAATACTTCTTCTAAGAATCTGACGAGTTTTCCTTGATGCTCCATTTAATTGATTATTTAATACAGTTAAATCTCCACTTTGACAGGTTCTCAAGGCACCAATTAATGTTAAAAGAGTCGTTTTACCACATCCAGAAGGCCCTTTCAAAAGAACCAACTCTCCTTTATCAATATTTAAATTAACGTCATTAAGAACTTGTTTTTTATTCTCATTTTTTCCATAAAAGTGACTCAAATTATTTATTGAGACTGTTTTAAGGTTTTTAACATTATTTTTTGATTTATTAGGTTTAACCATTTATCTTCAATTTTTAAAAAATTTCGGCAGGATCAGCGTCAACTAATTTACGCATTGCAACAGCGGCGGACCCCATGCACATTACTAAAACTAATACGAAAATTAAAATAGTTTTATCTGCGTCCATTATTATTGGGAGTTTAGTAGAATTTCTTATAACTGAGTAAAGTATTTGACCAGAGAAATAAGCAGGTAAATAACCAAACAACGCTAACAAAAACCCCTCTCTAGCTACAACATAGAAAAGAGACTTAAGTCTATAACCCATTGCCAATAAGGTAGCGTACTCTGGGAGGTGATCTGTAACGTCACTATAAAGAATTTGATAAACAACCACACACCCTACAACGAAACCCATCAATGCTCCTAAACTAAATATAAAACCTATTGCAGTACTATTTTTCCAATAATTCTTCTCAAATTCTATAAATTGATTTTTTGTAAGAACCCTAACATCATTTGGGAGTGAGTTATTTAATATCCTTGAAATCAATTCAGGATCTGATCCTTTTTTTAGCTTTACCAAACCAATTTCTATACTGCCAGGAGGATTGGCAGGAAAAAGTCTTAAGAAGGTTTCTCGACTAGTTATCAAATTACCATCTGCACCAAAAGATGGTCCCAACGCCACGAGGCCTTCAACAATTACTCTTTTTCCAGCAACCTCAGTCTCAACTTTTTTTTCTGATAAGAACCATTCTTCAATCGGTCCAAATTCAGGTCTAGATAGTTTGTCAAAAAGAACTCTTGATGGATTTCTCAATTTATAAGCTTTCTTAGAGAATCCCTCATCTAAAAGAAGTGAATCCGAAGGATTAAAACCTAATGCAAGTATTGATCTAGTTTTAAGATTTTCGGGATTTCTCCAAAGTAAATAATTTAAATTAACGGGAGCAGTTCTTTCAACATCTTCTACTGCGAGAGTTTGAATTAACCTTCTTTTTGGGAATCCACTCATGCTTATAGAACTTTTTGATCTGGGACTTATCAAAACAAGATCGGCATCTAGAAGTTTATGAATAGTTACGCTCGTGTCAAATAAACCATCTCTAAAACCTAATTGCATAAACATCAAAATCCCTGCAAAACTGATTCCAGCTATGGCAACTGCAAGCCTTAATGGTTGCCTAGTTAATAACAACCAAGCTAATGGTATTTTTCTGAATTTTAAAAAAGAAAAACTCATTAAGGAATAAATTTTGCAATCACTTTCATTCCTGCATAATTTTGAACGATATCTATAGAATCTTGATTTAGTTTTACTAGTACCTCGATAATTCGCGAATCAGCATCTCCTGTTGGATCAGTCGATAAAACTTTTCTTTGTTTTACCTGAGGACTAATCCTAATCACCTTTCCCTTGAGACTTTTTTGGAATCCACCATTCTCACTGCTCAATTCAACATTCTGAGAGATAAAGACTCTATCGATGTCAGACTCATAAACCTCTATCAAAGCTTCCATTTTTTGACTAGAACCAATATCCAAAATCCCTTCATTTTTAGGCCTCTCACCAACTCTCGTATTTATTCCAAGGATAAAACCATCAATTGGACTCCTTAGTTTTGAATTAAATAGATCTATCTTGATATTTTTTTGATCACCGATAAGGTTTATTTTCTGTTTTTGCAATTTTAATAATTCATCTTTTCTCTGTGAAAACTCTACAAAAGAATAAACATCATTGCTCAAAGCTAACTCATACCTTTGAATTTGATCTTTCTTTAGGGTAATTTCTTTGTTAATAGTATTAATTAGCTTTTCATTTCTTTCAAGATCAGCAATTAATTTTTCTCCATTTTCAAAGATTGCCAAGATATCACCTTTTTTTACGAAATCTCCTTCATTTACTAAAATTTCGACAATTCGGGGGGAAGAGCCAAACTGACTTATTGGAGCTGCCAATTGCCTAATCTCTCCCGAAGGAGAAAGTTGACCTAGTGCGGCAACAGCTGTAATTGGAGGTATGAAATCTGAAGTTATTTCTTCTTTAAATTTTGAACTAGATTTATTATTTCCAGAGCAGGAAATAACCCCAAGAGATATAGGTGTAAATAATAACAAATAAATAAATAAATTTTTTAATATTTTTAATTTCATTAAAAATCGAAGAGTACTGTTTTTATATAGTTATTGACCCATTTTTCATCAAAATATTTTAGAAGAACCATACTAGTCTTTTCATTCTTCATTTGTTGAACACAATAATTTTTTTGAAAATCTGTTCTTTCTTGGATAATTTCCTCCTTAAATTCAGGTTTAGCGTCTTTACTTAATTTGATCAAAATAGAGAGGTATTGATCCACAACTCTACAAAAATCATTATTTTCAGATTTACTTTTTAAGGATGCAAAAAATACATTATTAGAAAAAATCCCCCCCCATTTAGGAATCTCTCTCAAAGATGAAAAAGAACTTTTATCAACTTCAGAAAGTAATTTTTCGTATTTCAAACCTTGGTTTTGTGATGCCGGGGATAAATCAACAATGGCAGCAGAAACATTATCATTTACTTTTACCAAATCCATCCCAAAAATTGGGATATCAAACTTAGGATCAGGGAAAAAAACGCAGTGTAATATTTTAAGATTCTTTGAAAATTCTGCTACTTCAATATGTAACTTTCTAAAACCTTTTGCTTTATGGAATTCATTTTCAATATAAAGTTCTCTGCCTGTTTCTTTAGATATTATGTTAGTAAGTTTTGGATCAATTTTTATACTCTTAAGGTCCTCAAGCATGGATCTATGCTCTCTAATATTTTGTAATAAATCCAAAATAAGAGGGTCAGTTAATTTTGTTTTAGTTAAAGATTCAGACAACAAGGCTAAAAAGTATCAAAATAGAATTTAAAGAGAGAACTGAAATGAACGTAGGAGATGTTAACTACTACACCCATTCAAGCAAAACTAGATGTGTGTTTGTGGATAATAAAGAATTGCCGCTTATAAGCATTGATATTTGGTGCAAAGCAGGTTCTTCATTTGAGGATGTTGATAAAAACGGCACTGCCCATTTTCTAGAACATATGATTTTTAAAGGATCTAATAAACTAATGCCAGGCGAGTTTGACTATAAAATTGAATCCCTAGGCGGATTAAGTAACGCTTCAACTGGTTATGATGATGTACATTACCATGTCTTAGTTCCTCCAAGTAACTTTAAAGAATCACTTGCTCTTTTGACAAATATTGTCATTGCTCCAGATTTTAATCCTGATGAATTTATAAAGGAAAAAGGGGTAATTATTGATGAAATAAAACAACAAAATGATCAGCCTGAAGAAAGACTATTTAATTATTTTTTGAAAAGGGTTTGGTTAAGTCCGAATTATGGAAATTCTATTCTCGGAACTGAACATAGTATTAAAAACTTGGAGATAAATGACCTTGTGAAATTTCATAGCAAACATTACAATGCCGAAAAAATTTGTATTGCAATTGCGGGAAATCTCTCAGAAGAAATTTACAAAATTTTTGAGAAAAGTGATCTATCTGGCATAAAAGAAAGTCCAAATTTAATAAATCTAAAAAATAAACCTTCTTTCAAAATTAGGAATGGTAGAGAGTCAGTTAAGTTTGATAATTTAGAGTTTTCAAGAATATTTATGGCTTGGTTTATCCCAAACCCAAATGATCAAAAAAATATTATTGGACTTGAGATATTAGCATCAATACTATCTGTTGGAAGAAACAGCAGATTAGTTAAAATTTTAAAAGAAGATAGAAATCTTGTTGAATCGATATATGGAGATGTAAATGCTGGAGAATTAGGAGGATTATTCATAATAGAAGCAAGTTGTGAGTCCAAAGATATTGATTTAGTAGAAAAGCAAATTAATAAAACAATAGATGAGATCTCAAATTTTAAAGCCTTAGCTATGGATGAAATAAAAAAAGCAATTAATATTGTGAAAAGTAACTATATCTTTAATTTAGAGACATCTACACAACTCTCTTCATTCTTTGGAAATGAACTTCTTTGGGGGAGAAAATCTTCAATAAATAATATAGAGAGTCATTTAAAATATTGGAATGACTTGGATAACTTCAAAGAGATTACAGAATATATCCGTGGAGAGAAATTCACTTTAATTGCATCCCCTAGTAAATGTTAAAAAGATATTTTTCAAATAATAAAAAAAGAAATTTTTCAACTGCTTCAATTTGGATTAAAGGGGGGAGTAATATGGATAGTATTGGCAAAAAAGGGATAAACAAGATCCTTTGTTCATTACTTACCAGAGGATGTGAAGGTTTTAATAATTACACTCTATCTGAGTATATTGAGTCCTATGGAGCAGAATTAAATCAAGAAGTATTTGAAGATGGTATTTCATTAAGCATTAAATCCCTAAATGAACATTTCAGCAAATTATTCCCTTTATTAGAATTAATAATTAATAAGCCAATCCTCTCGGAAACTGAATTTAAAAAAGTAAAAAAATCTTCTATTGATCACATAAAAAAAGATAAAGAGAATCCATTCAATATCTGTTTTGAAAATTGGAGAAAAATTGTTTACTCAAATCATCCTTATGCTTTTAACACAATAGGCAATGCTAATGATGTCTCAAAGATTACCTATGAAGATATTTTGCTTGAGTTTAAAAATTTTAGAAATAGAGAAAAGTATTTAATTTCAAATAATCCCGAAATAAATGGAGAAAATTTTGGAACACTTGAGAAAAAAATCTTAAAAAAATCGGATCCATTAAATCATAATTTAAATACTACGAATAGATTTGATTACATTAATAATGATTCAAATCAAACAATAATAATGATGGGGGACCAAACTTGCTCGAGAAGGAGTAGTGAATATTTTCCTCTTAAGATTTTGGAATCATATTTATCTTATGGAATGAGCGCTGCTTTATTTAAACTTTTTAGAGAAAAACATGGTATCACTTACGATTTAGGTGTTTATTATCCTATCAGGAGTGGAAATGCCCCATTTTTAATTTATTTATCCGTATCTAATGATCAAGCACTTTTTGCTTTTGAACTTTTATCAACACTATGGAAAAATTTACTTTTAAATCCGTTGACTGATGCTGAAATATTTTTAGCAAAAGAAAAGCTAAAAGGTTCTTTTTTATTAGGAAATCAATCACTGGATGAAATTTTGCAGAGAAAGATACAGTTAGTTAGTTATGATATTTCACCAATTTCTGAGAACGATTTAAATTTAAAAATAGAGGAAATTTCTTCGTTAGATATTTTGAAATTAACTAATAAGTATTTTTCAAAACCTTTTCTGAGTATTTCTGGAAATAAAAATATATGTTTAGAAATTTCTAATAGGTGGAAAAAAAATTTTTAAATTAGTTTTTCTCAATCTTATCAACATCTATTAAAAACGAACCTCTCCTAAACTTTACTTCAACAGTATCTGGAGATTTAATTGAAAGGATTTCCCCAATTTCATCAATTGCCACTAGATCAGGTGGTCTTAACATCGGCATATTATCTGAAGTCTTCAAGTAAGAGACTGGCGCAATCAACTTAACCTTATCGTTGATCTCAAATTTCATTTATAGATTAGATACATTAAAGAATAGTATAAGCATAAAGTTAGAGAAAATATCAACGAAATGCACTGATTCATCCTAGAATCATAGAATTGACTTTTTACAAATTAATGAATCAAAAATTTAAAACATTAATTTTATGGGCTTTACCTATACTTTTAGTAATAGCACTTTCCTACCAATTTTTATCTTCAAGCAACGTTGATTCGCTTAAATCTAATGGCACTACTGTTGCACCAAGAAATTCAGCGGTTGCAAGAGTTAGTTATGGCAGATTTTTAGATTACATTAATTCGGGAAGGGTTACATCTGTTGATATTTTTGAGGGAGGCAGGAATGCAGTTATAGAGACAATAGATTCGGATTTAGATAATAAAGTTCAAAGGTTGCGCGTAGATCTTCCCGGCTTAACGCCAGAACTTATAAATATTTTAAAAAATGAGGGAATCAGTTTTGATGTGCATCCAATAAAAACAGCTCCTCCCGCATTAGGTATTTTAGGTAATTTACTTTTCCCGGCTATCTTAATTGGAGGTTTAATTTTGCTAGCGAGGAGGTCAAATGGTATGCCTGGAGGTCCTGGCCAAGCAATGCAGTTTGGAAAAACTAAAGCAAGATTTGCAATGGAAGCTGAAACAGGAGTTGTATTTGATGATGTTGCAGGCGTTAATGAAGCTAAACAGGATTTGCAAGAAGTTGTTACTTTTCTGAAAAAACCAGAAAAATTCACTTCTGTAGGAGCAAGAATTCCCAAAGGGGTTCTATTAGTAGGACCTCCTGGTACCGGCAAAACCCTTTTAGCTAAAGCAATTGCAGGTGAAGCTGGTGTACCATTCTTCTCATTATCAGGTTCTGAATTTGTTGAAATGTTTGTTGGTGTTGGTGCTAGTAGAGTTAGAGACCTTTTCAAAAGAGCTAAAGAGAATAGTCCCTGTTTAATTTTTATTGATGAAATCGATGCAGTCGGAAGGCAAAGAGGTGCAGGTATTGGTGGAGGTAATGATGAGAGAGAACAAACTCTCAATCAATTACTTACTGAAATGGATGGTTTCGAAGGCAATAGTGGCATAATAATAATTGCTGCCACTAACAGACCTGATGTTCTAGACTCAGCTCTAATGAGACCAGGCAGATTTGATAGACAGGTAACTGTAGATGCACCTGATATCAAAGGCAGATTATCAATATTAGAAGTTCATGCAAGGAATAAGAAACTTCAAGAGGATTTAACGCTTGAAAGCATTGCAAGAAGAACTCCAGGTTTTACTGGAGCAGATTTAGCAAATTTACTAAATGAGGCTGCTATATTAACTGCTAGGAGGAGAAAAGACTCTATAAGTATCTCAGAAATTGATGACTCTGTAGATAGGATTGTCGCAGGAATGGAAGGTTCTCCATTAACAGATGGTAGAAGCAAGAGATTAATTGCTTATCATGAAGTTGGCCATGCTCTCATAGGTTCACTTGTCAAAGCCCATGATCCTGTTCAAAAAGTGACCGTCATTCCAAGAGGTCAAGCTAAAGGATTAACTTGGTTTACCCCAGATGATGAACAAAGCCTTGTTAGCAGGGCGCAATTAAAAGCTAGGATAATGGGTGCTTTAGGAGGAAGAGCTGCAGAAGATGTAGTTTTTGGAGAAGGTGAGATTACAACAGGAGCTGGAGGTGATTTTCAACAAGTTGCTTCAATGGCCCGCCAAATGGTTACTAGATTTGGAATGAGTAATTTAGGTCCTATAGCTTTAGAAAGTGGTAATCAAGAAGTATTTGTTGGTAGAGATTTAATGACTAGAAGTGAAGTCTCTGATTCAATTTCTAAACAAATAGATGAAAGTGTAAGAAAAATGGTAAAAGAATGTTACAAAGAAACCTACGATATAGTAAGCAAAAATAGAGAAGCTATGGATAAGATAGTTGACCTATTAATCGAAAAAGAAACATTAGATGGTGATGAATTTGTAAGTATTCTCTCCAAATTCACCAAAATTCCTAAGAAAGAGAGAACACCTCAATTATTAAGCTAAACTTTTATTGGTTTCTTATCTAACACAAGATCAATTAAACCGTACTCAACAGCTTCGTTTGGGGACATATAAAAATCTCTATCAGTATCTTCTTTGATAGTTTCATAATCCTTTCCAGTTCTATCTGATAATTCAGTATTCAGTCGTTCTTTTAAGAACAAAATTTCATCTGCTTGAATTCTTATATCACTGGCTTGCCCTCTAGCGCCTCCAAGTGGTTGATGAATCATTATTCTTGAATGTCTAAGGCTGCTTCTTTTACCTTTAGTACCTGCCGCGAGCAAAAATGCACCCATACTAGCTGCTAAGCCAACACAAACTGTATGAATGTCAGGTTTTACATGTTGCATTGTGTCAAAGATACCCAATCCGTCATATACGGATCCGCCAGGTGAATTTATATACATATAAATGTCCTTATCTGGATCCTCTGCCTCGAGGAATAATAATTGAGCAACAATTCTATTAGCAGTTTCACTAGTAACTTGTTCTCCCAAAAAGATTATTCTCTCTCTTAATAGTCTCGAATAAATATCAAAGACTCTTTCACTACCGCCCGATTCTTCTAAAACTAAAGGGATCATAATAATATTTATCTGTTTATTAGATATTAACGATATTGAGTCAACATACGCTAACCTTATTAAGGTTTACATATAAAAAATTGAAAGAAAAACTGACTGTTTCAGATAGCAAAAAGTTATTTCATGAAAAATTTCCTTTCGTTATTCCAGGTTTATATAAAAGAATAGTTGATGAAATGCTTGTCGAACTTAATCTTTTGAACCATCAAAATGAATTTACGCAAGATTATCTCTTTTGTGTCGGCATCACCGAAACATTCAAAGAATTAATGAAGGGTTATCAACCTGAAAAACACTTGGATCTACTTTTTGAATCTTTATGCAGTTCTACAAATTTTGAGGCAAAGGAAATTAATGAAATATCTGAAAAGTCTCAAAAAGAATTAAAGGATAAAACATCTAAGGATATTTTAAAATTAATAGTAGAAAAAAGTAATTCTAAACTTTATCCTTCAAGGATTTTGAACTTAGGTATATATACATTAATTTCAAACTCCCAAGATTTCAATGAGAAAAATGAATCAGATAAAAATAAGATGACCTTTGATATTTTTGAGAAGTTAAGCTTATCTGCTAATAAAGCAGAAAAAGATATTGGGATTTACAAAAGCAGCATATCAAAAATGGAACAAGCAAAAGAATTAATTGAAGAGCTCAGAATTAATGATAAGAAACAAAACAAAAAAAAATAATAACTATTTTTTTAATCTTTTTTTATCTTTCCAAGAGACATAGGATATATAGATTACAGCTAATGTTATGAATATGAGCAAAACAAACGATGTTAAGATAAGAAATTTACTTAAATAGACTTCATAAGTTAAAAATGAAATCATATGTCAATGGATCCGTCCCCATTTCTTCCCCAAACAACCATGGCAATTGAAAAAGTAAAAATAGCAGCCAATGCTGCCCAGCCTATTTGAAAGATCATTAGAATTTAATCGTTTTTATAAATATAACAGAACTTCAAAATTTTTTAATCATTTTAAAGCTAAAATTAATTTCTCAGAAACAAAATTTTCCCAATAGAATTGTAATAAAATTAAATTGGGAAGGTTAGTTTTAAATCATAGTACAAATATAGAAGGTCTAATTCCAATACTTCAAAAATTAGCACTGGAAGATAATATCAAGACAATAACTCCAGCTGTTATTTCAAGAGCCAGAGGAAGATCCTCTAAATTGATAATTAGATTGTCTGTGAAAACTATAAACGGATATAAAGCAATCGCAAGAAAGGGTAATACAGCTCAAGAAGTTTTTATTTCAACAGAGTTAAATAAAGATGAATTAAAAGAAATCATAGATCTTTATAATAAAAAGTAACTAAATTATAAGGGTATTAGAAAATAGTTAGGAGAGAACAAATGAAATTAGTATTAAATTTTTTTATGTTTTTATTGGCCTTTTTTTCATTTAGTAATAAATCATTATCACTTAGTGATTACCAAATAAAAAGATTTTGCGAAAAGGAGAAAAGAGTATCTTTATGTATCAAAAATTTAAAAGAGAAAAGATCTGATCTCCAAAAAGGAAAGCTAATTGAAATACCTGTAACCCCTTACAAACGATAGTAGAAATTGAATTTAAATTTCAAATTCTGATTCGAAAAGATTAAATGCATTTTTATAGCTTGTGAGAAGTTCTTCAGAATTATCAGAAAATCCTTGTCGTTCGTAATCTTCTTTTAATTCATCATATAAGTAAACCACTTTGTTAAAGGCGCTCATATATTCTTTTTGTATGTCTTCATCATCGATATCATATATTTTTGCCAGTACTAATTC
>QCPX01000012.1:0-38732 GCA_003209675.1 Prochlorococcus sp. AG-442-N07 | reverse complement strand
ATCGAAGTAATAAAACTACCTCATTAAAAAGACCAGTTGCTCCAATAAAGCAATTACAAAAATCACACGTGGATGTATCTCTAGGTAGTGATAACATTCAAGATCCCTGGTACCCATTTGGTAATTTTGATCCTTTTTATATGTTGTCTTGCTCTATACCTATGCTTCAACTAAATCCCTGGGAGAGAATGACTCTATCTTCTATTTTTTTAGCTCCAAGCAGATTATTAAACTTAAAATGGGATGGTTTAATTAAAAAGGGTTGTCCTGCTGATTTTGTGATTTTAGATGCACAAAGATGGGCAGATGTTTTTTCGAGTTCATTAAAGAGAAAAGTGTTTATAAAAGGCGATTTATATTGCTAATCGGCTAATTTATATACAAAACAATGAGAATTTAATTAATGACATCAAATACTCTTAAATTTATAGACAAATTTAGGGAAGTTAAAAACTTAGAGATAATTGAAAGCCAATCTGACATAAAAAGGCTATCAAAAGATTTTTATAACTACTCACCAATCCTTACTGAAAAATTAGACGAATGTATTGCTGATTTGGTGGTAAGACCTAGTGATCACAAAGCAGTAAAGGAAGTAGCAGAAATTTGTTGGGAATTTTCTATCCCACTTACTTTAAGGGGTTCAGGTACAGGTAATTATGGACAAGCTGTCCCATTGTTTAGAGGAGTTGTAATGCAGATGAGTCACTTTAATAAGTTAGAAGAATTTGATTCAGATACAGGTTTTGTAAAAGTTCAGTCTGGCTGTGTGATGGGAGATTTGAATAAACAATTAGAGAAATATGGGAGGGAATTGAGGTTGCTTCCTAGTACTTGGAAAACTGCAACAATTGGAGGTTTTATTGCCGGTGGATCAGGAGGTATTGGTTCAATTAGGTGGGGATTTTTAAGAGATCCAGGAAATCTTATTGGTTTAGAGGCAGTAACGATGAATGAAAAACCTGAATTATTAAAATTTGATGCTGAAGAATCCGAACCTCTAAATCATGCTTATGGGACTAATGGAATAATTACTTCTTTACTACTTGCTACTGATATCAAACGTAAGTGGTATGCAATAGTTATCGACTGTATTCAATTTGAAAAAACAATAGAAATATTAAAAACTCTCACCAGAGCAGCAATTGATCTGAAATTAGGAGCAATTCTTGAAGATGAAATTGTAGATCAAATGCCAAAATGGCTTAAAAGTAATGCTAGAAGTCACAAGATATTAATTCAATCTACTTTTGGAGGAACAAAAACGATCGAGTTGATTTGTAAAAAATTCAAAGTTGAATTTACCCTCCTTGGGGAAGAAGAAAAACTCGTTAATGGAATTTCTGAAGTCGTATGGAATCATACAACTCTTCATATGAGGTCTAAGGATAAAAATTGGACTTATTTACAGATGCTTTTGCCACTTAATAATGAACTAGAATTGATTGATTTTCTGAGAAAAAAATGGGGTAGAAAAGTTCTTTGGCATTTAGAGGCAGTTTCTCAACAAGGATCACCGCGATTAGCGGCTTTACCTGTATTAAGGTGGAATGGGATAGATGAATTAAATGAAATAATGGAAGATTGTAAGAAACTTGGGGCGTTTATTTTTAATCCCCATGTTTTAACTGTCGAAGGCGGAGGCCTTGGAGTGGTTGACGCAGATCAAGTAAAAGCGAAATTAAAATTTGATCCTAAAGGGCTATTAAATCCTGGAAAATTGGAAGGTTGGGAAGTAAAGGAACAATTTAATATTTAACACTTCTGTTTATTTGTAAATTTAATAAATTCAGCAACTAAAAAAATAGAACCCGTTAGGACTGGACGATTAGGTGGCCATTTTTCTAGGGAAAATAAATAATCAATGGCAAGTTCAAATGTTTTAAATTCAATTGTTTTTTGAAGGTCAATTTCATTAATCTGAGAAAGATCCTTTAATTGCCAACTAGGTTGGTTTGGCACTGGCACAAGCAATAAGTGATCATTTTTCTTTAGAAGCGTTTTTAATATTGCGTAAAAATCTTTTTGTCTTTGGACACCTATAATCCAATAAATTCCTTTATCTTCATTCTCCCAATTGCTTCGCTCATGAGAGAGTGCTTTTGCAGCAGGATAATTATGCGCACAATCTACAAGAATTTCTTTGTTCAAAAAATTTATTATTTCTAGCCTTCCCTGCCAAGATGTCTTTTTAAGACCTTCAGATATGTGTGCTCCTTTTATATTAAATCCCAAAATGTTCAACGCTTCAATTGCTCCTAAAGCTACTGAAGCATTTTGCTTTTGAAAAATTCCTTTTAGTCCAAGCTCATAGCTGTTTGAAATTGAATCTTTCCAGATAATTTCGGCTCCAACCTCTTTAACTTTTTTGGTTATTAAATTTTCAACTTGACTATTTTGTTTGCATGAGATGACAATTGAGTTTTTTTCAATAACTGCTAATTTTTCTTCGGCAATTTTTTCTATAGTATCTCCAAGAAATTCTTTATGGTCTAAGCCAATATTCCCAATAGCAATTATTGGTCTAGATTTATGGGCTGTTGTCGCGTCTAATCGTCCCCCTAAGCCAGCTTCAAGTATGAGCAATTCAACTTTTTTATTGTCAAAGAAATTTAGTGCACAGCAAATGATTTTTTCAAAAGGAGTTAATTCAAATGTTGAAAATTTCTCTTCTATTAATCTATAGATTTTTTCAAAATCAGCCTTGTTAATATTTTTTTTATTAACTCTAATCCTCTCGCATACGTCCAAAAGGTGGGGAGATGTCGTTACGCCAAAATTCCTTTTAGCTTCAAAAAGTATATTTTCTAAATATGCCGCGATTGATCCTTTCCCATTGGTTCCAATAATTTGTATCGCAGGGATATTCTCGCAAGGATTACCAAGTTCTTGAAGTGCTTTTTTAATTCTTGATAAACCTAACTTGATATTATCCCTTTCATATTTGGGTGATAATTCAAAAAATTTTAAATTTGCATTTTTCAAAATTTAAATTGCTATAACTCTTCAAAAATTGAATTTAGCTTATTCAAAAGAATATTAATTTCTCTTCGAGATATAACTAATGGTGGGACAATCCTTACAACATTTCCTCCTGCAGGAACTACAAGTAATCCTTCATCAAAAGCTTTTAATGTAATTTTTTTTGCATCAGCATAATCATCATTGATCACAAGACCTTGTATTAAACCTAAACCTCTTTTCCCGCTAATAATATTTGGAAATTTTTTTGACAATTCTTCAAAACCAGCACTTAATTGTGCCCCTCTTAGATAAACATTATTGATAATATTTCTTCTATTGATTTCTTCTAATACAGTTAGGGCAGCTTTACAGGCGAATGGGTTCCCCCCAAAAGTGCTTGCATGATCTCCTGGAGAAAAAATGTTGGCTTTTTCTTTTACTAATAATGCTCCAATTGCATGACCTCCTCCTAATCCTTTAGCAAGGGTGAATCCATCAGGTTCAATTCCTAAATTCTCATAACCCCACATTTTTCCAGTTCGACCTACTCCACTTTGAACCTCATCTAAAATGAGAAGAGAATTATATTTATCACATATTTCTCTAAGGCTTTTAAAAAATATTTTACTTCCAGGAATTACGCCGCCCTCTCCTTGTATTGGTTCAACTAAAACGCCAGAAATTTTTTGATCATTATTTTCACACTCTTCAAATAAATTTTTTACCGAATCAAAATTGTTAAATTTAAAAAATTTGAACCCTTGAATCATTGGTTCGAAACCTTTTTGATATTTGGGCTGTCCAGTGGCACTCAAAGCTGCAAGCGTCCTTCCATGAAAGCTGGATTCTGCTGCGAGAATTACTGATTCTTTACCTTTATTTGTTGTATTACCATATTTTTTAATTAATTTAATTGCTGATTCATTTGCTTCCGCACCACTATTGCAGAAGAAGACGCTTCTAGCACAACTCATATTCGTTAAAGTTCTGCTTAATTGTTCTTGTTCTTCAATGTTGTAAAGATTGGAAATGTGCTGAATCTTTTTTAGTTGTGTTGATAACCTTCTTCTTAAAACTCTGTCGCTATGTCCAAGACTACAAGTTGCTATGCCAGCTACTGCATCAAGATACTTTTTACCTGTTTTGTCCCATAACCAACAACCTTTTCCTTTTGTGAAAGTTATATCGAATCGACTATAGGTACTCATCAAAGTGGGAGCGGTCGGACTTGAACCGACATACCCGAAGGTGCCGCATTTTGAGTGCGGTGCGTCTACCAATTCCACCACGCTCCCAAGGCTTTTGAAAAAATGAACTTTTTTATTATAACAAAAATCAACTTATTGACTATTGTTTTGGTCAAGGAACAGTTATCAAGATAACTTTTGTTAATAGTTAATCTTTTCGATAAAAACATAGAATTATTTATTGCATTTGCTGACAAGGAATGAGGGGAAAAAAGAAAAATTAAACATTTCTGATACATTTTTGTGATTAAATGCGCTTAAAAGTCTTTTTTGAAAGGATTTAGCTTCATGATTAGTAATATTGTGTTATATTTGATAAAAAAACAAAATGTCTAAAACTCAAGCTAAAAAATTATCCTTTAAATTTGTCCCATATCTTTTTATTGCAGTAACTATACTTACAACATTCGGATCTAATAGCGGAACTTGGGCATGAACGAATTCAAATTTAATGGTTTAAATAAAATTTGGTCTAATCGCTTTCTAGTTCTGTTTATATTATTTTTAGGTTGTATTTCATTAATCAATATTGCTTACGTTTGAATCAACTTTCTCAGCTTCCAAATTATATTTGAATAAGACTAAGCTGCTTCGAGTTTTGAAAGATTCTCAGATTTTGGTTCAATTTTGTATTCATTCTCCTCAAAAATATTTTTACTGATCTCTCTAATTATTTTTACACCTAAATTTTTTAGTTTTAATTCAAAATTTTCATAACCTCTATCTAGATGTTCTAATCCATAGAAATTACTACTACCTTTTGCGATGATTCCTGCAATTATTAATGCAGCTGATGACCTTAAATCTGAGCCAACTAGATTCATCCCATTAATTGTTTTAACACCTTTGATGTGAGCTACGTTTTTGTTTAGTTTTATACTGGCACCCATTTCATTAAGTAAATAAATATGATTCATTCTGTTTTCGAAAATTGTTTCAGTTATCTTTGATTCACCATTTGCGATTGTCATTAGAGTTGTAAATGGTGCCTGCAAATCAGTAGGAAAGCCTGGGAAAGGAGCTGTTTCAATATCTACTCCTTTAATCTCTTTACTCTTGATAGAAATCGAATTACCTTTAATCGTAATTTTACTCCCGCTCTCTTGAAGCTTATTAGTGACAGCTTCAAGATGATGAGGGATTACTGGAGAAATTGTTATTGAAGAGGAAGTTGCAGCAGCAGCTATTAGAAAAGTTCCAGCTTCTATTCGGTCTGGAATTACTTTATGGGTACATCCGCCAAGCTTATTAACACCATCAATAATAATTGTTTCTTTACCGGAGTCATAAATTTTTGCCCCCATTTTATTAAGCATTTGGCATAAATCTTGAACTTCAGGCTCTCTAGCAGCATTTTCAATGGTAGTTCTTCCTTTGGCTAAAGATGCTGCCATTATTAAAGTTTCAGTCGCACCTACACTTGGACAATTTAATTTAATATGAGTGCCATGAAGTCTATTTTTGTTCCCCCTTGTTTTTGCCTTTACAATTCCCTCTTCAATAATAATGTCTGCTCCTAGTGCGATTAATCCATTAATGTGCTCGTCTATTGGCCTTGAACCAATATTGCATCCACCTGGCAAGGGTACTTGAGCTTCTCCAAATTTAGTTAATAGTGCACCTATGCAAAAGAAACTAGCTCTTAATCCTTTAACAAGTTCATATGGAAGTTCTTTAATCGAAATAGTTGTTGGATCTATTTCTAGTTGGTTGTTTTTACGAACTAAATTCACTCCTAAATTCTTTAAAATATTCCCCATCTTTTCAATATCAGTGAGAAAAGGTACATTTTCAAGAATTATTTTTTCATTAGTTAGCAATGATGAGGCTAATAAAACTAACGCGGAATTCTTCGCACCACTTATTTCAACTATTCCATTTAACTTGCCTTGGCCAAGAATCTTTAAATTTTGCGATTTAAGATATGACTTCGTTTTGCTTCCGCAAATCATTAAGACTTAATTTATTAGATTCATCATGACAAACTAATAATATTAAGTCCACCCTATGTAACGTCATCAATATTAATTAAAAGTGAAAATGTATTTTTTTTATTTCTTGGGAAATAAAAATTTAATAAATAATTGATCAAAATATTTATGTAATTAAAATATAGTTGATAACAAATTTTTAAAATACTCATAGAAAATACTTTTTTAAAAATAACTAGTAAAAACAATAATCTAGTTAAAAAATTTAGATCATTTAAGAGAGGATCATCTCCAAAAGATCAAGACTTTTTTTGCATAGAAGGTACACATCTTATTGAAGAATTGCTGAAGTCTGGAAAAAATCCCTCTAAGATTTTAGTTACCGAAAAATGGCTAAGAAAGAATCAAAATCTAATCAAAAAATTTGATGAGTCATTAATAAATATTGTCTCAGAGGAAGTCTTGGCATCTGCGATTTCAACAATTCATCCAGATGGGATAGCAGCTTTAGTAAAGATTTCAGAAATACCTAATTATCAATTAAATAGAAAAGATGATTTTGTTCTTGTTCTCGACAGAATTCAAGATCCTGGGAATATGGGTAATCTATTTAGAACCGCTTTAGCTGCGGGTGTTAATGCAATTTTTTTAGCTGGAGGTGCGCACCCATTAGGCCAAAAAGTATTAAGAGCATCCTCAGGTGCAGTTTTTCATCTGCCATTTTTAAGATTTGATGGAATTGAAGAAGAAATATTAAATTCTTTACTTAAGTCTTTGTCTGAATTATCAAATGTAGGATTTAAGATTTTCTCTACAAGTAGCCATAATGGGAGTTCAAAAAAACCTTCAAAACCTTACTGGGAAGTTGATTGGTCTAGACGTACGGCATTAATTTTGGGTAATGAAGGCCAAGGTATTCATAAAAAAATTCAAGAAGCTTTTAATGAAACAATTACAATTCCGCATAGCGAGATTGTAGAATCATTGAATGTGGCTTGTGTTGCAGTTCCGTTATTACTAGAACGAAAAAGAGTCGCATACACCTCTAAATAAATAAATAAAAAGTGACTGATTCAAGTTTTGATTTTGATTTAATCGTAATAGGAGCAGGTTATGGAGGTTTTGATGCCGCTAAACATGCTGCTGGTAAGGGACTGAAAGTCGCAATAGTAGAATCTTCTGACATGGGAGGCACTTGTGTTAACAAGGGTTGTGTTCCATCTAAAGCTCTTTTGGCTGCAAGTGGAAAAGTTAGAGAAATAGCTGATTATGAACATTTAGCTAAATTTGGTATACATGCTTCACCAGTAAGGTTCGAGAGATCAAAAATTGCAGATCATGCAAATAATTTAGTTTTAAATGTTAGAGAAAATTTAACAAAAACTCTTAAAAGAAGTGGAGTTGAAATTATTTTGGGCATTGGAAGAATTGAAGGAAATCAAAAAGTAGGTGTAAGAGATAAAAACGGAATTGATAAAATTTTTACATGTAAGAATATTGTTATAGCAACAGGCTCTTCTCCTTTTGTGCCCCGTGGAATAACTTTGGATAATAGGACCGTATTTACTAGCGATGATGCGGTAAAACTTGAGTGGCTTCCAAGATGGATAGCAATTATTGGAAGCGGATATATAGGTCTAGAATTTGCTGATGTTTATACCGCGCTTGGTTGTGAAGTTACCATGATCGAGGCTTTGGAGAATATTATGCCAACATTTGATCCAGACATCACTAAAATTGCTAAGAAGAACCTTATTCAAGCAAGAGATATAGACACAAAATCAAACGTCTTTGCGACAAAAATAACACCCGGATGCCCTGTAAAAATAGAACTGACTGATGCAAAATCTAAGGAAGTTGTAGAAACTTTAGAAGTTGACGCTGTACTAGTCGCAACTGGCAGAAGTCCTAATAGTAATAACTTAAATCTTGAGTCGGTTGGTATCGAAACAGTAAAAGGTTTCATTCCTATAGATGATCAAATGAGAGTTAAGAATGGTGATGAAATAATACCTAACATTTGGGCTGTTGGAGATGTAACGGGCAAACTAATGCTTGCCCATACAGCTGCAGCGCAGGGCACTATTGCTGTTGATAATATTTGCGGTGGAAATGTCGAAATTAACTATAAAAGTATCCCCGCAGCAACCTTTACTCACCCTGAGATAAGTTCAGTTGGTCTCTCTGAAGTTGAAGCTAAAGAGATATCTACAAAAGAAAATTTTACTTTGGGAGTTGTCAAAAGTTTCTTTAAGGCTAATTCAAAAGCATTGGCTGAATTGGATAGTGATGGATTGCTAAAGTTGATTTTCAACAAAGATAATGGGAAAGTATTAGGTGCTCATATTTTTGGATTACATGCAGCTGATTTAATTCAAGAAATTTCGAACGCTATTTCAAGGAACCAAGATGTAATTGAATTATCTAAAGAAGTTCATACTCATCCTACTCTTAGTGAAGTAGTTGAGGTCGCATATAAACAAGCGGCTTCTCAAATAAAATAATTTCTAAAATTAATGGAGATAAGACGCAGACCACCAAATCCAACAGTAAGGGTAGAAAATTTAGAATATGCTGTCCCTCATAGAGAAGCACAAGCAAAAAATATTCTGGAAGAAATTGTATGGCACAAGGATATTGAAATTAAGAATTTTAAAAAAATAGTCTCTTTAGAAGATCTCATCAAAAAGATTGAAAAACTTCCTACTCCCAAAGATTTTTATAAAAATATTTTGGAGTCAAAAATAAAACCTGGAGTTATTGCTGAAATAAAAAAAGCTAGTCCGAGTAAAGGAGTTATTAGAAAAGATTTTAACCCCGAAAACATAGCAATTTGTTATGAAGGATTGGGTGCATCATGTATCTCAGTACTTACCGATAAAAGGTTTTTTCAAGGTAGTTATGAAATACTCGAAACGGTAAGGAGATCAACTAATCTCCCTCTACTCTGCAAAGATTTTATTATTTCTGCTTATCAGATTTATAAAGCAAGGGTATCTGGTGCTGATGCAATATTATTAATCGCTGCGATTTTAAGTGATGACGATTTAATTTATTTAAAGAAAATAGCTGATAATTTAAAGATGAGTGTTCTTGTTGAAGTCCATAACTCTAATGAATTAGAAAGGATTCTAAAGTTAAAATCTTTTCATTTGATTGGAATAAATAACAGGGACTTAAAGACTTTTAAAACAGATTTAAAAACATCAATAGAATTGATGCATACATATTCAGATATATTTTTAAAACAAAATATTATTCCCATAAGTGAATCTGGAATTAATTGTGCCGAAGATTTAGAATCGCTTAGATCTATTGGAATCAAGGGAGTATTAATTGGTGAAACTTTTATGAGAGAAACTGATATTAAACAATCGTTCAAGAAATTATTTAACTCAATTTAATATTGACTTCAAATCGTGCTATAAAATTGAATAAACTGAGTTGTACTGAATATATATGCAGGCTGTAATTTTAACAGGTATAGTCGCAGGATTTGTTCATGTAATTAGTGGCGCTGATCATCTAATTGCAATGGCACCAGCAGCGATTAATAATCCCCAAAAAGCTCTTAAAAATAGTTTCTCATGGGGCTTGGGACATTCTTCGGGAGTCCTCTTGTTAGCTTTTCTAGCGATTTTTATTAAGGATATTACGCCATTAAACAAATTTTCTAGTATTGCCGAATTCCTAGTTGGAATTTCACTTCTAATTGTTGGAGTATTTGCTATAAAAAATTCTCTTCAATTAAGCATCCACTCGCATTCCCATAAGCATGAGAATGGAATTGCCCATCGTCACTTTCACTTTCATGTTAAGGAACAAAAAAATAATAATAAGCACTCACATGCTTTGACTGGTTTAGGCTTGCTACACGGTATAGCTGGAGGTTCACATTTTCTTGCAGTTCTTCCTGCTTTAGCACTACCTTTAACAAGCGCTTGCTTATATTTGATTTCATATTTGATTGGTTCACTCATAAGTATGAATCTTTTTACTTGTTTAATATCTTTTACTACCTTTAAAGCAAGTCAAAAATTTATTAAAAGACTAATAGCTTTAGCAGGAGGGCTTTCCTTTTCTTTGGGATTATTTTGGATTCAAAGAAGTGCTTCTGTTTTTTTGAATTAAAAAAATTTTTAATTTAGGAATAATTAATTTAGAGGTGACAATCCCAATTATTTTTTCGTTATTGATTAATCCAAATTTATTACTATCTTCGCTGAATTCAATATTGTCGCCAATAACCTCAACATTATTTTGAGTTACTGAATTTATCCTTTTTATTAGGTTTTTATTTTTAATTGGATGATTAAATATAATTATTTGTCGATTTTTAAGTATTGATTTATTCTTTTTATATTTTTTAAAAAATACAATGTCACCTTCTTTTAGGTATGGAAACATCGACTCACCACTAATAATCGCGGTTTTTCTTAAACCTAAAAAAAATAAAATAAAATCAAAAAAACTTTTAAAAATAACTCTGATTAACTAGCTTTTACAAAAGCGTCTGATCTTCCTTTTGAAGCCCAGAAAATATTATGAATTTTTTCTACGTAACTCATGAGTTCTTCAGCTTGGGCTAAGTCAATATTAACTTTGCATGCACTGCATAATTTGGCTGCCTTCCAAATGGTTTCATGTAAGTCTGGATAAGTTTCTAAGTGAACTGGTTTAAAGTAATCTGTCCACAAAATTAGAATCTCTTTCTTTGTTTCTTTTGCTTGTTCTTCTTTAACTGCAACATATCTAGAAAATGTATTACTGTATGCAGCCCACTCTGCTGAATCAGTGCTAGAAGGAGCTTCTAATGCAATAAGTTTTTTTGTCATTGATAAAACTGCTTCAGCTGCAACTCTCGTAGATGCTGGGTCGTAAACACCACAAGGACCATCGCAGTGAGCATGAACTGTCATTGGGGATTGTTTATCTAGAAAAGAATTGATGAATTTACTTAACATTTCAAATTTTTGGTGTTGTATATATATTACTTGGAGATTAACTAAATTGAAAAGTCTTAGATATTTTTCTTACTTAATTTAATTGACTTTTAATAATTCAACTTCAAATATTAAAGTCGCATTAGCAGGTATTACATTTCCAGCTCCTCTTGATCCGTATCCAAGTTCCGGAGGTATTGTTAATTTTCTTTTGCCTCCAACTTTCATACCTGCTACACCTTCGTCCCAACCTTTTATTACTCGTCCAGCACCTAAGGGAAAGCTGAATGGAGCTCTGCCGATACTGGTATCAAATTGTGTCCCGTCTTCTAGTATTCCTGTGTAATTTACAGTAACTGTTTGCCCAGCACTAGCCTCATCTCCTTCCCCGTTTACGATATCTGCAATAATTAAACCGCTTTCTGTAGTTCTTGAATTGTTGTCTGATGGTATTTCTTCTGCCATAGCGAAAAGTATTGGATTTGGATCAGATGGGTCTAGTTCAAATAAATTATTATTTGAGACATTTGATGATTTTGCAACAGGTGTTCTTTGAACTGACTGAGTTTCTGATTCAGCAGCATTAACAACTTGAGGTGAATTAAATTGACTGAAAAGAGTTAATGAAACACAAAAAACAAAAACTGCAAAACTGATAAAGACTTCTTTCACTTAAATTTTGAAAGTCACTAAAACTTAGTTTACAGAATGAAGGTACAATAAATGAGTGATTATAAATTTAATTTCGTAATTTTAGATTGTTAATCCCAACTCAAATTAAAAGTCTAAGACAATATTTTTACCCTTGTTTAGGAGGGATTTTAGGAGGAATTTCCGTTTCAACTCATTTTTGGCTGATTTTTATGCCGATGTCATTATTTATTTTGTGGAAGGGAAGTGAAAGGAGAATAGCAAATTTTTGTTGGGGTTTTTTCTTTATCTTGATAAGTCATTCTTGGCTTTATGATCTTCATCCATTGACATGGCTTGGGTTTTCATGGCTTACAAGTTTAATAATCACCATTTTAATATTATTATTTTGCGCTTTTTTGGGTGGGATATTAGTTTATTTATGGGGATTGTTAGTTGAAATCATTCTCTGGAAAGAAGATGTTTTCAAAATGAAAATATTATCTTTAACAGTAAAAGTATTTTTTTTATCTTTGACTTGGGGTATTGGTGAATTGATACTTTCTCAAACACCTTTTTTTTGGATAGGTTTAGGAGAAAGTCTTATCCCAGGTGATATTTATCTTGCTGGTTTAGCAAGATGGATTGGTGCAAGTGGTTTATGCGTATTACAAATATTGATTGGATTTTGGATTTTTTATATTCATGGTAGATGGGAAAGAAAACTTTACTTTAAAAAAATATTTCTTTTAGGACTTTTGGTTTTTATTTTCTTACATTTATTTGGAGGTTTAACAACTCCAATTAAAAGAAATTATGAATATCCAGTAGCTATTTGGCAAACTAATATACCAACAAGAGAAAAATTAAAAATAAATGATGAATTTATTGAAGAAAAGCTATCTATCGCTCAAAAGTATGCTTTATCAAACAAAGTGAAACTTCTTGTTGCTCCTGAAGGGACTTTAAATAGTGATTTTTATTTATCTAAAGGCTTTAAGGTTAATACCTTGGCAGGAGGTTTCAGAAATTCTAATAATGACTTAAAAAGTTCTTTACTCGGATTTAAAATTGGAGATAAATCTTTTACTTCATTTATAGATAAACATAGACTTGTTCCATTAGGTGAAAAAACACCAAGATTTCTAGATAGTTTTTCAAGAGGATTATCCGCTGTAGGAGGAATTCAACCTGGCTCTGATTCAAGATTGTTTGATCCTAAATTTACACAACCTCTAGCAGTGGCTATTTGTTATGAAATTAGTGATGGATTGAAAATAAGAAAGGCCATTAATGGCGGTGCAAAACTAATAATAACTGCAGCAAATTTAGATCCCTATCCAACTAAGCTTTATAATCAATTCCTTTCTTTGGCAAGATTGAGAAGTATTGAGAATAAAAAAGATAATCTACTTGTATCAAACACTGGTCCTTCAGGTTTAGTTAAAGAAGATGGGAAAATAATTCAAGTTCTAGATTTAAATGTGGAGCAAAATAAAGTAGTTTTCCCCAATTTTTCATCCGACAAGACCTTCTATACAAAATTTGGAGATAAACCTATTTTGTTATTGTTTATATTTTTTATGGGATTAAATTTCTTTTGGAAAATTAATTAATTAATCCGCCACCTAATAAAATTTCTCCTTTGTAAAAAACTGCAGCTTGTCCGGGTGTTACCGAACTTTGACTTTCTTCAAATATAAATTTAAATGTTTTAGTTGGATTATCAAAATTTTTCAAAGGGATTAAAGTTCCTTTTACTGGATGACTTCTATATCTGATTTGTGCTTCTACTTGTATCTCTTGCCTAGGTTCTTCGATTGAAACCCAGTTAACCTTAGTAATTATTGCTTCTTTATTAAGTAGATCACTTTTATCTGCTACATAAACTATGTTTTTTACCCTGTCTAAACTTTTTACATATAATGGTTTAGGCCAAGCGATACCCAAACCTTTTCTTTGACCTACTGTAAAGTGCTGAATACCATTGTGCATTCCTAGGACTTTCCCGTTTACATGCACAATTTCTCCTTCATTGGGTTCAATATGTTTGTCGATAAATCTCTGCATTGATCCATAATGCTCAACTAAACATAAATCTTGACTTTCTGGTTTTTGAGCAGTTCTAAGGCCTAATCTCAGAGCTTCCTTTCTTGTTTCTTCTTTTTTCATTTCACCAAGAGGAAATTTTAATCTGCTTAGTACTTCTTGTGAAAGAGAATAAAGAAAATAACTTTGGTCCTTGTTTTCGTCAGCACCTCTTAGAAGAAGGAAGTCCTTAAATACAAAGCTTTTGCAATCAACTTTTTCAGCATAAGATGATTTTTTTATCCTTGCGTAATGTCCGGTCGCAATATAAGTAAAGTCTTTTTTGTTTATTGCGTAATTAAGCATCTCTTCAAACTTCACATTCTTGTTGCACATCGAACATGGAAGTGGAGTGAATCCTTTCTCATAGCTTTCAGTAGTTTTTTTAATTACCTCTCTTTCGAAAATTTCTCTTGAGTCTATTATTTTATGATTAATTCCCAAATCTTCACAAAGGCCAGCAGCATCTACTAATCCTTCAGAACAACAGGAACCTTGTCCTTTCATTAGCCAAAGAGTTAGTCCCTCAACATTCCAGCCTCTTTCTATAAGAAGAGCAGCTGAAAGGGAACTATCTACGCCACCAGAAAGACCTACAATGATATTTTTCTTCTTTTTAGTTTTATCATTAGAAGATAAAAAGTTCTCTAATTTTTTATCCTTTTGTGTCTTTAACATGGGAGTTTAAATTTTTGAACAGTACTTCAATTGCTTTGTACTAATTATGAACGAAATTGTATGGCCAACAATTGACTCTAAACATTTAATTGTTGATTCAAAGCAAATGTTGATATTAGAGAAAGAAATGTTTTCTGATGGAATGCCTCAAGAAGCATTGATGGAAAAAGCTGGTATTCAAATTAGTAGATGGCTCTTGAAAAGGAAACCTCTTCTAAAGTATGGAATAACTGTTTTTATAGGCCCCGGGCATAATGGTGGGGATGGTGCAGTAATAGCTAGAGAGCTTTTTTTGAAAGGTTTTTTAGTAAAGGTATGGTGTCCATTCCCGATAAAAAAAACATTAACAAATAACCACCTTAATTATCTTACATCTATTGGCGTCACAAAATTAGTAGAGCCCCCTGATGCAAATGGTAAAGAACTTTGGATTGATGCTGTTTTTGGTAATAATCAAACAAGAAAAGTTGATAATAAATTAATTAAACTTTTTAATCAAAAATTTCATAACAAATATGGCAAGGTAATAAGTATTGATATTCCAACAGGATTATGTCCTGATAAAGGAGAGCCTTTTTTAGATAACGCAGTAAAGGCAGACTATACCTTGGCAATTGGTCTTAATAAGATTGGGTTGACGCAAGATTCTGCATTACCTTTTATTGGAGAATTGCACCATATAGATGTTGGGGTGCCTATTAGTAAACTTTCCAAAGTTGATAAAAAGATTTTTAAGGTTACTTACAAAGATTTAAAAAATATTGATTTACCTTCTTTACCAAGAAATTCCAACAAATATAAAAGAGGTAGAACACTATTAATAGCTGGAAGTGAAAAATATCCTGGTGCTGCATACCTAGCATTAAAAGGGGCGATATCAAGTGGAGCAGGCTATATCTCGGCTGTCTTGCCTGAGTTAGTTGCTGAATCTATTTGGCAAGTTGCTCCAGAAATAGTTTTAAAGGATACTATGCAATCTAATAAAAATGGAAATGCATCTTTATTTAGCGCATTAAAAAATATTGATTTAAGTGCATTTGATTCAGTAGCTGTCGGCCCAGGAATAGGAATTGATAATGATGATTGGCAAAAAACAAAAGACATTCTCACTGGTTTTGAAGGATTATTGATCTTGGATGCGGATGCACTCAATAGAATTTCAGAATCTAAATTATGTTCAAAATTCTTCTTAGAGAGAAGATTTAAAACATGGATAACACCTCATAGCAAAGAATTTTCGAGGTTATTCCCTAATATCAAATGCGAGACTAATGTTGAAAAAGCTCTTAATGCTGCGCAAGAATTTAACATAAGTGTTTTGTTAAAAGGAGCTAACAGTGTAGTTGCTGATAATAAAAAAGTATGGCAACTTTTTGGAACCGATTCTCAGACAGCTCGAGCTGGATTGGGTGATCTTTTATCTGGTTTTGTGGCTGGTAGTTCTGCGATTGATTTAACCTTGTGTAAAAATATATCAACAGATTTTTTTGCTAAATATGTACTTTTGCATTCATTTGCTGCATCAAAGTGCAAAAAAGGGTCTAATTCTTCTGCTATTGGTGACGAATTGTCAAAATTAATGCGAAATATAAAAATGAGACAAATATCTTGAAAGAAACAATTTAAGAGAGTTATTTATAGTTTTAAACACATAAGTGTACAAATATTACTTGAAATCTGAAGCGCGCATTAAATATTTGGCCATTTCCTTAAAAATATAGGAGAGTCTTAATACCTTATTAGGTAAAAAAAATGGTCTCATCTTTACCAATTCAATCAGAACCACCTAAAAGGAGGAGTAATGATCCAATAAGTTGGTATTTGCAAAATATTGGTAGAGTCCCCTTATTAACGCCTGCCGAAGAGATTGAATTGGGTAATCAAGTCCAAAAGATGATGATTCTTACAGAAGATGGACAATTAAATGAAAAGGTTAATGAATTTACAACTCAACAAAAAAGAACTATAAAAATTGGTCGAAGAGCTAAAGAAAGAATGATGAAAGCTAATTTAAGATTAGTTGTCAGTGTGGCAAAAAAATATCAAGGTAAAGGACTGGAATTACTTGATTTAGTTCAAGAAGGTTCTCTTGGGTTGGAGAGGGCTGTTGAAAAATTTGATCCGACAAGAGGATATAAGTTTTCTACTTATGCATTTTGGTGGATTAGGCAAAGTATGACAAGAGCTATTGCATGTCAATCAAGAACAATCCGTTTACCTGTTCACTTAAGTGAAAGGTTGGCTTCTATTAGAAAAGTTAGTAGAGATTTGGCTCATAAGCTTGGTGCAATGCCAAGCAGAATTGAAATTGCAGAAGCAATGGAAATTGATGTAGAAGAATTAGATTCTGTTTTGAGACAAGCCTTATCGACAAGTAGTTTAGATGCTCCAGTAAATGGTGATGATGGCAGGAGCTTTTTAGGTGATTTGATTGCAGATAGTAATAATGAAGAACCTCTAGATCAAGTTGAACAAAAAATGCATCAAGAACAGCTTGGTAAGTGGTTAAGTCATTTAAGCGAGCAAGAACAACATGTTCTCAAACTAAGGTTTGGACTTGATGCAAATGAGAGACATACGCTCGCAGAAATTGGAAGATTATTAGAAGTTTCTAGAGAAAGAGTAAGGCAAGTTGAACTTAAGGCACTAAGAAAATTAAGGAATTTAACCAGAAAATTACCTAGCGGTATTTAATCTAATCTTCTGCCCAAATATATTTGGTTAATTCTTCTGAAGGAGGTTCAGGAGCTTCAATTGCATTTTTAACTGACTCTGATATTTCAACATCAATCTTCTTTTCAATAATTTTTAATTCTTCTTCCGTAGCGAATTTACCGTCAATAATTTCTTGAGCTAATTTTTTAATAGGATCTCTTTCCCCCCAAAACTCCTTCTCTTTTTCAGACCTTAATTCATCTGGATCTGCAAGAGAATGCCCTCTATATCTATAAGTTAAACATTCTAAAAGTGTGGGACCTTCTCCTGCCCTAGCTCGCTCAATTGCTCTTTGTGCTGCCCCTCTTACTGCTAATACATCCATTCCATCAACTTCCTCGCCGTGCATGCCAAAAGCAGACGCTTTTCTCCAGATTTCAGGATTACTAGTGGCTCTATCATGAGCCATACCAATAGCCCATTTATTATTCTCAACAACAAAAATTATGGGTAATTTCCATAACTGGGCCATATTTAAACATTCAAAAAACTGCCCATTATTGCAAGTACCATCCCCAAAAAATGCTGCAGTTACCGCATCACTATTACTATTTCCAGCAACTTCCTTTTTGTATTTACTTGAAAAGGCTGCCCCTAAGGCAACTGGAATTCCTTCTCCAATAAATGCATATCCTCCGAGTAGGTGATGCTCTCTAGAAAATAAGTGCATGGATCCACCTCGGCCTTTGCTACAACCAGTGGATTTACCAAAAAGTTCACTCATTACTTCAAATGAGGGAACACCCGCACTTAGTGCATGAACATGATCGCGATAGGTACTACAAAACCAATCATGTTTCTTTTTCATGGCGCCAATTACTCCCGTGCTTATAGCCTCTTGACCGTTATATAAGTGAACGAAACCAAACATTTTTCCCCTGTAATACATTTCTGCACACTTATCTTCAAACCTACGACCAAGCGTCATGTCTTCATAAAGGTATAATCCGGTTTCTCGATCTAATTCGGCTTTTTTTATGTCTTGAAGATTTGAGATTCTCTCTACGTGTGTTTCCAAGAAAAATACCTTAACGAAGTTTTGATTTGTTAACATTCTAAGCCGTGATGGGCGATTTTCATGATTTTTTTTAATAACTCTGTAAGACCTTGTGAAAAAAATTTTTAACTTGATAAAATTTGTCTAAGAATTTTCAATAGGATATTTGTTTGGAACTTCCTTTAGACCATTTTCGATTAATAGGCGTAAGCCCCTCTGCAACTTCTGAGGAAATATTAAGGGCGTTTCAATTGCGGTTAGATAAAACACCTGATGAAGGTTTTACTTATGAAGTTTTAACACAAAGATCAGAGCTGCTTCGCCTCACTGCCGATCTACTTACAGATCCAGAAAGCAGAAGAGAGTACGAAAATTTGTTATTAAATGGGAATTCTGGATTGGATTTTTCTTCAAATAGAGAAGTAGCAGGATTAATACTTCTTTGGGAATCAGGTTCACCAAAAGAAGCTTTTAAAATAACGAGAAAAGCATTGCAACCCCCACAAACTCCAGCTTTAGGAAGTAGTAGAGAAGCTGATTTAACATTATTGGCTGCTTTAACAGCTAGAGATTCTGCAATTCAAGAACAACAACTTAGATCCTATTCGAACGCTGCAGACTTTTTACATGAAGGTATACAACTTCTACAAAGAATGGGAAAGCTTGGAGAAAAAAGAAAAGAACTTGAAGAAGATTTGGTTGCTTTGCTTCCTTACAGAATCCTAGATCTACTTAGTAGAGATCTAAATGATCAAGAGTCTCATAAAAAAGGCTTAAGTATGTTGGAAAATTTAATAATCAAAAGAGGTGGTTTGGAAGGTAATAATAAATCTGAATATAAAGATTATTTAAATCAGCAAGAGTTTGAAGTTTTTTTTCAACAAATTAAGCCATTTTTGACAGTGCAAGAACAGATTGATTTGTTTCTTGAATTACAAAAAAGAGGATCATTAGAAGCAGGATTTTTAGCGTTTCTATCCTTAACAGCTATTGGTTTCTCTAGAAGAAAGCCAGAAAAATTATTTGAAGCGAGAAGAATTTTAAAGAAACTAAATTTATCAGGTCTTGATTCAATGCCTCTAGTTGGTTGTTTAGATTTGCTTTTAGCTGATATTGACCAAGCCTCTGCAAGGTTTTCAAGTAGTTCTGATGAAAATTTGCGAGATTGGCTTAATAATTATCCTGGAAATAAATTAGAAGCGATATGTATTTTCTGTAAAAATTGGCTAGAGAATGATGTTTTAGTTGGGTATAGAGACATTGACTCAAAAGAGGTGGATTTAGATTCTTGGTTTGAAGATAGGGAAATTCAAGAATTTATTGAAAAATTAGAAAATAAATCGAATAAAAATTCAATTAGGTCAAATCTTAAGAATCAGCAGATTGAGAACGAATCCTCCACAAAAACGACTGAAGACTTTGATAATTTATTGGAAAATATTGATCAAAGGAGACTACCGTGGCCTGGTGGGATAAAACAAGATTATGAAAAGGTTGAGATTAAAGAAAACGAGTTCAATGAGGACTACCTTAAGAAAAAACCAATAGAGTTATATAATTTTTTAATTGAAAAAATTGCCGAATTAAAATTTAGTTTTGGGGAATTCTTGAAGGAAAAAGAGATTATTAATCGATCACCTTACTTAATTTATATTTATGCTTTTTTGATTTTATTTGCATTTGGTATTGGTATTGGATTCTTAAGAAATAATTTAAAAAAATCGATTCAGAATGAAGTTATTACTGAAAAACCTTTAATTGCCATAGATAAAAATCAAAAGATTAGTGAGAAGGATAATATTCAAGAAATAAAAAAAAATCCTTCAAACAAATTGAATTCTATTACTGAGAAATCTACCTCAATTATTTCCTATGAATTCAAAGAACTTAATTCTCCTTCACCTTCTTTGGAAGATATTAAGAATTTAATTAATGGATGGCTTCTAAGTAAAAGTAATTTCTTGGCGGGAAAGAGTGAAATTAATCTTTCTAAGATTGTTAGTAAAGGTTTGATTGATAGAACCATCGAAGAAAGACAGAACGACATCAAGAAGGGAATTTTTAAGGAAATTAATTCCCAAATACGCAAGATTGATTTAGAATCCCAAACTTCGTCTAGGATAGTTGTTTTAGCAGAATTGAATTACCTAGAGAAAATAGTAAAGAATTCTGGAGAATTTGTTAATGAAACATCATTAAATCCCCTTAAAGTTAAATATATTTTGGGTTTTTCAAATAAATCATGGAAATTGGTTGATTTCGTGAGCGGCTTGTAATTACAAACTTCAGTATCATCTATAATAATTAAAATTACTTTTTAATGATGTTTGATGAACTCTCGTCACGCTTTGAAGACGCAGTAAAGGGTTTAAGAGGCGAAGCAAAAATTAGTGAAAATAATATTAACGATGCCCTGAAGGAGGTAAAAAGAGCACTCCTTGATGCAGATGTTAGTTTGTCTGTAGTGAAAGAGTTTATATCAGATGTCAAAGAAAAAGCTATTGGAGAAGAAGTAGTTAGGGGTGTAAACCCAGGTCAAAAATTTATAGAAGTTGTAAATAAAGAATTGATTAACATTATGGGGAATGAAAATTCTCCATTAAACGAAAATGAAAAGAGTCCTACAGTCATTTTGATGGCTGGACTTCAGGGAGCGGGTAAAACAACTGCAACAGGAAAATTAGGACTTTATTTAAAGGAAAAAGATAAAAAAGTTCTTTTGGTGGCTGCAGATATTTATCGACCAGCAGCTGTAGAGCAGCTTAAAACATTGGGAAGTCAATATGAATTGGAAGTTTTTTCGGCTACAGAAAAAAATAGCAAACCAGAAGAAATAGCAAAGGAAGCATTGAATTTTGCTAGTGAAAATGATTTTAATTCGATAATTATTGATACCGCTGGAAGACTGCAAATTGATGATTCCATGATGAGTGAAATGGTTCGAATTAAAGAAGTTTCTAATCCTGATGAGGTTTTGCTTGTTGTTGATTCAATGATTGGGCAAGAAGCTGCAGACTTAACAAAGTCATTTCATGAAAAAGTAGGAATCACAGGTGCGATATTAACTAAGTTGGATGGTGACTCCAGAGGGGGAGCTGCTTTATCAATAAGAAAAATAAGTGGTAAACCAATCAAATTTATAGGTGTAGGTGAAAAAATAGAGGCACTGCAACCATTTCACCCAGAGAGAATGGCTAGCAGAATTTTAGGCATGGGCGATGTATTGACTCTTGTTGAAAAAGCACAAAAAGAAGTTGAACTTGCTGATGCAGAAGCGATGCAAAAGAAACTTCAAGAAGCAACTTTTGATTTTAATGATTTTGTTAAGCAAATGAGATTAATTAAAAGGATGGGATCACTTGGCGGATTGATTAAATTGATTCCTGGAATGAATAAAATTGATGATGGGATGATAAAGGATGGAGAGGATCAACTTAAGAAAATAGAATCTATGATCTCATCAATGACTCTTGAGGAAAAACAAAAACCTGAGGTTCTTGCTGCTCAGCCTTCAAGAAGACAAAGAATCGCTCAGGGAAGCGGTTATGAAGCAAAAGATGTAGATAAAGTATTGGCTGATTTTCAAAGAATGAGAGGTTTTATGAAACAAATGTCGAACGGGGGAATGCCAGGAATGGGAGGTATGCCAGGAATGGGAGGTATGCCAGGAATGGGAGGGATGAGTGGTAATAAGCCAATGAAAAAACAAAAAAATAATAAAAAGAAAAAAGGTTTTGCCGATTTATAGTTTCTATATTTTTACCTTTAAATGATATTATTATTAAAAACGCATTAATTTAAAATGATTAAATTGCGCCTTAAGCGCTTTGGAAAGAAAAAAGAGGCAAGTTTCAGAATTGTTGCATGCAATAGTACTTCCAGAAGAGATGGTAGACCTTTACAAGAACTAGGTTTTTATAATCCAAGAACTAAAGAAACCAGGCTTGACACAGAAGCTTTAAGAACAAGACTTACTCAGGGTGCTCAGCCTACTGATGTTGTGAGAACTTTATTAGAAAAGGGTGGGTTATTAGAAAAAACAGAAAGACCCTCTATCGCAATTGGTAAAGCAAAGCTAGAGAAGGAAAAATTAGCTAAGGCTAAAACTAAAGACGAAGAAAATGATAGCAGTACAGCTGAAAGCGAGAGTAATGAAGCTGAAAGCTAGTGATTTGATAAATTTTTATTCTTATTTAATAACTAGATGAAGGAAGTTTCCAAAACTGGTCACTTCAAAATAGATTTGCCAAGTTCTGATGCTGCTACAGCATTATCTGGACCAGGGAATTCTTTCTTAAAAAAATTCGAGTCTCTTACAGGAGTTTCTTTAACTATAAGAGGCTTACAACTTGAGATGAACGGTGTCATATCTAAAATTGAGAGAGCCTCAGCATTAGTAGAACTAACGAGACCAATTTGGGAACAAGGGTTAGAAGTCCCAGAGGTAGATCTTAAAGCAGCTTTAAGTTCTTTAAATATAGGGGAATCGTCTTCACATGCTGAACTTGGAAAAAAAATTCTTGCGCGTTCCAAAGAAGGAAGATATTTAAGACCAAGAACTATAAGGCAAAAAGAATATGTTGAATCAATTGAAAACTTTGACCTTACTTTCGCAATTGGTCCAGCTGGAACTGGCAAGACATTTTTAGCAACTGTTTGCGCAGCGAGACTATTAAACGAGAAAAAAATTGAAAAAATTGTTTTAACGAGACCAGCTGTAGAAGCTGGTGAAAGTTTAGGATTTCTGCCTGGAGATTTGCAACAAAAAGTTGATCCATATTTAAGACCCCTATTTGATTCTTTACATAGTATTTTCGGGTTTGATAGAACAAATTCGTTAATTGATAAAGGAATTATTGAAGTTGCTCCTTTAGCATTTATGAGAGGTAGAACCTTGGATAACTCTTTGGTTATTTTAGATGAAGCACAAAATACTACTTGTTCTCAAATGAGAATGTTTTTAACAAGATTAGGTGAGAGGTCAAAAATGGTTGTAAATGGTGATATTACTCAAATTGATTTAAAAAAGGATCAGGAAAGCGGCCTCATCGAAGCATCAAGAATTTTCTCTGAAACTGAAGACATAAAATTTTGTTACTTAACTGTTGAAGATGTAGTTCGTCATCCTTTAGTTCAGAAAATTATTGAGGCTTATAAATAACTTTTTAACTATGGAGATCCGTACCCTGAAATTTTAAAAATCAAGTAGAATAAAACTATATTCAAAAAAAAAATGCCAGCAAGTAGTAATTTCAATCAAGCTATTCGTGAAGCGCAAACTAGTTCAATTGTTGGGCCTAATGTTGTTCAAAAAGCTTTACCTTATGTAGGTGGGGGTATGGTACTAACTTCTTTAGGCGTTTTAGCAGGTGTCTCACTCATAGCAACAAATCCTAGTCTTTTCCAGCCTCTTTCAATAGTTGCATTAATCGCAGAATTAATTTTGTTTTTTATAGCCACAAGCGCTGCAAATAATGCAAATAATGCGAAGGCCCTGCCCTTGTTGACAGGCTTTAGCTTGTTAACTGGATTCACTTTAAGTGGAATAGTTGCTTTAGCAATAGGAACAATTGGTATTGGTTCGGTTGGAACAGCTGCCTTAGCTACTGGTATAACTTTCGTTATTGCCTCTTATACTGGCCAAAGAATGAGTGATAGCGTTGGTCAAGCCCTAAGTGGGGTAGTTGGTCTTGGGTTGATAGGATTGCTAATAGCAATGTTTGTCCAATTAATTGGAGGATTCTTTGCTCCAGGATTTTTTGGAGGTTCAGGACTCGAATTGATAATTGCAGGTTTTGGAACTGTCTTATTTGTTGCAATGTCTTTCGTTGATTTTTATACGATGCCAAGAAGATATAATGATGATCAATACCTTGCAGGAGCTTTAGGTATGTATCTAACTTATATAAATCTTTTTGTTTTTATATTGAGATTAATGATTGCACTTCAAGGCGGTGGAAGAAGAGACTAAATAATTTTTTTAAATATGTTTGCTAAAGCGTAGCTTACCTCTACGCTTTTTTTATTTGGCGATATCAAGAATTTGTTTTTTTATAAATTCCTTTTGCTCTGAATCATATTTTATAGAAATATCAAAACTATTTCCCATATTATCTAAGTTTCTAAGGACTTGCTTGACAGACTTTGTAACTGAATTTGTTTCTAGCAGTCTCAAAATAGCTTTACATCTATCTGAAATGTTCTCTGATGCCATTTCATATTCATGATTATTTTCTCTGCGATGAATAATAATTTGGGCGGAACTCATCATTAAATTTTTTACTACTATGTCAGTTACAGGATCTCCACCTTCGTTCAGTTTGTAAATTAGTGAGAAAGGAAGTTTATCTAACAAAAAACAATCTTTATCTGATAAAGCGTACGCAAAAAATCCTCTGAGTCCATTTCTTGTTTTAGTTAGCTCTGCGACTCTATCTGCTAAAACCTCTTCGCTGAGTAAATCTTCACCCCACTCTTTGCACCATTGTGCGGATATATTTATTGCTTGAGTGAACGAAGCTTCTTTTAAATTTATGGTTTTTTTTTCCATTTTTGATCAGAATTTTATTATTGATGCATTAAAAGTCTTTGACCAATTATAGATCTGGGTTTGTAACTTTACTAGGAAGGCCAAATGTCGGTAAATCTACTTTAATAAATAAATTGATTGGAGAAAAAATAACAATTACTTCTCCAATAGCGCAAACTACTAGAAATAAATTAAAAGGAATACTTACTACAGACAATGGGCAAATAATTTTTGTTGATACGCCAGGTGTGCATAAACCTCATCATCGACTTGGAGAGATATTAGTAAAAAACGCAAAATCTGCAATTAATGGAGTTGATATGGTAATTTTTGTAATTGATTCAAGTGAAGAACCTGGTAGAGGTGATGAATATATTTTGAATTTTTTAACCGAAAATAGAACCGAGTTTATTGTTGCATTAAATAAGTGGGATTTGGTTAATAAAAAATTTAGGAATTTACGATTAGATCAATATAGAAGATTTTTCGGAATTAATAGAAACTTTCAAATTGTAAGTGCTTCTCAAGGAGAAGGATGTTCTGAACTAGTCGATATGGTACTTAATTTACTTCCAGAGGGACCAAAACTTTATGGCGAAGAGACTATTTGCGACCAACCATTAGATAACTTATTATCTGATTTAGTAAGAGAGCAGGTATTAATAAATACAAGAGAAGAGGTACCTCATAGTGTCGCAGTTAAGATAGAAAAGAGAGAGGAAATGAAAAGAAAAAATGGCAAAGTTTTTACAGCAATTTTGGCTACTATTATTGTTGAACGATCAACTCAAAAAGGCATTCTTATTGGAAAGAAAGGTTCAATGTTAAAAATGATTGGTCAGTCAGCTAGATCAAATATGTCAAAATTAATTGATGGTCCAGTTCACCTAGAGTTGTTCGTGAAAGTTGTTCCAAATTGGAGAAAAAAAGCATCAAGGTTAATTGAGTTTGGTTATGAGGAAGATTTCTAGATGAGTGGGTTTAATTTTGATGTAATTACATTGCTTCCTAAAGCTTTTGAATTAATAAATAATTTAGGGGTCATAACAAGAGCTATAAATAAGAATTTGATCGATGTAAATTTACATGATTTAAGAGAGTATGGAGAAGGTTCTTACAGACAAGTAGACGATAAGCCTTATGGAGGAGGAGCAGGTATGGTATTAAAACCTGAACCTATTTATAAGGCATATGAATCAATTAGAAAATTACCTAAAAGTAAAACTTTGTTGATGACCCCACAGGGTAAAGTCTTAAAGCAAATGGATCTTGCGAGATGGTCCACTTTGGATCAAATAATAATTATTTGTGGTCAATATGAAGGTTTTGATGAAAGGGTTAGATGCTTAGCTGATGAAGAGATATCAATAGGAGATTATGTGCTTACTGGAGGAGAAATTCCTGCTATATCAATAATTAACGGTTTGACTAGATTATTGCCGAACACACTAGGGGATCCAGATTCTTTGGTCAATGAGAGTCATAACTCGTCCTTACTAGAATACCCACAGTACACAAGGCCTCAAGTTTTTAGGGATATGAAAGTTCCTGATGTTCTCATTAGTGGTAATCACAAAGAAATTGAATTTTGGAGAAAAGAGCAGATGTTCAAAAGAACATTTAAAAATAGACAAGATCTAATTAAGAGAGATTTTTGTGGTTTGCAAAGCGATGAATATGATGGAGATGATTGGCTTTGGGATTTATAGAGAAGTTGCTTCAGATGTAATTTTAAAAGAATACGAGTTAAATAAATTTCACTGAATATTTATAAAGAATAATTTTCTATTTTTCTAGATTAATAGTAAGATTAAAAAAAAATCAATTTTGCAACTCAAAAAGAATTTTGAATATATAGGTTTAAGATTGCTCTCGTTAAAGAGTAAGTCAACTTTTGCGTTTTTCATATATCTTTTATTCTCAGTTTTAATATTTGATGTTTCTAAAGCGGATAATAATTTTCCAAAAACAAAAAATAATCAAATTGAAATTGAATATTTAGAATCAAGAAATGAGTTGGAGGATTACATAATTGATACTGGAGACTCAATTTATCTAGAATTTTTTCCTGCGGGTGAACTTAGTGGAGTTTTTTCAGTTAATGAAGAAGGAGAATTATTTTTACCAAGGTTAGACGAAACGTATGTAAGGGGATTAACAAAGTCTGAATTAAAAACTTTATTGGAAAAAAGATACACTGAATTTCTTATAGATCCAGAAATAAAAATAAGGATTATAGGATTTAAAAGTATTAGGGTATTAGCAAGAGGTGAGTTAAGAAATCCCGGTTTTTATAAATTCCCTGCTTATGACTCAGGTTCATTTGTAACGCTAGATAAAGGCGATAACTCTGAGCTAAATTCATTGATTGGAAATAATAATGAGCAATCAGATATAGATCAAAATTTGCAATCGAATAATCAATCTTCACAAGATCTAGTCGTCAAAAGATCAAATGAATCTCTTACTACCATTTCTGATCTTATTAGAAAAGCTGGTGGTATAACTTCTACAACTGATTTATCTAAAATTGAAATAATAAGAGATATACCTCTTGGAAAAGGTGGAGGTAAAAAAAGGGCAATTATTGATTTTAATGCTTATCTATACGAATTAGACTCCACTAAAGATATACGCATATTTGATGGCGATACTTTATTCTTTCCAAAACTAAGTAAACCTAATCCAAATCAAATTCCGAAATCTATTTTATCTGGGATTTCTCCTAAATTTATATCGGTAAATCTTTTTGGTAGGGTTGAAACTCCTGGAGTTGTAAAACTTCCACTTGAAGCTGTACTTTCAGATGCGATTGATCTATCTGGACCAATTAAACCTCTCTCTGGGAAGATTGTTCTTATAAGATATGCGAAAGATGGGACAGTAATAAAGAAAAACATATCATATTCAGCGAGTGCTAAAAGAGGCTCTAAAAGAAATCCGTATTTAAAGAGAAATGATTTGATTTCTGTTAAAAATAGTTTTTTAGGAAAATCTGCAGGCGTTATAAGTGAAATTACAGCACCATTTGTGGGTATTTATGCAACCAAAGAAATAATTGAAAGTTTTGATTAATGATAATAATAAAAATTTGATGACCAGTAAGTTTTTTAATGTTTCTAATTAATAGCAGCTATGACTAACACTTCGCCAAAATTTCGAATAGGTAATGGATATGATATCCATAGACTAGTAGTAGGTAGGAAACTTATCATTGGAGGCGTTTTATTAGAGCATCCTCAAAATTTAGGTTTAGATGGTCATAGTGACGCGGACGTCTTGACTCATTCAATTATGGATGCATTATTAGGAGCTCTTTCTCTTGGAGATATTGGAAAATACTTTCCTCCATCAGATGAAAAATGGAAAGATGCAAATAGTTTATTGCTGTTGTTTGAGGTTATTAAATTGATAAGAAAAGAAGGTTGGGAAGTTAATAATATTGATAGTGTAATTGTTGCGGAAAGGCCAAAAATCATGCCACATATACACCTAATGAAAAAAAACATTTCTGAGATATTAAATATTGATGAAAATTTAATTGGGATTAAGGCAACTACAAATGAAAAATTGGGTCCGGAAGGTAGAGAAGAGGGTATAAGTTGCCATTCAGTAGTACTACTTGAGAAAAAATGAAATTAAATTTAAATTTGAAAAAAAAATTTGAAAGATTTTGTTTAGTTTCAATATGCTTAGTAGCTTTAATTTTTCAATCTGGTATTCCCAATTTAAAAGCGCTTACAATGGATAATTATCAAGGTGAAATGGTCATAGAGGAATTAAGACTTAAAGTCCCTGCCAATGTAAAATCAGCTTGGTTGAATGCTGAAAAAGAGATATGGGAGCCATGGTTATCTTCTCAAGATGGTTTTTTGGGGAGACAATTATTTTGGGATAAAGAAAAAGAAGAAGCTTTAATATTGGTAAAATGGAAAAGTAAAAAATTATGGAAAAGCATACCAATGTCAGAAGTAAATGTAGTCCAACAAAAATTTGAAGATAATGTTAAAGCTGCTCTAAATGTAGGAGAGAATCCTTTTGAATTAATTTATGAGGGAGAGTTAGATCAGCAAGGATGAATTTAGATATTAGGTTTGATTTTCAGAGAAGAGAGAGGCTTGGACTTATTGAGGCAATTTGGGGACAGGACAAAACTATAGATCAATTAAAAAGGTTAACTGAAAACGTATTAGATAAAAATGAGGTGGTTTTCATTACAAGGATTAATAGTGAAAAGGCTAGTGTTCTTGTAGATTTGTATGATGAGGCAAAATTCTATGAAGAAGCAAAATGTCTAATAATTGGAAAAAATCTGAATAAAATTAACACAAATAAAAAAGTTGCCATAATTTCTGGAGGTTCAAGTGATTTGGCCGTAACACGTGAATCACAATTAGCGCTTGAAATTTATGGAGTGAATTGTCAATCTTTTATAGATGTTGGAGTGGCAGGACTTCATCGATTAATGAGTCAGTTGGATGAAATTAATAAATATGATGTATTAATAGTCTGTGCTGGAATGGAAGGAGCTTTGGCTACAGTGGTTGGAGGTTTGTTGGCACAACCAATAATTGCAGTACCTGTCTCAGTGGGATACGGCGTTAGCAAAGATGGAGAAACTGCTTTAAATAGTATGTTATCAAGTTGTTCTCCGGGTATTGCGGTTATGAATATAGATAATGGTTATGGAGCAGCAATGGCTGCTCTAAGAATTATTAATAGTATTTCTTAAATACTTACTTTTTTTCTATTTCTAATAGGTTTTCTATCCATAAATTAAGTTGTTTTGAAAGCATTCCTTCTTCTCTCATTTTGATTGCCTTTATGACAACTTCTGTGTTTACCCACTCTGGAAACCTTTTCGGCATTTATTAATATATTCTGTAACTTTAATTTGGTACAAATTTTTATAAAGACAAGATCTTAGTAACAAATTTAATCTTTTATGTTTGATTTTGTGCTTAATCTAGAAAGTTCAGAAGATGTATGCTCACTTTCTACATTTTTTAATCTTTCAATTAATTCATTGAGATCTTTATGTGCTAACTCCCCATTTTGCTCCCATTTTAGGGACCTTGAGTTACTATCAATTTTTTCTTTCATTTTTCTATTGAGGTAATAAGAATATAAAACGAAAACAAGAAAAATTTGGTTATTGTTTCAAGGCTAAACTTAAAATATTATGAAGATTTTTTATATACGAAAATTTATCTTTATCCACCACCTACTATTGAAACGATTTCTAAATTATCCCCATCTTTAAGTTTCACTTTTTCCCATTTTATTGAATTAATAATTAAATTATTTAGCTCTACGACAACTGTATTAGGTTTATATCCCATTAAATTTAGAGCTTTTGAGAGTAGAGCATTTTCTTGATCAAGTTTTATTTTTTTTTCTTCTCCATTAACTCTAATTTTCATGAGACAACTCCTTTAGAATCATAATAGCGTCTTCTTTAGGATCTTCAGAATTCATTAATTGCGAAACTAAGGCAAATTTTTTAAACCCATTTCTTTTTAAATATGAAATATTATTTGACTTGATTCCTCCAATAGCAAACCAAGGAATATTTAAATCCTTTGTTAATGTTTTCATTTTTTCTATACCTAAAGGTTTTTTATTCTTTTTTGTTGTAGTTTCAAATACTGGCCCTATTCCTAAGTAATCACAACCTTCCTTAAGAGCATTTGAAATATCAGTTGCATTATTTGCACTTATACCGACAATTTTTGAATAACCTAAAAGTTTTCTTGCGGTTTTTAAGTCTAAATCGTCTTGTCCAAGATGAATTCCATCTGCGTTAGATGCTAGAGCTATATCAAGTCTATCGTTAACGATAAACAAAGAATTATATCTTTTACATAGATTTTTAATCTGAATTGCTTCTTGAAGATGATCTTGATCAGTTCCCGTTTTAAATCTATGTTGAATAATTCTTACTCCCGAAATTAAAATCTCTTCTATTATTTCTAATAAATTTTCCTTTTGATCTGTGATTACATATAAGTCATTTTCTTTTAATATTTCCTCCGACTTTTTAAACTTGCTATAACTTAATAAATCAATTTCAATAGTATAAATTTCATATCTAATTTCCGAAACGATTTTTGAAAGCTCATTATTCTCTAGCCTTGAGAATTCTTCTATGACTCTTAATGCTTCTTGAACTCGGGCTGAATTAGAACTTATAATTTGCTCAGGAGTTTTTCTATTAATTTGCTCTTTATGAGTCAATCCTTTACATTTGTCCTCAATGTGATTTCTAGATTGTTTATAAACTTCCAAATGATTTTTTCCTAAAATTTGTCTAAAATTTTTAATCTTTTCAACATATTTTTCTTTACCTAGACCAAATCTAGCCCAATCCTCTAATACCCTCAGTCCTTCTCTAGCTCTATCTAGATTAGCGTCAATAATTTGAAAAATTCTGAAATCTTCAGCGTCTTTAGAATTGGAATTGAGCATTTGTAGTTTATTTTTTGTAGTTTTTAAAAATTTTTAGAGCATTATCTCTATCTTTTTTAATTTGATTAGAAAGTTGATCTACATTTTTGAACTTGATTTGAGATCTAAGTTTTTCAACTGGTTCTACAGATAGATTTAAACCATATAGATCGATATCTTTATTTATTAAATGAACTTCAACTGCAGATGGCAATAAAGGATTTATTGTTGGTTGAGAGCCAAGATTCATAACAGATTCAATTTTTTGGTTGGAATCTTCTATGGTTGTCCAAGATGCGTAAACTCCTTCTCCAGGTAAAAATTTTCTGCCATCGATTTCAAGATTTGCGGTAGGCCATCCTAAATTTTTTCCAAGTCCTTTACCTTTCACAACCTTTCCATTAAAACTATAAGGCCTATTAAGAATTTTAAAAGCATTTTTCAGATCACTTTTCTCTAATAGATCTCTTATTCTGCTGCTGCTGATTCTACCTCCCTTGTCTTCTAAAATTGGAGTAATTTTTAGTTTAATATCCGTATCCTTAATTATATTTTTTATTGTATTTATGTCTCCACTTCTTCTGAAACCAAATTTAAAATTAGCACCTACAGAAATGTTTTTTGCTTGTAGTTGATTTATCAAAATATCTCTTACGAATCTTTCTGCACTTAATTTTGATAGTTCTATATCAAAAGGAATCAGAACTAATTGTTCAATCCCCAGATCTTCAAGAATAGAAAGTTTTTCATAAGGGAGATCTAGTCTAAGGCGGGCCTCTTTGTAAAGAACTTCTCGGGGATGAGGCCAGAAGCTTGCAATTGTTGGGGTATATTGATTTTCTTCAACTACACTTTTTATTAATTGTCTGTGGCCAGCATGAAGGCCATCGAAACTTCCAATAGCAATTGAGGTAGGACTCTTAACTTCAGATGGCGATATTAAAGAGATCAAAAGATTACGTGCAATTTTATGATTTTAATGGCAAATTTGAATTGATTACAGTTTATTAAATCAAATGAATGTCTGACAAAATTGATTTTCAGTCCCTTTCATTTGGAATGCGGCGCATTGGATGGATACGCTTTTGGGTTCAATCCATTTTAGGTGTTGTTGTTGCAGCTGTTTTGCTTTTTTCAAATGTTGTAAATAACAGCGAAGGACAGCTTGGCTTATCGCCTGGTCTATCACTTACAACAATATCCCTGATTTTACTACTTTTTAGTCTTTGGCAAGGTTGGTTAATAGTTAGAACTGGGAGAGCAATCGCGAGCAACGCAAGACCCTCAAGAGGACAAACCGGTAAATTGATAAAACGTGGACTAATAGTTGATTTATTTGGAATTTTGTTTGGATTAATTGGATATCAAGCTCTGATGGGAGCCTTATTTATACAAGCATCCTCTCAAACAACTGGACAATTGATAACAGCTACATCTGATATCCCAATTACTGGTCTTGAAATATTATCAGTTCTCAGTAACACTCAAGTTATTGCTGCTCATTTTTTTGGACTTTGCTTTTCTTTATGGCTTTTAAGAAGGATTTACAAATGAATTATTAATTTTAGGTAACTTGTCTAAATTACCTCTCCAAAATAAATCTGGTTCTACAGGTGTAAGAGATATTTTATTTTCTTGTATTTGAGATACGTCACTGGGCCAGTTTTTTGGACCATAACCTTTTGATTTGAGATCTAGAACAACCTCACCTGCTAACCAATAATAATCGTCACCCCTTGGATCTTCCCTTTTGGAAAATTGATTTTTATATTTTCTTACCGATAATCTTGTCCAAGATAATTCTTTTATTTTGTTTTTTTCGCAGGGGGGGATATTCAAATTTAATAAAAGTGAAGCTGGCCAACTATCGTTAATTGCTTGTTCGGCAATATTCATTGCAATTTCGCCAGCAAATTCAAAATTCTTCCATTTAAAACTAGCAACACTTATTGCCATGGAGGGAACATTTTCTAAAGTGCCTTCCATAGCTGCAGCTACTGTGCCTGAACAAAAAATATCTGTCCCTAAATTGGGCCCGTGATTTATTCCTGATAGTACAAGATCAGGTTTATGATCCAAGAGTTCAGATAGTGCTAATTTGACACAATCAGCAGGTGTGCCGGAACATCCCCAAGCCTCAATTCCTTCTCCAAATAATTCGTCAGCTTTTTCCACTCTTAATGGGGATTGTAAAGTAAGGCCATGACCAGTAGCTGATCTTTCTTGGTCAGGACATACTACTTTTACCTTATGTCCTCTTTTTTGGGCTGATTTTGCTAAAGCTCTTATCCCCGCTGCGAAAACTCCATCATCATTGCTAATTAATATATTTAACGGTTTCATTAATCAATACATTTTATTTATGGACGATATTTAAGTAAGATAAAGCAATACTTATTTTTACTATATCAGTGAGTCAAATTGAATCATTAAGTCAAATTGAGGAAAAACTAAATAATCTTTCTCTAACAGCAAAAAATAATATAGATAATTCTAATACTCATGAAGAACTGGATCAATTGAGAGTTTCATTGCTAGGGAAAAAAGGTGATTTATCAATTATCTTGAAAACAATGGGTCAATTATCTGCTACTGATAGACCAATTATTGGTCAGAAGGCAAATTTAATAAAGATAAATTTGCAAGAACTAATAACTGAAAGAAAAAATAAACTAAATAGCGAAGCCTTAGATGAAAAGCTTAAAAAAGAAAAAATTGATGTAACAATCCCTTCTATTGGAACACCCCCTGGGAATAAACATCCTTTGATTTCAACTCAAGACGAAATAATAGATATTTTTTGTGGTTTAGGATACTCAGTTGAAAGTGGCCCTGAAATAGAAACTGATTTTTATAATTTTGAGTCTCTCAACATACCAAAAAATCATCCCGCAAGAGATATGCAGGATACTTTCTACATAGATGAAAATCGACTTTTAAGGACTCATACTTCTCCTGTTCAGATAAGATACTTAGAGAAAAATCCTCCTCCAGTAAGAATTATTGCTCCTGGGAGAGTGTATAGGAGAGATGCGATAGATGCTACTCATTCGCCTGTATTTAATCAAGTTGAGGTTTTATGTATCGATCAAGATATGAATTTTAGTCATTTAAGAGGAACAGTTCTTACTTTTTTGAAGGCCTTTTTTGGAGATATTCCTGTAAGATTTAGAGCTAGTTATTTCCCATTTACTGAACCTTCAGCAGAAGTAGATGTCCAGTGGAAAGGTAAATGGTTAGAAGTAATGGGCTGCGGAATGGTAGATCCAATGGTCTTAGAAAAATTAGGAATAGATTCTGAAAAATGGACTGGTTTTGCAGCAGGATTAGGAGTTGAGAGATTTTGTATGGTGAGACATCAGATCGACGACATCAGGAAATTTTATACAAATGACATTAGATTCTTAGAACAGTTCTGATAGTATTTGACACTTAAATTAGGATTGTCCAACAAATTAGTTTAAGATAGTCCTAGTTTTAATTTTTTGATTGGTACGTAAAGCAGGACTGATCGTTAATGATGGAAAGGAACTAGCTGTTCAAACAGCAACTTCTGTTCAAAAAAAATTGGAAAAATCTAATTTTGAAGTTGTAAAAGTTAGTAGCTCTGGAGGGATGGTTGGTTTCGCAAATCCTGATCAACATGTTCGTCCTTTGGGATATACGAATTGTGTTCCCGATGGGTTCGATTCATCAATGGAATTTGCAATAGTACTTGGCGGAGATGGGACTGTGCTTTCTGCTGCAAGGCAAACGGCACCAGCTAAAATTCCAATTCTTACAATAAATACTGGTCATTTAGGATTTCTTGCGGAAGCTTATTTATCTAACCTAGATGAGGCTATAAATAAAATAATTGCTGGAAATTGGGATATTGAAGAAAGAACATGCTTTATCATTAGTGTAATGAGGAATGATCAGAGAAGATGGGAGTCTCTTTGCCTTAATGAGATGGCTCTTCATAGAGAACCTCTAACAAGTATGTGTCACTTTGAAATTTCTATAGGGCGACATGCTCCTGTGGATATTTCAGCTGATGGAGTAATTTTATCTACTCCAACTGGTTCTACTGCATATTCTCTGAGTGCTGGAGGACCAGTTATTACACCTGATTGTCCAGTAGTACAATTAACTCCAATTGCGCCACATTCCTTGGCATCAAGGGCGCTAGTTTTTAATGATTCAGAACCGGTAACTGTTTTCCCTGCCACTCCTGAAAGGTTAGTAATGGTTGTTGATGGGAATGCTGGTTGTTATGTTTGGCCTGAAGATAGGGTTTTAATAAGAAAAAGTAAACACTCCGTAAAATTTATAAGACTTGAAGATCATGAATTTTTCCAAGTTTTAAGAAATAAACTTGGTTGGGGTTTGCCCCATGTCGCTAAACCTGACAAATAACAATTACTTAAATTTATTTTTTCCCTTTTAATAGAAAAATAGGATTATTTGGTTCTAATCTCATCCCCTCAGCGATACTTAAGCTTTTATAGGTCTGAATTAAATTTAAATTTGTTTTGAAATTTTTATCTTCTAATTTCTCTTTCAACTCTTTAATAGTTTGAATGTCAATTATTGGGATAACGATAATATCTCCAATTCTCATGCCCTGGGCTAGTGTATTAATAATTTGAAGTTTAGTCTTTTTATCACATCCTCCAATTACTATTCTATTAGGTTGTTCAAAAGAATTTAAATTTCTCGCCTTCAAGGTTTTATTGATGTCTTCCTGAAAAATAAATTTTGGTTGAACGCCTAGTCTTTTTGAGTTTTCTAGTATTAATGCTTTTGAGCCTATCCTTTTATCGATACAAAATAAATCTAAATTAGGTCTTAATTTTAAGGCCTCTAAACCAATTGAACCGCAACCTGCTCCTATATCCCATATTACACCATTTTTAGGGAGCTCAAGATCAGCTAAGATTTGAACGCGAACCTCCCTTTTAGTAAATAAATTTGGTCTATCATCAAAAGTTTTAAAAATATTGTCACTAATTCCGAAAAGAGGGAGATTATTATTTGAGTAATTTTTCTTTGTTTTTGTAAGAACAACAATGTTCAAACTTGATATATCAGAGGGTAATGACTCTTTAAGATTTAATTTTCTTATATTTTCATTATCGAAACCTATCTCTTCACAAAGCCAAAAATCATAAAAATCAATAAGATTCAATTCTGATAAGTTTTTTTGAATTATTTCTAAACTTTTGTTATTTGGATCTGTAATAATAGCCAAACTTGAAGGCCTTGCTTTAAGAGCCTCAACTAACCTCATCGAATCTCTACCGTGAATACTTAAATTAACAGTATCTTGCCATGGGATCTTTAACTTACTAAATGCTAATTGAATACAAGTATTTGAAGGATAAAAACTTAATTCATCTTTTGAAAAATTTTCTAGTAATATTCTCCCAATTCCAAACCAAAGTGGATCTCCTCTAGAAATTAAAATAACATCAGTTTTTTGTGATCTTAGCCATTGAACGAGTTCGTTATTACTTTTGCTCGAAAAAAATGATTTCTTTTTTTCTAAACCATTTTCGCTCCATGATTTAATTTCTTCAAAATATGAATTTGGTACTGCAATATTTTCGGTTTTTATAAATAGGTCTTGTAACTTGAAAGATAGATCTTCAAATTTATAAGAATTAATCCCAATTACATGAATTTTTCTATTAACTTCAGTCATCAATATTTAATGAAATGGAACTAAATTGTTTGAATGTTTTATTAAATTATCTTATTATTATTCGAGTTACCATAGTAGATTAATTGTCTGAAAGGAGAAAGAGATTACATGATTTATTGTTAACTCTAATTAACAAAGATAGTGAATTTGAGTTTATTGAAGAAGACTCTAGCGATTTAACATCTAGCTATTCTGAAAAAGACACTTTGAATTTATCTCGAGTTATAGAAAAAAATCGTAAAATAATCAAAAGATATCAAGCTATTGTGAGAACAGCTGTTACTCTTGATGCCCTAATGGATTCTGAAAATGAAGAAAATTACAAAATCAAATAAAACTATTTTTTTAAAAGGAATACTACCTTTACTTTTACTACTAACCCTTATTTTTAAACCATTAAAAGTATCTGCAGAAGTTTCAGAAACAGAAATAAATGGAGAATTAATAAATGCTAGCAGTGAGTTTTTAAGGGATTTGGACTTTGAAACTTGGCAATTAGTAGCTTATAAATCACCTCTTTTTGCAGATAAATTGATCCTGAGAGTGATTGGATATCCAGGAAATCTTAGGATTGATCATCCCACTGACTTGAGGGTTGAATCAGGGAGAAAACAGTGGTTACTAAAAGATAAAACATTAATTAACGAAGAATTAGCAAATGATGGTAGACAAGCTGCTGCAGAATTTGATCTTGATGAGCTTATTCAAAATATTGATAAAAATAGACCATTGAGATTATCTTTATCGGGTGTTTTTTCGGAGTTACCTGTTCCTCCTTTCGTGGTTAAAGAATGGAGGTCACTAATTTAATTATCAATTAATATGAGATGTTTGAAAAAAATGTGAGCCATATAAAATGGATGAAAAGAGCAATATTTTTGGCTTCCTTAGGCAAAAATACAACTAGTCCAAATCCTAAGGTAGGAGCTGTAATTCTTGATAAAAATGGAAATCTTATTGCAGAAGGATTTCATTACAAAGCAGGAATGCCTCATGCTGAGGCAATGGCTTTTAATAATTTAAAAAAGGATCCTAAAGGCGGATCAATGTATGTCAATCTAGAACCTTGCTGCCACCAAGGAAAAACTGCTCCATGTGTAGATAGAGTAATATCCTCAGGGATAAAAAAGATATATATATCCATTCAAGATCCTGATATAAGAGTTTCTGGTAAAGGTATTAAACTGCTAAAGGAAGCTGGAATTAAAGTTCACTTAGGATTATGCAAAAAAGAATCTCTAGAATTAAATAAGGATTTTATTCATAGGAATATCACTAAAAAGGCATTTGGAGTCCTGAAATGGGCTATGAGTATTGATGGAAGAATTGGTTTGAAAAATGGTAAAAGTAAATGGATTTCTAATGAAGAATCAAGGTCATTAGCTCACTCTTTTAGAACAGAATTTGATGCAATAATCATTGGCGGAAACACACTAAGGAAAGATAATCCGCTTTTGACTACTCGAGGTTCAAAAAATCCTGAGCCATTGCGTGTTGTTTTCACAAAAAGTTTAGATCTCCCTTCAGAAGCCAACCTTTGGGATTGTAATAAAGCAAAAACTTTAGTTATTTATGATTCTTCTACAGCAAATGAAAGCTACTTAACAAGGATTCCGAAATGCGTAGAGGTTGAAAAGGTAACCTCAGATAATCCAGAGTTAATTTCAAAACTATTAGCTAAAAGAGGATGTAATAAGGTTTTGTGGGAATGTGGCCCAAAATTGGCTACACCCGCGATTAAATCTAGTTGTATTCAAGAAATTATTACTTTTATTGCTCCAAAAATTATTGGAGGAGAAAATAGTATGAATCCATTTGGAGATTTTGAGTTTAGAGAAATGCATGAAATTATTAAGTTAAGCGATTCTCAAGTTAGT
>QCPX01000011.1:0-53488 GCA_003209675.1 Prochlorococcus sp. AG-442-N07 | reverse complement strand
TTTAGGATTACTTGTTGCGAATCTCCTACTAGCTCCAATACTATTAATTCCCTTCCCTAGAGAGGTTTTTTTCGCGAAACCATTAGCAGCTATATTAAGCAACATTTTCTTTGGTGTGCTTGGTTATAAGTTGGCAGATACCCATGGAAGGACATTATTGAGATTATTCAATCCAAATAACACTGATGCATATCTAGTAAATGAAGGGATTCTCCCTGCTGCAAGTCCAAAAATTCTTGATACTAGCGTAATTATTGATGGAAGAATCAATGGCCTATTAAGTTGCGGATTACTGGAAGGGCAATTAATTATTGCTCAAAGTGTAATTGACGAATTACAAACTTTAGCTGACTCAAGCAGTAATGAAAAAAGGTCCAAAGGCAGAAGAGGTCTCAAGTTATTAAAAGAATTAAGAGATTTATATGGGAGAAGACTTGTAATAAACCCAACAAAGTATGAAGGTAATGGGGTAGATGAAAAACTCTTGAAGATTACTGAGGATATGACAGGAACTTTAATTACAGCTGATTATAATCTTTCACAGATCGCTGAAGTTAAAGAATTAAAAGTTATGAATTTGAGTGATTTAGTTATTGCTTTAAGGCCAGAAGTACAACCAGGAGAATCACTTAATATAAAAATTGTCAGAGAAGGCAAAGAAAAAATGCAAGGTATTGGATATTTAGATGACGGAACAATGGTTGTTATTGATGAAGCAAAGAATTTTGTAGGAAGCAGATTAGATATTGTCATAACAGGAGCATTACAAACACCTACTGGAAGAATGGTCTTTGGAAAACTAATAAATAATCCTGAGTCAAACAAATCTTTTAAATCACCAGCGACACAGGGCTAAATCTAGCTAGAATCAGTTCAATCTTAATTTCGTGATACAAATGACTGTATCTGCTCCTTATTACGGCGAAAACACTGTTATGAGGACCCCGCCCCCTGATCTTCCCTCTCTTTTACTTAAAGAGCGAATTGTTTATCTTGGTTTACCATTATTTTCAGATGATGATGCGAAAAGACAACTAGGAATGGATGTTACTGAGCTAATCATTGCTCAACTTCTTTATCTAGAGTTTGATGATCCAGAAAAACCAATCTATTTCTACATAAATTCAACAGGAACAAGTTGGTACACTGGTGACGCCGTTGGTTTTGAAACAGAAGCTTTCGCTATCTGCGATACAATAAGCTATATCAAGCCTCCAGTACACACAATATGTATCGGACAAGCAATGGGTACTGCTGCAGTTATTCTTTCATCTGGCACTAAGGGACAAAGGGCGGCCCTTCCACATGCTTCTATTGTTTTACATCAACCTATAAGCGGAGCAAGAGGCCAAGCAACCGATATCCAGATAAGAGCTGAGGAAGTTTTGAAAAATAAAAAATCAATGCTTGAGATTCTATCTCGTAATACTGGAAAGGCTATCGAAGAACTCTCAAAAGACTCTGACAGAATGAGTTATCTCAACCCCCAAGAAGCCCTAGATTATGGAGTTATCGATAGAATACTCACAAGCCAAAAAGATTTACCAAATAAAATTTAACCTTCACAAAACTATTTAAAATCATGCCAATAGGAACTCCAAGCGTGCCTTACAGACTTCCAGGAAGTCAATACGAAAGGTGGGTTGATATATATACAAGACTAGGTGTTGAAAGAATTCTCTTTCTTGGACAGGAAGTGAATGATGGTATTGCTAATAGCCTTGTTGCACAAATGCTTTATCTAGATTCTGATGATAATTCCAAACCTATCTATCTTTATATAAACAGCCCAGGAGGATCCGTTACTGCTGGCTTGGCTATATATGACACTATAAAATACGTAAAAAGTGATGTAGTAACAATCTGCGTAGGCCTCGCAGCTTCAATGGGAGCGTTCCTATTGGCTGCTGGCACAAAAGGTAAAAGAGTTGCTTTGCCTCATAGCAGAATAATGATTCATCAACCTCTAGGGGGAACTTCTCAACGTCAAGCAAGTGATATTGAAATAGAAGCTAAGGAAATCTTAAGAATTAAAGATATGTTGAATATGTCTATGGCCGATATGACAGGTCAATCATTTGAGAAAATTGAAAAGGATACTGATAGAGATTATTTTCTAAGTGCGGAAGAAGCAAAAAACTATGGCTTAATTGATAGAGTAATCACACATCCAAGCCAAGCAAATCAGTCTTAAATTTTCTAAATAAATATTTTAATTTTAATTTTTAAATTAATAATTTTTTGGTTTATTTACACCTTTAATGTCTAAAATATTAATTATCAAATGCAAAGAAGCTACAACTAATGACCCAACTCTTTTACGACACAGATGCAGATCTTAGTCTTTTAAATAATAAAACAATAGCAATTATTGGATATGGCTCACAAGGTCATGCACATGCCCTAAACCTTAAAGATAGCGGTATGGATGTAATTGTTGGATTATATAAAGGAAGTAAGTCTGAAAGCAAAGCTATTAGCGATGGCCTAAAAGTATTTAGCGTTTCTGAAGCTTGCGAAAAAGCAGACTGGATTATGATTCTCCTCCCAGATGAGTTTCAGAAAGATGTTTACCTTAAAGAAATAGAACCAAATTTAAAAGAAGGAAAGATAGTAAGTTTTGCTCATGGCTTCAATATAAGATTCGGACTTATCAAACCTCCTAGTTTTGTGGATGTTGTAATGATTGCCCCAAAAGGACCTGGACACACTGTTCGTTGGGAATATCAGAATGGTCAAGGAGTTCCAGCATTGTTTGCAGTAGAGCAGGATTCTTCTGGAAATGCAAGATCATTGGCGATGGCTTACGCTAAAGGGATTGGCGGAACGAGAGCTGGCATTCTCGAAACAAACTTCAAAGAAGAAACAGAAACTGATTTGTTTGGAGAACAAGCCGTTTTGTGCGGAGGATTATCAGAACTAGTCAAATCAGGCTTTGAAACTCTTGTAGAGGCAGGCTATCAGCCCGAACTTGCTTACTTCGAATGCTTACATGAAGTTAAACTTATTGTTGATTTAATGGTAAAGGGAGGCTTATCTCAAATGAGAGATTCGATTTCAAATACTGCAGAATATGGAGATTATGTAAGTGGTAAAAGACTAATCAATAGTGATACAAAAAAAGAAATGCAGAAAATTCTAAAAGATATTCAAGATGGAACTTTCGCTAAGAATTTTGTGGAAGAATGCGATAAAAATAAACCCTTAATGACAAAATTAAGAGAAGAGAACTCAAAACATGAAATTGAGAAAGTAGGTAAAGGTTTGCGCTCGATGTTCAGTTGGCTGAAATAAATTTATTTTTAATATTCCTTGGATCGATTGGTTTTGATTTATTAATAGGCGATCCAAGATTCTTAATACACCCTGTTCAAGTAATTGGCTTTTACATAAAAAAAATATCTGATTACCTCATAAATAATTTTGGGGGAAATAAAAATACATTGTTTTGGGGAGGTTTAATAGTAGCTATATCAACCATAGGAATGAGTTTTGGTTTAGGTAAATTTATAGAACTCATTTATATGCAATCAAGAAATAATTTTTTTGGTGGATTGCTAATTTTTTTTGGACTTTCAAGTTGTATTGCGACTAAGGGACTTATTTCAAGTGTGAAAGAGATTGCAGAGCTAATAGAAAGGGAAGAAATTAATGACCAAAATAAGAGGATAATCAAAGAGAAGGTACAAAGGATAGTTAGTAGGGATGTAAGTTCATCTTCTTTAGAACATCTTTTGAGATCAAGTACAGAGAGTCTTACCGAGAATTCTGTTGATGGAATATTTGGGCCATTATTTTGGATTTTTATTGGAATTTTTTTTATGAAATTTTCAATTTTTCTGCCAGGACCTTTATCACTTGGTTTTTCTTATAAAGCGATAAGTACTTTAGATTCAATGATAGGTTACAGATATGATTATTTTAGATATTTAGGTTTTTTCAGTGCAAAAATCGAAGATATTTTTACGTTTGTGCCTTCAAGATTAGTTTTAATTACATTACCTTTAGTTAGTCCCAAAATTAATGAGTATGGATCAATCATAAAAAAAAGCTATCTTGATGGTAAAAAATATGATTCGCCTAATGCTGGGATTTCACAAGCTATATTTGCTTATATTTCTGGAATAACATTGGGTGGAAAAAGTAAATACAAAAATGAGATTATTATAAAGCCAAAGATCAATGCGAATGGAGATAATTGCACAGGAGAGAAAATTAAATTAATTTGTCAATTAATTTTGAGATTACAATTATTATGGATAATAATTTTTGTCTTAATTTTTTTATAATTTCAACTTTAATTTAATAATAAACTAGTTTTAAAATTACTAGAATAAGTTATAAAAACTCTATGCAAGAAAACGGTTCTCCAATAGAAAATCAAAATGATGATTTTACTGATACATCATCAACTGATAATGAATACTCAAAATGGGTAGACAATCAGGGAGATGAAGTAAAAAATGTTTTTGGATTTAATAGCAGTGCTGAACTTGTAAATGGTAGAGCAGCAATGATCGGATTCTTAATGCTCATATTAACCGAGTTAGTTTTTAGCGGCAGACCTGTTACTTCTTCAATTTTTGGTATTAATTAAAAATGGAAGCAAAAAAATCTAATCCTATAAAAGTATTCTTATACATATCTGTTTGGGTAATTATTTGGGGTACTATAGGATCTCTAGTCGATTTTCCACTATATAAAAATAAAATCTACTTAGAAGGAAGCATATATCAATATCTTACTTTCACTATTACAGCTGTTATTTCTATTATATCTGCAAAGTTTTTTTATAAGAAAATTGATTTATAAAAACTTGTACCTAAATTTCTTAATAATTTTTGCTGGTTCTTTACTTTCATTGGACTCGTAAAGTATCCACTGATGAGTTTCAGTATCATGATCACAACCATAATTTCCAGATGGGTTATCGTAACTTGAAAGATATGAATGACAATTTTGGTCTGCCTCGAAAGCGGAGTCATAACCTGTTAGAAAATATATCAAAAATAGAACAGTTATCAACAAAAAAAATACTTGAGAAACTAAATTAACTAACTTCATAAGATATTCTAAAATTTAAATATATCATCTAATAAAATCTTTCGATCTAAAAATATAGCTAACGTCCAACATTAAATACGAAGTCATGGAATTCTTGATTCTTTAAATACAGGATGACTAGCAATAATAAAATAATATTTAAGCCTATTACTATTGATCCAAAAATATTTATTTGTTTTTTGCCAGGCAAAGTGTAAGTAAATTTCTTGCCTTTAAGAAAACCAGCTAAGCCTTTTTTTTCTTTTATTTGAGTATTTTGAGTATTATTCTTAACTTCATTGTCAGAAAAACCTTTTACCATTACAAATTAAATAACAAATTTATAATATTCCAAAAAAATAAATTATTTTAATAATTAACAATTTTTAATCACATATGGGATCATTAATGAAATTCTCTCATTTGAGAAATTATTAAAAAAATAAGCTTCAATAATTTCCGTTTGCAGACCCAATAAACTTGATTGACATTTGAATCTATTTTGGTCAAATACTACTAATTGAAGTTTTTCTATTTCAGAAACTAATTCTTTACATATTTGGGTTTGAGAATCTTTAAAACAATCACTAGATTGTTTTAAAATCTTAGATTTTGTTGGTATAGTTTCAGCCATAACAAAATTAAATAACAACAAAAATTTAAGGAATAAAATAGTTAAACATTTCATTGCTTCTTAAGATTTCAAAATTTTGGATACCTCGTTAAGAGTATTGGGCATTGAGCTAATTGCATCTTTTTGAGATTAAAAAAAAAGATGCCCTTTTAGGGCACCTTATTATTAAAGGAAGAAATAGATTAAAAAAATTACCCTTGAACTCTATCCTTAAAAAGTTTACCTGCAGAGAATGTTGGAACTCTTTTAGCGGGTATTGCTATTTTTTCGCCTGTCTTAGGGTTTAAACCCTGTCTTGCAGAACGATCTCTTGGTTCAAAAGAACCAAATCCTAGTAAAGAGACTTTTTTGCCTTCCACTACTGAATCAACAATAGTTTCAATAGCTGCATCAACAACTAAAGAAACATCCGTTTTTGTGAGCTCTGTACGAGCTGCAACAAGATTTACTAAATCAGCTTTGTTCATTGAAATTTAAATTAAAGCTAGGGGTTAAAAAAAGATTTAAATCGAGTTTAAACCTCGAACTTTCACATCATATGGAGCAAATACAAATACGGCAACCGAAAATGCCGGCGGCGCAAAGCTTTATACAAATTTTAGGGACATTTTTAGCAACATTATTTATTTCTTATAACCGCGCTTTTTAATTTATAAAAAATAGCCTCTTGATTTAGAGAACAGCAAAAAGCATTGGTGGCACTAGATTTAGCATTAAAAATCTAACTAGATTTAGCAAAGGGGGGAAATGTCAAAGGGGGGTGAATTTAAGAATTTGAGCTATTTATTATGTTTTATTAATTTTCAGATATATTTCCTTCTCATCACATGAAAACACACAATTAGTATTTTGAAATCAAGAAAAATCTAGTTTTCTCATTATTAAACTTTCTCTATAAATCGTTTTATGCACTGAGCAGATGGATGAAGAAATTGTAATTAATTAGAAAATTAGTACTCTCCAAGATCTAATAAAGTTGATTAGTGAAGCCTTAAATTTGAGTTTTTTTTTAAATTTTGCATCTATTATTCAAATATCAGTAATTTAAATAAATTATCTCAATATTTAACTAATCAATGATAAAGAAAAAGTGATTCATCTCAATAAAGGTAAACCATTTCCTTTAGGGAGTTCTCTAACTTCACAAGGGATTAATTTTTCCTTAGCAGCCACAAATGCAGAATATGTAGAAATCTTATTATTTGAGAAAGAGGACTCTATTTCCCCAAAAAGCACATTCAAATTAGATCAGACTCATAATACAGGTCCATACTGGCATGCGGAAATAAAAAATCTAGATGAAGGTTGTATTTATGCTTTTAGAGTGAAACAAAAAAATAATAAGATTAATAATAACTATGAAAAAAAAGTTTTACTTGATCCATGTTCAAGGGGTATTACCGGATGGAGGAGTTATAAAAGAGAAAATGCATTAAAAAATCAAGAAAATACTAATTCTTGTCTTAAAAGTGTTGTTTGCGATAGAAAATTATTTAATTTTAAGGATTATCCAAGACCGAAACATTCTTGGGAAGAAACAATTATTTATGAACTCCATATCAAAGCTTTCACTGAATCAACCGATAAAGATGAAAGTTGTTTTAAGAAATTTTTAAAAAAAATTCCTTATCTCAAAGAACTGGGTATTACAACAATTGAATTACTTCCAATTTTTTGTTTTGATCCTACTGATGCCCCAAATGGTCTAAAAAATTTTTGGGGATATAGTCCAATTAATTGGTTTACTCCACATTTTGAATATCTTTCGAATGAATCCCCCGAAAAGAATAGAGAGGAATTTAGAAGATTTGTAGAGGAATGTCATAAAGCAGACATTGAAGTCATCTTAGATGTTGTATATAATCACACTTCCGAAGGTGATTCAAAAGGGCCAGCAATATCTTGGAAAGGTATAGATGAAAATCTTTATTACTTTATTGGAAAAGATAAAAATTATCAGGACGTCTCCGGATGTGGTAATACTATTGCAGCAAACAGAGGATTAGTTAGAAAACTAATAATTGAATCTTTAAAATGTTGGGCGAGTGAATTAGGAGTTGATGGTTTTAGATTTGATTTAGGAATTGCCCTATCAAGAGGAGAAAATCTTTCACCGCTTGATAATCCTCCAATTTTTGAAGATATAGAATGTGAACCAGAACTTATCGATATCAAGTTCATAAGTGAGCCATGGGATTGTGGCGGTTTATATAAATTAGGTGATTTTCCATCTAATAATACTTTCACTTGGAATGGTCATTTTAGAGATGACTTGAGGAGATTTTGGAAGGGGGATAAAGATACTGCTTGGAATATGAGCGATAAAATAAAAGGTTCTCCATCTATTTATAAAGAAGATAATATTTTTCCAAAGTCGATAAATTTTATTACTTCACATGATGGATTCACTTTAAAAGACTTAGTAACTTTCAATAGAAAACATAATTTTGCCAATAGAGAACAAAATAGAGATGGGGATAACCATAACAATTCTTGGAATCATGGTACTGAGGGACCAACTACGAACTTATTAATCAATGATTTAAGAAAAAGACAACAAAAAAATCTTGTTCTTAGTTTACTTATCTCTAAAGGTGTTCCAATGATACTTATGGGTGATGAAATAGGAAGATCACAAGGCGGGAACAACAATTCTTGGTGCCAAAATAATTTATTGGGCTGGATGAATTGGGAGCATGGTCAACAAGATTTGGAATTATTAGATTATTTTAAATACGTTATAAAAATCCGAAAAAAACTAATAAACATTTTTAATCCATCATTCTTCCCTAATAATCAAACCAATGAAAATATTCCAACATATCATTGGCATGGAACAAAGTTAGATAGCCCCGATTGGAGTAGTTGGTCTCACACAGTTGCCTTTAGCATTAACAAATACAATACTAGTCCCCTGGTTTGGATAGGTTTAAATGCATATTCAAAAAGTATCGATTTCCCCTTGCCGAAATGTAAATATAATTGGTTAAAAGTTATCGACACTAGCATGTCTGAGATTTTTGAACCCTTAACTATTAATGAACAATCTGTTTCAATAAAGAGTAGAAGCTCTTTACTAATCATTTCAGAAGAAGTATTTAGGGCAAAAAATAATTTATTCTAAAAGCGGGCGGCGGGAATCGAACCCGCATCTTCAGCTTGGAAGGCTGAGGTTTTACCACTAAACCACGCCCGCATTAAGTAATAGAATTACCATTGCAATAATACATTATCAAACAATAAACAAAGTAAAAAGATTGGAAAATTCACACTCGAAAAAAAATATTTCTAGATCAACAACAAGATTAATGTTCTCTTATGGGCTAGGAGATGCAGGCACAGGTTTAGTCGCGACACAATTTGGTTTTTTTCTTTTCAAATTCTTTATTTCTGCTGGTTTACCCGTAATAATTGCAGGATCATTATTGATGTTAATAAAGATATGGGATGCAGTAAATGATCCGCTAATTGGATGGTTAAGTGATCGTACTAAATCAAGATGGGGGCCTAGAATCCCTTGGATGGTAGCAGCATCTGTTCCCCTTGGTTTCTCTTTAGCTGCGATATGGTGGACACCCACTGGTTCAGTGCTAACCAAGACTATTTACTATGCCATAATTTCTATAATCGTAATGACTGCTTATACAAGCATTAATCTTCCTTTCGCTGCTCTTTCTACTGAAATTTCTGAAAAAACAGCAATAAGAACAAGACTAAACGCATCTAGATTTACTGGCTCAATAATCGCAGGACTAACTGGTTTAATAATTGCTGGAGTTGTATTAGGTTCCGAAGGATCAGCAAATTATGAATATTTTTTAATGGGTAAAATAAGCGGATGTATTGCAGTTGCTGCAACATTAATTTCTTGTTGGGGATTAGCTCCATTCGCAAAAAAAGCAAGAAGGCCTTCAGGAAAAGTTGAAGCTATAACACTTCAATTCAAAAGGATCTTCAGAAATAAAAAATTTCTAAAAGTTATTACGCTCTATATTCTTCTCTGGTGCGCCTTACAATTAATGCAAACAGTAGCGTTAATCTATGTCGAGGATGTACTGAACGTACCAACATATATTGCGAAGTGGGTCCCGATACCTTTCCAAATTAGCGCTTTAGTGGGTTTACAAATATGGACCAGAGTATCAAATAAATTGAACAGGATTTCAGCGTTAAACTATGGAGCGATTATGTGGATTATTTCATGTACAGCAGCTTTATTTTTACCTTCACTATCAAAAATTTCAGGAGCTGGAGATAGTTTATTCCTAAATGCCAGCAACATATTTCTGTTCATTCTTTTAATTTTCATAATATGTCTTATTGGCATTGGAGCTTCAACCGCTTTTCTTATCCCTTGGTCACTACTTCCTGATGCAATAGACGAAGACCCAGAGAAACCAGCAGGATTATATACTGCTTGGATGGTACTTATTCAGAAGATTGGTATTGCGTTTAGTGTTCAATTATTAGGATTTTTATTGTATTTATCAGGCTATCAATCATGCTTTGTTGATAAAGATGGTCTAAATATTATTGAACAATGCTACTCAGCACAATTAACTATTAGATTATGTATTGGTTTTATACCCTCAATACTGGTAATAATTGGTCTTTTAATTATGAGAAAATGGGATCGGAAATTAATTACAAACTAATATAAAGATATGTACTACCTTAATTTTTTCAAAAGACTTCTAAGCAGTTTAATCATTGGCGGGCAAGCAATTAATTTTATCTTTAAGGGTAAAATTTCCAAAAATGATCTCTTTGACCAACTTATGGAGTCAGGTCCTGGCAGTTTGTTAATTGTATTAATTACAGGAATTGCCGCAGGTACAGTTTTTAATATTCAAGTTGCATCACAACTTACAAGCATGGGGGTTTCAAGTGAAATTGGAGGTTTATTAGCAGTAGGGATGGCGAGAGAAATGGCTCCTCTTCTCACTGCTACTTTAATGACTGGAAAGGTTGCCACTGCATATGCTGCTCAACTGGGCACTATGAAAGTCACAGAACAAATTGAGGCAATAACCATGTTAAGGACCGAACCAGTCCAATATTTGGTAGTCCCAAGGTTACTATCGATGGTCATAATGTCACCAATACAGTGTCTTTTGTTTTTATCTGTAGCTTTATGGAGCGGACAAATTTGGAGCACAATTTTTTATAAAGTTCCTCCAATCGTTTTTTGGACATCTGTAAGATCAGGTAATGTGAGTTTAACCAGTTCAGACTTAACTTCAATGTTAATAAAATCTGTAGTGTTTGGATTACTTATTTCAATCATTGCTTGTGGATATGGACTCACAACTAAAGGTGGTCCAAAAGAAGTTGGAACAAGTACAACAGGCGCAGTCGTAATGACTCTTGTTACTGTATCTTTAATGGATGTGTTTCTAACACAAATTTTATTTGGATGACCCTATGTTTAACACTAAATCAAAAAAAGAGGAACCAGTAATAATATCTCCATCATTTCAGTTGCCAATCATTCTAATAGTTTTAAGTTTTATGCTTTTGTTTTTGAATATTGGTTCTTTGCCAACAATAGTTTTTGCTTCTTTTAGCTTTTTTTTATTACTTCAGTCATTCACCTTAAGAATAAAAATTACAAATGATGATTTTATCGTTTTACAATTAGGGAAAGAGATTAGAACTTTTCCATTCAAGAACTGGATATCATGGAAATTCTTTTTCCCTATAATCCCAGGTATTTTTTATTTTAGAGAAAAGTCCAGTCCTCATTTATTACCAATTTTATTTAATCCAAAGCAATTAAAAGATGAGCTCATAAAAAAAGTTGACTCCCTAGAAATTAAAAATTCTTAAAATTCAGACTTTGCCTAATCATCAAAATTATTTAAATGACCAATACAGAAATTTCCGACAATAATCCTGAAAAGGAATTAAAAATAGATAAGTCGATTTCAGATGATAAAACAAAACAAATTAGTAAGAAAAAAACAACTCAAAATAAAAAAATTATACCGAAAAACGATAAATCAACTAAATCTTTTGATGAAATTTCTAATGAAATTTTTAGAGATCTCTTTTCAAAAAAAGATTCTTTAGTTAAAGAAATAAAAGAGTTAGAAACCAAAAAAAATGAAATAGAAAAGGATATTGAGTCTAATTTTAAAGGACAGTCAGATAATATTGCTAAAAGAGTTAAAGGCTTTCAAGAGTACTTAACTGGAGCTTTGCAGAATCTTTCACAAAACGTAGAGAAACTTGAATTAGTTTCTCAACCAATAATCGTAAAGCCTTCTCCCCTTGATGAGAAAAAGCAAGGAAATAGCACAAATAATGTAGTTAATGTTCCTGCTCTTTCCGAGACATTTAAGCCAGATGAAGAGATTATAAAAAGTTGCTTTTCAAGTTTCACAGAACAACCCGACTTTTATGCAGAACCTTGGAAATTAAGACGGAGTCTTGATTCCTCAGATATAGAAATTATGGATGATTGGTTCTTTAACATGGGCGGAAGAGGTTCTCTTGAAAGTAGAGGATCTCGACAAAAAAATGCCTTGTTATCAGCTGGCTTAATATCTATTCTTGGCGAATTATATGGAGATCAATTTCAGACTCTTATTTTAGCTTCGCAGCCTGAACGATTAGGTGAATGGAGAAGAATTCTTCAAGATTCACTTGGTCTAACAAGGGATGACTTTGGACCTAATAGTGGGATTGTTCTTTTTGAAAGGCCTGAAGGTGTCATCGAGAGAGCTGATAGATTAGAAGCGAATGAAGAATTGCCATTTATTATCATTGATGCAGCAGAAACCTCTGTTGAAATTCCAATACTTCAATTCCCATTATGGGTTGCATTTTCTGGTTCAGATAATGAAATTTACGATGATCTTGAACTAAACTAAGCTTTATGAATATCTTAATAATTTTTGCAAGTTATCTTTTAGGATCACTTCCGACAGGTTTTTTAATTGGGAAATATCTCAAAAATATAGATCTAAGAACTATAGGTTCTGGTTCTACAGGTGCCACAAATGTTTTAAGAAATGTTGGGAAATGGCCAGCACTTTTTGTATTTATCATTGACGTTGGGAAAGGCCTTATTGCAGTACAAATTGCTCAATATTACACTGATCAAGGATTAATAGAAGTTATAGCAGGGATATCCGCTATCTCAGGACATATTTGGCCAATATGGCTTAGAGGTAAAGGAGGGAAAGCTGTTGCAACTGGATTAGGTATGTTTTTAGCTCTTTCTTGGAAAGTTGGACTCGCATCTCTTGGCATTTTTTTAATAGTCCTAACAAAAACTAAATTTGTTTCTTTATCAAGTATTTCAGCTGCAATCTTACTTCCTATTTTTATGTTTTTTTACCTAGGTAAATTTATGCACTCATACTTTTTTATAAGTTTAATTGTCTCATTCTTAGTAATCTGGAAACATAGAACAAACATAATAAGATTGCTTAAGGGAGAAGAATCCAAAATTAATCAGAATCAATAGATTTAAATATTTCTATTAAAGCTTTATTAGGATCTATAGCTTTTGAAATTGATCTGCCAATTACCAACTTAGAAGAGCCATTATCTATAGCTTCATAGGGGGTCATAATTCTATTTTGATCATCTTTATTGTCAATATTTAATCTAATACCTGGTGTAATAAGTTCAAAATTATCCTTATATATAGATCTCAACATTTTTACCTCCCAAGGGGAACAAACACATCCATCTAATCCGGCATCAAAAGACAACTTTGCAAGTCTCAATACATTTTCTTCAATTGAATTATTTCTATCAAGATCATTTTGAAAATCTTTAAGAGAAAAGCTCGTTAAAACAGTTATTCCTACAACCAATGGAGGTTTTACACTGACTGAGGTGGCTCCTTCTAAAGATGCTTTTTTCGAATCCTTAAGAGCTTTTAAACCTGCTGAAGCATGAATAGAAATTATATCAACCCCTAATTTTGAAACTTGGAAACATGCTGCACGCATGGTATTTGGAATATCATGAAATTTTAAGTCTAAAAAAATTTTTTTATTTAAACCTTTTAATATTTCAATAACTCTTGGACCTTCCCTAACAAAAAGTTCTAAACCAACTTTAACCCACTTAATATTAGGACATTTTCCCAAAAGTAATTTTGCTTGACTTACATCTAATCCATCAATTGCCAATATTATTTTATCTTCTGAATTAAATCTGTTATTCATCAATTTTCAGTTTTCAAACCTCTTAATTATTTTTTTTCCAATTTGCAAAATTTTTCCTTCCAAATCATTTTTTGAATTAAAAACTAAATCAGGATTTATTACTTTTTGACTATCAATTTTCACACCCCCACCTTTAATAGATCTTTTGGATTCGCTACTAGATTTGAAAAGTTTTAGAGCACTTAATAAGTAGAAAAACTTTACTGGAAAAACTACTTCTTTTAAAGAAATCTCTGGAATTTCTCCAACTTTTTCTTTGTGTCCAAGGAATAATTTTTCGCAGTTTGATTGCGCCCTTAATGCTTCTTCCGCCCCATGGAATAAAGTAGTAACTTCTAAAGCCATTCTTCTCTGTAATTCACGAGGATTTGAGTTTTCCAAAAAACTTAAATCTAATTCAGTAAGTAATTCAAAATAGGTGGGTATTATATTATCGGGTACTTTTTCTAATTTTGAATACATTGAAAGAGGATCTTCAGTTAAACCCACGGTGTTAAATTCAGATTTACTCATCTTCTTAACTCCATCTAAACCTGTCAAAATTGGCAGAAGAACACCAAATTGAGGGTCTTGTTTAAAATGCCTTTGAAGGTCTCTTCCTATTGCAATATTAAATTTCTGATCTGTGCCTCCAAGCTCAATATCTGATTGAACAACTACCGAATCGTAACCTTGTAATAGTGGATATAAGAATTCATGCAAAGAAATTGGAACTTGCGCGGTGTACCTTTTATTAAATTCTTCCTTAGCTAGCATTTGACTAACTGTGGCACTCCCCATTAAGTCAATTATGGAATTAAGATTTAATCCTTTTAACCATTCACTATTATATCTAATTTCTATTCTATCTTTTGCATCAAAATCTAAAATAGATTCATTGGCTGGCTTTCCCATCCCTAGTTGGGTTAAGTATGTTTTTGCATTTTCCTTAACTTGTTTTTCCGATAACTGAACTCTTGTTTTATTTTTTCCGGTTGGATCTCCAATTTGAGCAGTAAAATCCCCGATAATTAAAACTGCAACATGTCCATTATCTTGGAATGCCCTAAGTTTTTTAAACAATATGCTGTGCCCAAGATGAATATCGGTTCCAGTTGGATCGATGCCGAGTTTAACCCTTAATTTTTTATTATTTTTTTTCGCATGATCAATTATTTCCGAAAAGGTTTGATCTGTTCCCTTAATTGGAAAATATTCTTCTATTCCTCTTGACAGCCATGATGGCAATTTTAAATTATCTGTCATGAAGCTTTAATCGTTAACTTTAAGAAGTTTTATCAAGTTCATCCTTCATTCTTATTAAGGTTTTATTCATTTGATCGAACATTTGATCAGGAGTAATCCCAAATTGACTTAACTGTGTCTTTAATTGTTCTACTGTCATTTTTGCTTGAAAATCTTCAGACAATTCAAATCTCTTCATAAAAACCTTATAACGATCCATAAGAGATTCCATTTTTTTTATAAACATTTTCTTCCCTTCTCTGTCAAATTTTCCATAATCAGAGCCAAGTTTCATAAGTTCTTGGTAATCTGTAAAAAGCTTTTTAGCTTCTTCTTGAACGATGTCTGACTCAAAGAATCCCATTTCTATTTTTTTACTTCGCAGATTAAGGCTCATTTACAAGATAACAAGAATCTTTTAAATTGATTAGAAGATTAATAAATTTTAGTTTATAAATAATTCTTTGATTTATATTTTTTCAGAATTAAATTTAGTAAACATATTTTATAAATATTGGAAAAATTTAACGTAAATAATATTTCAAACCAAAATAGACAATTTGAATTATTTGGTTCAAATGTAAATACATCAATAAATTCTCAACACTCAAATAATCTAAAAATAAAAGGCAAAATTCTAACTGAATGGAGGGATAGGATATATAATCACCAATTCAAAGTTTCAAAAGATACTCTCAATAAAACTTTGCACCAAACAAGTCTTCCTATAAAAACAATTTCCAATGAAAGAAAAATTGATCCTTTTTCCTTGCAGCCATTATCATTGAACTTCTGGAGAACCAATCAATATATACACAATGGGCCAGCAATGTATTTTGTAATTGACTCGATGGAGAGTTCTAAAATAATCCTTTATATAGGAGAAACAAATTCAGCAAATAAAAGATGGAAGGGAGAACATGACTGTAAAAATTACCTCATGAACTATAAAGAAGCTCTAGCTCATAACAAACTCTCAAGTCACCAAGATATTCGTTTCTTCTTAGATGTACCTAAAGAAGTAAAATTAAGACGTAAATTAGAACAGCAACTGATATATTTATGGTTACCACCTTTTAATAAAGAAACTCGAGATAGGTGGGCAACTACTTTCACAAACAATTAAAAGTTAATTAAAACCATTTTACAAATGCAATTTTCCACATTCCAAAAAAATCTAGATAACTGGCAAGGTGCTTCATTAATTTTTGGAGTTTTAGAGGAAGAAATTGCAAGCCAACTTGAAAACATAAAATTTGTTATTGACCCAAAATTATTACTAAAAAAAATTACTCAAAAAAAATTTAAAGGAGAAAAAGGAAAAACTTTAAGCTTTGAATTTTTAGATCAAAAATTAGAAACTTTATTCATAGTTGGTCTTGGCAAATCAAAAGACCTAAATAAAAGTGATATAGAAAACTCTATAGGAAATCTAGTTAGGAAAACTGTTGATAAAAATGAAAAAATGAGCATCTTGCTACCTTGGGAATTTATAAATTCAAAACTAGAAATAAATCAATTAGCAGAGTCAGTCAGATTATCTGCCTATAAGGACAATAGATTCAATAAGAAAAAAGATGAAAAGAAAGTTCTTAAAGAAATAGAGTTCTTGAATTTGAAAAAATGTGAGAATATTAGCTTTGAAGAGACATCACAAATATGTGAAGGTGTAGAACTAGCAAGAAGACTTGTAGCCGCCCCTCCAAATAGTCTTACTCCTCAGGAAATGTCTATACAAGCTTCTCAAATAGCCAAAGATCATGGTTTGGGAGTAAAAATTTTAGAGGCAAAAGATTGTGAAGATTTAGGGATGGGTGCATATTTAGCTGTAGCAAAAGGATCTGATCTAGATCCTAAATTTATACATCTTACTTTGAAGTCAGAGGGGCCTATAAAAGAAAAGATTGCGCTTGTTGGGAAGGGTTTAACCTTTGATTCTGGAGGATACAATCTGAAAGTTGGAGCCTCTCAAATTGAAATGATGAAATATGATATGGGCGGAAGCGCAGCAGTTTTAGGAGCAGCAAAAGCACTTGGGGCAATAAAACCAAAGGGATTAGAAATTCATTTTATTGTGGCATCTTGCGAAAACATGATAAATGGATCTGCAGTACATCCTGGGGATGTAGTTAAAGCATCTAATGGTAAGACAATTGAAATAAATAACACTGATGCAGAGGGTAGACTCACATTAGCTGATGCTTTAACTTACGCATCAAATTTAAAACCAGATTCAATAATAGATCTCGCCACTTTAACAGGAGCTATTGTTGTGGCATTAGGGAATGATGTAGCTGGATTCTGGAGTAATAATGATGATCTAGCAAATGATCTAAAAGCTGCATCAGCCCAGTCTGGAGAAGAATTATGGCAAATGCCTTTACAAAAATCTTATAAAGAAGGGTTAAAGTCTCATATAGCTGACATGAAAAATACAGGTCCTAGAGCAGGTGGGTCAATAACTGCTGCTTTGTTTTTAGAGGAATTCTTTGCAAAAGAGATTAAATGGGCTCATATTGATATTGCTGGGACTTGTTGGACTGATAAGAATAAGGGAATACACCCATCAGGTGCAACCGGTTTTGGAGTTAAAACTCTTGTTCAATGGATTAAAAATAAATAACTATATTTAAAATTATTCAGTCCAAAGATTTATTGATCTAGCGTTATCCCCCCATAATTTATCCAATCTCTGATCTCTCCCACATGAGAATCTATAGAACTTATATTTTAATTCATTTCTCTCAGCAAAATCCTGATGGTATTCTTCAGCCAACCAAAATTTACCTTTTGATTTTAGTTCTACAGATATTTTTTCTAATGGCACACGCAATTCATAAGAGGCGGAAACAATTGCATTTATGGCATCACTTTCCTCAGTTGCATCTTTGAAAAAGATCACTGGCCTATAAGAATCTCCACGATCACAAAATTGGCCCTTGCCGTCCAGAGGATCAATATTTCTGAAATAGAGCCTCAGTATCTCGGGTAAATTTACCAATTTGGAATCATAGTTCACCAAAACCACTTCTTGATGTCCTTCATGATTTTCGTATGTAGGATTTTGTGAATCTCCGCCTGAGTAGCCACTTTGCACAAAATTTATCCCCTTTAATGACTCTAAGTCATGTTCTAAACACCAAAAACAACCTCCTCCAAGAATCAATTCCTCTGCAAAAGCGTTTAAAGGGTTAATAAATATTGAAAGAGCAATTATTAGAGAAAAGAAATATTTCATGATTCCATTATAAAGTTCAAATAATAGAATTAATAATCTCTTTAGCAGCTCTCTGGACTACGCCCTTTTTTCCTAATTCTTTTTTTAAAAAAGCATAACCTTTTTTAATTTTTATATTTTCTGATTTCCCCTCAAGAATCCTACAAGATTTATAGAAAATTTTCTTTTCATCAAATTCCTTTTGCACAAACTCAGGGATTATAAATTTATTAACTAACAAATTTACAGGGGAAATAAATTTTACTTTGAAATTGAGAATTTTTTTTGCAATAAAAGCAGTTACCCTACTTACTCTATAACCAACAATCTGTGGAATACCATATAAAGCTAATTCCATATTAACTGTCCCAGATTTACAAAGAGCAATTTTAGTGAGGGAATAAATGTAAGGCTTTAATTTTGCACTATCTTTTTGAGAAATCACAAGTCCTTTAACTTGATATTGTATAAAGGCTTTTTTGAATATTTCATCAAAAGCATCCCGGCAGGAGGGAATATAGACAACCAACCTTGGATATTTTTGTTGTAATTTTTTAGCCGCCCTCATAAAAGTAGGTAATATATATCGCAATTCTTGAGGTCTTGATGCGGGCATTAAAAGTATGATGTTTTGATCTGGGCGAAGTTTTAAAATAGTTCTGGCATCCTTCTTTAGAGGAAGTTTTTTTGTTAAATCAATCATTGGGTGTCCAACCCAAAAAACATTTCCGCCCCTCTTTTTGTAAAATGCTGCTTCTTTCTTGAAAATTGCAAAAATCTTATCAGAAAACTTTATTAGATTTGTTGTAGTATTATTACCAACCCTCCAAGCCCACTCTTGTGGAGCAATATAGTAAAAAATTGGAATTTTAGTCTTCGATCTTTTTAACTTTGTACCAATTTTTATATTGGGTCCCATATAGTCAATCAAAATTAAGCAATCAGGAGGATATTTTTTTAGTAATTTATAGAACCTTTTTTGAATTATTATTGTTGGAATAATAAGAGGTAAAGCCTCCCAAATTCCAATTGCACTAATTGATGTAGTATCTTGAAGAATTTTTACACCTTCTTTCTTCATCCTTTCACCGCCTAATCCGCAAATTTCTAAATCTATAGATTTTTTTTTAGCTTCATCTAACAATGCTTTTGATAAAAAACTTCCGTGCAAATCTCCAGAGACTTCTCCAGTACTTATAAATATTTTTTTATTCATACATTCACTGTAGGCATTGGTCCTCTTCTTTCTTTAGATATTGACTCTTTTAAAAAACTACATAATCTTGAGGATGAAATATCTAATTCTTCTTTCATTACTTTTTCTAATGAATTTGAAATCGCATCATTAGATTTAAAAAGTATATTCCAAGTACTTTGAAGTAACTTTAAGTCAAAATCTTTATTTTCCATTAAACCACTTCTCTTAATTCCAATTCTATTTAAACCTCTCAGTCTTCCCGGATGCCCTTCGGCCAAACAAAAAGGAGGTACATCTCTATCTACTCTAGTCATCCCTCCAACCATTGATAAATATCCGATATGTACAAACTGATGAATACCTAAACAACCGCCAATTATAGCTTTATCTTCAATCTTTACATGGCCTGCAACTTGAACACTATTTGATAAAACTATCCTATTACCAAGTTCACAATTATGGCCGATGTGAGTGTAAGCCATCAACAAATTATTATTTCCAATAATTGTTTTTTCTCCTTCATCAGTTGCCTTATTAATAGTTACACATTCTCTAAAAGTATTATTATCTCCAATCATTACTTCAGTATGGGCCCCTTTATATTTTAGGTCCTGGGGATCAAGACCTATAAAAACATTTGGGAAAACTTTATTGTTAATACCAATTTGAGTTCTTCCTGAAATAACAGCATTCGGTCCTATTTCGGTTCCTTTCCCGATAGTTACATCAGGACCGATAATAGCTCCTTGAGAAACAATAACCCCATCATGTAATTCGGCACTTGGATCAACAAAAGCATTTGGGTGCACTTTTACACCACTAAGGCCTGATTTTAATTCAGTATTTTTATGATCCATATCCCTAATCAACTAATGAAAACATTAATTCTCCAGCACAAACCAACTTCCCATCAACGTGCGCCTCACCTTTAACCTTCCCAAATCTTTTTCTTTTAATAGACAATAATTCACAAGAAATTATCAATTGATCTCCTGGCACAACTGGTTTTCTGAATTTAACATTATTGATTCCAGCAAAGACGAAAAGTCCTTTAGGAAGATCAGGCATTTGCGTTACTATGATGCCACCAACTTGAGCCATTGATTCAACAATAAGAACCCCAGGCATCAAGGGTTTCTCAGGAAAATGTCCCTGGAATTGAGGCTCATTTATAGTTACATTTTTTACTGCAACAGCTCTCTCCCCAGGGATATTCTCTATGACTTTGTCCACAAGAGCGAAAGGATATCTGTGAGGTAACAAACCTAGTATGTGCTCAGATGAAAGTTGATTATTTTCACTAGATAATTTCTTTTCCAAAACAATTAAAGATAAAGTTAATTTTTTAGCGATGAGGCCAACAAAGCATTTAAAGAATGTGATCCTTTATAAACTAAAATTTGGGCCTTAGGTAACCCTACCAAAGCCAAGTCCCCAATTAGGTCTAAAATTTTATGTCTTATTGGTTCATTATCAAATCTTAATGGTGGATTAACCCATTTTTCACCATCGCAAACAAGTGCATTTTCCAAACTTCCGCCTTTTATTAGTCCAAGTTCACTTAATTCTTGAAATTGATCTTTAAAACCAAATGTTCTGGCAGGAGCTATCATTTCAACAAAACTTTTTGGATTTAAATCAATCACAAAAGTTTGATTTCCTATTGCTTTATAGGAAAAACTTATAGTGGATATAATTGTAGTTTTTTCAAAAGGAGTTGCTGCAATAACTGAGTCTTCTTTATTTAAAATTATTGATTTATTAATCTCCTGAAAGAAATTATCTGGTTTAGGTGCTTTTTTTATCCCTACTTCTTCAAAATCTCTAACCCACTGGATTGCCGATCCATCTAAAAGAGGAATCTCTTTCCCATCAACCTCAATATGTATATAACTTAACCCACAACCGGCAAGTGAAGACAATAAATGTTCAATAGTATACAAATTTCTCCCACCTAATTTAACCGCCGTACAAAGCATAGTACTTCCAATTAAATCCTGAGTTAATTTAAAAATTTCTTTTGGTTTATCCCTAAAAGAAACATAATATCCTTCTTTCTCATAGGGAGAAATTGTAACTCTGGTTTTTTCTCCACTATGTAGGCCTATACCCTCTCTGGAGATAACACCAGCCAAGGTATAACAAGAATCATAATTAGCAGGCCAAGAAAACACTTAAAACTTCCATCCAACTCCAAGTGTATATCTCCAATCTCCACTTAGGTCCTTGCTAGCAACATCTAATCTTAATGGACCGATTGGTGTTTTAACCCCAACTCCACCTCCAGGGGAAAAGCCAGAACCTGATTTCTGCAATAATTTACCAGGTTTTCCTGGGACATCATTTTGAGAGCCTAAATCACTTCCGGCATCAACAAATAAAGCTCCCGATATCATTCTCCAAACAGGGAATCTATATTCTGCAGTACCTTCTACAAAACTTTTACTTACAGCCAAATCACATGATCCCCATCCTCTAATAGATGATGTCCCTCCCATACAAAATGCTTCGTAAGGAGGCAATTCCCCAAGAATAGTGCCAGCCTTAAATTGAAACCCAATAGCTTGAGGACAGTCTTCACTAGTAGCATTGCTAGACTTACATGCTTTCGTTAAATTTATTAATTTTGTTGGTATAAAAAATGAATATGAGGCTCTCATTCTATTAAAAGTTGGAGAATTTTTTCCCATTGAGACAAACTGTTCAGTACCAAAGCTTAATTTGTTTCCTGAAGTTGGGTTTATGGAATTATTCAAATTATTTCTAGATGCACTTGCAATAACACTCACTAATGTATTTTCATCAGGGCATGAACCATCACTTGGAGTAAATCCTATACAAATAATATCGCTTATATTATTTTTGGTTGTGGTTGGAGTCTTATCACCATAAGGTTTTTTGTTTCCATCACCATCAATCATCTTTACTCTCTTAAAGTTCATTCCTGCAAGAACTCTCCATTTAGAGACCTTAAATGGATCTCCGCCATTTAATGGCCTTGAGAAAGAAAATCCACCACCTGTTTTTTCTAAAACTATTGATGAAAAAGTATCAGAGCTAGTTGGTGTTTGATCATCTACTGCATATAATCTCCCATTTTTTTCACTTTTAAATTCTTGTGGATAATCTCTGCTTAAAAAAAGATTTGTTCTAAAAGATGTTTTATGTTTATCTCCTTTAATCCATGGATCAGATAATGAAAAATTATAAGTAGTTGAATATTCTCCGAAATTAAGATTTAAATTTGTAGACCATGCCCTCCCTAGTGTATTTGTTTCCTGTAAACCAATTGAGGCAAAGATACCAGAACCATTGCTATATCCAAGTCCACCTGTTAACGATCCTGTTCTTTGCTCACTCAAGTCTAAAAAAATTATAACTTGACCAGGATTTAAATTATCAGGGCCAAGAGAAACCTTTACATCATCAAATAATGATGTGGCATAGAGTCTGCCAATATCAGCTTCTAAAATTTTTCTATTAAAAATGGTGCCAGGTTGTGTTTTTAATTCTCTTTTTATAACCCAGTCTTTTGTTTTCCCTTTTCTAGGTTTTCCATCAATAATAAATTCACCCTCAGAATTTGGGAATCTTATTTTAACGTCAGATATAATGCCCTCAGAAACTTTTAATATTATTACTCCGTTATCAGAGATTCTATCGGGGCCACTTATTCTAGCTAAAGAATAACCCGCTTTTTCATAACGTTTTTTTATTATTTCTATCTTATTTTGAAATTCCTTTAGGTTAAGAGTTGTCCCATAATAATTTTTAAAAATATCATCTACGTATTCATTAGGAATTACCGAGTTTTTTGGTTTAAGTTCAACTTTTTTCAAAATTGGATTAGGCACTACATTTACTATTAGCCTCACACCTAGTGGTCCATCTTGAGACTTTATTTTAACTCCTGAAAACCAACCACTTGCATAAATTGCATTTAGGTCTTTGTTTAAAATTTGATTATCAACAATACTTCCAGGCTTTATGCTCATGGAATCATATGCAGCCAATTCAAGTTTTCTACCCTCAGGATGATTTTCCCAACCTTCGATAATTATTTCTGAGATAAGAACACTTTCTTCACTAATATCATTATTATTTTCTGCAAGAAGATTTTTTTTCTCTTTTTTAAGATCAATCCCTTGAAATAAAACATTATTAATATTTTTTATTTCTAAAGTTTTTACTGATTGATCAACTTCATTTGGCAAATACTTAGCAGCCAGTTCAGAATTATTTGATATAAACAACAATGGAGTACAGGCAACATTTATGAAAACCTTTCCAATTTTTAAAAAATGTTTTTGCATAGTACTTGTTATTAAGATTAACACCTCATTATTGAATCAATTAGGTGTAAGAAAATCGTTAATTCTTCGGTGGATTTCACTATAGGCTTCAATTAAACCACCTAAATCATTTCTAAATCTATCTTTATCAAGACTTACAATTGTATCATTTTTTTGATTTAGATCCCACAATCTACAATTATCAGGACTTATTTCATCCCCTAGAATAATATTATTTCTAAAATCAAATCCAAATTCCAGCTTGAAATCTACAAGTTGAAGTTGAATATTTTTAAAAAAACTTTTCAATATTAAATTAATTTTTAAGGTTAAATTTATTATTAACTCTAGATCATCAGAGCTTATTATATTCATTAATTCAATTCTATCTTTTGAAATAAGGGGATCATTAAGTTCATCATTTTTAAGATAGATATCAATTAATGGTTTAGATAACAAAGTTCCAGGTTTAATAGTGGTTTGTTTGCACAAAGAACCATAAGCAGTATTTCTTAAAACAATTTCTAATGGAATTACTTTTATTTTTTTTGCAATCATTGTATTTTCATTTTCAAGTTCAATAAAATGAGTTGGAATATTTTTCTTAATCAGAATCTCAAAAATTCTTGCACTTATTAAGCAATTAAGTTTGCCTTTACCTTCAAATTTTTCTTTTTTCAACGCATTAAACGCTGTAGCTTCATCTTTAAATTCAATTTTTACTTTATTTGCATCTTCATGAGTAAATACTTTTTTTGCTTTGCCTTCATAAATTAACTCATATTTTTTATTCATTAACTTAAGACCTCATTAATATAAATAAAGTACTTTTTATAATTAACATAATTATTAGAGATCAACTTCAAATGACTTAAATTCATTTTAACTGATTATTGATCGAAACCTCATAACCTTAAAAAACAAATATATGAAAATTCATTCACCTAGTTCAAAGAACTCTATTAGATTAGAAAATATTTTAATAATTGGAAATGGCGGGAGAGAAAACTCTTTGGCTTGGGCTATTCAAAAAAATGAATTAGTAAAAAAAGTTTATTTAATACCTGGTAACGCTGGTTCAGAAAGAATAAATAAATGTGAAAGAATAAATATTAATATAAATAATAAAAATGAACTAGTTGAAAAGCTTGATTTTCTTAAGATAGATTTAGTAGTTATTGGACCAGAAATACCTTTGGCAAATGGATTAGCTGATTTTCTTCGAAAAAAAAATTTTAAAGTGTTTGGTCCTAACAAAGATGGAGCAAAATTAGAATTTAGTAAATCTTGGGCGAAGGAATTTATGCAAGATGCAAATATTCCAACTGCAAACTTTTGGAAAGTCAATTCTCTAGAAGAAGCCAAAAAAATGATTAATTCATTATCAATTCCACTTGTAGTAAAAGCTGATGGTCTAGCTTCAGGTAAAGGTGTTTTTATTCCTAATTCAAAAGATGAATGCTTTAGAGCAGCGGAGACAATTTTTAATGGGAAATTTGGCAACTCTGGGAATATAGTTGTTCTAGAAGAAAAAATTCAAGGGCCAGAAGTTTCAGTTTTTGCATTATGCGATGGGAAGAGATATACATTACTCCCAACGGCACAAGATCACAAACGACTTAATGAAAAAGATAAAGGTCCAAATACAGGAGGTATGGGAGCTTATTCTCCTGCCCCATTATTAACAGAAGATTACCTTGATAGAATCATCAAAGAGATAATTGAACCAACAATAAATGAGTTAAATAAAAGAAATATTGATTACAGAGGAGTAATTTATTTTGGGTTAATGATCACAAAATCTGGGCCCAAGGTTATAGAATATAATTGCAGATTTGGTGATCCAGAATGCCAAACAATAATGCCCTTGATGGATCAGAATTTTGTATTTCTTTTAGAAAAATGCTCAATGGGATGTTTAACTGGTGATGAAAAAATTAATACTGTTGATAAAGTAAGTGGTTGTGTAATAGCGACCTCGAAAGGTTATCCTCACGAATATAAAACTGGCTATCAAATAAAAATAGGCAAGATTGACTCAAATGATTGTCAACTTTTTGACTCAGGCACCTCTTTTAGTGAAAGTGGGAAATTATTAACTGCTGGAGGAAGAGTCTTAAGTATTGTCTGTCAAGATAAAGACTTCGATAAGGTTTTTGAAAAAGCATATAAAAATTTAAAAGAAATCCATTTTAAGGGCATTTACTTTAGAAATGACATAGGCCATCAAGTGAGAAAAAACTTTTCTAAGGAGAATTAAGCTTATGGTAGATACCAATAATCGAGAAAGTAGAAAATATAACATCACTGATAATGAAGATATGAATGTTAACTATTGGATTAATGGACTTCTCGCTTGGTGGAGTGGGTTCAGTTTAAGAACAAAGTTATTAGCCATAGCAACTCTTGTCGTAAGCCTCCTTATGACAGGAATAACTTTTTTTGCATTAAATAGCATTCAAAGAGATGCAGGTATGAATGATACTAGATATGCTCGAGATCTTGGCTTATTGTTATCTGGGAATGTTACAGAATTAGTCGCTAATAACCAAAAAAAAGAAATTTCAAATGTAGCTGAAAAGTTCTGGAGATCAAGTCGAAACCTGCGTTATATATTTTTTACTGATGCCGAAGATATTGTTCAACTTGGGATACCGATAAGTGCAACGCCAACAAACTCAGACAGTCAGTTTCAGCTCACTCGAAAATTAAAACTACCTTCAGAATTGAAGAAGAGACCTCAATTCCCTTTAGTTAGGCAGCATGCGACACCTCAAGGTCAGGTAACAGATGTATTTGTCCCAATGTTGTGGAAAGGCAAATATCTTGGAACTTTAGCTTTGGGAGTCACCCCTAATAAAAAAGCACTAGCCAGTGCTGCCTTAACTAGAGAAGTAACCATTGCAGTTTTTATCTCTATTTGGGTTTTAGTAATACTTGGAGCTGTATTTAATGCACTGACAATTACAAGACCAGTCAGAGAATTAGTGAGAGGTGTTAGAGAAATTTCAAGAGGAAATTTTAAATCTAGAATTTCTTTACCCATGACAGGTGATCTAGGAGAACTCTTAAATGGATTTAACCGAATGGCAACACAGTTAGAAAATTATGACGAAGCGAATATAGAAGAACTAAAAGCGGCACAAATCAAGCAGCAATCATTAATAGCTACAATGGCTGATGGTGCAATATTATTGGACTCGCAAGGCAAGATTGTCCTTACTAATCCAACAGCAAAGAGATTATTTCGTTGGGAAGGAAGATTTCTAGAAGGTAAATATTTTTTAAATGAAATTCCCGAAATTTTATCCAACGACTTACATTCAAATATAGAATCTATCTTAAACAGGAAAAAGGAGAAGGACGATTTAAGATTCAGTTTAGGAGAACCTGCAAGAACCTTAAGAATTGTCTTGCAATCAGTTTTAGATACAAATAAAGTTGAATTAAAAGGAATTGCTGTAACAATCCAAGATTTAACTAGAGAAGTTGAACTTAACGCAGCGCAAAATAGATTCATAAGCAATGTATCTCATGAATTAAGGACGCCACTTTTTAATATCAAAAGTTACGTAGAGACCTTACATGATTTAAAAGATCAGCTTTCTGATGAAGAACAAATAGAATTTTTGGGGATTGCAAATTCAGAGACTGATAGGTTAACAAGACTTGTAAATGATGTATTAGATTTATCTAGATTGGAGTCTGGGAAAATTGTTCAGCTAGAGCAAATGGACATAAAACCAGCAATAGAACAAACTCTTAGAAATTATAGACTTAATGCTTCAGAAAAAAATGTTTCATTAGCTCATGACATAGAGGAAACTATTCCTCCAATTCTTGGAAATTTTGATTTGCTTTTGCAGGTTTTTGATAATTTACTAGGAAATGGATTGAAATTTAGTCCAAAAAACAGTGCCCTAACTATAAGAGCTTATACTTGGCCTGATTCCTGTCCTGCTTTCCCTCCAAGTATTAAAAATGATGCAGCCCCTCAATGTGAATTAGTTTCACCACTTCCAAAAGTAAGAATTGAGATTGCTGATACTGGCTCCGGAATATCTCAGGCTGATCAAGAAAAGATATTTGATCGTTTTTATAGAGTAGAGAATTCTGTTCATACTGAGCAAGGGACCGGTTTAGGTTTATCTATAGTGCGGGGAATAATTGAAAAACACGGTGGGGAGATTCGTATGGCTAGTGAATTAGGAGTAGGAACAACGTTTTGGTTTGATTTAGCCTTGGCACAATCAGATAAAGATGAATTATTGACAAAAGCTATTAATAATTCAGATTCCTTTCCAGGTTCTGAAATTCAAGAAATTATCTAATTATTATCTATTCCTCTAAAAACATTTTGAACATTTTGATCAGGCATAACTCTGTGAGGGGCACCACTAAATATTTGTTCAAAATTAGAAAAAGAATCCCTTATTTCTGGGCCACTGTTTGTAATGATAAATTCTCTTATTCGTTTATCATGCCATGATCCCCGCATTTTAAAAACATTTAAAGCTCGTGCCATCTCACCTTTTATTTCTACATATTGAAGCAACAATATGGTGTCTGTAATTGTTGAGATATGAGAATCAGTTATAGAATGACTTCCCATAAATTCTTCTGCAGTATTAGTAAAAAAGCCTGCTATTTCCTCTTGTTTTGTATAACCAGTCACAGCAATTACAAACTGTCTAAATGCATTCAAACTTACACCTCTGGCTAATGCAGAGAGAGAATCAATTGCCATTCTTTTTGGTTTAAATTGATTAATTTGCGTTTTTATAATTTGTAAGTGATCCTCTAAACCAGTTGATTCAGGATATGCACAAATAATTTTTAATAATCCATCACTTTCCATTTTTTCAAAATCTATACCCCAGCTAGTAGCATTCCTAAGCAATTGAGCCCTAGATTCTTCATACGCAAAAAGTATTGCTCTTTCATTATTGTTATAAGCATCTTCAACAAATTTTGATACAAGCATTGTTTTGCCCGTACCAGTTGCTCCAGTGGCGAGAATAATGGAATCTTGAAAATATCCTCCTCCGCACATATCATCAAGATCTTTAACTCCAGAGCTAATCCTAATATTTGAGGATCTCTGCGTTAATCTCATTGCTCCTAGGGCAAACACGCTTATTCCATCCATTCCCATAGTGAATGGATATTCACCTTTCATATGTACAGTACCTCTTAACTTAAGAACTTCTAGGGTTCTTCTTCTCTTCTCTGACTCAAGAACATTTCTTAATAAGACAACATTATCAGATACAAATTCTTCTACCCCATATCTAGCAATTGGTCCGTAATCATCCACTCTTTCTGTAGTCATGACTGTTGTCACACCTATTTCTTTTAATCTTGCTATCAATCTAAATATTTCCCTCCTAACAACGTAAATAGCATCATACTGTTGAAAGACAGCAGTTATTGAATCTATTGCAACTCTTTTAGCTTTATATTTTCTAATTGCATAACTAATTCTCTCAATAAGACCAGACAAGTCAAAGTTTCCAGCCACATCTTGACCATCAGGATCAGGAGATGCATCCAAAATAAAAAGTTTATTTTGATCAATTAATTCTTGTAAATCCCAACCAAAACTTGCGGCATTTCTAATTATATCTAAGGGTGATTCCTCAAATGTTACAAAGATTCCAGGCTCATCAAAATTACAAATTCCATGGTGTAAGTATTGCAGAGAAAAAACAGTTTTACCAGTTCCTGAAGTACCACTAACTAGTGTACTTCTAGATACAGGCAAACCACCCCTGCAAACATCATCAAAACCTTCTATACCAGTTGGTAATTTTTGTACTTCCATTTTATTTGATTTTCCAAATTTCTTATCACTCATAGTTTTGTGCTAATTAAACAAAAATAAAATAAATTTTGAATTTAATTTTTAAAAGTTTTATATATTATTTATCTCCACTATATTCAGTTTCAGCTAATTCATCAAAAAGTAGATCTAAACCAATTAAAACTTTCTCTCTATCTGAAAGATCGCCTATTATTTTTCTAACTGGTGGGGGTAAAATTTTAGCTAATGTTGGAGTGGCTAAAATTTTATCTTCTTCTGCAAGTTGTGGTTGCTTAAGTACATCGATAACCTTCAAAGCATAAACTCCTTTGAATTCATTATCTAAAATTTCTCTTAAGGTATTTAAAGCTCTCATCGAATTAGGAGTATTTCCAGCAACATAGAGTTTTAAAATATATGTTTTCCTTGCTGCCATAGTTATAATTCCTGAATTGATATAAAAGATTTAAAACAACCCTTGACTTATTACACTACAAAATAAGAAAATAAACAAACTATTATGATTGCTTATTGGGCTTAATCAAATTATTAATTTGAGCCTAGTAGCGTCTTTAAGATATGACAAATTCTAAAAACTCCTCAAACAATTCTTCTGAAAGTAATGAATTGTATGCAATAGCAGAAACTTCAGGTCAACAATTTTGGTTCGAAGTTAACAGATACTATGACATAGACAGGTTAAATGCAAAAGAAAAAGACAAGATAACACTGGAAAAAGTTTTAGTTTTAAAGGACAAAGAGTCCATCACTATTGGTAAACCTTACGTTAAGGATGCAAAAATTGAATTAGAAGTGATCTCTCATAAAAGAGATAAGAAGATTCTTGTTTACAAGATGCGTCCCAAAAAAAAGACAAGAAGGAAGATGGGACACAGGCAAGAACTTACAAGAGTTATGGTAAAATCTATTACAGTAGGTAATAGTGTTCCTAAGTCTTCTTCTAAAAAGGAAACTGTAAAAAAGGAAACTAAACCAAAATCCGAAAAATCTAAAAATTAAGCAATTCTAATGGCACATAAAAAAGGAACAGGTTCTACTAGAAACGGAAGAGATTCAAATTCCAAAAGATTGGGTGTGAAAGCTTATGGCGGAGAAAAAGTAACTGCTGGATCAATTTTAATTCGCCAAAGAGGTACATCCTTTTTGCCTGGTATCAATGTCGGTAAAGGTAAAGATGACACCCTTTTTGCACTCAAAGAAGGAACCGTAAGTTTCGAAAGCATTAAAAGAAATTTAAGAAATAGAAAAAGAGTTAATATAGTTATCTAATTTTCTTATAAGCTCTTGTAGTTATAAGAATAGGATGAAATACTTCTAAAAAATTTGATTGAAGAGTCTCAAAAAATTTTTCAACAATTTGAATGTCGTCGATATGAAACGGATATTCATTTTTTTCTCCTTTGAAAAAATACCAATTAAATAAAGCAATAGAATTAGGATCCATAAACTCATTGAAAATCTCAATTTGTGAAGCTGGATCAGCAAGATGTTCCAAAACATCAAGGCAAACTATCGTATCAAATTTAGATATTTGTGTATCTTTAATTGTCTTGCAAAAAGTAAGTTTTTTTTCGACTCCTAATTTCTTTGCCCTGTATTCAACAAAATTTCTATTTGTTTGATTTATATCTACAAAAAAAACATGCTCAACTTTTGAAGACATAGCGTTAGCTAAGGCATGCGTTCCAATTCCTCCTCCAAAATCTAAAACCAAATCTCTAGAAAATCTCTGCTGAAGTCTTAAAGTATCAGCGATGTATTCCCTACTCGTGAGATGCCAAGCAGCTAAATCAGCTACATGCCTATCTCCAACTATTTCAGTATAAAAATCCGAAACATCATTCAAAGCATCTTCAGGATGTGAATTTGCCAAATTCATCTTTGCATTTGCAAGGAATCCATCTAAATCACATTCTCTTATAGATAAGTATTCCATTAAATGTGATTTCAAATTAAAAGCATTATCTAAAAACTCTTTTAAAATAAAATTATTGTCTTTCAATTTCTTTCTCTAAGATTTCCAATATCAAAATCATAGGATGGTTATAAATCTTTCTCAAAGTATTCTTAATATTAAAAATGGAAACTAAAGATGGATTCTTAGTAATCAATAAAGATAAAGGATGTACTTCACATGATTGCGTTAAACAAATAAGGAAGTTACTAAATACAAAAAAGGTCGGTCACACAGGAACTCTTGACCCAGAAGTTATAGGAATATTACCAATCGCGATAGGCAGTGCAACAAGATTTATTCAATATCTACCTCAGGGTAAAACTTACATAGGACAAATTAAATTAGGGATAAGAACTAACACTGATGATATTCACGGAGAAATAATTAATCAAAAAAGTTGGCCTAAAATCAGTGATGAAAAATTAGATCAATACTTAAATAGATTTAGAGGAATTATTAAACAAATTCCGCCGAAAGTATCTAGTGTGCACATCAATGGTGAGAGGGCTTATAAAAAATCTTTCAGGAATGAAGTTTTTGAATTAGCACCAAGAGAAGTAAAAATAGACGAACTTACTTTAATGAAATGGGACCAAATAAACGGAATAATAGAAATAAAAGTTAAATGTTCAGCTGGCACATACATAAGAGCAATTGCAAGAGATTTAGGAGAAATTCTTAATTCCGAGGGTTGCCTTCTACAGCTAAAAAGAATTTCAGCTTGTGGCTTTGATGAACAAAACTCGATAAAAATATCTGATATCGAAAAAGATAAAAAAAACTCAAAAAATTTCATTATTCCCACAATTTCTGCTCTTAATCACATTTCATCATTTGTCTTAAGTACCGAAGAACAAATCAATTTTTGGCAAACAGGAAGAGCAATTAGAGTTGATATTAATTACTTCAAGGAAAACAAATCTTTTAACTACAAAAAACCCGTAAAAGTAATAGATAAAAAACAAATACTACTTGGGATAGGTTTCTTAAATGAAGAGCAATCTAATATAAATCCAAAATTAGTCCTTAATGCTAAATAACTTCTATAGGTAATCTTTTCTAAAAGGTTTAACCTGCACACCCTTATAAAAATGCTTTAATATTCTTTCAGCTTTTTGGCCTCTAGACGCCAGATATTTAGCCCCCCACTGACTCATTCCGACTCCATGACCTGATCCTTGTCCAAAAACTATCAACCCTTTCTTTAGAGCAGTATTGTTGTTTAATTCTTCCTCAAAAAATTTAAATCTGATAAAATTACTGTTCAAGCCTAATCTTTTTCTAAAATCTACCCCAGATATTTGATCAGAAGCATAAGCACCAATAAGTTTTAAATTTTTTACCCTCCCTGTACTAGTAATATCTAAAATCTCTATATTTTTTAAACCTCCAATCTTTGGAAATAAATTTATTAATTCATTACTCGAAATTTTTTTTTGCCATCTAAATTTTGGATTATTTTTATCAAAATCTTTCACACTTGATAAATATGGATATTTATTTTTCCATACATCTTGACTATTTTCTGTCATTCCACCTGAGCTGCTATGAAACAAAGCATTAATTAATTTATTTTTATACGTTAAAACCAAAGATCTTGTACTTTTAACGGCTCTGATAGTTTTATAAGTTCTTGATTCCAAGCCATTATAAACTTGATTTTTCTGGGTTGAATCTATATCAAATAAATTATTTCCCTTTTGCTTTAAAGCATAAGTTCTTGAGGCAATTGCTTGTGCCTTTAATGCTTCAATAGGCCATTTTGTTGGCATTTCTGAACCCACTACGCTATTAAGATATTTTTCTATTCCTAAAACATTTACTACCAATATTTCGGAGTCGAGTACAAATAGATTAAGCTTACCAGCAAATCTCTTCTGACCTACCCAAATACCTCTTCCATCGGAAGAACTCACTTGAAATTTTTGATTACTTTTTAAGTCATATTTTTTTTGTTTATTCTTATCAAAATATAAAATTTTTCTATTTTTCTCATTTTTCAAAGTTAGACCTTTTATTCTTTTGCGTGAAAAAAATTTACCCTCTATTGTTAAAGGAATTGATCTATCTGATCTGATCCTTAAATTGTTATTTTTTGATATCAAAACTCTAATGATTGGTTCTCTGGATGCAAAAACACTTTCACTCTGAAAAATACAAATAAATAAAATGCTTATCAGGCAAAATTTTCTATAGTTATTTTTAAATTTAAGTATCACTTTGTTTAAAAACAAATGCTTAATTTGCCTAAGTTTGACTAAAAGTCTAAATTTAATCCAGATATAACAATAAAAATATCATAAATAAGTGAATATCACCTTCTTAGGAACAAGCTCAGGTGTCCCATCCTTAACGAGAAATGTTTCTTCCCTAGCACTTAAATTATCACAGTCATCAGAAGTTTGGCTTTTTGATTGCGGAGAAGGAACGCAACATCAAATAATGAAAAGCAATATTAAATCTTCACAAATCAAGAAAATATTTATTACTCATATGCATGGTGATCATATTTATGGTTTGCCTGGACTTTTAGCTACCTTAGGTTTATCAGGAAATAGTGAGGGTATTCAAATTTACGGTCCTTCAGGGTTGCGAAGTTTTATAAATTCATCACTTAAAAGTAGTTTTTGCAAATTGTCTTTTCCATTAAATTTTGTGGAAGTTGAAAATTTTGCATCAGAAAATAAAATCCTATTTGAAAACAACAAAATAACAGTAAACTGCGCCTGTCTTAAACATAAAATACCTGCTTATGGTTATAGGGTGAGTGAAAAAGACAAACCAGGCATATTTGATATCAAAAAAGCAGAGTCTCTAAAAATAGCACCTGGACCAATTTATTCAGAATTACAACAAGGTAAAAAAGTCGTATTAACGGATGGCAGGACATTCGATGGGAAAGAATTCTGTGGACCTCCTAGAAAAGGTGAAAGTTTTGTTTATTGCACAGATACAGTGTTTAGCGAATCAGCTGTTTCACTATCAAAAAATGCCGATTTACTCGTACATGAATCGACTTTTTCAGTGGAGGATGAAAGCATGGCATACGAAAAATTACATTCCACAACAATCATGGCTGCCAAAACAGCATTATTATCTAACACAAAAAAATTAATTATTACTCATTTAAGTCCAAGATATACTAATAAAAACGCAATTACTCCAAGCGATTTGCTTAAAGAGGCTCAAAAAGTTTTTCCAAATACTCAGCTTGCAAAAGATTTTCTAACGGCAGAAATAAAATAAACTGCAACAGTTCGTTAGCAGGAGCGTTGTAAATGACCAACCCATGAAATAATAGTCTTAGGTTTTTCTATTTGATGTCGATCGAAATGGTCTCTATTTTTTCATCACTACATAAGTCTTGTAAAAGACTATTTATTTTTCTTCCATTAATTATTGGGTTACTTATTCATCCAATATCTGCAAATGCACTCTATCCTAGTGATCCTTCATCAGTTGACGTTCTAAAAGATGATCTTCACGGTGCTGACCTTCATAATACTGAATATGTTAAATATGATTTATCTAATCAAGATTTAGGAGAAGCTAATCTTCAAGGTGCATATATGAGTGTGACGACTGCAAAAAACTCTAGTTTTAAAGGAGCCAATATGACGGACCTTATTGCATATGCAACACGCTTTGATAATGCCGATTTTACAGATGCAAATCTTACCAATGGCGAGCTAATGAAAAGTGTTTTTGATGGAGCAATTATTGATGGGGCAGACTTTACTGATGCAAATCTTGACCTTTCTCAAAGAAAATCATTATGTGAAAGAGCTAGTGGAACTAACTCACAAACTGGAGTTAATACAATTGATAGTCTTGAATGCACTGGCTTAAAAGGTTACATGCCTCCAAAGCCAAAAGCATAATATTTAAAGCTATTTAATTTCAGAAGGGAAGATATTACCAGGTTCTTTTGAGCCTGGTTTTTTGCTATACCACCATTCTTGTATATCAGAAGAAAATTTCTTTGAAAAAAGAGTTATTACTGTCTCAACAGGTTTTGATCCAGGCTCCAAAATCTGAACTGAGTAAGATGGACATTTTCTTGAAGCCATATCAGCAACAAACCTAGACCCTATTCTTCTCCAACTAGGCTCCTTACTTCTCCAAGCAAGCCTTGAGCATGGCCAAGGCAACTCTTCCCTGTCATAAAGTCTGCAACATGGGCCAATTACCTTATAACTGTACTGACCACCATAACTTGATTGAACACTGCCAGTCTTGAAAAATTCAAATTTATCCATTCACAAAAAAAAAAAGCCACCTTCATAGAGGGTGGCAGAGAAATAATCAATAATCAACTTAGAAAAGTTAAATTTTTATAATTAGTACAATTCTTCCTCAGCATGAGTTGTAATTGTTACATCAGATGTTGGATAAGCAACACAAGTAAGAACAAAACCAGCTTCTAATTGGTCGTCATCCAAGAAACTTTGATCAGACTGATCAACACTACCTGATGTAACTTTTCCAGCACATGTTGAACATGCACCAGCTCTGCAGGAATAAGGAAGGTCGATACCTTGTTCTTCAGCCGCATCGAGGATGTATTGGTCATCAGGTACTTCAATAGTTGAATTGAGACCTTCACCTTCGCTGATGAGAGTAACTTTGTAAGAAGCCATTTAAATAAAAAATTGTTGGTAATTAATACCTATCAAATACATTTTTAACATCGATTAGGTCGATATGTGAGATTTTGACGTAAAAAATGACACAATAAAATGTATGAAAGAGTATCTATAAGAAAAACTTATACTTAGGTTGGATTGCTGGCTTTTTGCGCAGAAATGCATGCCCAATCTTTTCTAGTTGATACATCCAATAATTTCAAGTCATGCTGAATTAATATTTTTATAATTTCATCCTTTTGTGAATTCAGAATTCCACTGAAAATTACTTCCCCATTGTTTCTCAAGCACTTATAGATATTTGGAATCATTCCTTTTATTACATCAGCAAGAATATTGCATAAAACAAAATCAAATTGTTCGAGTTGATTTTTTAAAATTACCTCATTAAAAGATCCCAAATATATATTTAATTTGTTTAAATTACCGAAATTCAGTTGAAAATTAGATTTTGTTGAATTTATAGCTAAATAATCATTATCCACTGCATAAACCTCCTTAGCGCCAAGTAAACTTGCGGCGACACTCAAAATCCCGCTACCGCTCCCAATATCTAATACCTTTTTATCAGAAAATAAAATATTCTCCATTTTTTCCAAGCAAAGATAAGTTGAAGGATGACTTCCTGTACCAAAAGCTGCTCCAGGATCAATTTTTATGATTTGTTTATCTTTAAATTTTTTATTTAGATTTATCCAACAAGGCAATATTAAAAAATGATTTCCTACTAATTCAGGAGCCCAATATTTCTTCCAACTTGTTAACCAATCCTCCTCTTTGATAATACTCCATTCAAAAAATTGATTCTTAGGGGGATTAATGTTTAAAAGTTTGCTAATTATTTTTTCAAAACCACTTCTAGAACTCTCATCCCAATCATCAATTGGAAGCCATATATTAACTTCTTTTTTATTTTCATTTTTAATAAAATATTCAAATGAAAAACTAAATATTCCCAGCTCATTTAATTTCCAAATAATAATTTCTTCAGAATCACTTTCTATCAGAAAAGTTAGTTTATACCAATCTTTAATTGTCATTAATAGACCTGGCCTTTTTATAGAGTAACTGGATTAGCGTTGGTAATCCCATCTACTTCAATAATGGTATCAAGCAACTTATTAGGTATTGGATCATCAATACTTAGAACCATAACAGCTTCCCCTCTAACAATTTTGCGCCCAACTTGCATTGAGGCAATATTTACATTGTTGCTACCTAATAAAGACCCCAGCTTGCCAATAATGCCAGGCATATCTCTGTGTCTAGTAACCAACATATATCTGCTTGGTGATACATTAACTGGGTATTGATCAATACTAATAATTCTTAATTCCCCATCAGCAAAAATGCTTCCCGCTACGCTATGGTCACCGTTATCTCCATAAGTGGTTAACTGAAGCGAACCACTGGCAAATTCAGGTCTTGCCTCATCTTTATTCTCGACTACTGAAATACCTCTTGAATCTGCTTCTAGCGAAGCATTCACATAATTAATCCTATCTCCCAAAGCTTTACTTAGAAGGCCTTTTAGACTAGCTATTATTAATGGCTGAGAAGGATGTTGAACAAATTCACCTTGAAGCTTTACTTCTAGTTTCTGTATCTGCCCACCTGAAAGCTGGCTTATAAGCAGACCCATGGTTTCAGCCAACTGCAAATGAGGTTTCAGACTATCCATAATATCTGGGCTCAAACCTGGAATATTTACTGCAGTTCTAGCAGATAAACCAAGCAAGACATCCCTTATTTGTTCCGCAACATCAACAGCTACATTTTCTTGTGCTTCCCGAGTAGATGCTCCTAAGTGGGGGGTAAGAATTAGATTCTTTTCAACCTTCAAAAGTGGTGAGTTAGATTCCAAAGGTTCTTTAGAAAAAACATCTATTGCAGCACCTGCAATCAATGATTGATTTAAAGCTTGTGCTAATGCCTCTTCATCAATCAAGCCTCCTCGAGCACAATTAATTAATTTTGCGCTACTTTTCATATTTTTAAGCACCTCCATATTTACTAAATTCTCTGTCTCTGGTGTGCGAGGTAAATGCAAAGTTACATAATCAGATTGTTGGAATAAATCTTCTAGATCAGATAGTTTAACTTGGATTTGTTGAGCTCTTTCAGTTGAAACAAAGGGATCATATCCGCAAACTTCCATTCCTAATGCATTAGCAACTTTTGCTACATGAGCACCAATTTTCCCTAAACCTACTACACCTAATTTTTTCTTATAAAGCTCATTCCCAACGAATTTCTTTCTCTCCCATTTACCTAACAAAGTACTACTATTAGCAATTGGAATATGCCTAGATAAGGCCAACATCATAGCTATAGTATGTTCAGCCGCTGCTATTGTGTTGCCCCCTGGAGAATTAACAACAAGGACTCCTTTTTGCGTAGCAGTCTTAACATCTACATTATCGACCCCAACTCCTGCTCTCCCAATGATTCTCAGTTTACTTGAAGAGTTAATAATTTCTTCGGTCACTTGAGTACCAGAGCGAATCATTAAAGCATCATAATCTTTAATAATGGAAGATAACTCAGAGTCTGAGATCCCTATCTTCTGATCAACCTGAGCAACTTGTGAAAGAATATCGATTCCTTTTTGATCAATTGGATCTGTAATGAGAACTTTTGTCATTTAAGATTGGTTCTTTAATCTTTTACTTTAACTTAATCTATAGTGTATGTATCTTATTTTATTAATTTGAATAACACACAAACATTTGAGGATTGAAATTTGACTAAAAGTATTGTGATATTTGAAGACATTAATAAATGTATCCAGCTATTTGATGTTTTCAACGAAAAATCAGTAGTGTTCTCTGAAGCTATTTTGATCCCACCAATAAGTGAGAAAATATCATCAGACGAGACAGAATTGCTAAATGAGAAAGCAAATATCTTATTCAAATCTCAAAATTTTGAAGATATAAGAATCTTAAATCCAAAACTTGATAGGAAGATCAGGCAAAAAGATATGAGTAGATGGCTAATGCCGTTTGGGTTTATAGCTGGAATAGCTTTTTCTAATATGACAAATTTATCTACCTTCAGCTTTCTTGGTTTAAATAACATCGGTGAATCTCTCATTGGAGGACTTTTAGGAATGGGTTCAGGATATTTAGGAAGCATTGTCTCTTCTGCGAGTATCAATATTAATAGAAATAAAGAGTTGAGATCAATTATTAATTTTAATAAAGAGGGTAAATGGCTTGTTCTGCTTGAAAATCAAATTGGAACTGAATTACCTTGGGCTTTGATAAAACAATCAGAAGCAAAAGATATAATTTTTTTAGAAGGATAAATGATTGACTTAAAAGAAATCTTAATAAATTCAAACTACAAAAAAGAAACTGAGGAATTAATAAATATTGCTAACTTAGCTTACAAACACTGGGAAACTTATTGGACTGGATTTAATTCAACTTATGTTTGCGAAGAGATTTTAAAAGATTTTGATAATTTAAATGATTTCAAATTTTTTATTTATGGAGGATTCTCCTCTTCTCAAAGATCTAGGATAGCTTGCTTTAGAGGGGATAATATTCTTGAGGAGGATGCGCTAAAAAGTAATTTTCCAGCTCAAGGAATAAAAATTAATGGAAATTTTTTATTTGATAATGCTACACAAGACGATTTTAGATCCCTCTTAATTGAAAATGGGGTAAATCAAAGCAAAGTAGGAGATATATGGACTATTGGCGATAGGGGAGCACAAGGGATAATTGATAATTTAGATATTGAGCATCTTGATGAAAAGATTTTTTATTTGAGAGACGTAAAAGTAAAGATTAATGTAGTAGGTATAGATGAATTACAAATACCTTCTGGAAGAACAAAAAAACTTGTCAATACAGTAGAAGCTTCAACAAGATTAGATGCTATTGCTTCAGCTGGCTTTAGGGTATCACGAACCAAAATCATTGAAAGGATAGAAAATGGAATGCTCAGATTAAATGGAAGCAAAGTTAATAAACCAACAATTAATCTAAAAATTGGCGACAAACTAGAACTTGAAAATAAAGGATTTATTGAAATTTTAAATTTAGAAATAACCAAAAGAGAACGATGGAAAGTTAAATTACTTAGAAAATGAAACGCAACCTGCTATTTTCTTATAAGGGGAATAAAAAATTTCTTCAATTAGGGCGATTAGCTCAGTGGTAGAGCACTACCTCGACACGGTAGTGGCCACTGGTTCGAATCCAGTATCGCCCATTAAAACTTTTGACGACTTAGGTTAGATCCACAGAAAATAATTTCATTTTTTAGATTATTCAAAAAGATGAAACTTAATCAAATAATTAATCTACATAAGGGGCTCACTGCATTTGTAGTGATAGGTCTTATGATTTTTTTTGATAATTTTACGATCGCTCCCTACGTTTATTTAGCCCTGCATGGTACTTATGGATTACTTTGGCTTTTAAAAGAAAAGATATTCCCAGATCCTTATTTTAAAGAAAAAATCAATTTTTTAACTTCAGTTACTGGTTTTATTTTCCTTGGAAGTTACTGGGTAGCTCCCTACATTCTTATCTCATCTGAGAAATCTGTTCCAAATATTGTAATAGCTACTTCTGTATCTATAAATATAATTGGTGTGTTTCTACACTTTGCTAGTGATGCCCAAAAATATTTTTCTCTTAAATTAAAAAAAGATCTAATTAAAGAAGGATTTTTCAAAAATATAAGAAATACAAATTATTTAGGAGAAATACTAATTTATCTATCATTCGCCATCCTCTCAATGAGTTTCGTTCCATTAGTAATTCTTGCAATATTTTTCTCTATAGTTTTTCTACCAAGAATGATAAAAAAAGATAAATCGCTCTCAAAATATGATTCATTCGAAGAATACAAAAAGAAAAGTGGTCTTATTTTGCCTAAATTAAATGCCTGATAACAACTTACCCAGTTGGAGGCAAGATTTAAAATCTTCTAGAAAAAAAGAGGGCAAATCACCCTCTAATAGATGGATACAGCTTGCAACAGTTAGCGAAGAAAATGAGCCAAGATTAAGAACAGTTGTTTTCAGAGGATGGCATAAAGATAGTTCAATGATAATTTTCACAGATAGAAGGAGTGAAAAAATTGGGCATTTAAAGTCCAACCCTAATGCAGAAATATTATGGTTCTTTTTGAAAACCAAATCACAATATAGATTCAAAGGAAAAATACGTGAATTAAGTAATAACAAAAATTATTGGGATTCATTATCAGAAAAATCAAAATCTTCTTGGTTTTGGAGATCTCCTGGAGAGAAAATAAACCCAAAAGTCCAATCTGATTATGAAATATTATCCAATCTTCCCAAGTCAGAAAATTTTGTAGTTCTAAATTTTGAAATCGATTCAGTAGATCTTCTTAAATTAGAACAGCCTATTCATAAAAGATATCTTTGGGAAAAGTGTAAGAGATGGAAAAAAGTTGAAATTAATCCTTAAATATTTCTAAATTGTATATTTAGGTTGAAATACATATAGTGATCAGTCAGTTTTAAAAAAGAAGTATTATTCATATGAATTTCTCAGAAATTCCAGAAAACCCTTTCATTTTTCTATCTTGGGTGACTGCTATAGGACTTTTTATAAGTCTTTCTGAAGCAACGATTAAGATAAAACTTGAAAAGAGGAACAGTTATCGAAAAAGGTTAGAACTAATAAATAGTCTTTATCCTAAAAAGTTAGCTTGAAGTATCTGAGAGTATGTTTGCTTGCAGAAATTGAAATAAGCCACCTTTACTAGTTTCTTCTTTAACTTCAACTTGCTTGGAAGGTTTTGAATTTGTTGAAGGAATAATATCTTCTTCATCTTCTGATTTCAAAATTCTGATAATGACTTCATCCAAGGAGAAATTACCAGGCCCTGTTAATGCAATTGAAGTTGCTGAAGCGAAATACAAAAGTAAAAGCTCTAGTAAGAAAATATTAAAACCTGAAGTAACAAGTGCATGATATATAGCGACAGAAATTGTTCCCACAATTGCCAAAGCCCCGAATCTTGTAGCTAAGCCGATAATTAGTAGCCAACTACCACCTATTTCAGAGAATGCCGCTATGTATGATAAAAATATTGGGAATGGAAGATGTAAAGGTCTGACAAAAGCATCAGCGAAATTTTCTATATTTGCTAATTTCTCATAACCGTGATGAATAAGAACAGTTCCAGTTATAACTCTAAGAATTAATAAAGCAGTATCTTTGCTAAACGACTTGGTGAGAATTGTTGAAAGCACTATAAAAAAATTATCCTTAAGTAAAAATAACTAGTCACAGTATTCATCGTGGATTAAAGCGCAAAAGTCGGGACTAATTAAGTATTTATACTTAGTTCTCTAATGAATTCTTTCTCTGGTTAGGAATTCAACTAAATTAAAAATTATTTTTTTTAAAATTTTCTAATATTCTCTGATTTATTTTTGGAATATTTTCTTTAAATTTAAAAAACCCTCTCTTAGCAAATTTCCAAGCAAATAAATCTTCATCCCTCACAAGATTAAAAATTTTTTTCTGGTGTAAATTTTTAAACTCAGTTATGAAATCATAATTTTCTCCCACTCCAGGATAAATAATGTCTATTTCGTTAGTATTTTTAAAAGTAATTTCCAATAAATAAGGATCAATCTGTTCAACATTATCAAATTGCTCTAAAAATTCAGAGACCAAATCTTGTTTAAATTTCAATACAGATTCAGACAATTTAATTTGTCTTTGTTCATTTTCTAAAAGGATAATAAATACTTTTTTATAGCTTGGAAGTAAATTTTTAAGGGTTGCAAGGTGTAGATCATTTTCAAACATAATCAGATTATCTGATTTAGGATTCATATCATTTTTATAAATCTCATCTTCAAATGGTATTTGATTCGATTCTTCAAGAAAAATTTGTTGATTACTTATTTTTTCTACATTAAATCTATTATTTGAAAACTTTCTGAGGTTTGATGATGAAAAAAGATATTGTTTTCCCTTCGTTTGCAATCCTCCGACCCATCTCCAGCTAAGGAGATTAGATGAAGCATCTCCATCAAAAAGATATTTAAAGAAAAACTTTGCTCCCAATTGCCATGGGAGGCCTAAATTAAATATCCAAGTACTGGCAAACCACATTCTTGTATGGTTATGCAAATAGTTGTACTGCTTTAATTCATGTACCCAAGAATTAAAAAAATCTAATTCTGTATTGCCATTAATTGCACTTTCATATAACTCATAATCAAAATCGAGATTATTTTCTGAAATAAAATTTCTCCAAACTTTAGGTCTATTTTCCATCCACCCTTTCCAGTATACTCTCCAAAATATTTCTTCAACAAATTTAGTTGAATTTTTGATTTTGTACTTACTTTTAATATCATGGATCAGATCATATTCCGACAATATTTTATGTGTAATAAAAGGCGATAATTTTGAAACTGAACTTTCGTTATTTGGCCCAAAATCAAAATTTCTTAATTTTGCATAATCATTGATTTTGTATTTCGCAAAATTTTCCCAGGTATTTTGAGCTTTTAATAAAAATGACATTTTCTCATAACTTTAAAAAATTTTTTTTTGCATTGATAGAAATTTCAAAAATTTGCCTTTAAATTAATCCTTAAAATTTTCTATTTCACTTTTAAGTAAATATGTTTGATTGAAGTATTTAATTTATACGCCTTATAAGTTCATTTTATACTCTTAAATCGCTCTCTGCGTAGGAGGATATTTAGTGGTGTATTACTTTTTAGATCTAATTTTAATTTTCAAATCTTTATTTAAATGTTTTTTCTAAAAGATTTTTAAATATTTATCAAAATTATTATGAATAATTTATTAGTGAGAGATGTTAAGTATCTAGATGAACAATACAGAATAGGTGAAGGCATAATTTCGGATGATGCATTTAAGCAACTTGAAAAGCTCTTTATTCCTGTTGATCGAGTTCCTGACTACTTTAATCAAAAAAATAATAAACTTTTGCCAAAATTAGCCAAAGAAAACTATAAAGAATTTTTGGAAAGTTTATTAACAAAAACAAGATTAAGCATTCAACCAAAAATTGATGGCTGTGCTATTGCAATTAGATATCTAGATGGCAAGTTTAATAAAGCTATTACAAAAAAAGGATTTGATGTCTCAAGCAAAATTAAACAAATTAAAAATGTCCCCGATTGTATTCCTATCAAACGAGATTTTCAAATTAGAGGTGAACTATACGCTACAAACAAAGTTGCCGGCATTTCCCAAAGAGTTACAAGAAAATACCTCAATGATAAGAAAGGGATTGGAGAAAGTCTCCGCTTTTGTTGTTTCCAAATACTTAATGGAAGACTTAATCAATACGAAACCCTTAACTATCTTAAAAAATGTGGCTTCAGCACCCCTGATAGTTACTTCACAAATCATAAAAGCGAAATCCAAATATATAAAAAAAATTGGTTAGAGAAAAAAATATTTGCCAAATATCCAACTAATGGGATAGTTGTAAAAATAAATAGTAGGAAATTACAGTTACTGAGAGAGAAAAGCTTATCTCAAAATAACGAATGGCAATATGCAATTGAAAAATAATATTAAATAGTACCTTCAATAAGAGCTCACGATACTGACTTCCAGTATTTACAGTGGAAAAGTAATTAAATTTTGGTTAAATTCCAAATCAATTTGCAGGATTACTAAATGACTGCCACTATTTCAAGACCTAAAATCTCTAACTGGGAAACATCTAATATTCCAAACCTTACAGGCAAAACAGCGCTAATTACTGGTGCGAATAGTGGTCTTGGATACTACACTGCAAAGGCCTTAGCCGAAAAAAATGCCCATGTTGTTATAGCTTGTAGATCATTTGAAAAAGCTAATCAAACTATCAAAAAACTTAAAGGTCTTAATCCTGGAGGATTATTTACACCTTTAGAATTAGATTTATCAGATTTAAAAAATATTGTTGAAGTTCAGTCCAAAATTTTTGATAATTTTGAAAATCTGGATTTACTAATCAATAATGCAGGCATTATGCATCCGCCTAAAACTCTTAGTGCCCAAGGATATGAAATACAATTTGCAGTTAATCATCTAGCTCATATGCTTTTGACTCTAAAGCTACTTCCAATTATTGAAAAAAAAGAAGAATCTAGAATAGTGACTGTGACTTCCGGAGCACAATTTTTTGGCAAAGTTGGTTGGAAAAATCTGAAAGCCGAGAACTATTACAACAAATGGGAATCTTACTCAAATAGCAAATTGGCAAATGTAATGTTTGCTTTGGAACTAAATGAGAACTTGAAGCACAAAAATATACTTTCTTTAGCTGCTCACCCAGGAATTGCCAAAACAAATCTCTTTACTGCTCAAAAACCTAACCCTGGTCCATTAGAAACATTCTCATTGGAATTATTTAGTCCTATTTTTCAAACTGCTGAGATGGGTGCTTTACCTCAGCTTTTTGCAGCTACTTCACCAGACGCAAGAGGCGGTGATCATTATGGTCCTAGATTTAATTTCAGAGGTCATCCAAAACTATCCCCTACTTCTCCTTTCGCCATGAATAAAAAAGAAAGAAAAAATTTATGGGATAAAAGCCTCGAAATACTTAAAGACTTCTTATAAATTTTTCATTTTTACTAACTTTAGAAAATACTTCAAGATATGTAATTCACTCTCTGAGAGTTTCATAAATTCTGTTAATGCATCATAATTTTTTTCATCAATTTTTTTTGACAATTGAATAAAACTATCATGGTTTTCATTAACAAAGCGCTCAGCAATCTGAGACGGAGTTAAACCCTGTTCAATTAATTCACCTGGAGCATTTTTCTCCCACTTTTCATAAAACCAAGAGAACCAATATTTTGCAGTATTATTTTCCATTAATTAACTTTTCTTGGGTGAATATTATAAATACTGAAGAAAAATCTCATGATTGAATTACCCCTTAAACACAATTAATATAAATGCAATTATAAATTTAATGATAGATAATCATTCAATTAAACGAAATATTAATCTTGTAATTGGATTAGGTAAATCTGGGTTTTGGGCTGCCAAGTATTTGAGAAGCATCAATAAGAGAGTAATTGTTTGGGAAAGTAAAGATGGTATAGAATTCTTAGAAAGAAAAACTGGATTAGAGGAACTTAATATACTAGTTTCTCTAAACAAAGCATTTGTATTTGAAGAAATTCAACCTTTTGTTAAAGAGATTGAATCTGTTGTTGTAAGTCCATCAATACCTTATGACCATAAAACTATTATTGAATTAAAAAAAAAGGGAATTAAAGTAATTGGAGAAACTAATGTTGCATGGGAAATTTTAAAAGACACAAATTGGATAGGTATTACTGGCACTAATGGCAAGACCACTGTTACTCATTTACTAAGCCATATACTCTGCAATACTGGATTACATGCTCCTTTTGCTGGAAATATTGGTACACCTTTATGTAAATATGCTTACTCCAAAAAACGCGAAAAAATTGATTGGGTTGTAGCTGAATTAAGCAGTTATCAAATAGAAATATCTCCAGAAATAAAACCTAATATTGGAATATGGACAACCTTCACAGAAGATCATCTTGAAAGACATAAAACACTTGAAAACTATTTCAACATAAAAAAAAGCTTGCTAGAAAAATCTGATTTTAGAATTTATAATTATGACGATAAAAAGCTAAGAAATCACTACAGTTCGCTATCAAAAGGGGTTTGGATAACAACTAGTTTCGATAAATCAAATTATATTCAATGCGATTATTGGATAGATGATCAAGCATACATTGTTGAGAGAGGAAAGAAATTATTCAAACTTGAATATTTTTCTTTAAAAGGAATACATAATCTGCAAAATCTTTTATTGGTAATTGCAGCAGCAAGAAAAGTTGGATTATCTGGGAAGAAAATTGAAGGTTCTTTATCGAATTACAAACAATTACCCCATAGGATGGAAACAATTTATAAAAATGATGATCTAGAAATAATTAATGATAGTAAAGCTACAAATTTTGACTCATCTATTGCAGGAATAAGTTCAATTGAAGGTCAAATAATAATCATTGCTGGGGGTAGATTAAAGGGGAATGAATATAGTGAATGGATAAAAGTTTTAAAGAAAAAAGTTAAATGTGTTTTCCTTTTTGGAGAAAGTTCAAAAGTCCTAAAAATGGCGCTTATTAATGAAGGATTTAAAAAAAATATTTTTGAATTTTCAGAACTAAAAGAGCTTTTAAATTTTGTTTTTCATTATTTACAAAATAATAAGGTTGAAACATTATTATTCTCACCTTCATGCTCTAGTTTTGATCAATTTAAAAATTATGAAGAGCGTGGAGATTATTTCAAGAAACTAATAAGTGAAAAATTAAAGGTTAATAAATCTATTTTTTGTTCAAGTATCATTTCGTAATTTTCAGGTCGGTCATCACAACCGTCTCCCCTCTAGCAAATATTCACTTATTTAGTTAGATTTTGACTATAAATAAACTACTAGCAATGAGTGAATCTAACAATTTACCTCAAGCAATAAGTCATAAAAAATTAAGTTACTTGATGCTTAAAGCACAAAAAGATTCTCATTTTTCTGACGAATTAGCAGAAATAGAAAGCACCGAAAAAAGAGAATTTGAAGAGTTAATAAACAGTTGGGAAGCTTCAACTAAGAAGGTAGTTAATGAGTTATCAAAAAGAAAAGAAAATTTACTAAAAGATAAATCACCAAATTCCTTAATTGCTCTTGGTGCTATGGAAGTTCACCTTAACATGGCTTTGCAAGCCTTAAATGCATTTAATAAAGGAGTTGATGGGTAAAATTAACATATAAATTACAAGTAAGGCATCGAAAATAAGAGAAAATCTAGGTCTTTTTCAGTATCTATAGAGACATCATCATAATAATCAACTTCAAAACCCAAGCCATCTCCAGATTCGAGACATATATTTAGATTAGAGTCTTTACTTTTTAATAAAAGATTACCTTCTATTATTTGTATCCAATTATATTTATCGATTTTTAATGGCAATTTTTTTTCTTTAATTGGTTTATATTTACAACGCCATAAAGAGATACTTTGATTTAGAAAAAGCTTATTATTTTTACCGTCTTTGTAATTAAAAATAAGATTATCCCACAACTTTTCGTTTAATGAAATTTGATCATATCGGGGGTTGATATTTTCTTTTTGAGGGTATATCCAAATCTGGAACAACTTACAGGTCTCATTTTCTTCATTCTTCTCACTATGAGAGATTCCAGTACCTGCAGACATAACTTGTACTTCATCTTTGTGAATTTTCCCAAGATTATCTAACGAGTCTCTATGAGTTATTGCTCCTTTTGTTACCACAGTAATTATTTCCATATTTGCATGAGAATGTGTATTAAATCCTGCATTAGGAGAAATAATATCTTCGTTTATAACTCTAATTTTCCCAAAATTATCCCATTTTGGATCCCTATGTTCTGCGAAAGAAAATGAATGCATCGAATTTAGCCATTCTCTAGTCGATCTAAATCTTTCGTGAGATTTCCTTATTTTAATTATTTTCAAAGACATAAATACTAAGAAATAAATATGGTGTATTTGTGTAAATTAAATATTTTTGAAAATTATAAATTATTAATAAGTGAAATTACTTTGTATTTATTTGTTAATTTTGCTTTGTGCTTTATTTGCTTTATTAATTATTTTTTTTGCTTCTTCTCTTGTCGAACATTTTTCTGCCTCAACGTTTAAGTTTTTTAGTTTATTTAATTGCTTTGAAATTTTCATACAAGTTTAAATTACCAAGTAGAAATTAACACATATTTATTGGAATAGCTAAAAATATTAGGTTTGCATTTGAACCTTAGTACCTAAAAATAAGATTGGAGGATGGAATTATCTGAACAATATAGAGGATGTATTGGATTATCTTTTATTGTTTTTTTAATAAAAAGCGGTCCGAGAGGGTTATCAAAATTATTTTTCCTAATTAAATTATATTGCATTATTTTTTTTGCTATTTTTTTATTTCTATTTAGAAATTGCCCTTTGTTTCCCCAACCTAACCATAAATCACAATTTTCATCTTCAGACCAGTGTTTTAAGTTTTTATAAATATGATTGTTGTTTAGATAACCCACAGGGTTTTTGTGATTAAAAAGTTTCTCTGGTTTATTTGAAATAAGAGCAAATAGATTGATTAATTTTACTTTGCCGTAATTATTATTTTTCGAAATTTTGATAATCTTTTTTGTTGTATTATCTAAGAAAACTTCATCCGATAATGAGGGATTTAAACCAATATAAATAATTTCCTTTGTAGATTTAGAAATCTTATAACTTAAACTCCATCTATATAGTTTGTTAGCACTTATTAAACAATTTCTTTCTAGAAATAAATTTTTCAACCTAAACCTACACCTCTAGCCATAAGAGTGGCAAACAAAGGTATTGTTGCAAAGCCTACTAATTCAGTAGTAATGATGAGTCTGAACCTCTTAACTAGATTCTCAGATATTTCAGGTAATTTCTTCTTACTTAATGGAATAGCCCATAAGATATATGTTGTTGTTGGGTATAAAGAAAGTAATCCCACCAGAATGTAAAGAGATACCTTTATCCAAAACACAGGGTTACCTGTATAGAAATCACCTCCTTGACCAAAATACTTAACACGCAAAATCCCAGTAACTAATATTGCAACTCCTGCCAAACCATAAACCACATCTGCAATTATCATTGAGATTGTCTCATTTCTATTAAGACCTACTTTGAGAGTCAATCTTTCAAACAAAAGAGAACCAAAACACAAAATAATTCCTAAATAATGAACATATGCTACTAATGCACTTTTAGCAATTTCACCTGTTAATAAAGTTCCTAATAACATGTTCAAGTCAAAATTTATACAATCCTAACCACCAAATGAAGAATTTGTTTAGAAATAAATTAATAATTTAAAAGCAAGGTACTAAATCTAAGACTCTAAATACCTTTTCTGGCCATCTTCAAAAAAATCCTTTTTATTCCATACTTCGATTACATCCGGGAAGTGTTTTTCCATACAATTATCACAAACCCCATGACTGAATCTAATATCACTAATTTTCGAAAGATATTTTTCTAAATGCATCCAATCGCCCTCCTTATTTTTTACTTCTCTGCAATATGAACATACAGATAAAATCCCTTCCTGTTTATGCAAATTAGATAATGCATCTAGCAAATTTAATGACTTCTTTCTAAGCTCTAAAAATGAAACTATTTGCTTGGATAATAATTCCATAATATTAAATTGTTGTGTAGTTAGATTTCCTGGCTTTCTATCTATTACACAAAGAGTTCCAAGCTTATTACCATCACTATTTCTAAGGGGAAAACCTGCATAAAAACGAATCTTTGGGTCTCCAGTTACCAATGGATTATTTATAAATCTTTCATCTTGGAAAGCATCATGAATAATTAATGGACTATTCTCTTTTATTGCATGTGTACAAAAAGACCAGTCCCTTCTAGTTTCTGATATTTGAAGTCCTATTTTGGATTTAAACCATTGTTTATCTTTGTCTACCAAAGTCATTAAAGAAATAGGCACATTACAGGTTGTGGCAGCAATTTTTGTAATATCGTCATAACATGATTCTGGCTTGGTTCCCAAAATCCTATATTCTGCTAAAGCTTTTAATCTTCTTTCCTCTTCTTCTTTTTTTGATACAAGATTCTGCATTAATCTTAACCAATAATTAAAACTTTAAAATTAAAGTTTCTTCAAAAAACTTTTTCCTTCTAATACTTAATAAAAAAAAGATAAACTTATTGATTTGTTACTTATTGATTAGTTACTTAATGTTTTAACTTTGAGACTGCCATCCCAGCGATCCATCCACTTGTCCAACAATGTTGAAAATTAAATCCACCTGTAATCCCATCAACATCTAAAACTTCTCCAGAAAAAAATAATCCTGGACAAATTAAGCTCTCCATACTTTTAAAATTGACTTCATTAATTTTTACGCCTCCAGAAGTAACAAATTCCTCTCCAAATGGTCCTTTCCCCGAAATTATATATTTGTCCTTCATTAGGATATTTATCATTTTCTCTCTTTCATCCGCTAGTAAATCAGCCCACTTTTTCTCTTTATCAATGCCTATTTTATTTAATAAAAAAATCCATAATCTTTTTGTTAATAGTGGAACAGGTCTACTGTTAATTAGATTCACCTTGCCTTTATTTAATCTTAAATATTTAACTTTTTCTTTTAACTCCTCATAACTTAAAGCAGACCATTTAATGATTAGATTAAATTTATATTTTTGGCTATAAAGTTCCCTTGCTGCAATTGATGAAAGTTTTAATACTGCTGGTCCACTAAAACCCCAATGAGTTATTAGTAAATCGCCTCTATTTTTAAAATTCTTATTGTTTAATTCAATTTCTATATCTATGCCCTTTATCGATACCCCACTACATTCATCCAAATTTGGTTCTTTTGTAGAAAAAGTAAAAAGCGATGGCACAGGTTTAACAATATTATGTCCAAGATTTTGAGCTAATTTATATCCGCTTGGATTACCTCCAGTTGAAAGAATAATTTTTTTTGAAGCTACCTTTGCTTTTTTAAGACTAAAAATATTGAATATATTATCCGGAGTTTTTGAAATTTCTTTAACAAAAAATTTTGTCAATATCTCTACGTTTTTTGATAAAGCACTTTTTCTCAAACAATCAATAACATCTGAAGAAGAATTAGACACTGGGAATACTCTTAAATCTTCCTCAATTTTTAATTGCAACCCTTTTTTCTCAAACCAATCGTATACATCTCCAGCAGCAAAACGATTAAATGATTCCAAGAGCTGAATTCCACCTCTAGGGTAATTCTCAATTAGTTCATTCGGTATCCATGTCGCATTAGTGACGTTACATCTTCCCCCTCCACTAATCCTTACTTTCTCCATAAGTTTTGAAGTGCCTTCAAGAATTATTATTCTTTTAACTCCATTTTCAGCAGCAGTAATTGCTGTCATAAAACCGGCTGCACCGCCTCCAACAACTGCCAAATCAAAAGGTTCCAAAAACTTATTATTTAATATGCTTCAATCTGATAATAGCAAGGAGTTACAAAGAAAAATTACTCCAAAAACCATAAAAAATAAATAAAAAAACTTAAAAAAATGCAAAATAGATGGCTGCAATTCACTAATTTTTTAAATTTTTAAAAAAATCAACACAGTCGTTATTTTAATGCTTTAACTTGATTAGATGAGTCTAATATTTTCTTACGTTAAATATTCTGAGGCCAGCTTTCCTATGACTGGTCAATATACTGCTCTTCTTTTTATAACTTCTGTTATTTGGGTTCTCCTTTGGTTTGGATATAGACAAAACAAGATAAATGATGAAATCAAGAAAAAAGAAAAAGAAGAAAGAATTAATGCGAAAGTTCAAAGAAGAAAGAAGTTAGAGAGTTTGTACCCTACTAATAAAAAAACTGTTTAAAGAAAATCATTTTAGAAAATATGACAAAAAATAATTTCAAATCACTAATTCAATACTTACCAGGGATTTTGATTCTTATTTATGTATTCTTTTTAGCATTTACTCAATTTATAAAATAAAATTTGTAAAAATTATTCGTTTTGATTGGAATCCTTTCTGCTTTTGGAGCTGCTACATCTTGGACATATGCGTGCTTTATTTGGCGCGCGCAAACTCAAAAATATAAATCAATAGATATTAATTTAACAAAAAATATAATAGCTTTTTTAATTTTTATACCTGCTTTTATCAAGCTAAGTTCTACAACTGCATTAAAAAACATATTTATACTACTAATTAGTGGAATAATAGGTATTGGTTTAGGTGATACTTTCTATTTAAAGTCACTACAAACAATTGGCACAAGAAAAACTTTATCTATAGAAACTCTTTCTCCGTTAATAGCAGCTTTGTCAGGAGAATTCTTTATTAATGAAAATTTAACAACTAACTCATGGGTTGGAATAATCATAGTAACGATTTCGCTATTCATAATTCTCAGAAAAGGTAACGATTTTAAAGAGGAAAACTCCTCTTTCTCAGAGAAAAATAACTTTAAGATTTTTGCTTTTCCTTTTTTATCAGTTTTATGTGCTGTTCTTGGAGGTCTTTTATCAAGGATGGTTTTCCTTCAAAGCAATTTATCTCCTTTCCTTACAACTGAAATAAGATTATTAGGTGCAATAATTTTTTTGATTAGTCTAAAAGGATTTAAGATTAATTTTTTCCTAAAAAAAATAGAAAAAGAACAACAAAAAAGAT
>QCPX01000010.1:0-57852 GCA_003209675.1 Prochlorococcus sp. AG-442-N07 | reverse complement strand
AATACAACTTTCTTATAATTAATTATGCTAACTGGTAGCGATCTCCTTGCAAAAGTTAAAGAACTTGGTGATGTTAGCAAATCTGAGCTAGTTCGTTCCTGTGGTTATGTTTCCACTAAGAAAAACGGAGGTGAACGCTTAAACTTTACCGCGTTCTATGAAGCACTTTTAGAAGCAAAAGGGGTTAATCTTGGTGATTCTGGAGTTGCGGGTATTGGAAAAGGTGGAAGAAAACTTAGTTATATAGCTACAGTACAAGGCAATGGAAATCTTCTGATTGACTTCCTAAATTACTTGTGAGAACAATGATTGAATTTTTGAAATTGATTGTACGACCTTGACCATCAGTAATGATTCCATCATCAAGAACCTGTAATAGAATATCTAAAATATCTTTGTGAGCTTTCTCTATTTCATCAAGAAGTATCAATGAATAGGGATTTTTGCGTACAGCTTCAGTTAGTTGACCGCCTGATTCGAAACCTAAATATCCAGGAGGCGCACCTATAATTTTGCTCACTGAATGCTTTTCCATATATTCAGACATATCCAGTCTTGTAATTGAAGAATTTGAATCGAATATTATTTTGGCTGTTACTTTACTTAGCTCTGTTTTCCCAACACCAGTTGGACCTAAAAAGAGAAAACTGGCTATTGGCTTGCTTGGATCATTTAGACCAGTCCTTGATCTCTTAATGGAATCTGCAACAGCCCTAATTGCACAATCTTGACCAATAATTTTTACTTTAAGTATTGACTCGAGGCTCAAGAGTTTATCTTTTTCTGACTGGTTTAAATTCTGAACTGGAATAGACGTCCACTTTGAGACAACTTCTGCAATATCATCAAAAGTTACCTCTTGTCTTAAAAGACTTTTATCTCCATTTTTTTGGGAATTTACTAGAGACTCACTTTTTTCTTTTAATTTTTTTTGCAAAGAATTTAAAGTTCCAAATTCTAATTCGGCTGCTTTGTTGAGATCAAAACTCCTTTTGGCTTGATCTATTTGCAATTGAACAGATTCAATTTCTTCTTTTATGGTGCTAATCTCGTCAATTTCATCTTTTTCTTTTTTCCATTGAGCGCCTAATTCAGCCTGTTTATCTTTAAGGGATATAAGTTCATTATTGATTTTTTTTAATCTTTCAATAGAAAAATCATCAGTTTCTCTTTTTAAAGATAATTTTTCCATCTCAAACTGTAGAACTTTTCGATCAATTTCATCAATTTCTTCAGGTTTGGAAGTTATGACCATGTTTAATCTTGAGGCTGCTTCATCGATTAGATCTATTGCTTTGTCAGGAAGAAATCTATCGTTAATATATCTTTCGCTAAGGGTTGCAGCAGCAACTAAAGCATTATCAGAAATTCTCACACTATGATGAACTTCGTATCTTTCTCTCAATCCTCTTAAAATTGATACAGTATCATTTATTGAAGGAGCATCAACTTTTATCTTTTGAAATCTTCGTTCTAAAGCAGGATCTTTTTCTATATTTTGTTTATGTTCATTAATAGTTGTAGCACCAATACATCTAAGTTCTCCTCTCGCAAGCATTGGTTTTAATAGGTTGCTTGCATCTAAAGAACCTCCACTAGCGCCCGCACCAACTACCGTATGAATTTCATCAATAAAAAGAATAATCTTACCGTCTGATTCTTTCACTTTCTTAAGAATATTTTTTATTCTTTCTTCAAATTCTCCACGATATTTTGCTCCAGCTAAAAGTGAACCCATATCTAATGAAATTAGTTTCCTATCTTGTAGCGCAGAAGGTACATCGCCATTAATAATTCTTTGAGCTAACCCTTCTACAATGGCTGTTTTGCCAACCCCAGGCTCTCCAATAAGAACTGGATTATTTTTTGTTCTTCTACTCAATATTTGAATTGTTCTTCTAATCTCTTCATCCCTACCAATTACTGGGTCTAAAATCCCATCTCGTGCAGATTGAGTTAGATCAATACCATATTTTTCCAAAGACTCATTAGAACTATTAAATTCATTTTTTACTGCCTGATCTGACTTCATTTTCTTTATAATGTCAAGAAATTCTGGAATACCTTTTTGATTTAAAATTTGAAATCCATAATTATCATCATAAGCTAAACCGCAAACTAAGTGTTCTGTTGATATCACTACATCATTTAAAGTATTTTTAATATCATTCGCCTTCAAAAATATTTTGTGAAGAGTCTCACCAATATATAAATTATCTTGTTTATTTTTCATTTTTGCCTTCGCATTTAATGAAGAAATTATTTCCCTCTCAAGATCTTTTAAATTTACATTATTTTTTTTTAAAATATTTTTTGTAATATTGCCCCTTTTTATAAGAGCTAATAATAAATTATCAGAGTCTACGTTTTGTTGATAATTTTTATATGCAATTTCTTTGGCAAAAACAAAACAGTCCCAAGCAGAATTTGAGAATTCGCTTGGAACTATTTTCATCAATCAAAAATTGAATATGACCGTAATGAATATTAAGTCAAAGAGGTTATTTAACTATTATAAAATTTATTCAACAATAACTTTACCTACCATTCCAGCGCCTCTGTGTGGCTCGCAATAGTATTCATAAGTTCCAGCAGTATCAAATGTTTCTTCCCAAGACTCTCCTGGAGCAAAAGCTAGGTCCGCATGACTTAATTCCTCATGCCCATCAAAAACAGCATTGTGAGGGGCAAGTTTATTATTGACGAATTTAACTGTATCACCAGCACTAATGGTTACTGTACTTGGTTCAAATGCAAGCATTCCAGCATCAGTTCCGAGTTTTACTTCAACAGTCTTAGCTGAAACTGATGAAATACCTAGACCTAGAGTTAAAACTATTGCAAATAACCCTGCAAAGATTGAACGTAACATAATAAAAATTTGCTTATCTATATATATTACAAGGCTTAGGTAACCTAACTGCGAGAATTTTAATTGTTATTACAGCTTGGTAACTTTGATAACCTTAAAATATCATTCAGTGACTTGGCATAACTTTTAAGTTTGAAAGTCTCAGGATTAGTGATGGGGACATGATTAAAGTCATATTTTTTGATACTGAAGCTATCCCAAGGAGTAGTTTGGATGGGGAGAATTCTTAATAATATTTTTAGAATTTTTTTTGTAAGCGGTATCGCAAAAAATCTCCTCATATTATGTCTTTTTAACAGTGTAATTATGGCATTATCAATTGAAATGAATTTTTGACCTAGCACAAATTTTCTAAAGCCTTTGTATTGCTCTTCTTTATAATTTTTAATTAGAAAACCGCAAATCTGGGCGATATCATTTGCGTGTATAAAGTGAAATTTAGAATCGAGTTTTAAAAATCTTGCTAGCCAAAGCCATTTCCCAATTTCTTTCAGTCCACTAGTTAAATAGCTCACAGGATATTTACTTTTTTTCCCAAGATTCCCTCCAAAAACCAAGGTAGGGAAAACAGCGAATGTCTTTTCTGCAAATGAGCTTTCTCTAAGTCTCTGGAAACATTCATATTTTGTTTGAATGTACTCTGTTCCATAAATCAATGATTCCCTCATTAATTCTGTTTGGGTATCAAGTATACTAGCCGTTGAAAAATAAATAATCTTTTCTAACTTTTCAATATCAAGCATTTCTAGTAATTCTTCAAAAGCTTTAATATTTACTTCATAGGCTCTTTTTGGATCTCCCCAAGCTGTAGCAGTATGTATTAGGTAATGAATTTGACTAATTTCCTTTTTATACCTATTTGATTCCCTGATATCGCACACCATTAACTTGACTTTTTTATTTTCTTGAACAGAAATTGGTAACTTACTTTTGTCTCTTACCATCAGATAAAGCTTGAATTTTGTGTTTTTCAAAAACCAATCAACTAAATATTGGCCAACACATCCATTAGCGCCTGTTATTAATAAGTTTTTATATGCCAAGACTTTGACTAGTAAGTGAGTTTTTTCCCATGTTCAAAAAATGTTTGAGCATTTTCTTCTGGAGTCCCAGGTAAAATCCCATGACCCAAATTAAGAATATATTTCCTGTCTTTAATTTTATTGAAAGTATTATCTATCCTTTCTTTTATTGATTCTTTGTTTCCGAATAAAATACCAGGGTCAACATTACCTTGAATTCCAATCCCCCTTGGGATTCTTTTACAAGCCTCTTCAATATCTACTGTCCAGTCTAATGAAATTATATCTACTCCAGTTTTTGCCATTCTTTCCAATACCCCAGCACTTCCTGAAATGTAAAGAATTATTGGTGTTTCAGGGTATTCCGCTTTTACAATTTCAACAACTTTTTTTTGATACGGCCCAGCAAAGATATCATAATCTTGTGGGCTTAGTTGGCCTGCCCATGAATCAAAAATTTGTACTACTTGCGCTCCAGATTTGATTTGATATTTAAGATATTCACCAATGGATTTTGCAAAATGATCAAGAAGTTTATGAAGTAAACCTGGTTCATTAAAAGCCATTGATTTTATTAAGGAATAATTTTTACTGCTTTTACCTTCAACTACATATGCAGCAAGAGTCCAAGGTGCGCCAACAAAACCTAAAACAGTTGCATCATTATTCACATCTTTTTTTAGTGAAGAAAGAACTTGCCCAACAAAGCTTAAACTCTCGCTTGGATTTAATTCTCTTAAATTTTCTACCTGATTAAGAGTTCTGATTGGGTCTTCAATAATTGGACCTTTACTTTCTATTATTTCAAAATTTATACCCATCCCTGGAAGAGGTGTGAGAATATCTGAAAAAAGGATCACGCCATCCGGTTTGAAAGCATGAAAAGGCTGCATTGAAATCTCATATGATAGTTCTGGATTTTCAGACCTCTCTCTAAAGCTTGGGTAACGCTCCCTTAAATCTCTATAGATTTTCATATATCTTCCTGCTTGCCTCATCATCCATACAGGAGGCCTATTTACTTTTTTACCTAATGCGGCAGAAAGTAGTAGTGGTAAATCTTGACCCATTTTTCAATTCGATATTTTTAAAAAAAATTTAAAATCCAACTTAAAAATCTTACAATGTAAAGCAGAGTAAAAGCGTTATATGAACATTTATATGAAGCAGTAAGTTAAATGAGCCTTCTTATTTTTTTGATTGATGTTTGAATATACTCACGCTTAATGGGGGCAAAGCAAGTTCTAGAGCATTTTGATAATCATGAATATTGTAATTTATAGTTTCTTTACCCCCCATATTTCCTTTGTTACTGCCCCCGTATCTAGAGCCATCTGAATTAAATATTTCTTTATAGAATCCTTCCACAGGAACACCTACTTTGTATGACCCATGAGTATTAGGTGTAAAGTTAGCAACAACAACAAGCCACTCATTGGTATCGTTTTCTCTTCTCATGAAACTTATAACCGAATTAGATTTGTCATTACAATCTATCCATTGGAATCCATAAGGATCAAAGTCATTTTTCCATAATGCAGGTTCATTTTTATAAAGAACGTTTAGGTCATCAATCAAGTTTCTAATACCTTTATGGGGCTCAAATTCTAGTAACTCCCATTGCAGATCATCCCAAACATTCCATTCTTGTCTTTGCCCAAATTCCATTCCCATAAATATTGTTTTTTTACCAGGGTGGGTCCACATATAAGTTAGTAATGCTCGAGTATTTGCAAATTTCTTCCAGTCATCGCCAGGCATTTTATGCAAAAGATGACTTTTACCATGGACAACCTCATCATGACTAAGTGCAAGCATAAAGTTCTCTGTATAGTTGTATGTAATTGAGAAAGTCACACTATTTTGATGGAATTGCCTAAACCAAGGATCTATTTCAAAATAATCAAGCATATCGTGCATCCATCCCATATTCCATTTCAAGTTAAACCCTAACCCTCCCATGTCAGTTGGTTTGGTTACCATTGGCCAAGTTGTTGATTCTTCAGCGATAGAAAGTGCACCTGGGAAGTGTTGGAAGAGTACATGATTAGCCTGTTGAAGAAATTTAACGGCTTCTATATTTTCATTTCCACCATTTTCATTTGGTATCCATTCTCCATCAGGACGTAGATAATCTCTGTAAAGCATGGAAGCTACAGCATCTACTCTTATGCCATCAATATGAAACTCTTCAAACCAATAAACGAGATTTGCTACTAAGAAATTTCTTACTTCGTTTCTGCTGTAATTAAATATTAGGGTTCCCCATTCTTTGTGTTCACCTATTCGTAAATCTCCATGCTCATAAAGATGGCAGCCATCAAAAAATGCTAAACCATGCTTATCTTTTGGAAAATGACCGGGCACCCAATCAAGAATTACGCCTATGCCCTCTTCATGACATTTATTTACAAACTCTCTAAATTCATTTGGGGTGCCAAATCTACTTGTTGGTGCATACCAGCCTGTAACTTGGTATCCCCATGAACCATCGAAAGGATGTTCAGATATTGGCATTAGTTCAATATGAGTGAATCCTCTTTCTTTTACGTAAGGGATTAGTTTCTTGGTTAATTCTGGATAAGTTAATAATCGCGTTCCAGGTTTTAAATCGGCTGCAGGTACTGGATCTCTTGGTTCACCATTGTCCTCTAGATATTTATTATCTGTTGATTCATGGAGCCAACTCCCTAAATGCATTTCATAAACTGAAATTGGCTTGTTAATTTGACTAGAAGAATCTCTGTTTGCAATCCAAGAACTATCATTCCAATTAAAGTTTTTCAACTTTGAAACTATTGAACCATTTTGAGGTCTGATTTCATGAAGGAAACCATATGGATCAGATTTCTCATAAATATGACCTTGTTGTGTTCTTATTTCGTATTTATAAGTGTCGCCCTCTTTCATTGATGGCATGAATAGTTCCCAAATTCCCCCTAATCTTTTTTGCATTGGATGATGTCTTCCATCCCAAGAATTTATATCTCCAATTATCGAGATTGATTTTGCATTTGGAGCCCAAATGCAAAACATAACCCCTTTTTGATTCTTTTCTTCAATGAGATGTGCTCCCATTTTTTCCCAAATATGATGATGATTACCTTCTGCAAAAAGATGTCTATCAACTTCTCCCATCCACTCTTCTCTATATGACCAAGGGTCATGTTGTGTATGTGTGATCCCTCCTCGTGAAATATTTATTTCGTAATTGTGATTTGGATTTTCAGGCAGGATAGCTTCAAAAAGCCATTTATGGTTTATGCTTTCCGCCTTATAGTTATTGTTTTTAAAATTTATTTTAACTTCGTCGGCTTCAGGCATCCATACCCTAATTATCCATTTTTCTTCATAAAAATGAGGACCTAATATTTTTAATGGATTATCATTGCAACAATTTTCTAGGTTGATAGCTTCTGATTTAATCCAGTCTGCTTGAATTGTCTCGATCATGACTGGTAGATATTAACGATTAATAATATCAAATAATTAACCAAAAATTAATTATTTATAAAAAAAGGGGTCATTTTCATAAATGTTTTATCAAGGCTAAAACTTAGAGTAATAACTCTATGATTTGCTGAAGGAGATCCAATATTTTCCTCCCCAAATCCAGGATTAACTCCAATAGCGGGATAAGCTGCTGCAGATATAGATAAGCGAAGCTTGCTATCTTTAATCAAACAAATATTTGTTGGTTGCATTGTGATTTGATAAATGCATTCTTCACTTATTTTGGAGTTTTTAACCCTTAAGAATCCGGTTGAAAATTGATTCACTTTTTCATTGCCTTCTTTAACTAGAGATAAAGCAAGGCAGATATCGAAATTGGGCTGATCACTTTTTACTTGGATTTCTAATGAGGGGACTCCTGAAAAATATTGATCTTCTTCAAAAGAATTGGTTTGAAAAACACCTACATCCAGTCGTTTATCAATAATGCTTCTGTTAAACTGTCCTGGATTTGGACCTAAATGTCCACCGTCAGATGGAGCAGGTCTCCATGGGTCATGAACAATTGTGAACCATCCTGATCCTTTTGAATTTATGGTCATACTTCCTTCTTCAACCTCTACATTTGCTGTCCCGTCGCTTTTGAGTCCAAAAATAAATTCAGGATTAAATTTGTTATCTAAATCTTCCCATTTATTTAATGAAATATTCCATATTTTTTTCTCGTCTTTTAAATTCTTAGAATTAAAATCTTTATCTAATTTTAAATGTTTATCAAAAAAATTTAATAAAGATTCTTGTGATCCCTCCCACCAATTTAGATGTGTTGCATTCCCAATAATAATCTCTGGGCTTCCACCAGCTTCTTTAGATTTTTTATAGAGATCAAAGGCACCTTTTAAATGTGGATCCCAAAGTCCTCCAATAATTAACATAGGTTGTTTAATCCATGTTGAAATTGGTTTAAATTCTTCAAATGGGAGATCATTATTTAAATTTTTAAGCCATTCCAAAACAAAGCTATTAGGATCATATTTTTTTAAAATTTCAATTCCTTCAGTTAAATAACTTTTGTTTTCTAAGGCTAATCTTATCTTTCCCCACTCAAACAAATTATTTTCTTTTTTCATTTTTAGTGCCGCGATTTGAAGTCCCCATGCAATATTGTTATGCCACCAATATGCTCCTCCATCTGAGCACCAATGATCCTTAATATTCATCCCAGTCATTGCTGGAGATAAACAATCGGGCGGCTTTGAATTTAATTCACAGGTGAGTTGAGTAAATCCTTGATATGAAAAACCATATAAGCCAAGTTTTCCATTACATTCTTTTAGAGACCTTACCCATTCATGAGTTTCTGAAGTATCGCTAGCTTCTTGAGAAAAACCATTAAAGACTCCTTCAGAAGAACCCATACCTCTAACGTCTTGAATTATGACCATATAACCTTTGGAAGCCCACCATTCAGGATGAGAATAGGTAATAGTTGAAGCAATTTCCCTGCCATAAGGTTGTCTCATTAATAATGCAGGCCATGGCCCATTACTATTAGGTAACCAAATCCTTGATATAAGTTTTACTCCATCTCTAAGTATTAGAGACTTGTCAAACCATCTTGAACCAGACATTTAGGCTTTAGATAATGTCTGGACAGTGCAGCCCAATGACGTAAATAGAAAAGATCTCTGCGTTAACGGGAGTTAACTTTTTTTTGTTTGATACATAATCTATAGCTTTATCTGAACTAGCTGAAATACCCTTTGAATTAAACTCTCTAAACTTATTACATAAATTCCTTGCTTCGTTTGGATTCTTTTTTACATTTTCCAGTAGGTTAGATTGACTAAAAACAGGGTATAAAGAGTTGGAAAACAAAAATAATAAAAATAGCAGAGGTTTCATTTTCACAAACTTTTTCTAAATTCTACATTAAAAAATTTTTTTAACCAAGATTTCAAACAGATTTGTAGATTTGACTAGCTTTTTTAATCCATTCTTTTAAGAGAGCAAAAGTTGTATCTGTTTCAGTTTTTACTCTAAGGATTCTTTCTAATCTACCAATTTTTCGCTCTAATTCGTAAGGAGTAGATAGTGATAATGATTTAATAGAAGATATGCCGCAATGCAAAAGTAGATATGCTTGCGGTGGAGAAATTCCAATTTCTTTTTTAAAGATAGCTATAGCTCTAATTTTTTTTAGATTATTCAATGTGCATAGTGAATATGTTCTTTGAATCTCATTTATTTCTACGTCAGAAAGATTACTTAATTTTTCAATGTCAGTTAAATTATTTTGAACAAAAAAAGATTTCTCATGTCTAAAATTATTTGGCAAAATATCTAAAAAGGTTTTACTTTCCATTGTTTAGGAGACTAATTCATTTTGACATTTTTCTGAGCTTCTCCAATAATCACTGGTTTACTTACGCCATCTGAAATTTTTTTAAGTTTTCTTATCTTTATTTTTACATTCGCACCAGATCTGCTACCTTTCCTTAAGTTTTCCGATAATTGTTCTAAAGTTGGGTCAATAGATTCTTCTGGAAAGTCATCATCTGCTTTAGCAATAATCAAATCGAACCCATTGTCATAAACAATTGGAACATATTTTGCACCTTCTATTACAACCTTTTCGGAGTAACTTTGTATAAATGCCCAACTACTCAAAGAAAGCAATAATGAAAAAATAGTTGCTCCAATTATTCGAAATTTAAAACCAAAATTAAATATAAAAGCTGCTATTGTGCAAATGAAAAGAAATATTCCAAAGAATCCAAAAATTTTGGGTGTGTTCTCTAATAGTTCAAAAAAAGACATTTAGTGGCTTTGACCTGATTAATTTCTTATATTTTGTAAGCCTACTCTATTTTTGGGCTCTAACTTGAAAAAAATTAGATCTCTAAATTTAAATACTAAGATTCTTTTGGTAGGGATGCTTTTACCTTTAGGTTTTTTAGGCACTTTTTTATTGAATAATTTTTTCAAAGAAGCTTATAGTTCTAGGAAATTAGAACTAGAAAAAAGTATTGAGAATCTTTTAGATAAAAATGTTGATTTAGGCGATTATGTCGGGATTAGATTTCTAGGGATTTCTTTAGGTAATTCAAAAATTAATGATAAAAACAATTTAGACTCTGAAATTACAGCCAAAAATGTATATGTTGGCATTATGCCTTTTAGATCTTTTTTAAAACAAAAATGGATTGTAAAAATAAGTCCTAAGGAAACGGCCATAAATATAGATAGAGATTTTTTTAAAAGGGAAGAATCTAATAAAGATGATCGAATTACAAAAAAATCAAAATCTAAGTATGAGTTGAACTTTAACTTAAATAAATATTCAGATCTGAAGTTTAATAATGCAGGATTAAAAACAAAGGTAAAAGGTAATGTTGTTTACAAGTCAAGAAATAGACAAATCATTGCAAATGTAAAATCAAATTTTGATGAAAAGGGTTTTTTAAAATTTAAATTTAATACAAAATTAAATCAAGACTTTTTAAAACTGGATTTATTTTCTAAGGGTTTAGATCTTGATAATTCTGAATATATTATTGGTAATAGAAAAATTAGATTTAAAAAGGGTACCTTTAGATCTAACTTTAAATTTAATAAATCATCAAAGCGCACATTTTGTGAAGGAAGATTTTCTTTTACTAATTTAAAAATAAAACCAGAAGATTTCGCAGAGAATATAAATTCAGATTCAACGAGGTTTTTTTGTAAAGATAATAATTTAATTGGTAATACAGAAAAATTAAATTATGGAACTTTGACTTCGAATTTTAATCTCAATGTACCATTTAATAAAAGTTCCAATAATATTAAATTAATAGGAAGTATTGGATACATTAATAGCCTCAATCCAGATATCAAATTATCGGGTTATATTCCCTACTGGTTTGATAGAAGAGGTATTAATTTTGGTGACATAGATACTAGTTTTAAAATAAATAGAACACAATTATCTAATTTAAATATTTTCCGAAAAAATGATATAAGGGGTTTCATTACTGCTAAGGGAGAATTAAAAGGAAAAATTACTGATCCTGATATTTCTATAAACTTTAATGTTGATTATCCGCAGTTTAAAAGTATCCGCATTAGAGAAACATGGGAGGGAGATATTAAAAATGAAAATAATGAATTTCTGCTAAATATGAAAAATAGATATTCTCCAATCCCTTCATTTCTCTCAATTAAGTTTGATTCTGACCTTAAACTAGATAATGCAAATTTTATAAGAGTTTTTAACTCAAATAAAGGGACTGTAAGTATCGTCATAGAGGAAGATAGTTATAATTGGCGAGCAGATAATTTTCCTCTTGATGAACTTGAATTATCTTTAAACAAAAATCAATTTGATAAAATTGATGGAATTATTAATGGTGAAGGATCAATTTCGTCTGACCAGTCATCCCTTCTTGGCCGACTTGCTTGGAGTTTAGGTAAATATAAAAATATTAATCTAGCCAATTCATTATTTGATTTCAGCGTCAAAAATAATTATTTTTATATAAATTCTTCACTGTATCCAATTGACGGAGGAGTAATTGAAGTCGAATATGATTCATATAAAAATAATTTTATTAATTCAGAATTCACTAATGTAAGTACTAGTTGGACTATTCTTACCGCTGTTGATATTTTTAATTTTGATAATAAAAAAGTTATTCCCATAAGTAAATCGAATATTTTGGATGATTTGGAAATAAATAAAGATAATAAATCATTTAAAGAGAGGATCGATTTTATAAATAACTTTATTGAAAATAGTAATGTGCTAGAGGACAAATTTAATTTGCAAAAATATTTAAATAAATTTAGAAGTAGATACAATGGAAAAATAGCTATTCAGGGCGATCGACCAGTCAATTATAAATTGAATGCAAAATTAAATGGCTATCTTGATATACCTAAAGATGACTACAAGAATAATAAAGAGGAATTTTCTATTGATTTGGAAGGCGGATTATTAACGGGGAAAGGTTCTTTAATAATTAATAAATTACCATTAAGTATTGCAAATATCTTTTTAAATAATCCTAGAGATTTTCTTGGAGGGTTAGATATGAATTTATTTTATGATCTTGATACAAAATTTTTCTCTAGTGAAATTTCTTCCAATAATTCATCAATTAAAAACAACACAATAATATTTGATAAAGGACTAGTTAAATTTGATAATTCTATTTTTGATATTGATTTTTCCATTCTAATAAATGATTCTGAAATCCCAATTAGTATTAAAGGTTCAATACCTATAAATAAATCAGATAACTTAGATCTAAGATTAATTGGGAATGGAAAATTTATTGAGTTAATAGATATTTTTGCTGATGAATACTTTACCTTTAAAGACGGTGATGTGAATCTTAGAATGATTTTAAAAGGTACCTTAAATAAGCCTCTGTTAAATGGATTTATCGTAATTAACGATTCTGAAATTGATTTTTTCAACAATATAATAAAAGATATTAATAGCATAATTATTTTTGATTTTGATTCTTTAGAGATCAATAATCTAAAAGCTAAGGCTGAAGATTCTGGGGAAATTTTCATAAAAGGTTCTTTGCCTTTTTATAGTAAAAATACTTCCGAGAAGGCAAAAATTAATTTGAAAACAAGTAGATTTACTTTAGAAAAAGATAATTTTAATTTTTTAATAGATTCAGATATCGATTTAAGTGGATCATTTGAAAGCCCTATTTTGGGAGGCTCTCTATCTTTTAATAATGGATTTATTAATTTTAATAGCACCAATCAAAATATCAAAAAAGAAAATAATCTCATACGAAAAGAGGATAAAAAAGATTGGCCAGAACTCTATTGGAATAATAAAAAAAATATTGAAATAATATCAAATGAAACAATTTTGAATTCAGTTCTTTTAGGAGAAACTTTGCCTAATTATCTAGATAATTTGAGTTTTAATAATCTTAAATTAAAACTTGGACCAGAATTTAAACTTCAATATTCAGAGATAGTTCAAGCTTATTTAGATACCAAATTAGACCTCACTATAAATGGTATGGTAGGAAAAGATTTAAATGCTAGGGGTCTTATTTACCTTAAGAAAGGTAGAGCAAATCTATATACTACCCCGTTTAAACTTAATAAAAATAAAGACAACTATATTTTATTTGCATCAAGAAGTGGTGTGGTTCCATTTATAAATTTTTCTTTAGTGAGTAAAGTTCCAGATTCTATAATACCTATAAGTGAAAACAATCAGGATTTAAATATATCAAGTGATGTTGCTGTCGACGCTAGTTCAAGCGGTTATGGTGCATTTGGAATTGGTAATACTAGGCTTATCAAAATTGAAGCATCTTATGAAGGGTTTTTAGATCAATTATCTTTCGCTGATGAAAATAGAAGAATCCAATTAAGGAGCACGCCAAGTTATAACAGATCACAAATAATTGGTTTAATTGGAGGTAACTCTGCAAATTTAATAAATAGAGCATTTATTTCTCAGATTAATAATGCTGATGCATTTAGTGAAAGATTTCAGTTTTCTTTATATCCAGCGTTAGTAGAAAATAATGATTCATTAAATAATATTTTTTCCAATGAAAATTTAGATATAGAAAATGATGATCAATCATCTTCTAATGAGGAATTTTCTTCTCAAGCTTGGGTAGCCGAAATAGGCCTTGATATTACTGATGCGATAAATTTTGCCTTTCAAACCGTTCCAGGTAGAGATGATATTTCACCTTTAGGAATTTTGACTTTTCAGGCAAATCCAAACTTAGAATTATTAGGTTCTTATGATTCCAATGGGGATTGGAAAAGTCAAGTTCAGTTATTTTTTAGATATTAATTTAGAAAGAAATTTACTTTAAAGAATCTTTAATTTGAATTATTATTAAATTAACTAAAAAATATTATGGCTAATATCTTCGAAGTTCCTCAACCAGGTAATGATCTTTTAGAAAAAGCTAATAAAGTTAGTTCGGCATCAATAGAAATAAGTCAGACTGAAAATCAAAATCGAATTAAAGCCTTAAATTTTATGGCTGATTATCTAGAAAAAAATTCTAATGAAATATTAGATGCTAATAATTCGGATTATTCAAGTGCACAAAAAAAGGGTATTTCTAGGGCTTTACTTTCTAGATTAAAGTTATCAAAATCAAAATTAAATTCAGGAATTGAAGGAGTAAGAAAAGTTGGAGACTTAGCTGATCCTGTAAATCAAGTTCAAATTAAAAGAGAGCTTTCAAAGGGATTGATCTTAGAAAGAAAAACTGTGCCAATCGGAGTCTTAGGGGTTATTTTTGAATCAAGGCCAGACGCCGTGATGCAGATTAGTTCACTAGCAATAAGATCAGGTAATGGAGTAATGCTAAAAGGTGGTAGTGAAGCTAATTTAACAAATACAGCAATAGTCAAGGCATTGCAAGAAGGTTTAAATGAATCAGGGCTTGATAAAAATGCAATATGTTTACTAACAAACAGAAAAGATAGCATGGCGATGTTAAATCTTGAGAAATATATTAATTTAATAATTCCAAGAGGAAGTAATGAATTAGTTAAATTTATTCAGGAGAATACAAGAATTCCTGTGTTAGGCCATGCTGATGGAATTTGTCATTTGTTTATAGATATTGAGGCAAATCTAGAGATGGCTTTATCAGTCGCTTTGGACAGCAAAATTCAATATCCTGCAGCATGTAATGCTATCGAAACTTTATTAGTCCATAAAGATATCGCACCAGCTTTTTTAGAAAAGGCCATCCCTTTATTTAACTCTAATGATGTTAAATTAATTGGAGATAAGAGATCAGTTGAATTAGGGTTAAAGTATGAGGCTAGTCTAAAAGATTGGAGAACTGAATATTTGGATTTAATTTTATCGATAAAAATTGTTGATGATCTTGAGGAGGCAATCACACATATTCAAAAATATAGTTCAAAACATACAGATGGAATAATTACTGAAAATTCACATACTGCCAATAAATTTATGAATGTAGTTGATAGTGCAGGTGTTTTTCATAATTGCTCTACTAGGTTTGCAGATGGCTTTAGATATGGATTTGGAGCTGAAGTTGGTATTTCTACTCAAACTCTTCCACCAAGGGGACCTGTAGGTCTAGAAGGTTTGGTAACTTATAAATACTTCCTAAAAGGTGATGGGAATATAGTTGATGATTTTTCATCAGGAAAGGCTATCTATACACATAAAGATCTTTAAAACTTTTAAAGATGGAAACTTTTTTAAAAATTGAGAATATTAAACTTTGGGCTAGGGTTGGCGTACTTGATGAAGAAAGGGAATTAGGACAACTATTTATTTTAGATATATTTTTGTGGACTGATTTTGAAAAATGTACAATAAATGATGATATAAAAAAAACAGTTGACTATTCAAAATTAGTTCAAATTTTAAAAGATCAATCAAAGAAAATATATTGTTACACAATCGAAAAATATTCCAACGCAATTTTAAAAATCATTGATCAGGAATTTAAGATTTCTAAAATTAAAATTATTTTGACAAAATGCAACCCCCCAATCACAGGTTTCGATGGGAAGGTGTCAATAATAAGAATTCTTGAAAATAATTAAAGTATTGGAAAAAAGAAATCCCATTATATTGGTTCATGGTCTTTGGAATACTTCAAGTATTTTTTCTTACATAACCTCAAAACTTGATGATATTGGCATTGAATATTTTGCCCCAACTCTTGAGCATTCATATGGAATGACTTCAATTCTGGATTTGACTAATAAATTAAACGAATTAATTATAGAGAAATATGGTTTAGAAAAAGAAATAGATATTTTGGGATTCTCTATGGGAGGAATAATTGGTAGAACCTGGCTTCAAAAATTTAATGGGTATAAAAGAACAAGAAGATTAATATCTATAGGTTCCCCTCACAAAGGAACTTTGATGGCTCAGTTAATACCTAAATATCCTTTTAGAGGAATATCAGAAATGAAAATAAATAGTAAGTTTTTAAGAGAACTCGCAAATAATGATTTTTTTCTTGATGAAATTGAGTGTATAAATTTCTTTACTTATTGGGATATGATGGTTTTCCCTGGTTGGTGGACAAATTTAAATTTTGGGAAAAAAATATCTGTAAAAGTATTTAAACATCGAAACCTTGTAAGAAATAAATCTGTGGTTGAAAAAATAATCGATGAAATTATTAAGTAGCTCTAGATAGACCTAAGTGCCTTATTAAGGAATCAGTTTGTGGAGCTCTTCCCCTGAATAGTTTAAATATGTCTAATGGAGGTAAGCTTCCTCCTAAGCTAAGTATTGTATCTTTGAATTTCTTTCCTATTAACTTTAAATCTTCAGAGTTTTCTAGATCAGCTTCTTCAAACATTGAAAATGCATCAGCACTTAAAACTTCAGCCCATTTATATGAGTAATATCCTGCAGAATATCCGCCTGCAAAAATATGACTAAAACAACAAAGAAAGTGATCTTCTTGAATTGGTTCAATAACAGTAGTTTGTTTTGCTATTTCTCTTCTTATTTCATCTGCTGTTTTATTTTCATTTTTATCAATAATACTATGCAATCTGAGGTCTGTAATTGCAAAATGTAGTTGTCTAAGAGTAGCCATACCACAATTAAAAGTTCTATTCTTTAGAAGCTTTTCAAAATTCTCATCAGATAATTTTTCTCCTGTTTTGTAGTGCTTAGCAATATTCATAATTGTATTTTTATGGAAACACCAGTTTTCCATAAATTGACTTGGAAGTTCAACTGCATCCCATTCAACGTTGTTTATTCCAGCAGCTTGAGGAAGATTTACAGTAGTAAGCATGTGTTGAAGACCATGACCAAATTCATGGAACAGTGTCTGAACTTCTTCAAAACTCATCAAACTAGGTTTATTCTTTGATGGTGGAGTCTGATTACAAACGAGATAAGCTACTGGGAGGGTCTTTTTGCCAACATTATTTTTATTCAAACATTCATCCATCCAAGCCCCTCCTCTCTTTGATTCAGGCCTCGAATATGGGTCGAGGTAAAATGATGCTATTTTGTTATCTTCTTTATTGAGGATATTAAAAAATAAAACGTCTTCATTCCATAGAGGAGCCTCATCAGTTGCCTCGACTACTTTAATTTCAAAAAGATTTTCACTTAATTTAAATAAACCTTTCAGAACATCATTTAGTGGGAACCAAGGTCTCAAAGACTCTTGATCCAAATTGAGCTTTTCCTTTCTAAGAAGTTCAGACCAAAAACTAATATCCCATGGCTCAATATTCTGCGATTTTGGAAACCCATTAGCTTTAGAGAACTTTTCGAGCGTTTCTAATTCAATTTTTGCTGTTTTGAATGCTGGTTCTCTCAATTCTTCTAAAAGGTTTTCTACATTTTTAATTTCTTTCGCCATTTTCGTTGACAAACTTAGTTCTGCCCAACTTTTATAACCGAGAAGATTAGATTGTTTAGTTCTAAGAGATAATATATCTTCAATGATTTGAGAATTATTTTTTTCTCCTTGAGAAGCCCTACTAACGAATGCCTTGTATAGTTTTTCTCTAAGATTACGTTCGGTGCCATACGTCATGAACGCAGTGTAAGTTGGAATATCTAGACTTAATTTCCAAGGGCCATTTTTAATATCAACTTCTTCATCTTTTTTTAAGTGATTTTGTGCAGAAATTGCCATCAATTCAAGTACTCGCTCAGGAAGACCATCGACTTCAGATTTTTTATTTAATATTAAAAACCATTCGTTAGTGGCATCAAGAACATTGTTACTGAATTCGGTTGACAGCTTTCCAAGTTTTTCTGAAATTTTGTTAAATTCTTCTTGATCATTCTTTTGTAGTGAAATTCCTCTATGTTGCATCTCAAGAATTTCTTTATCTAAAATTCTGTTTTTAATTTGATCAAAGTTATTTGTCTCCTTAAGCTTGACTAAAGAATTGTAAATTATTTTGCTTTGCCCGAATTTATTACTCAAACTAATAATCTCTGGAAGAAATTTTGAATAAATATCTCTTAAACTTTCAGAATTATTTACAGCATTTAGGTGACTTATTACTCCCCAACTCCATCTAAGAATTTCATTTACTTCATTTAGAGGATTTATTACCTTATCCCAATTTAAATCATTTTTAATCAAATAATTAGATAGATTTTTTTCTATGTTTTTAAAATCTTCAGTTATCTTTTCTAGTACTACTGGAAATTGTTCACTTATACTTTCGGGAGTAAATTTTTTAAATTGTGGTAACTCTCCATATTTAAAAATTAAGGTATCCATTTATAAAGAAAATTTAATTGACTAAAGTTGGGATTATTCCGACTAATTTAGCTAAAGTAAGTTGCTGACTGAGAGCATTGGTTGAAGATTCGTATAAATTTATGGCTATTTTGGGCCAGAAACCTATTACCAATGTAGGCAACAATAAACTGAAACCAATAGTCAATTCTCTACCATTCATCTCTTTAACTGTAGCTAGTGCTGGAATTCTAGGACCAAAGAATACTCTTCTACACATTGATAATAAGTATATAGGTGTTAGAACTAATCCTATTGCTGCAATTAGAATCGTAATTGATCTAAAGATAGAGCTAAATCCTTCTTGACTAGTGATACCTAAAAATACAGTTATTTCACTTATAAAACCGCTCATCCCAGGTAGTGCTAGAGAGGCCAATGAGCTTGCTAAGAAAAAAGCAAAAGTTATTGGCAAGACCTTTGCTAATCCGCCCATATTTGGTATGGAAAGAGTATTTGTTCTTTCATAGAATGAGCCTGTAACAAAGAACATGGCTGCAGCTATAAGTCCGTGACTGATCATTTGTAGCATTGCTCCGCTAATCCCTAATGCATCAACTGCTCCAATTCCTAACAGAACAAAACCCATATGACTCACAGAGCTACATGCAATTCTCCTTTTGACATTATCTTGTGCAAATGCATTTAGAGCTCCGTAAATTATATTGATTATTCCAAGAATAATTAACGCAGGTGCAATTTGAAGATGTACTTCAGGAAGTATTTGAACATTGAATCTTAAGAGAGCATAACCTCCCATTTTTAGGAGTATTCCAGCTAGTAACATTGAAACTGGAGCATTAGCTTCTCCATGTGCATCGGGTAACCAAGTATGTAATGGAAAGATAGGAAGTTTTACTCCAAAACCGATTAAAAATCCTAAATATGATAATAAAGCCAGGCCGCCCGTTACATGTTTATTGGTTAAGTCGGTAATATTCAAAGTAAAGGTATCACCACTCAAGGCAAGTGCTAACCCACTTATGAGTATTAATAAAGAAGCTAAAGCTGTATAAAGAATGAATTTAGTTGCTGCATATAATTTTTTTTTCCCTCCCCAAATCGCAATAAGAAGATATACCGGCACTAATTCAAGTTCCCATGCCAAGAAAAACAATAGGAAATCTTGAGAAAGGAAAACTAGTGCCTGTGCTGATGCTTGTACTAATAAAAGAGCAAAATATAGATTAGATTTTTTCTTAATTTTCCAACTAGCCGCAGCCGATAAAAATGTAATTAACCCACTTAAAGCTACTAAAGGAGCAGATAACCCATCCACGCCAAGAGACCACTCTAAGCCTATAGATGGTAACCAAGAAGTTCTTTCTACCAGTTGTAAAGAGCTATCTGAAGTATTGAATTTTTGAAAAAGGACGCCAATTATTAGTAAAAAATCTATAAATAAAAAACTTAATGAGATATTTCTAGGGAGTGAATTATCTTCCCCTTCTTTTGAACTCAAGAAAGGCATTATTAATGCCCCAATTAAAGGCAGTAAAACAATAGATGATAGCCAAGGAAAAGATTCTAGATTCATTTATGTAATGAATAATTTTTTTATTCTAGTTGAAGTTGTACTAGCTTGAGACTATAACATTAAAAATGCCTAAGTAAAACTACTTACCAGAGATAGTGCTAAATTGGCTGCCCGTTGTTTGAACGTTTAAGAACGGTGCTCTGCTAGCTACACCTGAATTCTCCCATGCCTTCACCATTGCTTGACTGACGTTTTTCCCATTTTCCTTTTTACACAAAGCTAAGATACTTGGTCCAGCTCCACTAATTGCGCATCCTAGAGCGCCTGCATTTAGCGCGGCATCTTTAACTTCTAATCCACCCTTAATAAGTTTCCATCTGTAGGGTTCATGTAACTTATCAAACATTCCCTCTTTTATAAGTTCCGCATTACCTGCTTTTAAGCCGTTTAGTAACAAAGTAAGTGCCCCCATATTTGTAACTGCATCAGATATGGGTATATTCTTGGGCATAACCTTTCTTGCTTCACTTGTGCTTAGACGAATTGCAGGTATTGCTACAACAGCTTTAATTGAATCGTGCCAATCACATCTAATAATTCTCCATCTTTGAGAAGAAGACCTGGCCGTCAAACAAAGCCCACCCAGAAGAGAGGGGACTACATTATCAGGATGACCTTCTATATCAATGGCAAGTTCGAGGAGTTTTTCTTTGGATAATGGAGAGTTCATTATTGCATTTGCTCCGATTAATCCAGCAACTATTGCTGTAGCACTACTTCCAAGCCCGCGTGCAGGCGGCACTGCCAACTTAACTCTTGCTTCAAGTGCAAAAGGATCCATATTTGCGCTCTCCCATACCTTCTGAGCTGCTCTAAAAACTAAGTTTTCAGGTCCTCCTCTTAAGTGATTACCATCTGTACTTTCCATTATTAAATCAAATCTATCTCCACCCCCCTCAATTCTTGTAAAAATAAACTCATTATACAAATCTAATGCTGCTCCAAGACAATCGAATCCAGGCCCTAAATTGGCAGTTGTGGAAGGCACTGTTACCCTTATTTTTTTACCTACTTCAGGAATAAACATTTTTTGTTTTTAAGTTTTTAAAAGCATTTTTGCTCTGCAGGCTGCACTAAAAAGTCCAAACTCTTCATCTAAAATTACTTTCATAGGTATTGATTTAAGAATATCTTTTAATCTTCCCTTGTCGAAAAATTGTTTTAAAAATAAATCTGATTTAAAGTTTTTGAAATGTTTTGAAGCGGTCCCTCCAGAAATCCATAACCCGCCAAAGCACAATTCTTGAAGAGCAACATCCCCCAATAAAGAGGCATAAGCGCTTAACCAAATCCTCTCAACTTCAATCATTATCTGATCCCCTTCTTTAGAAAGATTACAAATTTTTTCAGGTAGTTCTTTTCTAGCAGCATCAGAAATTTTAATTTTTTTTAAATATTGTTGTAGACGATGGTTTTGGGCATCAGGTTTGCTTAGTCTCCATTCGGCAATTCTTGATAAACCAGTCCCGCTAATAATTCTTTCACAGGATATCCTTTCAACTTTTAGGTAATTCTTAAGCCAAATTTTTAATTCCCATTCTGATTTTGACTTTGGTGAGTACTCAACATGACCACCTTCACTAGCTAAAACTTTTACCTTTTCCCCTGATATTATTCCTCTTGCAATGCCTAAACCAGTCCCCGCTCCAACAATGGCATGTAAATCATTATTAGTACCTTCAGAATAGGATCCATTTTGGATAGTAGAATATTGATTTTTTTTTAAAAAAGGTATTCCATAAATTTGTACAGCGAAATCATTTATTAGCTCGCAGCTTTTAAAATTAAATTTCCTCTGTAAAGCATTTCCAGAAATATTCCATGACAAGTTAATGATTTTTGCTTTGTTGTTAGATAAAGGACCAGCTACGGCAAAACATGCAGAAGAAGGATGAGTAATATTTTTGCATTCTTTTTTCAGAAAATCTTCTAGGATTAGTTCAAAAGAACTCCAATCAGAAGATAAATATTTCTTCTTAATTATTAACTTAGGCGAATTATTATTTATTTCTTTTTCGAAAATTCCTAATAGAACCTTTGTACCTCCTAAATCACAAGCGAGAAAATTCATATATTAGAAATTATTCTGTTCTCCCTTTTTTTTCTATTTGTTCATCCATTAATTTGAAAAGATTAGGTAAGTTGAAAATTCCTAAATTTTTTCCATTCAAAGCTCTTAAGGCGACTGAATCAATTTCCTCTTCTTTATCTCCAATAACTGCAATTAAAGGAACTCTGCCGAGAGTTGCCTCTCGTATTTTATATCCTATTTTTTCATTCCTAATATCAACTTTTGATCGGTAACCACTATTATTTATTAATTCATTAAACTCTAAACACTTTTCAATATTTCTATCAGTAATGCTCAACAAAATTATTTGATAAGGTGCAAGCCAAATTGGGAATTTTGCCTCATATTGTTCAATTAATATTCCAATAAATCTTTCAAAGGATCCTAAAATTGCTCTATGCAGCATAACTGGATTTCTTTTTTCGTTGTCAATATCTACATAAGTTGCATTCAATCTAATAGGCATTGAGAAATCTACCTGAATAGTCCCGCATTGCCAAACTCTATTAAGACAATCTTTTAACGAGAATTCTATTTTTGGACCGTAAAAAGCTCCTTCCCCTGGTTGGAGTTCCCATTTTAGATTCTTATTATCTAAAGCTTTTGTAAGAGCCTCTTCTGATTTATCCCAAATCTCTTCACTACCTACCCTTTTTTCAGGACGAGTTGATAATTTGATAATGATTTCATCAAAACCAAAAGTTTTATATACCTCGAAAACAAGATCTATAAAAATAGATACTTCTTCTTGAATTTGCTCTTCTGTGCAAAATATGTGCGCATCATCTTGAGTAAAGTTTCTTACTCTCATTAAGCCATGTAGTGCTCCTGAGGGCTCATTTCTGTGACAAGAACCAAATTCTGCTAGACGAATAGGTAAATCCTTATAACTTTTTAAACCTTGATTAAATACTTGAATATGACATGGACAATTCATTGGTTTAATTGCATATGTTCGATTTTCTGATGCAGTAGTGAACATATCGTCTCTAAATTTTTCCCAATGACCGGATTTTTCCCAAAGAGATTTATCAACAGCTTGTGGGGTTTTAATTTCTAAATAATCATTTTTTTTGAGTATTTCTCTTATGTATTTTTCTAGTACTTGGTAGATTGTCCATCCATTTGGATGCCAAAAAATCATTCCTGGAGATTCTTCTTGTATATGAAATAGTGAATGTTTTTTACCAAGTTTTCTATGATCTCTTTTTTCCGCTTCCTCAATTCTTGTTAAGTAGTCATTGAGTTCTTTTTCTTTTGCCCATGCAGTTCCATATATTCTCTGCAATGATTCATTCTCACTATTACCTCTCCAATATGAACCTGATAATTTAAGTAATTTAAAGTGTCTCAAATGCCTAGTGTTAGGAACGTGAGGCCCTCTACACATGTCGATGTATTCTTCGTGCTTGTATAAATTAATAAGACCTTCTTCAGGAATTTCTTCAATTATTCTTAATTTAAAAGTCTCATCTCTTTCTTTAAAAGTTTTAATTGCCTCTTCTTTAGAAACTTGTGAAATTTCAACGTCATAGTTTGTTTTTATTAATTTATTAATTCTATTTTCGATTTTTATTAAATCTTCAGGAGTAAATCTGTATTCAGAGAAAATATCGTAATAAAAACCATCTTCAATTACAGGCCCAATCGCCATTTTAATATCAGAGTAAATTTGTTTAACTGCATGACCAATAAGGTGAGCGAAGGAATGTCTTATTATTTCAATTCCTTCTTTATCTTTTGATGTGATGATTACAACTTTGGAATCTTTATGTATAGGAATAGTTGCATCAAGAAGAACATCATTTACTTTCCCAGCAATTGTTGCTTTAGCTAATCCAGCGCCAATACTCTGGGCAATTTCTAAAATAGTTACAGATTTTTCGAAAACCTTTTTTGAACCATCAGGCAAGGTGATTATTGGCATAATTTATTTCTCCATTTCAAAGAATCCTAATTTTGATTTAACTCTTTTTAAAGTCTGATTTGCTAAATCTTCAGCTTTTTCCTTCCCTTCATCAAGGATTTTATTTAGTTGATAAGGATCATTAATTAATAATTTATATTTTTTCTGAATAGGTTCTAGTGATTCAATAAGTTGTTCAGTAATTAATTTTTTAAATGTCCCCCAACCAGTCTCTAAGAATTCATTTTCACATTGAGAAATTTCTTTGCCAGATAATATTGAATAAATCATCAAAAGGTTTTTAGATTCAGGTCTCTCAGGGTTGTTAAATTCAATTCCAATAGAACTGTCACTTTTTGCTCTTTTAATTTTTCTTGTGATTATTTCAGGAGGATCTAATAAGTTAATGCGACTGCCCTCATTAGGATCACTTTTGCTCATCTTTTTTGAACCATCAATTAAACTCATTATTTTTGAACCATTCTTCATGATGATTGGTTCAGGGATCTTTAAAATATTTTTATCCTTACTAAATCTGGCATTAATTCTCTGTTGTGCAATATCTCTTGCAAGTTCAAGATGTTGTTTTTGATCCTCACCTACTGGTACGAAGTCAGCATCATAAAGAAGGATGTCTGCAGCCATAAGTATTGGATAGTCAAATAATCCAATAGATACATTATTACCTTGTTGTATGGATTTTTCTTTGAATTGAATCATTCTTTCCATCCAATTTATTGGGGTCATGCAATTTAATATCCAACAAAGTTCTGAATGTGCTGAAATCTGACTTTGGACAAAAATTGAGCATATATTGGGATCTATCCCACAAGCGACGTACAAAGCAGCAGTAGAAATAGTGTTTTTAGATAATTCTTTGGGATTATATGAGGCTGTTATTGCGTGCAAATCAACTACACATAAAAATGTTTCATATTGCTCTTGCAGCGTAACCCAATTATTTATGGCCCCAAGCCAATTTCCAATATGTAAATCACCAGTTGGTTGAACTCCCGAAAGAATTCTTTTTTTATTTGCCATCCTCTTCTACTTCGCTATGTTGGATCTCTTCAGTTGATGTACTTTTTACAGGTCTTGCAAAAGGGTCAGGCGCTGTTTTTGTCTTTTCTTCATAAGAGTTTTGTGATTGTCTACTCGGAGAAGAGTTTTTATTATTTTTTGCATATTCTGTGATTGATTCAATCAATTTTTCGTCTTTGATCATTTCGCTAAGTGTTCTAACAGAGAAACCCAGAACTGCAACGGTAGATCTTAATTGAAAGGTCTCTTGTATTGATTTAACAGCTTTCATTTCGTTATCACTCAATCTTATGCGGAATCCTCCTCCATCTCTTCTGCCGCCCGATCTGTCTCTAAAATTAGCTCTTTCATTGTTAGAACGAGCTCTGTAATTTTCTTGTCCAGGATTATTGCTGAAATTTGAATTAGACATCTTGATGTTTCTTAAGTTATTTAAATAGTCTATTAACTTAGCATCTTGTTATGCAATAAGTCTTTTTAAAAGGCTTAAATTTTTATCTTTTGATTAACGACTTATGAAATTTTGCTTTTCTCATTCACAACTTGCATTAAAATAAAATTAGAAAAATAAAGTATTGTGTTTGATATTAGTAAAGACAACCTTTTAAAGGATTTCATAAGGTTTCCAAAAAAAAATCTTCTTATTATTTTATTATTGTTAGGTTTTGGGGAATGGTTTGTCAGTGACTTAATTCATTTTGCTGGAGGCTCAATAGGATTTTTTGCATTGTGTTTGGGGGGATATTTTTACTTAAAGAATGATAAGCCAAAATTTAATGAGCCAAATAATTTAGATGGATGGATAAAATTATGTAATGAAGATTTAAATTTTTTTGAAGCACTTGAAGCAACAAATGAATTAGAAAAACAGAATTCAAAAAGACAAAAAATACTTGAATCGATTATTAATAGATGTGAAAAAGAAAAAATAGGTTACATTGGACAAAAAGATTATCAAAAATTCCAATCTGTTTTGAAAAGTCATTTTAAAGCAGATAAGTTTGACTTTGATTTATATGAAAAACTGCCTAAATATAATTCTTCTGAAATTATTCCAGAAGAAGCTTTGAAGAGTGATGCAATCTTGTATTTTATAAACTTGCCTTTGTCGGCAAATGATTTTTTATGGCTGGAAAAGTTTCCTAAAAATATGCCAATCTGGTTGGTGGCTTTAACTTCCAACCAAATAGAAGCCAAAAATCAGATAGAAGAGCTAAAGTCTCAAATTTCAAGTGACTTTATAAACAAAATTATTACTTTTGATTTGAATAAGAATGAAATAACAAACATACCTTTTTCCTTAAGGAAGTTTTTCATAAGTTCATCTATAAATATTGAAAATACAAAAAAAAGGCTATTGAAAGAACTTCATGTTGCCTGGCAATCTGAAATTGAAGGGATAAGAAGAATGCAGTTAAAAGGTATACAAAGAAAAAATCAAATTCTTGTAGCAACAACTGTTTTCTTATCTCCTATCCCATCAATTGATGTTATGGCAATGACAGTACTAAATTCTCTAATGATTAAAGAAATTAAGTCTATATGGGGATGTAATTGGTCTCCTGAAATTTTAGATAAAGTATCCAAAGAGATTTTAAAGACTGCAATTGCTCAGGGGGTTATTGAATGGAGTGGACAGACTCTAATTGGCATAACAAAATTACATGGTCCAAATTGGCTTGTCTCTGGAACTTTTCAGGCTGTCAGTGCTGCTTATTTAACAAGAGTAGTATCAAGTTCTTTGGCCGATTTTATGGCAATAACAAAAGGAGTAGAAGAACCTGATTTGGATTTTATAAAGAAAAATTCTGAGAAAATTGTTGAAAAAGCTTTTGAAAAAGAAAAAATAAATTGGAAAGGATTTATTTCTGATCTTAGAAAACCACTTATGAAACTATCTTTTAGTTCTTAATTTTAGGATGAATGTTAAATATGAAAAAAAATATTCTTTTTGTAAGTTTTCTACTTCTGCTTTCTCTTGCTTCAGGATCATGTAAGAGAATATCAAATAAAAATGAAACTAAAGAGGTAATACTGTCAAGTTTTACTGTTTTGGCGGATATAGTTAGCAATGTCGCTAAAGATGATTTTATTGTTAGATCAATAACGAAACCTGGAGTTGAAGTTCATGGCTACCAACCAACTCCAAGCGATTTGGTAAATGCTTCTAATGCTTTTGTTTTTATTGATAATGGATTTGGATTTGAATTATGGGCTGAAAAATTTGTTTCTAATTTAAAAGTTAAAAGAATTACTGTCGCCGAAGATTTAGATCCTATTTTTATAAGTGAAGACTATTATAAAGGGAAACCCAATCCTCATGCCTGGATTTCTCCAAAAAGAGGGATCCTATACGTAGATATTCTCGTTGATTCTTTATCAGAATTGAGGCCATCAAAAAGGACATTATTTGAAGAAAATGGAAAAATTTATAAAGATAAACTATCTAAAATAGATAAAGAATTCTCACTTTTTATTAATAACTTAAATAAAGATAGGAGGTATCTAGTAAGTTGTGAAGGTGCTTTTTCTTATTTAACAAATGATTATGGACTAAAGGAAGTTTATTTGTGGCCAGTTAATGCTGAGAGTCAAATTACTCCTAAAAGAATGGTAAGAACAATCTCACTAGTTAAAGAAAAAAATGTTCCATCTGTATTTTGTGAAAGTACTGTAAGTAACGAATCTCAAATGGTTGTTGCAAACGAAACTGGGGCTAGTTTTGGAGGAAATCTTTTTGTTGATTCATTATCTGATGAAAGTGGGCCTGCAAGTTCCTATATAAAAATGCTTGAGCATAATTTGGATTTGATAAAAAAAGGGCTTTTTTGAATTATGGAAACAATCAATTATCAAAACTTTAGGATTGAGGCAGAGAATATTTGCGTAGATTACAACGGCAAGGTGGCTTTGTATGACGCTAATTTAAGATTAAAACCTGGTCAGATTTGTGGATTAGTAGGGATGAACGGGGCTGGTAAAACAACTTTTTTTAATGCTTTAACTGGCTTTGTAAATATTTCAAAGGGAAAAATTAGAATAAATGGAGAGTCAGTAAGATCTGCTCAAAAAGATCAGACAATTGCTTATGTTCCTCAAAATGAGGGAATTGATAGTCAATTCCCAATAAGTGTTTGGGATGTAGTGATGATGGGAAGATATGGTTCGATGAATATTTTTAGGTGTCCTAGGGAGTCTGATGTTCAGGCGGTTAAAGATGCTATTGAGAGAGTTGATCTTAATGAACATTTATCTACACCTATTGGAAACTTATCTGGAGGTCAAAGAAAGCGAACTTTTTTAGCTAGAGCAATTGCGCAAAGAGCATCAATATTACTTCTTGATGAGCCTTTTTCAGGTGTTGATATAAGAACCGAGAAACTTATTTCAGAATTATTTATTCAATTTAAAAATGAGGGGAAAACAATACTATTATCAACGCACGATATGATTCATGTCCGTGAATTTTGTGATTTGGTTCTTTTAATAAATAAAACTGTTGTAGCTTATGGCGAAACCTCTGAAGTGTTTACCCCTGAAAATATTACAACCACTTTTGGAGGAATCTCACCTGATTTCTTGTTTGGACCCGAATCCTAAATTTTAATTTATATGGAGCTCTGTTATTTTTTAACTTTAGATTCATTTATCACAGATCCTTTAACTCATGACTTTATGAGAAAAGCACTTCTTATGAGTTCATTAGTTGCAGCTGTTTGTGGTTTTCTATCAAGTTATTTGACTCTTAAAGGATGGGCTTTAATGGGAGATGCAGTCTCACATTCGGTAATGCCTGGTGTTGTGGTTGCTTATGCATTAGGTCTTCCTTTCTCATTAGGGGCATTTATTTTCGGAGTTGGTTCTGTAGCATTGATCGGGTTTATTAAGCAAAAATCTAGAGTTAAGGAAGATACTGTTATTGGGTTGGTATTTACTGGTTTTTTCGCTCTGGGAATCGTATTGGTTTCTAAGATTAAAAGTAATATTGATCTGCACTCTATTCTTTTTGGTAGCCCATTAGGAATATCACTTTCAGATGTAAAACAAACTATATTCATTTCTTTATTGGTAGTAATCCTTTTATCAATTTTTAGAAAAGATTTAATGCTTTATTGCTTTGATCCTAGGCATGCAAAAACAGTTGGGATTAATGTATTTTTTCTTCATTATTTACTCCTCACATGCTTATCTTTGGCGGCTGTTGTGGGCTTGCAGTCTGTTGGAATTATTTTGGTAGTTGCAATGTTGATTACACCAGGGGCTACAGCATATTTACTTACGGATAAGTTTGATAATATGACAGTAATTTCAGTATTAAGTGCAATCATCTCAAGCCTTATAGGAATCTATGTTAGTTTTTGGTTTGATCTTGAAACAGGTGGATCAATTGTCTTGGCTCAAACTTTTATATTTTTATTTGCTTTTTTATTCGCTCCAAGGTATGGAATATTTAAGTTAAAGAAATTATTTGCTGGGTATAAATGATGGTGGTGGATGAAATTTTAAATAAAAAGTGGAATTGGTGGCCATTATTCCCCTTATATCCTTATGGAAAAAAGAAAACAATTTTAAAAGAATTATTTCCTGATCAAATATGGTCCTTGGAACAGATACAGGGACTTTATTATGTTGCGGTTCCAATAAGAATGACGGTAATAAAGGTTGATAATGGATTGATGCTAATAAATCCTCTGCCTCCGACAAAAGAATTAATAAATGAGTTAGAAAAATTAATTGCGATTCATGGCAAAGTAAAAACAATAATTCTACCGAGTGCCTCCGGACTAGAACATAAAATCGGATTGCCAGCTCTTTCAAGAATTTTTAAAGATGCAGAAATTTGGCTTTGTCCTGGGCAATGGAGTTTCCCTATAAATTTACCACTAGATTTTTTAGGAATTCCATCAAAAAGATCAAGAATACTGTTCGAGGAAGGTACTCCATATACAAACTCCTTTAAATGGTCTTCATTAGGCCCACTGAATTTAGGACTTGGAAGATATCAGGAGATAAGCTGTTTCCATTACCCTACGAAAACTCTTCATGTAACAGACGCAATAGTTGGAATAGACTCCACACCACCTGAGATATTTAATTTTGATCCAACTCCACTTCTTTTTCATTCTAGAGAGAGAGGAGATGAACCTTTGATTGACACCATTGAACATAGAAAAAAAGGATGGAAAAGGTTAGTCTTATTTTCATCTTTTTTGAAACCAGGTAAATTAAATATTCCACCTTTAAAAAAAATATTTAAGTATTCATTCAAAAAAGATCTTAGAAATTGGAGATCTCATTTCGGTATTTATCCCTTTTTATGGGACGAAGATTGGGAATCCTCTCTTGTTGAAATAATGGGTGAAGATACTCCTAAGATTCAAGTGGCACCAGTTTTACAAAAACTAATTTTTCCCCGTTCAAAAGAAGTTTTACTTAAATGGCTAGAAAATATAAAGTCTTTTAAAGATATGGAATATTTAATTCCAGCTCATTTTTCGGCTCCTATAAAATTTACAATAGAAGATTGTCAAAAATTAATTAATGAAATTAATTCCCAAAAGTGGGACAAACTTCCTGAGGATAATAAATTTTTAATGGGTTTATATAAAAAGTTTTTTGAACTAGGAATAATTCCTGAAGACGTAAATCTTTAAAACTATTATTCTTCAATAGACATGTTTTCATCATTTTTAAGAGTTTGTTCCAGCTCTTTTCTTTGCTCCATTTGTCTTAAGAAATATCCTGTCATCATTGCAGAAGATAATAAATTAGCAATGTTGTCTTTTGAAGATGTTATTTTAACATCAAATTGATCTGAAGGAAGCATTCCAAGAAGACCTTGAACATTATGTCTAATAATTTCTTGAATATCTTCACTAGCTGATTTTGCTACTCTTTGCAAAACTTCTGGAGATTGTTTTTGTAAATATTGGATTAAATCATTCTCATCGTTTGGATCATTATTTTCAGTAGCAAGAAATTCTGGATTAAACATTTCTACAACCTCAAGATATAAAAACCCTACAACATCACGTACCCATTAATCTAAATTATTAAGGGCAGGGAACCGAATAGGTCCAATTTTATTGAACGGCCAATATCTAAAAATAGCTTTACCAATAACCTTTTCATAGGGTAAAAATCCCCAAATATGTGAGTCCATACTGTTATTTCTATTATCTCCCATCACCCATAATGATTCCTCTGGGACAATAAAAGGCCCCATTGAATAATTAATATTTTTGTCAAAAACGTAATTGTTTTGAGCGATATCATTTAAGTAAAGGTTACCGTCTCTTACTTCTACCTTGTCTCCAGGTATTCCAATTACTCTTTTTATTAGTGCAGTATCTGCTTCATAACCAGCATTAATTAATTGTTCCGGGACGTTAAAAACAACTATTTTATTTTTTAATTTTGAAAGATTTGATTTGGATGTGATTTTGGGGGTTAGTTTCTCAACAAGAATTTTATCTTGTATTTGAAGAGTTGGAAGCATTGAACCGGATGGGATCCATCTTGGCTCTATGACCTGCCATCGTATAATTAAAGCTATAGATATCCAGATTAAAAGATTTTTTAAATCCTTTATTATTGAATTTCTTTTTTCTTGAGTTCTAGACATGTTTTATTTAATTCAGTTATAAGGAAAATCCCAAAGCATTTATATAAATTATGACATCATCTATTGAATGCAAAAATTTTCTGAGAAGTTTACAACTTTTGAATCTTCTTATAAAAATAGGAGTTAAAAATTTAATAATATGTCCTGGAAGTAGATCCGCACCTTTAGCAATAGCTGCTGGAGAATTAAATAAATTAGGACTGGTAAATATTTTTAATTCAATAGATGAGAGATCTGCGGGATTTCACTCTCTTGGGATTTCTGCTGCATCAGGTAATCTCTCTTTAGTTATTACGACTTCTGGGACTGCAGTAAGTAACTTGTTGCCAGCAGCAGTTGAGGCAGACCGATCTTGTAAAGGTATTATATTTCTTACTGCTGATAGACCCTTAAGATTAAAAGATTGTGGCGCTAATCAAACAGTAAATCAAGAAGATTTTTTGAGTTCAGTCTGCAGAAGAGTTTTAAGTACAAATCTAAATGGACTTCATGAAACACAAGAAAATGAAATCTTGAATTTAGTTCGAATTACAGAGAAACAAATATCAACCTTTCCTGGTCCTATTCATTTAAATATTCCTATTGATGAGCCTTTAGGTGTTTCATTTTTGAATAAAAAAAATGTTTTAGAGGTTTTTGAGAGGATTTATTTAAAGAAAAAATATATATTTCAGGAAGTTGAAATAATGTCTGATAAAAACAAATTCTTAGAGATTTCAAAAAGTTTAAATTTAGATGAATCCGGAATTATTTTGGTAGGTCCCTATCAAGGTTCCATAAATGATTTAACTTCTTTCAATAAATCTTTAGAACGATTACAAGAAATTACTGGTTGGCCAGTATTTGCTGATCCTGTTTCAGGTGTTTATTCTAATTTGCGAGGATTAGTTATGAATTGGGAATTAGTTCTAAGAAAAAATAAAAATTCAATAAATTGTCATCAACTTTTGAGGCTTGGCCCTATGTCATCCTCAATTGATTTGGAAAAGTTTTTAGTAAACTTTGAAGGAATACAAATTCTTGTAAAAGAAAAAAACTATAGAAAATTAGACCCTATAAAAAAATCATTTGAATATGATTTTGGGCTATTAAATTTTACTACGCTATTGTTAGAAGAATTATCAATTAACAAAAAAAACAAAAAATCTCTTACTCCGATGGCTCTAGATCTAATAGAGCAAGGAGAGCGGATTAAAGATATTTTAAGAGAGAAAATTACTCAAGATGATCAAATTACTGAGTATATGTTGGCAAATCTTGTCCCAAAACTTTGGCCAGCTGAAAATCCTATAATGCTTTCCGCGAGTAGTCCGATTAGAGATTGGCTTACATTTTCTGAGAATGGCACTTTAACAAGAAATTGTTTCAGCTTTAGGGGAGCTTCTGGCATAGACGGTACTTTATCTCTTGCATTAGGTATTTCTAGAATTAAAAATCCTCTGCTTCTTGTAACTGGAGATTTGGCTTTTATTCATGATATAAACGGTTGGCTGATTGAAAATTCAATCGACATGAATTTAACAATTCTTCTGATAAACAATTATGGCGGAAATATATTTAACCGTATTTATAAAAAAAATTTAAAAGAAGAAGAATTAAAAAAACTTTTTCTTATGCCAAAAGAAATAAACTGGCCAAAACTCGCAGAGGGCTATCAAGTAAACTTTAAAAGTGTGGCAAATTTTAAAAAATTACGAGAGGCATTCGATTGGAGCATTTCTATCCAGAAATCTGTAATAATTAAAGTTGATATTGATCCAGAAAATGAAATTTTTGAAAAAAATGCTCTGCTACAACAAATAATTGGCAGTTAAATTTATCATTTTCTATCTTTGAATAATTAGGTTTCATGAAAGTATTACCTGGTAAAACAATTTTAAATTGGTCGGAATACAAATCTTATGAGGATATATTGTTTCACAAATCAGATGAGGGAATTGCGAGAATTGCAATTAATCGGCCTGAAAAAAGAAATGCATTTAGGCCACAAACTGTAGATGAACTCATTAACGCCTTTAATATTGTAAGAAATGATGAAACTATTGGCGTAGTTCTCTTTACAGGTGCGGGGCCTGACAAGAAAGGTATTCATTCTTTTTGCTCTGGAGGTGATCAGAGTGTAAGAGGTGAAAATGGATATAAAAATGATGAAGGGAAGCAGAGATTAAATGTACTTGAACTTCAAAGATTAATAAGAAGTTTGCCTAAAGTGGTTATTGCCTTGGTTCCTGGTTTTGCAATTGGAGGAGGCCAGGTGCTTCATTTAATTTGTGATCTCAGTATCGCCTCTGAAAATGCAATATTTGGTCAAACAGGTCCAAGAGTTGGTAGCTTTGATGCCGGTTTTGGATCTAGTTATTTAGCAAGACTTGTTGGTCAAAGAAAAGCAAAAGAAATTTGGTTTTTATGTAGAAAATATAATTCTAAGGAAGCCCTTAAGATGGGCTTGATAAATGCAATTACAAAGATTGAAGAATTAGAAGCTGAGGGTGTAATCTGGGCAAGAGAGATTTTGCGAAATAGTCCAACTGCTATTCGTATTCTTAAAGCTTCTTTCAATGCGGAGAATGATGGGATTGCCGGTATTCAAGAATTATCTGGATACACAACTCAATTATTCTATTCGACTGAAGAAGCTCAAGAAGGTAGAGATGCCTTTCTTGAAAAGCGTCCACCAGACTTTTCTGACTATAAGTGGACACCTTAGTTTATTTTTCAAAAGAACTTTTTAAATAATTATTAATGAGAATTCTTCTTGCCGCTGCTGAATGTGCTCCAATGATCAAAGTTGGAGGTATGGGAGATGTGGTTGGTTCGTTGCCTCCATCTTTGATAAAACTTGGTCACGATGTAAGGGTAATAATCCCTGGATATGGAAAATTGTGGAGTCTTTTAGAGGTATCGAATGAACCAGTTTTTAGAACAAATACAATGGGCACTGATTTTGCCGTATATGAAGCAAAACATCCCATACATAATTATGTGATATACCTTGTGGGTCATCCAACATTTGACTCTGACCAAATATATGGAGGCGAAAATGAGGATTGGCGCTTTACATTTTTTGCTAGTGCAACTGCAGAATTTGCCTGGAATTGTTGGAAACCTCAAGTTCTACATTGCCATGATTGGCACACTGGAATGATTCCTGTATGGATGCATCAGGATCCAGAAATTAGCACTGTCTTCACAATTCATAATTTAAAATACCAAGGCCCTTGGAGGTGGAAACTTGAAAAAATGACTTGGTGTCCTTGGTATATGCATGGAGACCACACGATGGCTGCGGCAATGTTGTACGCAGATAGGGTCAATGCTGTTTCTCCGACTTATGCAGATGAGATTAAAACCCATGAATACGGGGAAAGCCTCGAAGGATTACTTAATTACATTTCAGGTAAATTAAGAGGAATTCTTAATGGTATAGATCTTGATGAATGGAATCCAGCCAAAGATCCAGTTTTACCAGCACAATTTAGTATTAAGAATTTAGAAAATAGGCTAGAAAATAAAAAAATTCTTCAGAGAGAAATGGGTCTCGAAGTTAATCCTAAAAAATATCTTTTAGGTATGGTCAGTAGGTTAGTTGATCAGAAAGGGGTTGACTTACTTTTACAAGTTTCAAGAAGACTATTAGCCTATACAGATTCTCAAATTGCTGTTTTAGGGACTGGAGATAGATATTTAGAGTCTGGATTATGGCAACTGGCATTAGATTACCCAGGAAGATTCTCAGTATTTCTTACCTATGATGATTCTTTATCAAGGCTTATCTACGGTGGCTCTGATGCATTTTTAATGCCAAGTAGATTTGAACCTTGTGGAATTAGTCAACTCCTTGCTATGAGATATGGCTCTATTCCTATTGTAAGGCGAGTTGGAGGTTTAGTTGATACAGTTTTACCTCATGATCCAGAAAATAATAATGGTACGGGATTTTGCTTTGATCGCTTTGAACCTATAGATTTCTATACTTCTTTAGTAAGGTCCTGGGAAGCCTTTAGGCATAAAGATAGTTGGGAATTACTGCAAAAAAGAGCCATGAGCCAAGAGTTTAGTTGGCAAAGATCAGCTCTTGAATACGAAGTTATGTATAAGGATGTTTGTGGAATAAAAGAACCATCGCCAGATGTTGCTGAAGTTGAAAAATTTTCTTACGGACAATCAGCTGATCCATCTTTAAAAAAAAGTATGACTTAATTTTTTAATGGAATTCTCTTTATCAGAATTAAACGATGTTTTTGGGGATATTAGAAATCTGAGAGAGGAGGAAAGAGATTTTTTGAATTTTAAGAATATAAGTATTGATAGTAGAACTTTATTAAAAAATGATCTTTTTATAGCTATCAAGGGTAAAAATTTTGACGGACATAGTTTTCTTCCAGAGGTTTTAAATAAAGGAGTTAAATCTGTTGTAATTAAAAAAGGGATGCAGAGATTACTGCCTAGTAATTTCCCTTATTGGGTTGTAAATGACACAACAGAGGCTTTTCAAAAATTAGCATTGCTAAAAAGAAAAAAATTAAATATCCCTATTGTTGCAATAACTGGCTCAGTGGGTAAAACCACAACAAAAGAAATGATTGGTGGAGTTTTAAAAAAACTTGGAAGAATTAAATTATCTCATGCAAATTTCAATAATGAGATTGGAGTTGGTCTTACTATTCTTGCTACAGATATAGAAGATAAAGTTTTAGTTCTTGAGATGGGGATGAGAGGTCTTGGACAGATCGAGAATTTATCTAAATATAGTGAACCCGATATTGCAGTTATTACTAACATTGGGACAGCTCATATTGGATTGTTGGGCACAAAAAAAAATATTACTCATGCAAAGTGTGAAATTAGTAAGTTCTTAAATCCAAAGGGAGTTGTAATAATTCCAGCAAATGATCCATCCCTAGAAAAAACTTTAAAAGAATTTTGGAAAGGTAGAGTAATAAAAGTAAGACTGTTAAATATAGAAAATCAAAAGGATAGTTTTAAGAAAGATGATAATTTGCGAGGATTTTATAATCCTTCAAATAAAACAATTTTAATTGAAGAAAATACCTTTGAAATTTCATTTGAGGGATTTCATAATGCTTCGAATTTCTTATTTGCTTATGCAGTTGCTAAAGAGCTAGGCATTGATTTTGCAAGTTTTAATAAATTTGATTTTGTAAGTTTAGGTGGAAGAAATAAAATTCTTAAATCAGTAAAAACAACAATATATGATGAATCATATAATGCTTCGCCCGAGTCAGTAAAAGCATGTATTAAAAACCTACTCGAAAAACCAAGAAGTAAATTTTTCATATTTGGAAGTATGCAAGAATTGGGAAAAGAATCTGAAAAGTATCACAAAGAAATATTCAAATTAATAAATAATTCAGATATAAAAAAGTGTTTATTTATTTGCGATAAAGAAAATGAAAAAATTTACTCCAATTATCTAAAAGATAAGAATAAATTCTTAGTTTTAAATAATATTAAAGATGTACCTCAAGAGATAAACAAATCTACAAAAAAAGGTGATTCTATTCTTATAAAAGGGAGCAGATGTTGGCAACTTGAAAAAATTATTGAATTAATTAACTAAATCAGGATTTCTTTTTTTTCCAATTCTCTATATTTACTTGCTTAGTTCTTGAGATCGCTAATGAATTATCTTTAGAGTCTTTTGTGATAACTGAACCAGCACCTGTTGTTACTGATTCCCCTAGATTTATTGGTGCTACAAAAACTGTGTTTGCTCCAATACTGGAATTTTTGCCAATTTTTGTTTGATGTTTTTTTTGTCCATCAAAATTTGCAGTAATAGTGCCTGCTCCAATATTTGTAGATTTTCCAATAATAGAATCACCAATATAACTTAAATGGTTTACTTTAGATTCTTCCTCTAGTTGACTATTTTTGATCTCAACAAAATTACCTATTTTGCTATGAGAAGATATTTTGGAATTAGGTCTTATATGACTATAAGGCCCAATTTTTATATGATCCATTATCTGAGAATCATAAACAGTAGAGTTTAAAATTTTACAATTTAATCCCACATTAGAATTCTCAATAAAAGTATTTGGACCGATAATGCAATGACTATTTATTTTCGTATTTCCTCTTATATGCGTATTAGCCTCTATGATTACATCCTTGCCAATTTCAGCTTCTTCACTAATTGAACAACTTGCTTTATTTATAAAAGTTACACCATTAAGCATATGTTTTTCTTTAATTGAATTCTGAATACATTCCTCGCACTCTGATAGTTGAATTCTGTTATTAATTCCTTGAAGCTCTCCATTATCCTCTACTTCAAGACTTACGGAATTTTTTAGCAGAGATATTGTATCTGTTAAGTAAATCTCTTTTTGATTATTATTGCTTTGCAAGGTATTAATTATTTCTGATAAGTTACCCCAGTTAAAACAGTAAACACCTGCATTTATTAATGGATTTTCTCTTTCTAGATCATTGCAATCTTTTTCTTCAACAATTCTCTCTATAAAATCCCCCTTCAAAAAAACTCTGCCATAACCATGAGGATTTGTTTTCTTTGTGGTAATTAAAGAAACTTCAGCATTTTTTGAATCGTGTAAATACAAAAGTCTTTTTAGAGTACTAGGCCTAATGAGTGGCACATCGCCGTTAAGTACCAAAAGTTTTCCTTCATGTTTTTTTACTTCTTCACAAAGTACCTGAATAGCATGACCGGTTCCTGATTGAGGTTCTTGAACTACAATATCGATTTTTTTATCGTTTGGGATTGACTTTTGTACTTCTTTTGATTTGTGTCCAGTAATTACGAAAATTTTATCAGGTTTTAGTTCGACACAAGAATTAATTACTCTTTGTAAAAGACTTTTGCCTGAAATTTTATGTAAAACTTTTGGCAATGAGCTTTCCATCCTAGTGCCCTTTCCTGCCGCTAATATCGCAACACTTAACATGTTTATTTGAAATCCTAATTTAAATCTAACTCTTGAAGGATAACTTCGTCATTCCCCACTTCGCTCTCCATTTATTTGTAGATAATAGATTTGATAATAATTGCTCATCTAATCTTCTACTGATTATATCGTCTTTACTTGAGTTCAAATCTTGATCTCTATATGGAATACTGGCTTTAGTTAAGAGATGTTCTTCTTCCATTAAAGATAATTTTTCAAAATTGAAATTAGGTTTCAATTTATTCTTATCAAATTTTGATATTGCGACAGTTCCCTGACTCCAAATAGGTTTGTTTTTAAAACTTGGCTTAATAGTAAAAATTTCTAATCCAAGATTTCTTAAGGTTTTTCTTACTGCCGCTGATGAAGAATAAGTTATTAAATAACCCTGAGGATTAAGATTTTCTATGACTTTAGATAAAAATTCAATTGTCCATACTTGTGGGCATTTTTGAGGAGAAAAACCATCTAAATAAATCAGATCGAATTTAATAGGGGAAGGAATAATGTTGATTTTTTTTCTAGCATCACCCCACAAAATACTGCATTTAAAAAATTGATCCTCAAAATAATCTTTTCGATAAAGTGATTCAAATATTTTTTTGACTTTTGGATCCCATAATTTAAGGAAAGATTCATTTCTAATCGAATATTCAAGAGGCTTTTTATCAATCTCCAATGCATACAAATTTAAATATGATTTTTGTTTAATTAATTCATCTAATAAAGAAGCGGAATTGTATCCTAAACCAAAACATATATCCAAAACACTAAGAGATTTGCCTTTAAATCTTTGCAAATTAGAAGTATCAGTAAACTTTGACTTTGTTTCCTCCAATGCGCCCAATAAACTATGGAAGTTCTCTTGAAAAAATACACTTCTTAAAGAGTAACTACCATCTTTAGTTAAAACTTCTATTAATTCAGACAAAAACTTTTCAGGCTAGTTGGTTAGTTTAGCCAGCTCTTCCCAAAAAGTGGGATACGAGACGCTAGCAGCATTAGATCCCATGATTTTTGAGGTACCTTTAGCAAGAAGTGAAGCAATAGCAAGACTCATTGCTACGCGATGATCTGTCTCACTATCTACCTCCGCAGAATGAAATTTTGATTGCCCATTAATAATTAACCCATCCTCTTTTTCTGTTATTTCAGCGCCGAATTTTTGTAACTGTCGTGCCATGACTTTTAATCGATCTGTCTCCTTAACTCTTAATTCTTGTGCATCCTTAATTTCAGAAATTCCATTACAAAAACAGGCAGCCACGGTAAGGATAGGAATTTCATCTATAAGTTTTGGGAGAATATCTCCTTCAATAGTGAATGATCTTAAATTATTTGAAGTCTTTACTTTAATTGATCCAATTGGTTCACCTGCAATAGTCGATTTATCTAAAATCTCATAATTGCACCCCATTGAATCCATTACATTTAAAATCCCTGTTCTAGTGGGATTTAATCCGACATTCTGAATTAAAACCTCTGAATTTGGAACAATAGATGCAGCAATCATCCAAAAAGAAGCAGAGCTTATGTCTCCAGGGATCAATATTCTCTGACCAATTAAGTTGCTTCCTGACTTAATAACTACATTCCTTCCTAATTCTCCTCTGATGCTGATGTCTGCTCCAAATGCTTTTAGCATTCTTTCAGTATGATCCCTCGATGATGCTGGCTCAATTACAGAAGTAGTCCCAGAAGCATTGAGGCCTGCCAATAATATTGCCGATTTCACTTGAGCACTTGCTACTGGAGTTCCTATGACACATCCCTTAAGTTTTTTCCCGTCAATTGAAATTGGAGCTTTGTTACCGCCTTCCCTTCCATAAATTTTGCCACCCATCAAAGATAACGGTTTGCCAACTCTTCGCATTGGCCTTTCGTTAAGAGAAGCGTCCCCGGTTAAGATGAAATTCTTACCTTCTTGTGCGGCTAATAAACCCATTAATAACCTCATAGTGGTTCCTGAATTTCCACAATTGAGAATTTCTTTTGGCTCTTTTAATCCATCAAGACCCAATCCTGAAATCGTAAAAGGCTCATTTTTTTTTATTTCTGGTATGTTTACACCTAATTTTCTTAGACAATCAGCAGTTGAAAGTGGATCTTCAGAATGTAAGAACCCCTCAATGGTCGTCTCACCCTTAGCAATACTTCCAATTATTAGAGCTCTATGAGAAATAGATTTATCTCCAGGCACTTTTACTTTTCCTTTTAAATTAACTCCACCTTTTATTGTGCGGATATTATTCATTTGCAAATTAATTACTTGATAAGATTTCTGTTAAAACAAATTAGTTTTATATTATCAATAAGTTTGTTTTTAAAAAAAAAATAATCAAATTAAGTAACTGTTTTCTATAATAAATTCAGAAAAAAGGATTTGATTATTAATCTTACTTATTATCACGTCGCAAAGGATGTTCCTGAAAATAGTCCAGACATCGCAGTGGTCATTGATGTTTTGAGAGCTACAACCACAATTTCTTGGGCTTTAAAAAATGGAGCTGATTCAATACAAGTTTTTGCAGATTTAGATTTATTAAAAGAATCGGCAATTAAGTGGCAAGCTGAAAAGAGACTAATGCTTGGAGAGAGAGGCGGAAAGAAGATTGAGGGCTTTGATTTAGGAAATTCTCCTTTATCAGTTACAAAAAAAGTTGTTCTTGGGAAAAGACTATTTATGAGTACGACTAATGGGACTAAATCATTGCAAAAAGTTCAAAATGCTAAGCATTTATTTGCTATGGGGCTCCCAAATAGGAAAGCAGTTGCCGAAAAAATCATTTCATTAAAAGGTGAAAATGTTTTAATACTTGGCAGTGGTTGGGAAGGCTCTTATTCACTTGAGGATTCTTTAGCTGCTGGTGCTTTGGCCTCATACCTAAAACAGAATTGTGATTTCGAAATTAATATTCTGAATGACGAATTACAAGCTGCTTTGGCACTTTGGGATGTCTGGAAAAATGATATTTTGAAATGTTTAAAAACAGCAACCCATGGCAAAAGATTGACAAGTCTTGGAGATTATGAGGATGATTTTAAATGTTGCTCTGAACTTGATTGCTTAGATATTGTTCCAGCTCAAGTTGAAAGAGGTGTGATTCGTGCCTCATGATTTACGAATTGGTTCATTAGGAGTAAAGTCTTGACTGATTTTTTGGTAGCTGCATTGCAAATTACAAGTACTTCAAATGTTGAAGCAAATTTTACTGAGGCAGAAGAACAGATTGAATTAGCTTCTAGAAGAGGTGCTGAGTTAATAGGATTGCCTGAAAATTTTGCTTTTTTGGGAGGAGATGATGAAAAACTTAGATTAGCTTCTGAATTGTCTGAGAAGTGTGCAAATTTCCTAAAAACTATGTCACAAAGATATCAAGTACTTCTTTTGGGAGGAGGGTATCCCGTTCCTGCTGGTGATGATAGTCATACTTTTAATAGATCAGCCTTATTTGGGAAAGATGGACAAATTTTGGCAAAATACGACAAGATTCATCTGTTTGACGTAGATTTGCCAGATGGAAATTTATATAAAGAATCATCCACTATTTTATCTGGAGCAGATTATCCACCTGTTGTAGATGTCCCAGGTTTATGCAAAATAGGATTGTCGATTTGTTACGACGTTAGATTTCCCGAACTCTATAGATATTTGTCTTCCAATGGTGCGGAGCTAATTATGATTCCTGCAGCTTTTACAGCATTTACTGGAAAAGATCATTGGCAAATCCTATTACAAGCAAGAGCAATTGAGAATACAGCATATGTAGTCGCTCCAGCTCAAACTGGGATTCATTATGGAAGAAGGCAAAGTCATGGCCATGCAATGGTAATTGACCCTTGGGGTACAGTTTTATCTGATGCTGGAAAAACTCAAGGAGCTGCAATAGCACCTGCTGATAAAGAAAGAGTAAAGAAAATTAGGGAGCAGATGCCAAGCCTTAAACATAGAAAAAACAAATTGTTTCCAAACTAATGATAAAGTTTTTAGATAATAAACTTTCTCGTTATTTATCCGTTTTTTTATTTTTAAATTCTTCAATACTTCCAGTTAAATCTTCAAGTGCTCTTGCAGCATGGGCTATAAATAATAATGGGGTTTTAGACTTAAGAACTAAATCAAATACAAATTTAAAAGCATACTTCCAGAAGGCTAACCAAATATCGGGAGATAGATTCTGGGTAGATTTCCCGGGAGAATTAAAAAATCCTAGAACAATTAAAGGTAATGGCCCAATAAAAGAAATTAGATTAGGTAAACCAGATAAGGGTAAAACAAGACTAGTAATTGAATTCAAGGAAGAGACTTATTTGAAACCTTTGACATGGCAAATGGTTGGCTTAGATCAAAATAGATGGAGAATTAAACTCTTTAAGCCAAAATATTCATTTAAAAAGATTGGTGAAGGTTTAGTTGAAAAGAAAAGAGGAAACATTAAAGCAAATCAAAATTTAATTCATAAGAAGAAAAACAATTATGGTTACTTAAAACTCCCAGAGGTAAAACGAAACAAGTTTGAGGTTGTAATCGATCCAGGGCATGGAGGACCTGATCCAGGAGCAATAGGTATTGGTGGCATTAGAGAAACAGATGTTGTTCTAGAGGTTTCAAGAATAATTAAAAATTTACTTTCTGAGAAAGGTGTCAAAGTAAGGTTGACTAGAACAAATGACGTTGATTTGGATTTACCTCCAAGAGTTTCCATTGCTAATAATACGGATGCAGATATCTTTGTAAGTATTCATGCAAATGCCTCAAGAGGTAAAAGAAGAGACATAAATGGGTTGGAAACCTTTTATTACAGAGGGTGGAGAGGTAGATTACTCGCGAAAAGAATTCAAAAACAAATTTTAAGAGTTTCCCCTGGGAGTCCTGATCGAGGAGTTAAACAAGGTCGATTTTATGTAATTAAAAATACTAGGATGCCTGCAGTTCTTGTAGAAATTGGCTTTTTAACAGGAAGATTAGATGCAAGAAGATTAGAAAAAATAACACATCGAAAAAGATTAGCCTATGCAATTGCAAAAGGCATCCTCGAATATCTAGATAAAGTAGGGTGAAACTAAAAATAGGTATCTTTGATAGCGGAATAGGTGGTTTTACTATTCTTAATGCTTTACTAAAAACGCGTAAAGATGTAGAAGTTTTTTATTTGGCAGATACAAAAAGAATACCTTTTGGGAACAAAAATTCTAAAGTGATAAGATTAATTGCAGAGGAGATTTGTACTTTTTTTGTTGATAAGAATTTGGATGCACTTTTAGTTGCTTGTAACACTACAAATGCGTGTGCCCTTGATATTCTAGAAGATAATTTAAAGGTCCCTTGTTTTGACCTTATAAACTCAGTATCGGAAATAGTTGATAAACAAATAATTGGTGTCCTAGCGACACGAACAACTGTTCGATCATCTTATTACAAGAAAGCTATAAATGATAAAAAAGTGAATACGATAATATTTCAGCAAGAATGTCCAGAATTTGTATCAGAAATTGAAAAAGAAAAATTAAATCTTGATAAGTTAAATAGTCTTTCAGACTTATATTTAAGACCATTAATAAACAAAAATATTGAAGAATTAATACTTGGATGTAGTCACTATCCTTTAATTTATGACTTTTTAAGAAAAAAATTAGATTCAAATATAAAAATTATTGATCCATCAGTAGCATTAATAAAAAAATTTAATGAATCTTTTGCTATTCCAGAAACTGACCGCTATGAGAGTATTTCTTACGAAAATGTAAAATTTTTTGTTACTTCAGAAAGAGATGAGTTTTCCAATAAAGTAAAATTTTGGCTTGGAATTAATAAAGAAATTAGGTTGGTTAACCTCCGAAGTAATGTTTGATTCCTTAAGATATAAAAGAGGTCAATCATGAATACAGTAACAGAGCTACTACAACCAGTTGAAAATGATCTTGATGATCTTATTTTAGAACTGAAAAATCTTATAGGAGCTGGCCACCCAATTCTTCAAGCCGCAGCAGAACACCTTTTTAGTGCTGGGGGGAAAAGGTTGAGACCTGGTATAGTTTTATTGATTTCAAAAGCTATTTCTCCGGAATTTTGCTTGACAACCAAACATAAAAGGCTTGCTGAAATAACTGAGATGATTCATACAGCCTCATTAGTACATGATGATGTTGTTGATGAGGCGTCTACAAGAAGAGGAGTAGATACAGTTCATAGTAGATTTAATACTAGAGTAGCTGTTTTGGCGGGTGACTTTTTATTCGCTCAAGCAAGTTGGCACCTAGCAAATCTTGACAATGTAAATGTTGTTAAATTACTTAGTAGAGTAATAATGGATTTAGCAGAAGGTGAAATTAAACAAAACTTAAATAGATTTGATTCGGCTCAATCTTTTCCCAAATACATCAATAAAAGTTATTGTAAAACTGCATCATTAATAGCCAATAGTTGCAAAGCAGCTGGAGTTTTGAGTGGGATTAATGACGAAAACTTAACCTCGCTGTACGATTTTGGCAAAAATATTGGTTTAGCATTCCAAGTTGTAGATGACATTCTTGACTTTACTGGAAATGATAAACAACTTGGAAAACCTGCTGTAAGTGATCTTGCTAGTGGTTATCTTACCGCTCCAGTTTTATATGCCTTAGAAGAAGATAAACAATTGTCAGTTCTTATAAACAGAGAACTTGCTGAAAAAGATGATTTAGATGATGCTCTTAATATCATCATGAACTCTAAAGCTATTGAAAGTTCAAGAAAACTAGCTGAGGATTTTGCAATGCTTTCTAAAGAAGCTATAGTCTGGCTTCCTGATTCAGAATATAAAAGAGCTTTAATGGCTCTTCCTGAATTTGTTCTAAGCCGTATTTATTAGATCTATTGGAAAAAATCTTTGAGCTAAATTAATATTAAAATTTTTGAAAACCCTAATTTTTTCGACTAAATTTATTAAGCATAGATTTATTTAATGTCATTAGATAAAAAAAATTCAATAAATAACATACTTGAAGAAAAGAGAATTTTTCCTCCATCAAAAAAATTTGCAGAAAACTCAAACATTAGTACTCAAGAAGAATTACTAATTCTAAAAAAACAAGCATCAGATAATCCTATTCAATTTTGGGAATCTTTTGCAAAATCCGAATTAGATTGGTTTGAACCATTTCAAACTGTATTAGATAACGAAAATGCGCCCTTTTTTAAATGGTTCAAAGAAGGGAAACTCAATATTACATATAACTGCTTAGATAGACACATTAAGAGAGGGCTTGGAGGAAAGACTGCACTTATATGGGAAGGCGAACTCGGAGATAGCAAAAAATATACTTACGAAGAACTTCTAAAAGAGGTATGTAAAGCAGCTAATGCATTAAAAGCAATTGGTGTAAAAAAAGGAGATTTGGTATGTATTTATATGCCGATGATTCCTGAAGCGATGTTTGCGATGTTAGCTTGTGCAAGGATTGGAGCACCTCATTCAGTTGTCTTTGGAGGATTTTCTTCAGAAGCTTTAAAAGATAGGTTAATTGATGGAAATGCAAGATATGTTATTACTGCTGATGGTGGTTTTAGAAAAGATAAAGTGATTGAACTAAAGCAAGCAGTTGATGCGGCAATTGAAAATGGGGCAGATAAAATTGTTGAAAAAGTTGTGGTTGTTCAACGAACAAAAAAAAACATTTCGATGGTTGATGATAGAGATTTATGGTGGCACGAATTATTAAAAGATCAAAAAGATCAGTGTGAACCAGAAATAATGAATAGTGAAGATAGACTTTTTATTCTTTATACTTCAGGCTCTACTGGAAAGCCCAAAGGTGTAGTTCACACTACAGGTGGTTATAATCTTTGGTCCCATTTGACATTTAAATGGATTTTTGATTTGAAAGATGACGATATTTATTGGTGTACTGCTGATGTTGGTTGGATTACAGGTCATAGTTACATAGTTTATGGGCCTTTATCTAATGGTGCTACAACCTTAATGTATGAGGGAGTGCCAAGACCCTCAAATTTAGGGGCTTTTTGGGAAATTGTTCAAAAATATAAGGTTTCAATTTTTTATACTGCACCAACTGCAATAAGAGCATTTATGAAGTCTGGACGTGAAATCCCTGATAAATATAATCTTGAGAGTCTTAGACTCTTGGGTACAGTTGGAGAACCAATTAATCCTGAAGCATGGATGTGGTACAAAGATGTTATCGGTAAAAATAAATGCCCCATTGTTGATACTTGGTGGCAAACTGAGACTGGTGGTGTGATGATAAGTCCCTTGCCTGGAGTGGTTGCTACGAAGCCAGGTTCGGCTACTTTCCCTTTGCCAGGAATCGAAGTTGAAATCGTCGATAAGAATGGAAATAAGGTTAAAGAAAATGAGGGTGGCTATTTAATTATTAAAAAACCATGGCCAGGCATGATGAGAACAATTCACGGAAACTCAGAGAGATATTTGGAGAGTTATTGGGAATATATTTCCTTTGAAGGAGAAAAAAATGTTTATTTTGCTGGAGATGGAGCACGCATTGATGAAGATGGATATATATGGATTATGGGAAGAGTTGATGATGTCATAAGTGTTTCAGGCCATAGGTTAGGAACAATGGAAATAGAATCTGCTTTGGTAAGTCATAAATCAGTTGCAGAGTCTGCAGTCGTTGGCAAAAAAGATGATTTAAAAGGTGAAGTTATAGTCGCTTTTGTATCTCTAGAGAAAGATGTGAAAAGTTCTTCAGAATTAGTAGATGATCTAAAGAAACATGTTGTTAATGAAATTGGAATTATTGCAAAGCCTGAAAAGATTATAATTTCTGACTCTCTTCCGAAAACACGCAGTGGAAAAATTATGAGGCGAATTTTAAGATCTTTAGCTGCTGGAGAAAAAATTAGCGGTGATATAAGCACTCTTGAAGATAGTTCTGTTTTGGAAAAGCTGAAAGAATTATCCTAATAAGATTCATCAATTAAATTGGAAATTTTTTGTATAGTATTTCTTTTGAATTCATCATCGGCCCAGTCTCCCAAAAAATTTTCTCTTAGTCCTGCGCTTGCAATTATAGTGTGTGTACCTTTTAACATTACTCCCTTTGAATTATCTTCTTTTCTTGCTTTCAGACAAGAAAATAATTTATCTGTTTGATCTAATTCGTCTTGGTTGAATTTTATTAGGAAGTTATTTTTTTGATTATATGTTTTTTCAATTAATCGCAAAGTTCTTTCAGGACTTGGGCTAAATTCACTGTTGAATTCTAATTTTTGAGAAATTTGTTTCAATAATGGAATTGATTTGTTAGCACTAAAATTATTAAAACTAATAGATATGAATTTTTCGCAATTTCTTCCGCCATCAGGAGAAATTAAATGAAGTTTACAGCCTAGGCTATGACCAATTCTTATTGAAGGAATTGATGCCCCTATTCTCTTGGATAAAGATATTCGGCAATTCTTAAAATCTTTCCATGCTTTGATAGCAAGTTGTTGGTGATCAAATTGTGGTGTGTATTTATATGCATGTACTGCATAATTTTTATTAATTAAACTCTCTATGAATCTTCTATAAGTTAAATCTGGCTTAGAAGCTAAATAACTTCCACCAATAAATTCAACAATTTTTTTTGGATTTGATGGCCAATAACAAAAATTGTTATATTGAAATTTTGTAAAAGTCATCTTTTATAAGCTAAAAATGTTTCAAAAAATATTTTCTAGACTGTTTTTTAATTTATATTAATTTAAAAGAAATATTTATTAAATGCGTCAAGATAAATGAAAGTATTTTGAGTTAATTGGAACTATTTAACAAAAAAGAATTAAATCAATTGGATTTTCTTCATGATCAAATTAACCCCAAACCCTCTGAAGAAAGGGTAACTAATATAAAGAAAAAAATTGAAAAAATTTTAATTCTTGATACTGAAACAACAGGTTTAGACGAAAATAAAGATGAAGTGATAGAAATAGGTTGCATCTTATTTGATGTATCTTTTAAATGTGTACTTTCACAAGTTTCTTTTTTATTACCAGTTAATAATAATGAAGCCGAACATGTAAATGGTATATCCGCAGAAGTAACTAATATCTCTCAACCATGGGAAGATGGATTGAATTTCTTTCTAAAACTTGTTGATTCTTCAGATTTCATCATTGCTCATAATGTGGAGTTTGATAAAAAATGGTTTGGAAAAGGAAGATTGCCTAAGCTTAATAAGAAATGGATATGTAGTTTAGAGGATATTAATTGGTCTTTTCAAAAATCACTAAAAACAAGACCTTCAGTAACTGATCTAGCCTTATCTTTTTCAATACCAGTTTGGAATTTACATAGAGCTTTATCTGATTGCTTTTATATATCTGAGGTCTTCAAAAAATGCGACAACTTAGAGGAACTTTTACTTAAAGCTACTGAACCGAGGTTTTTATACAAGGCTTTGGTTAGTTATGAAGATAGGTCTTTAGCTAAAAATGCTGGGTTCAGATGGAATAGTCCTGTGCAAGGAGCTTGGTCAAGAAAATTAACTACTGATGAGGCAAAAAATCTTGATTTTAGAGTTGAGATTTTGAATTAATATTTTTTAATTTTTGACTAAGAAAATATTTAGTGCATCTTACAAGGCATCCATTTATTACCCATTTTATGTGCTCCAATACATCCGTATTTTGAAGCAGCCTTTTCAGCTTCTTGTTTAGTGTTAAATAGATCTGACATCATATTTTCCTTCTTTGAATTTGAAATTTGTTTGGAATGATTATGATGATTTTCATGAGAATTAGGTGAATACTCCCATATCCCCATAGTAGTAACACCGGCAGAGATAATTCCCATCCCGACTACTGATAAATTGACTATTCCCATTGCGACTGCACCAAAAGAAAATACACCCATTGGGACTACCCCTATACTTATTACTCCCATTGGCACTATTCCTATTGAAACTATACCAAGGGGTGCTATTCCAAAAGCAATTTTTTTGGGTTTTGTACCGCAATGTTGATTCTCTTTACTTTTATTAATTCCCAATAGTTTTTCTAAATGTTAAATTAAAATTGTCTCACAAAATAACCAATCAAAGATTAATTTCTAGATGAATTAAAAATTTTGAATTATTTTTTAGAACTTTGAATAACTTAAAAAACCTAAGAGGAACAGTAGACCTATTTCCTGATCAATTAATAAAGTGGCAAAACGTTGAAAAAATTTTATTAGAGCAGCTTTCTAGAGCATCCATAAAAGAAATAAGAACACCAATATTGGAAATGACCGAATTATTTATAAGAGGAATTGGTGAAGGAACAGATGTTGTCAGTAAGGAAATGTATACATTTCTTGATAGGGGGGAGAGATCTTGCACTCTAAGACCTGAAGGAACAGCCTCAGTCGCACGAGCGTTAATACAAAACGGAATATCTTCTAATCCTCTTCAAAAACTTTGGTACATGGGTCCTATGTTTCGATACGAAAGACCTCAAGCAGGCAGGCAAAGACAGTTTCATCAATTAGGTGTTGAGTTTATAGGACATGATTCAGTTAGAAGTGATGTTGAGATTATCGCTTTAGCTTGGGATATCTTAGGTAAATTAGGAATAAAAGAACTTAATCTTGAAATAAATACGTTAGGTGATTGTAATGACAGATCAAATTTTCAAAAATCTTTTTTAAAATGGTTAGAAACAAATAAAGATTCTCTAGATTTAGATTCTCAGAATAGAATTTCTAAAAACCCTTTGAGGATTTTAGACTCAAAGAATATTCAAACTAAAAAAGTTCTTGAAAATGCACCAAGATTATTTAATTTCTTATCTGAAAAAAGTCATAACAGATATTTAGACTTAAAAAGACAATTAGAGGTTTTAAAAATACCTTATGTAGAAAATTTTAATCTTGTAAGAGGTTTAGATTACTACACTCATACAGCTTTTGAAATTACTAGTGGGGCTCTGGGCTCCCAAGCTACAGTTTGTGGAGGAGGGAGATACGACGATTTAATAAAACAAATGGGAGGGCCAAAGACTCCTGCAATTGGTTTCGCTATTGGTTTAGAAAGATTAATTTTACTCGCAGGAAAAGAGCTTGAAATTCCAAGAAATACTGATATCTATATCATTAATCAAGGCTTAATTGCTGAATCATTAGCAATGGATTTATCTAGAAAATTAAGAAATTACGATTTGTTAGTTGAGTTAGATTTAAGCGGAGCCTCATTCTCTAAGCAATTTAAAAAGGCAAATAAACTTAAATCTAAAAGTATTATTGTTATTGGTGATGATGAGGCAGTTAATGGGGAATTTATTATAAGGCTCTTTGATCAATCAGGTAATGGAAATGAAGAGGAGGTTATATCTTTTGAGAATGATATTAAATTAGAAAATTGGATAAACAATAACTTACTTGTAAAGAGATGTTCTTGAAGATAGTGATAATTTTTCTTTTTATATTTATTTTTTTTAATTTAAGGAAATTTCTTAAATTAAATAGAAAACAAATTGTTTTTAATTCTAAAAAAATAACAAGTTTTAATAAAAAGAATCTTAATAATTGGATGAATTTAACTAAAAAAGAAAGATATAACTTAACAAAACAAGATTCTCTTAACTACATGGATAAAAGAAAACTTTTATTAGACGAAATTAGAAATGAATATAAGAAAATATCTAGAAAAAATTCTGAGGGGAACATTAAGAAAAAATAATTATGGAAAATTACTGGACCTCTAGTAAAACCATAAAAGGATTAAGACATTTTGTTTTAGTAAGTGAGTCTAAAGAAAAAGGAAATATTAGTTTTTTAATGGTTTCTGTCCTTGATTCTGAAATTAATTTAGAAACTACTTATGAAGAATTAATAAATAGTGGAAATTGGCACAAGGGTTGGATCAATCTTTCAAAGCATCAATCGATTACAGAAGAATACGTTAACTACAAATCCATCAATAAAGGGAAGGGTATCGATGAGATATTCATTAATGAAGATTCTTTATTTAATATTTCTTAATTTGATATAAATCTTTCAAATCTCTTTTCTTTGTAAATACTAGGTTTTTTGTGACTTAATAATTATTTAAAAGTTTTACCCCTTTCAAAAAAATAAAATTAACGTTATTAAGGATTAATAATATTTACTTAATTCAATGTTAGGGGATATGTGGAGCTCATCTGAGTTGACCTCGGAAAAACTGGGAATAACTGAAATTAAACTTTCTTTTTTACGTGAAAATGGAATACTCAAGCCTGGGATTCATTGGAAAAGCTCTCCACTCGGTCAAAAAAAACCTTGGAAACCCAAAGCGCTTTACAATATAAAAATGTGCAGAGAAATAATTAATAAATTTTATTCTGAAGAAAACTATAATATTGCAGCCTAAAAAATGATACTGTCCTAATTAATTTGGGAAAATATATAAAATATCTATTCGATTAGATTCTCATCCTTACACTCAATAAGAGTGTTTTGCAAAGTTGGATATAAGTTAATCATATTTATATATTGTTTCGATTTTCTGTAAGATTTTGCAGCCTTTTTGTAATGAACTTCAGATTTCATTTCTAGTGAAAATTTTCTAGAAGACTCTTGAGAAGTAGTCATAATATTAAATGTCTTATCCCATATTTAATAATTGTTTGAAAATGAGGCAATAACCACCACGGTGTAATGAAACAAAACATCGTTTAATGTCAGCAAAATGAAATTTATTTAACTTATTTGAATTTAAAAATACTGGTTTATTTGATAGAACTTATATCTCTGAGAATAATTTTTCTTCATTAAATCTACCTTCTTTACTCTTGTCATGCACTACGAATTATTTTTGTTTAGTAATAGTTAGGATTACTAACCTTTACAATTTTGTTATGAATTCAACTGTTTGGTGAAATATAAAGTATTCTCAAAACGTTTAAGCTAATCAATTCCTAAATGCAAACCTATGGAAATCCAGATACTACCTATGGATGGTGGGCTGGTAATTCAGGTGTAGCAAATCGCTCAGGAAAATTCATTGCTGCTCATGTAGCTCATGCAGGATTAATTGTTTTCTGGGCGGGTGCATTCACCCTTTTTGAACTTTCACGATTTGACCCAAGCGTACCAATGGGTCATCAACCTCTAATCGTTCTTCCTCACTTAGCAACTCTTGGAATAGGGTTTGATGCTAATGGTGTCGCGATGGGAGATACTAAACCTGTTCTAGCGATAGCAATAGTTCACTTAGTTTCTTCTATGGTTTTAGCAGCCGGAGGACTTTTACACTCTTTACTTCTTCCTGGAAATCTAGAAGATTCTGATGTAGCAAGAGCTAGAAAATTCAATATTGAATGGGATAATCCAGACAAATTGACATTTATTCTTGGTCACCATTTAATTATTCTTGGTTTCGCAGTTATCGCTTTTGTTGAATGGGCAAGAGTTCATGGAATTTATGATCCAGCTATTGGTTCTGTAAGACAGGTTGAGTATGAATTAAATTTGGCCAAAATTTGGAATCACCAAACAGACTTTTTGACTATTGATAGCCTTGAAGAAGTAATGGGAGGACATGCTTTTCTTGCTTTCGTCGAGATCACTGGTGGTGCTTGGCATATTGCTACTAAGCAAGTTGGTGAATATACCAAATTTAAAGGTAAAGGACTTCTCTCTGCAGAAGCTGTTCTCTCATGGTCACTAGCTGGAATAGGCTGGATGGCTATTATTGCAGCCTTCTGGAGTGCAGCTAACACAACAGTTTATCCAACTGAATTCTTTGGTGAACCACTTGAATTGAAGTTTAGTATTTCTCCTTATTGGGTAGATACTGTTGACCTTCCTGATGGTGAGTATACTTCAAGGGCATGGTTAGCTAATGTTCACTACTATTTTGGATTCTTCTTTATTCAAGGCCATCTATGGCACGCTTTAAGAGCGCTAGGCTTTGATTTTAAAAGAGTTACAAATGCTATCAGTAATATTGATAGTGCAACAGTTACTCTTAAAGATTAATTTTCAAAATTTTCTTACCAATATCAAAAAGGCTCCTCTTACTGGAGCCTTTTTTATTTGAAAAATTTTGTTTATTAATTTAGATTTAGAAATATATGTTTTTGAAATCATTGAATATTTTGTCGATACAGAATAAAGATATTTTTTCTAATTCTCTATTGATCAGTTTTTTTGGATTGTTAATTATATTTTTTTTGTTGATTTTTGGAAGGAAATTTAAACTAGCTGTTCAACTCGAGAGATTTGGATTGCCGATAGCAGTCATATCAGGCATTTTAGGTATATCTATAGGCCCATTTGGTGCGATACACTTTTTACCAAAAGAAACAATAAAGGTTTGGAGTAATTTTCCTACTCCTCTTTTATCATTAGTCTTCGCAACTTTAATGATGGGAAGACCTATACCGAATATAAATGGTTTAGTTAAACCGATTTTTAATCAATTTCTATTAGCTCTTTCACTAGGTTTCGGACAATTTTTTGTCGGTGGCCTTGTTGTTAAATATTTTCTGCCTCCATCTATTGACGCAAATCCTCTTATGGGTTGTTTAATAGAGGTAGGTTTTGAGGGCGGTCATGGAGCCGCATCAATAATCGGTGAAAGTTTTAATAAACTAGGTTTCCCAAATGGTTTAGATCTTGGTTTGGCTATGGCAACAATGGGTCTTTTATCCTCTTCAATATTGGGTAGCATATTCATCTTCCTTGGTAGAACTTTAGGTCTTTCAGATACTGAGGAAATTCTTGAACAGAAAGATACTCTAAAGGGAAAAAATAAGACAGGAATTTTTGCAGATATAAGAATTTTTATAATAAATCTTGGATTCTCTGGCTTGGCAATTTCTTTTGGTATTTTGCTACTTAAATTTTTAAGGTATATTTCAAATTCTTTTGGAGATTTTTCGAAGGAAATTATTTTTTCACTACCAGTATTCCCTTTTATCCTTATAGGTTCGCTTCTTATAAGATATATTTTAGAGAAAACCAAAAATACAGAATTTATTTCAAATATTCTGCAAAGGGAGATTGGTATTTTATCCACAGATTTGTTGATTTTTACAGCTATGGCTAGTTTAGATATCGTAGTTGTATTTGATAATTGGATACTTATCTTAGTGTTTACTATTTTCGGTTTATTTTGGAATTTAATCTGCATTGCTTATTTCGCATACTTTATTTTTGATGATTATTGGTTTGAAAAAAGCTTGATAGAGTTTGGGAATTCTACAGGTGTAGTAGCTTCTGGGTTACTTCTTTTAAGGCTTGCAGATCCTAAAAATATTTCTAAGACTTTACCAATTTTTACGTCAAAACAGCTTTTCGCTCAGTTAATTCTTTCTGGGGGACTATTCACAGTTCTTGCACCATTAATGATTTCTAAAATTGGGTTAGATTATTGGACAGAAATTTGTGCCCTAATTACATTCGCAATTCTTTTTATTGCATTGATTTTTAATAAACTAGAGATGAAAAAGTTTCAATAAGAACCCTAGAATAGTATTAGCCTAAATTTTATTTTAATGTCATTTACTCCCTACGATATTCCACCTCAAGAAAATAAAGGGAAGTGGTTTAGGAGTCATTTACTAGGAAGGGAAATCGAACTAGGAGAATTGTATAGTCTTGGATCAAATGATTTAGATTTGCTAATGGCCGAGACTGCAGAAATTAGAAGCGATCTTGATTTTAAGGAAAAAAATATTGGAAAATTTAGGACTGCAGGATATTTTTTGGAGTTAGCAAGAATAATTGAAAAAAGGAAGTTGTTAGAAAGTTAATTAAAAGGAAAATAATTCTTTCTATAATTTGGTTCCCATAATTCGTATTTATACATTAAGGATTTAAATTCTTTATTTTTCTCAAATGAATCTAACCAGTTTTTTATCGAGGGTTCAAAATAATTTATCCTTTTTTGACTTTCACAAGCGATTCTAAATTGTCTTACAAAAGGCCAAACAGACCAATCAGCGATTGTGGGGCTATCTCCAAAAAAATATTTGTTTTCTGCAAGTAGTTCGTTCCATCTCTTTATAAATTTAATAGCATTTGTGAAATGAAATTCTTCATCACTATCTTTATATCTTGTGGCATATTTAAATCGATCTAAATGATATTTGAATTCGTTATCGTTTTCATTAATTATTTCCAAAATATCTCCCTTTTTGTTCTCAGGAAAATAAATTAATTTGATGTTTTCCTTTTTCGACTCTGAGAGAGCCCACAGGATGATTTCAAGACTTTCTTCAATAACTTCACTATTTTTTTTTATAAGAATTGGTACCGTTTTCGTCTTTGAATTATTTAAAAAATCTAGAGGTTTATTTTTTAAATCAATTTCTCTTATCTCTACTTTTATTTCGCAAATTAACAGGGCCCATCTTGCACGAATTGCATATGGACATCTTCGAAATGAATATAAAATATCGTTTTTCATATTGTAAAAACTTTTAATTTCCCTAATTCTTTTAGTATTATCTAAGTAGGAACAGTATTAATTTTACAACGCAAATGTCGGGATATGTTTACCTTATAAGAGTAGGAGACCTTTATAGGATTGGGAAAACGGATAATCTTGAAAAGAAAATTAAAAAATTAAAGCCAGATGAATTATTAACATCAATTATGACTAAGGAGCCAGAAACTCTTGAAGCAAGATTACTAAGAAAATATAAGTCGCAAAGAATTCCTGAAACTGGTTATTTAAAACTTTCTAAAAGACAAATTAGAGAATGTAAAAAGCAATTTGAATTAAAGGGTAGCTTACCTCACACTTTAGATGCTGAAGTTTCTATAACTCTATTTGCATCTTTTTTATTGTTTTCATTAGGTTCTTTTATTTTTAATTATTTAAATTTTGGATTTGTAAGATCTATATCTTATTCTTTCGGAATGGCATCTCTACCAATGGTTATATTATTTATTACAGGTAGTTTTGGCGGATACTTTTCTGAAGATTTATCTCTTTTTTCATTGTTAACTAATCGAATAAAAGGTTTATTTATTGCAATTGCAATGCTTTCAATGGCTTACTTAATTTTTAATTTAGGTTAAATTTCATAGTTACAATTCAAGGCGATTTCAAATGGAACTGATTGGGTAGGTAGCTTAAGAATAGTTGAGCATATTTCAGCAATATCTTCAGGTTGTGTCATGCTTGATTTGTCTAAAGAAGAGATATTTTGGGCCATTTTTGTATTAACCCAGCTTGGGCAAATTGCAGAAATCCTTATATTTTTATCCCAACCTTTATTTTTCATAGTTTGGCATAATCCCATCAAAGCAAACTTTGAAGAAGAATAAGCGGCTAAATCACCTTTGGATCTTTTCCCACTCATTGAAACTAAAACAATAATTCTTCCTCTTCCAGAGGTACATAAATGATCCCAAGAAAGCCTACATAAATGCCAAATTGCCAAAAAATTGATATTTAATGTATTTAAAATATCTTCTTCATCACCATCTTTGTATAAAAAAGGAACTTTCGATAATACTCCAGAACAATTTATTACTGAATCAAATCCACCAAATTCATCTACGGTATTCTTTATCCAATTTTCGGCTGAAATTTTTTTTAAAGCATCATAGTGGTTGATTATAATTTTCCCTTCTGGCCATTTTTTTGGATCAATAGCGCTTCCTTTTAATGATTCTAAATCTCTTATGCCAACACTAATTCTATTGCCTTCTTTTAATTCTTTATGTGCAATATTTAGTCCAATACCTCTACTGGCTCCACTTATTAATATGGTTCTCATTTTTTAACTATATGTTTGGAAATATTATCCTAAGTAACATTTTAAATTCTCTTCCATGCATAATCATAAGACCTTTCTTTACACTCCATGGAGCCTTTATAAACATTACGCACATAGCATATACGATCTCTTTTAAAGAAAGAGTATCAGTTAGAAACCCATACCATTGACTTTTAGGTAGTTGGAAAAAACTGCCAAAAAATTCTCTTAACAGTTTCTCATCAAACCTCATGAGTTTTTCTAATCCAAATTGGTAAAGTGATTTCTTCCTAATTAATTCTTTTGACCATAAAGTTTCCCAACCTTTTCTAGCAATATGATAGGTACTTAGATTTTTGTTTTTAATTGCTTCTGAGACTGCCTTTGCGACAAGTGGAGCTCTTCGTAAAACATTACCAATTAAATATCCAGATG
>QCPX01000009.1:0-62211 GCA_003209675.1 Prochlorococcus sp. AG-442-N07 | reverse complement strand
TAGATCTCATGCAATTCATGGGGAGCCAATTTCCTTCGGTTTTAAACTTGCTGGATGGTTAGCAGAAATAATAAGGAACAAAAAAAGATTGTTAACTCTGAAAGATTCTGTAGCAATTGGACAAATTAGTGGTGCAATGGGAACTTACGCTAATACGAATCCTAAAGTAGAACAAATAACTTGTGATTTACTCGGCCTAAAACCTGATACAGCAAGTACGCAGGTTATATCGAGAGACAGACATGCAGAATATGTGCAAACTATTGCACTAGTTGGCGCTTCTTTAGATAGATTCGCAACTGAAATAAGAAATTTACAAAGAACTGATGTTTTAGAAGTTGAGGAGGGCTTTACAAAAGGGCAAAAAGGAAGTTCTGCCATGCCTCATAAAAGAAATCCTATTCGAAGTGAAAGAGTAAGTGGTTTAGCAAGAATTTTGAGGAGTTACGTCTTAACAGCACTTGAAAATGTTCCACTTTGGCACGAAAGAGATATAAGCCATAGTTCAAATGAACGTATCATGCTACCTGATGTATCAATCTGCTTGCATTTTATGCTCAGGGAAATGCAAGATATAGTAAGCAATTTAGAAATTTATCCAAAAAATATGCTCAAAAATTTAAACATATATGGTGGTGTAATCTTCAGTCAGAAAGTTTTACTTTTGCTTGTAGAGAAGGGCTTGTCTAGAGAAAAGGCTTATAGCTTAGTACAAAAAAATGCGCATCAAGCCTGGAATACTCAGAATGGGAATTTCAAACAAAATATAGAAAGAGATAATGAAATTATGGATTTTATTGATCAAAGTGACTTAGAAGAATGTTTTAATCCTTCAATTCATCTTAATAATTTAAGTGTAATATGGGAGAAGTTAGGTATCTAGGATTACTGAAAACCTTATCTAAGTTAAACCAGTGTTTTCAGAGGAATAATGACCAAAAACTTTAGGATTGAAAAAGATAGTATGGGCACAATAGAGGTTCCCATTGAAGCTTTGTGGGGTGCTCAAACACAAAGATCGATAATAAATTTTTCTATTGGAGAAGAATTAATTCCAATTGAGTTAATTTATTCACTGACCCTCATAAAAAAAGCTGCTTCAATTGCGAATTTCAATTTAGGTTTAATAGATAAAAGGAAAAAAGATTTGATTGTAGAGGCATGTACGGAAATACTTGATGGACTTCACGATTCACAGTTTCCCTTAAAGGTTTGGCAAACAGGTAGTGGCACGCAAACAAATATGAATGTTAATGAGGTAATTTCAAATATTGCAGCTTTAAAAACTAATTCAGAGCTTGGTAGTCATCAACCAATTCATCCGAATGATGATGTAAATAAATCTCAGTCAACTAATGACACTTTTCCTGCTGCTATTCAAATATCTGTTGTTAATGAAATAATCAAAAATTTAGTTCCAACGATTAGAGAACTTACTAAGGTCCTTGATAAAAAAAGTGAAGAATGGAAAGACCTTATAAAGATAGGAAGAACCCATTTTCAAGATGCAGTTCCCCTTACTTTTGGGCAAGAAATATCAGGATGGTCAGAGCAACTTAAAGATGCTGAGAATGCAATTATTATGAGTCTGAATGAATTGTATTTCTTACCTCTGGGAGGAACTGCTGTTGGTACAGGGATTAATTGTCCAAAAGGATTTTGTGAAGAGTCTATAAAATCAATTTCCGATGATACTAATCTAATGTTCTATAAATCAAAGAATAATTTTTCTATCATGGCCTCGCATGATCGTCTTGCTCAAGTAATGAGTCAGATAAAAATATTAGCAGGTGCATTATTTAAAATTTCAAATGATATAAAAATTCTATCTTCTGGTCCAAGATCAGGAATTTATGAACTAATTATTCCTCAAAATGAACCTGGAAGTTCTATTATGCCGGGTAAAGTGAATCCAACTCAATGCGAAGCCTTATCAATGGTTTGTACTCAGATAATGGGTCTTGAATATGCAGTCTCAATGGCAAATTCTAGCGGCACTTTACAAATGAATGAATATAAGCCTCTTATTGGATTTAATATTCTCACAAGTTTAAAATTACTTAAAAATGTAATAGAAAACTTCAGAATAAAATTAGTTGATGGGATGGAACCTAATCAAAAGAAAATGAATTTAAATTTAGAAAATTCACTAATGTTGGTTACAGCCATAGTGCCAAAAGTTGGTTATGAAAAAGCAGCTGAAATTGCAAACCTTGCCTTCAAAGAATCATTAAATTTAAAAGAGGCAACAATTAAATTAGGTTATTTAAACGAAGATGAATTTGATGAAGCAATGAATATCAATTCAATGATTTGATTAAAAAAACTTAAAAATTATTGTCAATTCTTTTTGTTGCAGGATTAATATCTTCAGAGACTTTTATAAGATCATTAGATTCAGAAACAGGAAAACGATTAATAGCCTTTAATGCTAACTTAGCTTTGCTTTTTAATTTATTACTTACACCACTACAGTATTGCACTTGAGAAAGGACATCAATTGATCTTCTAATAATCCTCACTACATCACCTTCGTCCAATGAAGTATTAAAAACCAAATCTTTCCATTTTTTTCCTCTTGCCCATTCAGAAATAATTCCAGTCAACTCTGTTTCTAAATAGATAGGAATTTCAATATGAAACTTATTTTGTTGAAAAGAGACTAATTTTCTTAAACCATCTAATTCATTAAAAACATCTATTACCTTTAAAGAAGGCTTGAAATTACACCAAAGATTAGGCCTCCTTACATCAACACATATAGCTTGAATAATTGCAGCTAAGTCAGGAGGATCTAAATCATCTAAATAACCACTAACTAAAACAAGACCAATCCATAATTCATTTTCACTTCTTATTGCACCAACTGTTTGTCCAACTTCTGTCAATTCCAAATCATTTAAACAACCAAAATGATTCAAAATTTTAATCAAATCAGTAAAAGTTCTCCAGTTATAATTTTCTTTATCCTCAAGAAGTTTTTTTCTAATATTTATTTCTTGTTCAACATCAATAATTCTTTTTCTATATTTCTTTAATTTCTTGGAGTCTCCAAATCTGTGAGCAGGATGATCAGTAACTGTTTCTTCTAAATTATTAATTTGTTGCTTTTGTGCCAAAACTTCCGTTGTCAAATCATATTGTGGAGTTTGTAAATCATTTTTTTTAGAAACTTCTAAAATTCGATCCGCATAACACTGCGACATATCATCTCCCCTAAATACCTCTCCAGAAAAATACATCTTTGGCGCTTCAAGTCCTAAGACATCAATTGCATCCAAATCATTAAAAATACTTACTATGTATGAGGGTTTTATAAGAATAAATAAATTATCAATTGTCAAGCACAATAAACTCTTAATTTTTTGGGATTCATATATTTTCTTACAAATTAATCCTGGAACAATTTTTCTTTTAATTTGGGGAGCTTTGATTGAAATTAAGCTTCCATCTTTAATATATGGAAGTGCATTGGTTATCTCTTCTGATAATTTTTCAGCTGATTGTTTTTCTAAAATTTTCAAGAGTCTTCTCTCTTCTTTAAGACGATTTTTTAACTTTTCGTATGCATCAAAATCTTTCCATGAAACGTTAGATGTAATTTTTTTTAACTCAATTAAATCCTTATCTAAATTTTCAAGAATTATATTTTCACCTGATGATTCACCTAAATATAAAAAACTACCAAAACTTCTTTTAATTAATTCTTTAGACTTCTCTAAAGTATAACTTTGTAAAAGATTAAGTACCATTCCATAGCTTGGAGTGAATTGACTTTCTAAAGCATTTGGTTTGCTTATAGCCAGTGCACTTGCTTCTTTGGCACCTTCAAATCTTGTTTGTAATGTAACAACATATCCCTGGGTATCTTTTCCTCTTCTTCCAGCTCTTCCTGACATTTGCAAAAATTCACTGCTAAATAATAATCTATGACCATCTTCTGTCCTTTTTGATAAAGAAGAAATAACAGTTGTTCTTGCGGGCATATTTATTCCTGCAGCAAGAGTTTCAGTTGCGAAAACAACTTTTATTAAACCTTGCTGAAATAATTCCTCAACCAATTCTTTCCATGCAGGCAATAATCCAGCATGATGGGATGCAATGCCGCGTTTTAATGCCTCGTATTGAGATTTATCTTTAATTGCTTCCTGATTATTTTTAAGATAAACATCTAATTTTTGGGATATCATACTTGCTTCTGAATAACTTACTAAAGTTAAATCTTTTATATTTTCAATAGCCTTGTCACATCCTCTTCTACTAAAAATAAAATAAATAGCTGGCAACATATTTCGTTCAGCTAGTTTCGAGATAACAAAGCTAATTGAGGGAGACTTTGGTTGCATTATCCTGCCCACTTTTCCTCTTATTTTCTGCCCTTTAGGAGCTCTCCAAATCTTACAGTTTGGATGAATTCCATTACCCTTATTATTTAAAAGTGGATGGAGACCTTTAAAACTACAAAAAATGAAATCAAGTGGGACTGGTCTCTTATCACTATTAATTAGTACTGTGGGCCCATGAACTTTTTCTATCCAATTTTGCAATTGATCTGCATTGGCTATTGTTGCTGATAAAGCTATTATTTGAGTTCTAGTAGGGCAATGGATAATAGTTTCTTCCCAAACTGTACCTCTTTGGGGGTCATTCATATAATGACATTCATCAAGAATTACAGATTCTAAATTTTCTAAGGGATCATCAAATTCATCAAATTCGCCATAAAGCATGTTCCTAAAAATCTCAGTCGTCATGACTAAGATTGGTGCTTCTCTATTTATGCTTATATCTCCAGTTAAAAGACCAACTTTATTCTCACCATATTGATTAGCAAAATCTCTAAACTTTTGGTTTGATAGGGCCTTTAAAGGTGTTGTATAAAAAACTCTGCTGTCATGAGATAACCCTCTATATATGGCAAATTCACCTATCAATGTTTTACCCGAACCTGTTGGTGCTGTTAAAACAACAGAATTTCCGCTATTAATAGCTCGTATTGCTTCTAATTGGAAATCATCTAGCGGAAAGGGGAAATATTCCTCTAAATTAAGCAATAATTGTGATTGAAGAGAGGATGAGTTAACTTCTTAATATATGATCTATATAGATATTAATAAACAAAAAATACCTTGCAAACTTTAATAGTAAATCTAAATCTTTTTAATTAAATCAAATATATTTTATTTTGCCAAAATGAAAAAAGTAAAAATTCCAAAAAATAGAATCCGTAAATTAAAAACATTTTCTTTAGGTAAAAAATCCTTCGAACTTCTCAGTTTAAATTCGCAAAATAAAAAACTTATAGACTTATGCAGTAATGATTATTTTGGATTAAGCAGGGACAAGGATTTAATAAAAGCTGCTTACGAAATAAGCTTGTTAGAAGGCATTGGTTCAGGAAGCTCTAGGTTTATTACAGGTTCAAGACCAATACATAAATTATTAGAAACAGAACTTGCCAAGTGGCTTGATCAAGAGAAAGTATTACTTTTCCCAAGCGGATTTCAAGCAAATATAGCCGCTATCCAGGCTTTAGCAAACAGAAATAGTATCGTAATAGCAGATAAATTGATCCATAACTCTTTATTGGTTGGAGTCAAAGCTGCTCAAGCAAAACTAGTTCGATTTTCACACAATAATTTAAAAGATTTAGAAGATAAAATTATTAAATCTAATCCCACAGAAAATTCCATTTTAGTTGTTGTTGAATCTCTTTATAGTATGGAGGGATCAATTGCTCCGCTCAGAGAAATAACGGAAATTTGCAAAAAAAATAGTGTTCAGTTATTAGTTGACGAAGCTCATGCAATTGGGATCTTGGGCCATGAAGGCAGGGGTTTAGGTTTTAATTTTCGTTCAGATATAACTATGATTACTGGAACTTTTGGAAAAGCATTTGGAAGCGGTGGAGCTTTCATCGCTTCCAATTCAGAAATTGGAGAATATCTTATCCAAACAAGTGGTGCATTTAGGTATACAACCGCACTTGCGCCATCTTTGGCTGCTGGGGCATTAGAAGGTTTAAAAAAAATTCTAGAAAATAAAGAATGGGGTAATGATTTGTTATCTTCAGCGAATGTATGGAAAGATGAAATTATTAAAAATTTTAGTTTTCCAGTTCAGGGAGATTCTCACATTTTATCAATTATTGTTGGACAAGAGGAGAAAGCAATTTATCTACAAAAATATCTCGAAGAAAATGGTTTTTTAGCAATTGCGATAAGACCTCCTACTGTTCCAGTGGGGCAATCAAGACTCAGAATAACAATACGAAGAAACTTAGATTTTAATCTGCTAAATAATTTTATTGCAGTATTAAAAGAGTTTAAATGAAACAAATTATTACTCAACATGGGTGGGGACTAAATAAATATTTCTGGGATGATTATAAAGTTGATTTTTTAAATAATAATTGGCATTGGCAAGATAATGAAAGGGGCTATTTTTCGACAAATAATTATCAAGCAAAATGGATTAAAAGCGAATCAAAAAAAGCAATCAGAATGACTTTATGCCATTCATTTGGTTTTCACTTAATGCCAAAAAAAATTTTAAAAGAAGCAACTCATATTGTTCTTATAAATTGTTTTAATAATTTTCTTCCTTTAAGTAATAAGAGAAACTTTATTTTGAGGTCTCTAAAAAGAATGGAAACAAAAATCATAAAAGATGAACCTAAGGATATGTTGAAAGAATTTATATATAGATCATTTATGCCAAATCATATGAATAATAGTTTTAAAAATATCTTTTATAAAAGTCTAGAGAGTTTAAATAAAACTCTTCTTTTAAGTGATTTAAAAGAACTCTACATCAATAGAGAATTTCCAGTATTTTTAAGAAAAGATTGCAAAATTATTTTTATAAAATCAGAAAATGATTTGATTCTTGACAACGAATCAAATAATGACTTTTTAGATTCCTTAAACAAAACACTTGAAAGGAAGCCAATTTTAATTAAATTAGCTCAACAAGGTCATTGCTTGAATAATTTAAATTTATACGAGATCTTACTTAATACACTTAACGATTGAAATGGATATTAAAAAGTGGAATCAGAAAATACAAAATAATTTCAATGATGCTGCATATCGGTATTTAGAGCATTCAAATATTCAGAAATTTTTTGCAAAAAAGATTGTTCATCTTATCAAAGAATTAAATCCCCAAAAAAAAGGTGAATGGATAGATCTAGGATCAGGACCAGGACTATTAGCAGATGAAATAGAAAAAATTTCTTCCCAAAAAGTATCCAGAATTGATTTCAGCAAGAAAATGCTTCTTGAGAATAAATTATCTAGAAAAAAAATTTTATGGGATTTGAATAATGATTTACCGTCTGAAATAAATAACTGTTCCCTATTAACATCTAATTTTTGCATACATTGGTTAAACAACCCAGAAAAGACAATAAAAAATTGGTTTAGCAAATTAACACCCGGAGGTTTTTTAATCATTTCATATCCAACAAAAGATTGTTTTCCTGAATGGAAAGATACTTGTAAAAAAATTGATATTGAATATAGTGGTCTTAATTTCCTTTGCTCCAAAGAATTATTAAAAGATTTCAAATCAACTGAAATACATTATTCAAAACAGTTTAATTTTCTTGAAAATTTTGAAGATGTATATAAACTTTTTAAAAGTATTAAAAATGTAGGAGCACAATCAACAAACTGTAAACGCAAAACAGTGAGAGAGTTAAAGGAAATTCAAAAGTTTTGGCCAAAGAATTACAATAATACAGTGAACCTTTCATGGCAAATTGAGATTCAAATCATAAAGAAATTATGAGAAGTCACAAAAATGTTTTCAAATTTATAATTTGTGGAACAGATACTGATATTGGGAAAACTTTAATAAGCTCTTTTTTCGTTAAAGGATTAAATTCCTTTTATTGGAAACCTATTCAAAGTGGCATTGAATCGCAAACTGATAGTCAAACTGTTGAAAAACTTGCAAAAGTAAGTAAAGAGAAAATAATCAAAGAAGCTTATGTCTTTACAAAACCTCTATCTCCGCATTGGGCTGCTGAAATAGATCAAAAAGCTATTAATTTTGACAAGTTGAGATTGCCAAAAGTTCAAGGCTCACTAATTATAGAAACTGCAGGTGGATTAATGGTTCCAATAACACGCAATTTTTTGCAAATAGATCAAATAAAAGAATGGAATCTTCCAGTAATACTTGTATGTAAGAGCTCACTTGGCACTCTTAACCATACTCTGCTTAGTATTGAGGCCTTAAAACGCAGAAATATTGAGATTCTAGGTTTAGTAGTCAATGGCGAAAAACACCTAGATAATCCAAAAACTCTAGTTGATTTTAGTGGTATTCCTTTAATTGCTGAATTTCCTTACATCAAAAAAATGGACTCAAATAATTTAGATATACTATGGAAAGAACTAAACATTGAGAATAAGTTGATCTCACTATTAAACTCAAAAATAAGTTAAATGAAATCTTTGGATTCAGAAACTCCAAATCAAGATTGGCACCCAAATATTTGGCCACCTTTTACGCAAATCAATAACAGCAAACCGCAGATAGAAGTAACTCATGGTAAAGATGCCCTCCTATTTACTAAAGATCCTGAAAAAGAACTAATAGATGCAATCAGTAGTTGGTGGGTAACTCTTCATGGTCATAGTAACGAATATATTGCGGATGCCATTTTTGATCAATCAAAAAAACTTGAGCAAGTTATATTTGCTGACTTCTTACATCCACAGGCAAAAAAATTAGCGGAGAGACTTAGTGAATTAACAAAACTAGAAAGATTATTCTTTTCTGATAACGGTTCTACTGCAGTGGAAGTCGCTTTAAAAATTGCCTTCCAATCATGGCAAAATAGAGGAGAGACAAGAACTCAAATAGTAGCTTTTGATGGCGCCTATCATGGTGATACATTTGGCGCAATGGCTTTAGGTGAAAGAAATATTTTTAATGAGAATTTCGATAATCTTATGTTCCCAGTCAGGAGAGTCCCCTGGCCTTCAACTTGGATGAACGATGAAGAAGTAGAAAATAAAGAAAATGAGGCGATCCAAAAATTAGAAACTCTACTTAAAACTCCCACAGTTGCAGTAATCCTTGAGCCACTTGTTCAAGGAGCAGGAGGAATGAATATGGTTAGGCCTCAGTTTATAAAAAAAGTTTCAGAAATTATAAACAATAATAATTCTTTGTTAATTGCTGATGAAGTCTTGACTGGGTTTGGGAGATGTGGAAGTCTTTTTGCGTTTCAAAAGGCAAAAATCATTCCTGATTTAATAAGTATTTCAAAAGGCTTAACTGGTGGATTTTTACCAATGGGAATAACTTTATGTAAAGAAAAAATTTTTCAATCCTTTATTGATGATTCCCCAAGAAAAACTTTTTGGCATGGACATAGTTTTACTGCTAATCCTTTAGGTTGTGCTGCGGCAAACGCTAGCCTTGATTTATTAGAAAAAGAACCACATAAGTACCTTTCATTTGAAGAAAAACATTTATCTCACTTAATTAAATTTCAAAACTTACCTTATATAAAAAAAATAAGGATATCCGGCACAATTGCTGCCTTCGATTTAGATATTGGGAACAAAAAAGGTTATTTCAATAATATTGGGAAAGAAATAAAGAGTCTTGCAATGGAGCAAGGTTTATTTATTAGACCCCTTGGGAACGTTATTTATCTCTTGCCACCTCTCTGTATAACCGATGACCAATTAGAAAAAAGTTACTGGATAATAAGGCAAATCTTAGAAAATCTTTAGATATAAATTTAAGGTCCCTGCAGTATTGCATTTTCCACATCTTCTCTATTAATGCAATAGGAAAATAGTCTTTTAGTTTGTTGTCCTTCACTTTCCCAGAGAACACTTAAATCTTCTTGTTCAAAAATAATAGTTGCATTCCAATTTGAAAGTAACAGATACCATTTAGATGGATTATTAATATCCTTCACAGCACCTAAATCAGTTAGCCACAATTCCAAAGATTGCAGTGAATTTTGATTGATAGGTTTTTTAGAGGGATTCACAGACTTTTTTAAAAAATTATTTAATTAGCCAAAGCGGTATTGCCTCTAATTCTTTTCCAGTAAAAGAAGCAATAAAAATTGAACCAATTAAACTTATAGAAATGATGATAATTAAAAGAAACAACGAAAACAATTCTCCATTCGAAAAAGGTCTTCTATTTCCTATTAAATTTTGATTATTAGAATCGATTACTAAATTATTTAGAACGTTAGTATTATTTCTACTTCTAGAGTTTTCTTTTAGTTTTTCATCATATATTTTCCTTAAATTACTATTATTTAAATGTTCATAAGCTTCAAGAACTTCTTGAAATTTACTTTTAGCAACATCTATTTCTAATGAAGTTGTATCGGGATGCAACTCAATAGAAAGTTTACAAAATGCCTTCCTTAATTCATGATTGGATGCATTTTCATTTACACCTAAAATTTTGTAATAGGAAGTTTCCCCTTTCAAAATAATATTTTATTAATATTGTAATTCTAATAAATTTTTACTAAATAGAATGTATTTAATGGATGGTTAATATTCATATTTATAACGAAATGAAAAAACAAAACATTCCAGAAGAAATTCTTTCCTTAATAACTGAAGAAGAAATAAATTTATTTCAAGAGTTACAAATTAAAATTAAAGAATTAAATAATCAGACCAATCTCACAAGATTAACTGATGGGGATGATTATTGGGTATCTCAAGTTTTTGACAGCATTTGGCCATTCAAAGCTTTCACGAATATTAATTTTGATAATAAAAAATTTTTAGATATTGGATCAGGCTGTGGCTTCCCAGGTTTAGCTTATGCAATAACTCATCCTAATTCTGAAATATACCTAATTGATTCTTTGAAAAAGAAAACAGATGCAATAAAAATTTTAGTTGAGCAGATCAATTTCAAAAACAATATTCATGTAATCAATGATCGTGTTGAGAACTTAGCCCACCAATCGTCAATGAGAAATAATTTTAATATTGCAACAACTAGAGCGGTTAGTAATCCATCAACAGTTGCAGAATATATACTACCGATGTTAAAAAAAGAAGGGTTTGGAGTTTTATATTGTGGCAAATGGACGAATGAAGAAAGCAAAAATCTAGATAAAACTTTAGAAATATTAGAAGGGAAAGTTAAAGATAAAAAAGAGATACTTTTACCAAGAAATAAAGGCACCCGAAATATTATTCTTATTCAACCAAAGAATTTTTGTCCTGAAATTTACCCAAGAAAAGTTGGCAAACCAGAAAAAAATCCTTTATGAAATTATTTTTTTGATAATCTTTTAGCATTCTTATCTCCAAACTTTTCTTTTAAATTTCTCAATTTTTTTATAACTTTTTTTGGATTTATATGACGTTCTAATACTTTCAATAATTCTTCTTCAGAAACATCTACATCTAGTAAATTTGCGTTGAATCCTGGGAACCAGTGGCTTCCATTACCAAGCAATTGATATCTAGCTCTTGCATATCCATCCATACCCAACCAATCAATTAAATTTGAAAGCCAAAGCAGAACGGGAATATTAATATTTCCTGGCGTATTTTCCCAACTCGGCAGATTTCTATTCCAATTTTGATGCCACTCTAAACCCAAAGAATTAATTGATTCCTGCCTTAATCTATTTATTATCTTTGGAACATACTTCTCAGAGTCTGACAACAGAGAGACAGCTTGTAAATGCAAATCAAAATCCGCCTCTTTTGCAACACCCACACTAAGAGTATGGACATTTCGATTTCTTAAGCAAAAAAGATCATTAAAAACTATAGGATGAAGTGGCTTACAAAGTTCCAACATTTTTTTTGAGGGAGTATGAAGATGTCCCCCTTTATCAGTGGGACTTATTATAAAAACCCCAAGATCATACTTTTTTGCCAAATTTATAACTTTTGTATTTTCTTGATTGATAAAATACCAGTGCAAATTTACATAATCAAAAAAGTTTGTTGATATAGCCTTCTCAATGAGTGAAGATTTTCCATGAGTTGAAAATCCAATTGAGCCAATTAAATTTTCTTTTTGCAAATTTTTTAAAATATCAATACAACCTCCATCTTTAGTAGCATGATGTAAATGCTCATTTTTATTAATGCCATGTATTGCTAGCAAATCAATTCTTTTAACTTTTAATTTTTCAATACTTGTCATAACATCTCTCTTAAAAATTTCTGGATTACTATCTGGAGGGATCTTAGTTTGAATAATATTTGGGATTTTTTTTATATTTTTAAAACCCATTCCTAATTGCACCTCAGAAGTTCCATAATACTTAGCAGTTTCGACATGACTTAAGCCATATTTGTTTGCTAGATTTAAAATATTTTCTACTTTATTTTGTTCTTCATTTGAAATCTCAGAAAAATCTAATTGTTCCCAACTTTTTTGAAATCTCATCCCACCTAAAGATAAAACAGGGATCTTTAGATTGGTTCGACCAAATCTTCGATATTGCATCTTTTAAAAATTAATGTTTATTCATTCTCGGTGGTTTTCCAAATGATTGAAACATATCCCTATCAAGACTATTCTCTAGATCATCCAATGCTTCAAAATTCACCCAGTGAATACAATCAACAGGGCACGTATCTATAGCTTCTTGTATAACATCAGAGCTATCTCCATCTTGTCTCATAGCTCTACTTCTACCATGAAATTCATCAACCATGAAAGTGTTCGAAGCTACGTGTACACAATACTGGCAACCAATACACTTAGCTTCATCAACCCAAACAGCTTTTTCTGCTAATTGTCCACCAAGTACAGGCTCAAATCCCGTAATTTCAACATTATCTTCAAAATTATCAAATGGATCTGTTAAATCCATAATATGAGATTAATTATCCCACTTGGTTAAGACCAATTCTATGGAACCATCATTTTTATTTTTTTGCTCTACTATTTGATAACCATCTTCTTGCGTTTTAGAAATTATTGTTTGGTAAGCATACATTTGTGTAACTTTAGAAATAAATCTTTCTACTGGGATCTCAAATTTCCACAGATCTAAATCAGTAACTAATTCATATGCATTTGAATTATTATCCCATTTAAATCCAACTTTAGTATCGTTAGGTAGATTCATGCTTATATCCACAGCAGTAAACTTACCTCTATAGCCTTTAACAAACTTTTCTTCTTGATTAATACTATAGCCGAAATGATTTAAAGCCTTAATTAATGGCTCTGCTTCTTTGAGCTGGGTTTTAATCGTACTAAAATGTGACATTAGATTCGTTATTTAATTGTGTTAAGTTTTCACTTTGATTAGAGATGAAAGCATCAGATGTTTTATTTTTCACTGTTACTTTACCGAGAGCGTCTTCGAGATTTTTTGTAGCTTCATTGCATGAATTACCAGTAAATCCCTCAACAGTCTCTTCAACTCTTCCGTCTTGATGAATTTTGAATCTCAATGTTTTTTGAGGCATTAAATTCAAGTACTAAGTACTTTTACTTTATATAGAATAACGAAAATATTTTGTTTCAGTTGGTACAAGTTAATTAATTTTAATTTTTATATTGAATATCTGATAAATTGATTAGTTATCTAGTGTTCTGGTAAAAAATTAAGATTTTTAATTATAAAAACCTTGCATCCCCATTGAATCAAGGGCAGTTTTTGCTTCTTCCATAACTGATGGCTCTTTATCGAAGAGAGCTATCTTAGTACATTCATCAACAAAACTCTCTTGGAATGTATTGTTTAATTTTTCGTACAACCTACACAATGACCAAATGCAATTACTTCTTACACCTGATTCATTATCTATCTTTAAACTTATTAAAAGTTGTTCTGCTGCTAATTGAGCGTTCTCAAAAGAAACGTTTCCAATTTCAGCTAAAGAACTAGATGACCATAACCTTACCGCAGCCACATCATTCTTTAAGGCATTTATTAATGGTTCTAAAACAATTTGGTTATCATAATTAGCTAAGCTCCATGCAGTTGCTCTTCTGACATAAGCATTATCATCTGTCTTCAAAAGACTAACAAGTTTCTGTACTGCGCTAGGACATGGATTACGACCTAAAGCATATACAGCACTCATTCTTTCAACAGGGCAAGGTTGATCAAGCAATGGTAATAAAAGGGGGAAAGATCTTTGATCTCTATACTCACAAAATATTCGTAAGCCTTGTATTCGCTCTTCTCTATTACCTTTGAGCAATTTTAAAGCTTCATTACACTCCTGAGTAATGTTTAAACCTTTTGAAAAAGAATCTTCATCAATTTGCTCTAAGGGATCTATTTCAATTTCTAAAGCCAATTCTCTAGCTAAAACATCTGGATCAACAGCTATATCAACTAAGCTTTCTTTATTAGGATCCTTATTTTTTGTCATTTTGAAAAACTAGAAATATTAATTTATAGGGGCAGGAGACATCATATCCCCAGGCAACCAAATTCTTGCACTAACTGCAAAGAAGGCAATCCCAAAAAGTGAGACAATAGCAAAAGGTAAAATTTTTGTCCTAATAAAACCCAAAAGATTTAAAATTAATTAAAACAATAATAACCTGTTTAAGATACTTTTAAAAAATTTTTATTAGATAATATCATTTATTTTTTGCATTTTGTCTTAGCTGACCACATGCAGCATTTTTATCAAGTCCTCTGCTTTTTCGCAAGCTAACAGCGATGCCATTATCAACAAGTATAGATTGAAATAATTGAAGATTTTTTAAAGAGGTTCGTTTGAATTCAACCTCGTCAATTTGGTTATACTCTATTAAATTTACGTGACATTGAAAACCTTTCAGCAAATTACTCAATTCATGAGCATGTTCTAATTTGTCATTCACCCCACTTAACATTAGATATTCAAAACTTACCCTCCGACCAGTTTTTCTCAGGAATTTCTTACAGTCTTCAATTATATTTTTGATTTCATAGTTTTTTGCACTAGGTATTATCGTCTCTCTTGTTTTTTGGTTTGAAGCATGTAGGCTAATTGCTAATGTAAATTGACAATTACCCAAAATTTGAAAAGACTTTGTTGATAATTTACTTATCATTTTTGGAACAGCCACTGTGCTTACAGTTATCTTTCTCTGACTAATCTGAAAATCATTATTTATAGATCTAATTGACAGAAGTAAGTCATCAATATTCAATAAGGGCTCACCCATGCCCATGAAAACAATATTAGTTACTTTTCTATTCATTTCATTTTCGATAAATAAAATTTGATCTAAAATTTCACTTGCTTTTAAAGATCTCTTCAAACCTTCCTTGCCAGTTGCACAAAATTTGCAGTCCATTGGGCAACCAACTTGACTAGAGAGACAAGCAGTTAATCTTTTTTCAGTTGGTATACCAACGCACTCAATACTTTGATTATCGTCTGTAGAAAGTAATAACTTTAAAGTACCATCATTAGCTAAGTTTCTTTCTTTAATATTTAGCTCACTTACCTTAAATCCATCATTCTTTAACTTCTTTCTAAAGTCTAAAGGTAAAACTTCTATTTGATCAATATTTTTGTTCTTATTTTTATAGTTATAAATCCAATTATAAATTTGACGGCCCCTAAAAGAAGCCTGCCCATAATCTAAAGCTACATTTTCTAATTCCTTAATACTACTTCCAAGAAGATTTTTCAAATTAAGTAGTCTTTATTTAAAAACTATTTTCACCATAACAGCAAACCATGTTTTAGAAAGAATTCTGTAAGAATAAGCGCAATAAAGCCAATCATGGCCATTCTTCCATTAAGTCTTTCATTATAAAAATGGAATCCATAACGAGGTAATTTTCTTTTGGGTACAATCTCTGGCTTAATCATCACTTACAAATTTTAAAAATCCATTCTAGTCACTAAAAATAATAATAGATAATATTTATTCATCAGACAGAAGGCCCTCCTCCTGCAATCCCTCCAATGCAGCAGGATCTGGTAATTGATCTTCAGAAAATTGATTTTCAGCATTTGGCCTTGCAAAGGCTGCAAAATTACTCGAAGAAGGATCGATTCCATGTCGATTTCTCGTTGTCTCCAAATCTTCATCACTAGGATCATCAAGTATTGCTGTAGAGCTTACGGCAGGTGACTGCGGCATATCAACTGTATAATCTGGCCTTAAGTTCTGTGCTCTTCTGTAGCCACCAGATTCTTCTGCAAGAATATCGGGATGAGGGCCAGCCTCTGAGGATAATTCTTCCACAAAACCGCTAAAACCTGTACCTGCAGGTATTAATCTTCCGATGATAACATTTTCTTTTAAACCTCTTAACCAATCAGATTTTCCTTCAATGGCAGCTTCTGTAAGAACCCTTGTTGTTTCTTGGAAAGATGCTGCTGAAATAAAGCTATCTGTATTGAGAGAGGCTTTAGTAATACCCAACAAAACAGGGGTAAATTCTGCTGGAGCTCCTCCTGTAATTGCCATTGCTTGGTTTGTATCTTCCACTTGCCTCAACTCAATTAGTTCACCAGGCAAAAGGGTAGTATCCCCTGCATCTTCTATACGGACTTTACTTGTCATCTGTCTAACAATAACTTCAATATGCTTATCATCGATTGCTACACCCTGCGATTTATAAACATTTTGTACCTCACTTACCATACTTCTTTGTAATTTTGATATAGATTCTCGAGCTGCTTCTATCAGAGGTTTTTGATCTTTTAAATCATTAAAAAAGCAATCTAATAGTTCATGTGGATTAATTGGACCGTCAGTTAAAGATTCCCCACCTTTAACTTGTTGTCCATCACTAACCATTATATTTTTACCAATTAATAGTTGATATTCATTTACTAAATCATCTTTTTCAATAACTGATAAAGAAACTGATTCTTCATCATTTCCTTGTTTAATCTGAACAATTCCAGATTTTTTACACAGAATTGCTGAATCTCTGGGTCTCCTAGCTTCTAATAACTCTTCAATACGAGGTAATCCTTGTACGATATCTCCAGTTTTCTGCCTTTCAAAAACAAGTAAAGCTAAACCATCTCCCCTAAGAACCAAGTCTCCGTCTGTAACATGTAAAACTGAATCAGGAGAAACCATATAAGGCCTACCAAGTCTTAAGGTAACTGAACTGTTAGAAATTTCTTCTATTTCTCCACAAGATGTTGATTTTACAGAGTCACTAATAGGATCACCATCAACTACACGATCACCAACTTTAACTACTGCTTTACCACCAATTTTAATTTTAATTTTATCTTCTTCTCTTTCAACAATTAATCTTCTTATTGGCTCATCATCAACTACATTTGGTAATTGAACCAATCCATTCTCTTTGCAAAGAATTTGAGTAGTAGCTATTACATCTCCTGCTTTTACTACTTGGTTATTATTAACTTGCAGTTCTGTATGTGTTGAGCCATGACTAGAGTCAGATATAGTATCTCTTCTAACAAGGATAGACTCCAATATGACTAAATTTAATCTATTAATTGATGCATCATTTTTATCTTCAATCGACTCGACATCAATAGTCATTTGAGGAGTAGCATCAAAGCTTTCAATGCTTAAATGTGTTCTTAGTAATTCAACACCTTCAACTGATTTTATCAATTCACCGTCTTTATAGGAAAGCCTTTGGATAGCTTTTAAGCCTAAATGTGGACCTTTTTCCTGTTTAACATGTGATAGTTGCGGTAATTCCGCCTGGTCAGGAATAGTAAATTCTTCAACAGTTCTTAATAACAAGCCTCGACATTTAGATGTTTCTAATTTTTGAACAAATAGAATTTCTTTATTATCAACACCGTCTAAAATCTTTTCGCCTGGATTAACAAGATTTCCTTCTTCTGTAAATCTATTCAAAACTTCTTCATCATCACACTCATGAAAAGTTCCATTTCTTACTGTTATTTCACGAAGGATATCATTTTTTTGCGTAACAGTAACAATCCCTGATGTTTGACTAAAAATATCTTTTACAACTTCTGTACCAGCTTCAATCCATTTCATATCTTCAATCATTAGAAGAGATATATCCTTATTAATTTCATGTGTCTCTTGCGGAATCCAGAGCAATGTCCCTCCTTGACTTACTTCAAAACCATTTTTAGATGATCTCGCTTTTTTGACACTTAATCCCGGCGCGTATTTTACTAGACCGCCAGTTTTTGTACGGAACCTTTCATCCGTTAAATCTGCTATTACTTCGCCATTACTTACTTTACTTCCTGGGGAAATGTTTAAACGATAAGATGTACCATCACTAGATTCCAAATTATATATTTGCCCTGAGTGGTTAGATTCTTCAATTAATTTAAAATTAGTTACAGACATTGAAGTAGTAACAATCTGAACTTCTCTTGAATCTCCTATTGATTCTCTTAATCGAACTTGCCCACCAAACTCGCTTGATTGACTTGCTTCTGCCAAAACTGTCCCTTCATCTACAGATTTTCCAGATGATATAACCGGTCTTGCATTTGGTGGCAAGTTATAAACATCTCCAGCTAAAACCCATAATCTGCCTAATCTTTGAGCTTTTACGGTAATATTACCCTGTCTATCAGTTACCTCCTTTGGTTGAATAACCTTGTCGTACCTAACTTGACCAGCTAAATCACAAATAACATCTTTTGTTGCTTTTTCAACACTCTTTTTCACAGTTCCAGCAGTAATCTGGGCAACAGTTATGTCAGAACTAATTTCTTCACCATCATCTACAAATAAAAGCGATCCACTAGAAACTTCAATTTTTTGAGGTTTGCCAGAATTATTTCCTTGAGGAACTATCTTGAGTATGAAATCAACTTCCGCTTGTTTAGCTTCTACACCATGTGGAGTTCTATAACCTCTAACCTTTGCTTTTGAACTAAATTCGACTTTACCAGGAATTTTTGATCTCACAACTCCACTTTCAGCAGTAGATACACCTCCAGTATGGAAAGTTCTCATTGTTAATTGAGTTCCTGGCTCACCAATAGATTGAGCAGCAATAATTCCAACTGCCTCGCCTAAATCAACCAAATGATTATGAGCCAAGGCCCATCCGTAGCACCTCCTACAAACCGATCTGTTAGCTTCACATGTTAATGGGGATCTTATTTTTACTTCACTGATAGAAGCCTTCTCAATTTCTATTGACAATACAGGATCTATAGCAGTGTTTTGAGGAACAACAAGGTTTTCTTCAGCATCAAAAATATCCTCAGCGGTAAGCCTACCAAGAAGCCTTGCTCCAAATTTACCATCCTCAGCTTCAACAACTATTGAGCGTTCTGTTCCACAATCTTCTTCTCTTACAATTACATCTTGAGCAACATCAACTAATCTTCGAGTCAAATAACCAGAATCCGCAGTTCTTAAGGCAGTATCCACCAAACCTTTCCTTGCTCCATAAGAAGAAATTACATATTCAGTAACGGTTAGTCCTTCTCTAAAATTAGTTCTTATTGGCAGGTCAATGATTTCTCCTTGAGGATTAGCCATCAATCCCCTCATACCAACAAGTTGTCTTACTTGAGACATATTTCCTCTTGCTCCTGAATTAGCCATCATCCAAACGGAATTAAGTGGATCATTTTGATTAAAATTATTCTTTACAGCATCTACCAATCTTTCATTAGTTTCAGTCCAGGTATCTATAACTTTTGTGTGCCTTTCAACTTCGGTAATTTCACCAAGTCTGTAGCATTCTTCTGTAGCAGATATTTGCTCTTCAGCTTGTCCTATTAAATCTTGTTTAGCTTCAGGAACTTTTAAATCATCTACTGAGATCGATACCGCAGCTTGAGTAGCATATTTAAATCCTAAATCCTTTAAGTTATCTGCCATGGCAGCAGTTATCGCTGTTCCATGAGTTTTATAAGCCCAAGAGACTAAATTTTTTAAGGCTTTCTTATCAACTACCTTATTTTTAAATGATGGAGGCGTTTTAGCGAGAGCAGGCATTGTAATTGGATTATTCTTTTTTGTATTTTTAGTAGTTTTACGAACTCTGGATGTTTTTTTAGGTTTAGATGAAGTCATGATTTTTAAATAAATGAAAAATAGTTTTTAAAGATTACGTTTTAGATACAGAATCGATGATGGTATAATTCATAACTACCCTCCCGACAGTTGTCAGCACAAATCTACTTATTAAATTATTATCAGAGTCAAATCTATCCCTTCTAAAATTCCAAATTTCTAATCTTGAGCCATCTTCAAGCTCTTGAGATTTTTGTGGGCTACTCATTTCGTCTTCATCCTCAACTTCTCCATTAAATCTAACCCAAACCCATTCATGCAGGCTGAGTCTTTTATCTTCAAAAGCAAAAATGACATCTTCTAATGAAGCAAAAGTAGTCTTATTATCTCCGAATTCTGGTTGTTTGTAATTAGGTTGCAAAGCAGTTAGATAATAAGATCCTAAAACCATATCTTGTGATGGAGTCACAATTGGTTCCCCAGTAGCAGGAGAAAGGATATTATTACTAGCCAACATAAGCATGCGTGCTTCAGTTTGTGCCTCTAAAGCCAAAGGAACATGAACTGCCATTTGATCTCCATCAAAGTCAGCATTGAATGCAGGACAAACTAAAGGATGAAGTTGTATTGCTCTACCTCCAACTAATTTCGGTTCAAAAGCTTGAATTCCTAAACGGTGCAGCGTAGGGGCTCTATTTAAAAGAATTGGATGACCTTCAATAACTTCCTGAAGTACCTGCATAACTTCGTCATCAGCTTTTTGTATTAATTTTTTTGCAGCTTTAATATTATTAACAATATTTTGTCGTATTAATCTATGAATTACAAAAGGCTGAAAGAGCTCTATTGCCATTTCTTTTGGGAGACCACACTGATGCATTTTTAATTTAGGACCCACAACTATTACAGATCTTCCTGAATAGTCAACACGCTTTCCAAGAAGATTCTGTCTAAATCTTCCTTGTTTTCCTTCAATTATGTCACTTAAAGACTTAAGAGCTCTATTATTTGCTCCAACAACAGTCCTCCCTCTCCTTCCATTATCTATAAGTGCATCAACTGCCTCCTGAAGCATTCTTTTTTCATTTCTTACTATAATTTCAGGAGCTAAAATTTCTTGAAGTCTAGCTAATCTATTGTTTCTATTTATAACTCTTCTGTATAAGTCATTTAAATCTGAAGTTGCAAATCTTCCTCCATCAAGCTGAACCATAGGTCTAAGATCAGGAGGTATAACAGGTATTGCATCTAAAACCATCCATTCTGGTTTTGCGTTAGTCGCAATGAAATTATCAATAACTCTTATCCTTTTTATAAGCTTTGCCCTCTTTTGCCCTTTACTATTAGTAATTTCTTCTCTAAGCTCCTCAGCAACCTGATTTAAATCAAGGTCCTCAAGTAATTGCTTCAGTGCTTCAGCCCCAATTCCAACAAAAGGTTCATTTTCTATAGTTGAATCTTCAGCATAAATTTCATCTTCAATTTCCAGCCACTCATCCTCAGTGAGTAATTGTTTATATTTAAGTTCTTTATGATCACCTGGATCTAAAACGACATAACAATTAAAATAAACTATTTGTTCTACATCTCTAAGCGGAATATCCAAAAGTATTGCAACGTAACTAGGGATTCCTTTCAAATACCAAACATGGGAAACTGGCGCAGCAAGTTTTATGTAGCCCATCCTATGTCTTCTGACTCTACTTTCAGTTACTTCCACCCCACATCTCTCACAAACAATGCCGCGATGTCTTACTCTTTTGTACTTTCCACAATGGCATTCCCAATCTTTAGATGGCCCAAAAATCTTTTCACAAAACAATCCATCCATTTCTGGTTTAAGTGTCCTGTAATTAATAGTTTCAGGTTTCGTAACTTCACCAACTACCTGTCCATTGGGCAATGTCCTCTGACCCCAATCCATTATTCTTTGTGGTGAAGCTATTGAAATTTTGACGTAATCAAAGTGATTTTCAGTTCTTAAGTTGCTGTTTGTCATTTTTGGCGAATTTAAATTAGAAGGTTGTGATTGAGTATTTAATCTTCCTCATATTCAGAGGTTCCGAGTGATTCGTAAGTTGGCCTTGATGGAGTATTTCTTCTCGGATTGATATCTTGCATTAAATCTACCTCTTGTCCTTCGTCTGTATAAACCCCTATATCCAAGCCTAGAGATTGTAATTCCCTCATAAGAACTTTAAATGACTCAGGAGTTCCAGGCCTTGGAATCGGTTTACCTTTTACGATCGCATTAAGCGCTTCATTTCTTCCTTGCATGTCATCAGATTTAACTGTTAATAATTCCTGAAGAGTATAAGCGGCTCCATAAGCTTCAAGAGCCCATACTTCCATTTCTCCAAGCCTTTGTCCACCTTGCTGAGCTTTACCGCCCAAAGGTTGCTGTGTAACCAAAGAGTAAGGACCAGTGGATCTTGCATGAATTTTATCATCCACCAAATGAACTAATTTAAGAAAGTGAGAGTATCCGACAGCAACTGGCTGATCAAAGGGTTCCCCTGTTCTACCATCTTTAAGTAATAACTTTCCAGGATCTTCAGGATTGTAAACCCATGCTTTACCTGGCTGTTTTGAGGCTTCCTCTAAAAATGCTTGAACAGTTTGATGTGATTTTTCAGCTCCATACATTTCATCAAATGGAACAACTTTAACCCTGCAATTTAAGTTGGACGCTGCCCAGCCCATCAATAATTCAAAAACTTGACCTACATTCATCCTACTTGGAACTCCTAAAGGATTAAGAACTATGTCCACAGGAGTTCCATCAGGCAAATAAGGCATATCTTCTCTTGGTAAGATTCTGCTGATAATTCCTTTATTTCCATGCCTCCCAGCCATTTTGTCACCCACTTGAATTTTCCTTCTTTGAGCCACATAAACTCTAACAACCATGTTGGCTCCTGGAGGTAATTCATCACCTTGTTCTCTTGTATATATGCGAACATCCAAAACCCTTCCCTTTTCAGTTTTAGGTACCCTGAGGGAATTATCTCTCACATCTCGAGCCTTTTCACCGAAAATAGCTCTTAACAGTTTTTCTTCAGGTGGTTGGTCTGATTCCCCTTTTGGAGTCACTTTTCCTACAAGAATATCTCCGCTCTCCACAAAAGCACCAATCCTAATAATTCCCATCTCATCAAGATTATTCAAGCTTTCTTCAGATATATTAGGAATCTCTCTTGTGATTTCTTCAGGTCCTAGCTTAGTTTGTCTTGCTTCAATTTCATATTTCTCAATATGTACTGAGGTATATAAATCATCAGTTACCATCCTCTCGCTCACAAGTATGGCATCTTCATAGTTGTATCCCTCCCATGGCATATAAGCAATTAAAACGTTCTGGCCAAGGGCTATTTCTCCTCCTTCACATGCGGAACCATCTGCTAAAACCTGCCCAGATATAACTTTATCTCCAATTTTCACTATAGGTCTTTGGTTGAGGCAGGTATCCTGATTTGATCTTTGATATTTCTGAAGATAGTGAAAATGTTCATTACCATTTTCATCTTTTACCACAATCTCATTAGCGTCTACATAAGATACAGTTCCATTAACTTTTGTTATGGGAACCATTCCAGAATCTCTAGCAACTTGAGATTCTAAACCTGTTCCAACTAAAGGACGTTCTGGCCTGAGCAATGGAACGGCTTGGCGTTGCATATTTGATCCCATGAGAGCTCTATTAGCATCATCATGTTCCAAGAAAGGAATAAGTGAAGTAGCAACTGAAATTACCTGAACCGGTGAAAGCTGAACATAATCAACTTGATGAGGAGGAACTTTTTCAAAATCCTGTCTATATCTTACTGGTATTAGATCTGCAATTATATTGCCGTCCTTGTCAGTAGCGACGTCTCCTGGAGCCACCCTACACTCATCTTCTAAATCAGCAGAAAGATAAACCGGATTACCTTCTTTATTAACTTTGCCGTTTTTAACTTTCCAAAAAGGTGTTTCAATAAAACCGTACTCATTAACTCTTGCGTGGGTAGCTAAAGAATTTATAAGTCCTGCGTTAGGACCTTCAGGAGTCTCGATAGGACATAATCTTCCATAATGTGAAGGGTGAATATCTCTTACCGCAAAGCCTGCCCTTTCTCGAGTTAAACCCCCAGGACCTAATGCTGAGATTCTTCTCTTGTGTGTTAATTCAGCTAAAGGGTTAGTTTGATCCATGAACTGGCTTAATTGACTGGAGCCAAAAAATTCCTTTATGGCAGCAACTAAAGGTTTGGGATTGACTAGTTGAGCGGGAGTTAAAGAATCTGTTTCTCCTACAGTCATTCTTTCTTTGATAATTCTCTCTAAACGATTAAGTCCTACCCTAACTTGATTTTGAAGAAGTTCTCCTACAGATCTAACCCTTCGATTACCAAGATGGTCAATATCATCCAAACTAGCGCCTCCAATATCCAATTCAAGATTAATTAAATAATCAATGGTAGAAAGAACATCTTCATGGGTAAGTGTTCTCACATCGTCTGGGACGGTAAGTCTCAATTTTTTATTTATTTTATATCTACCAACTCGACCTAAATCATATCTTTTGGGATCAAAGAATCTACTGTGTAATAGCTGTTGTCCGCCAGAAACGGAAGGTGGTTCACCAGGACGTAGCTTCTTGTATAGCTCAAGTAATGCTTGATCTTCTGAATTAATACCCTCGTCATTAGCTGACTCAATTGAGCTTTGATAAAACTCCGGATGCCTAAGTTTATCGACCACATCATTATCTGAAAGACCCATTGCTCTCATAAGAACATGAGCATTAATTTTTCTAGTTTTATCAACTCTCACATAAAGTAAATTATTTTTGTCAGTCTCGAATTTTAACCATGCTCCTCTATTAGGGATAACGCTAGCGTTGTAAGTTCTTCGACCATTTTTATCCAGTTCATCTTTGAAATATACTCCAGGACTTCGAACAATTTGATTAACAATAACTCTTTCGGCACCATTAATTATGAAAGTTCCTCTTTCAGTCATTAATGGTAGTTCGCCAATAAATACTTCTTGTTCTTTAATTTCCCCTGTCTCTTTATTAATTAACCTGCAAATCACATACATTTGGGATGCAAATGTAGCATCTCTTCTTTTGGCTTCCTCAACATCATGTCTAGGTCTTTTTAATCTGTACTCTTCACCGACAAAATGTAATTCTAATTTACCTGTGTAATCAGATATGGGCGAAAAATTTTGTAATTCTTCTATTAAACCCTTTTCCAAAAACCATTTAAAGCTTGCTCTTTGTACTTCAACTAAATCTGGTAGATAAGTAGCTGTTTTTGCTACCTGTAAAGCGCTACTGCTCATCAAAGAAACCTGCGATTTTGTGAGATTTATTATTTACTTTTAATCTACTCAATAATTAGTTCTTTAACTTTTCAATTAATAATGAGATCAACAATTAAATTCAGATTTTTAAAAAAAACAACTTAATAAACAAGAATTAAATTTTGTTTAATGCTGATAAATCATTAACTGCGTTTGTTAAAGTCTAAAAATTAAGAAAAATTTCCAGTAATTCCTAATTCTAACAGCTTCTACGTCTACTTAACAAGTCAAATTTAAACAAATCTTCAGCATTCTTATATGACTCTCTAGCAATTATGGTTAATTCAGTAGATCTTAAATTTGCCATAAAATTGGCAACATTTTCAACAAACGCAGGTTCATTTCTTTTACCTCTATGAGGGACAGGAGCTAAAAATGGTGAGTCAGTTTCAATTAAGTATTTATCATTTGGAACTATTTTGGCACACTCGTGAATTTCATATGCTTTTGGGAAAGTTACTATACCACTAAAACTGATGTAAAATCCAAGATTCAAGAATTGCTTCATTTCTTTTGGTGTTCCTGTCCAACAATGAAGTACACCATCAGGACATTTTCCTTTTTTAGAGAGATCACTACATATCTCGATCATTTCATTTGCAGCATCTCTGCAATGGATAATTACGGGCAATTGAAGTTCATAAGCTAACTCCATTTGCGGGATAAGTGCTTCAATCTGCTGAGCTTTATTTTCATTTTTAAAAAAATCCAAGCCTAATTCCCCAATAGCAACAACTCGTCTATCTTCTAGAGCTGATTTTCTTAGAAGAGATTTTGAACTTTGCTCCCATTTTTTTGCTTCTAGCGGATGCAAACCAACTGAATAGTAAATTTCATTAAATTCATGGGATATTTTTTTCAACTTTGGAATTTCTGTTAATTCACAACAAGCATGAACTAATTTTTTTACACCTCTTGAACGCAATCTTAAGACAACATCTTCAAGATCTCTCTCAAAATTTTCAAATATTAAATGACAGTGCGAGTCTATGAGTTCTATATCGCTCATAATTATGATCTGTCTTTTTACTTAGTGGTAAGAGTAGTTTTTACAAAATTGTTGATTTTCGATTTTTTATTAGCAGCGTTGTTCTTGTGAAGAACATTTTTTTTAACTGCTTTATCAATTAAGCTAAAAGCTTTATTAAGACTTGTTTTTACTAAATTTTTATTATCCTCATTAGGGGTTTTTTTATATTTTTCGCAGTTCTCCAAGGTTTTTTTGGTTAAAGTCCTTACAGTGGATTTATATGACTTATTTATTAAACGATTTCTTTCGGCAATTTGAATTCTCTTTTTTGCTGATTTGTTGTTGGCCACAGAGAGTGCATGAATACAAGACTCTTATCATAACAAATAGATCGTCTACTAATCAATCATATATAATTTAGAAGATATTAAATTGGGTTTTGAACCTCTCTATTTGAAAAAATTAAGCAAATGAAGATCATAAATAATAAAGAAGAAGCTATTGAAGAATTAAAAAGGATTTCTACTAGAACTAATTCAGATAACAATAATAAGATAAATACAATTGTTGAAGAAATTCTCCAAGAGGTAAAAATTTCTGGAGATATAGCTGTAGAAAAATATACAAAAAAATTTGATGGTTTCAAACCTGACCCTATGCAGGTGAGTGCTGATCAAATAAAAAATGCATGGGATGAAATTGATAACAATTTGAAGCAATCACTTGTAGTAGCTCATAAAAGAATTCAAAAATTCCATGAAAAAGAAATTCCTCAATCTTTCACCATAAAAGGTAAATATGGTGATACCGTCCAAAGAAGATGGAGACCAGTAAAAAATGCAGGTATTTATATTCCTGGAGGAAGAGCTGCTTATCCAAGTACAGTATTGATGAATGCTATACCTGCAAAAGTAGCAGGAGTAGAAAAAATTATAATGGTATCTCCCGGGAATAAAGAAGGGGAAATAAACAAAACTGTTTTAGCTGCAGCTCACTTATCAGGGATCAATAAAGTGTTTAGAATTGGAGGAGCTCAAGCAATTGGTGCTTTAGCATTTGGCACAAATCAAATCAATAAAGTTGATGTTATTTCAGGTCCAGGAAATATATACGTTACAACTGCGAAAAAACTCATTTATGGCTCTACAGGGATTGATTCTTTAGCTGGTCCAAGTGAAATATTAATCATTGCAGATGAAACAGCGCAAAGCACTCATATAGCATCTGACCTACTAGCGCAAGCAGAACATGATCCTTTAGCTTCATCAATACTTCTAACTACATCAAAGAACCAGGCAAAAGAAGTTTTAGAAGAACTTTATAAAAAAATAGATGATCATCCAAGAAAAGAAATTTGCATGCAATCAATAAAAAATTGGGGTTTAATTGTGATTTGCGAAAATTACGAATCATGTGTTGAACTAAGCAATAACTTTGCCCCGGAACACCTAGAAATTCTAACTATAGATTCAAAAAAAATTCTTGCAGATATAGAAAATGCAGGTGCGATATTTTTAGGAAAATGGACCCCAGAAGCTGTTGGAGATTATCTTGCCGGACCAAATCATACTTTGCCTACGTCAGGAAATTCTAGATTTAGCGGTTCTTTGGGAGTTGAAACTTTTATGAAAAATACTTCAATAATAGAATTTAGCGAAGAAAGTTTAAAAGTTAATAGCCTTGATATTATTAATCTTGCTAAAAGTGAGGGGTTACATAGCCACGCTAACTCTGTAGAAATAAGATTTGAAGATTAGCCAGCTCTTGAGGGTGAGTAAACCACTGGAGAGTTTCCTTCAATTTTTCCAACTAATACTTTATCTGTAAGATCAACAAATAATCCATTTTCTAATACTCCTGGAATATTATTAATCTTCATTTCAATGTCTTTTGGATTCTTAATACCATCTTTAAATAGTATATCTAGGATGAGGTTGCCTTGGTCAGTAACAACTGGGCCAGCTTTTTTGATAGCCATTCTTAAAGAAGAACTGCCATTCATTTCTGAAATGACTTCCTGCACTTGCTTCCAAGCATTAGGAAGAACTTCGACAGGTAAAGGAAAAGATTGATTTAAATTTTGTACAAGTTTAGTTTCATCAACAACTATCAACAATTGATTAGCTTTAGATGCCACTAATTTTTCTCTAACATGGCATGCTCCTCCTCCTTTAATTAATTGAAATCTTGGATCAACTTCATCTGCTCCATCAATAGCTAAATCAATTTTAGATACAGAAGCTAAATCGATAAGCGGGATATCCAGTTCAAGCGCTAAAACTTCTGATTGAAAAGAAGTTGCAACACCTCTTATATTTTGGAGTTTTCCAGAACGTATTTCATCTGCAAGGCTTTTTATCATTAACGCAGCAGTAGATCCAGACCCTAATCCGAGAATCATGTCACTCTTTACTTCCTTAATTGCCGCATCAGCAACTACTTGTTTCATTTGAGTTTGTGAATCCAAAATCTTTTTCTCTAATGGTTATAGATTATTAAATTTCAATGGGTGCTTTATGTCAAACCTGGAAGAGCTTCTGGTTTGATATTTATCTGTATCTCTTTATTATCTCTCAAAATATTTAAGAGGAATACTTTACCTATCTGAGCTTTTTCTACTTCATCAAGTAAAGTTTTAGGTTCTTTTATAGAGATATTTTCGGCTGCTATTACTAAATCTCCTCTTCTTAAACCAGCTTTTTCAGCGGGGCTATTAGGGATTACTGATTGAATTAAAGCTCCATTTCTTTCAGGTAATTGAACTAGGGAATTAGGATCTCGATTATGCTCTTTAGCTATTCTAGGATTTAAAGAAATCAATTGTACCCCTAAATATGGATGGATAACTTCCCCATTTTTAAGAAGCTGATCAGAAACACTTTTAGCTAGATTGATGGGAATCGCAAAACCTAAACCAGCTCCAGGGCCACTTCTTACTAATGTATTAATTCCTATTACCTCACCATTGGAATTTATGAGTGGTCCCCCAGAATTTCCTGGATTTATTGCCGCATCAGTCTGAATAAGATCTAGCCTTTTATCTGAAAATCCTAAACTATTAATATCTCTATGCAGACTGCTAACAATTCCTAAAGTAACTGTTTTTTCAAGACCATAAGGAGTACCAAGAGCTATTGCCCAATCCCCAACTTCAAGATCTTCAGAATTTCCAAGTAGAGCAAAACCAGAATAAGCATCCTCATCAATTTTTACTAAAGCAAGATCTGTCACTGTATCTGTGCCCAAAACTTCACCATCACAAATAGATCCATCTGCCAAAGTAACAGAAACATTATCTACTCTCTCTACGACATGAGCATTTGTCAGAACCAAACCATTCTCATTAATAATCACACCAGAGCCTTGTCCTCTCTCCCTTTCAGGAGTAATTCCTTGCTCACCAAGTAAATCCCTTAATAAAGGGTCAAGTAAAGTAGGATCAAATTGTTGCCTCTCTACCAATCTCTCAGTATCAATTTTTACAACTGCAGGGCCAATATTTTTAACTGCGGATGATACGAAATTATGACTTTCAAAAGAAGTTAAAGCTAAAACTTCAGCATTTTGAAAGAAATTGAGTATGCAAAAACAAATAATAAAGAATAATTGGATTAAATTAATAAATTTAATCTTGAGATACCTCATTTAAGTGATAGTTTTTGAATTTATTTGATAAATCTAATTGAAGAAAAAGATTATTGTTGTTTTTTTGTTTACATCCATAAATTGCAAATTTTTGAATTTATCTATAGAAAAAACTTCTTAATGTGTGAAAATAAATTTTAAATAAATTTATAAATAAATTTGAATAAAGAAAACAAAAGTAATCTAGAAGCTTTATTGGAAAAAGTAGCTTATGAACGGGATTTACAAATCTACAGTTTAAATATACAAACTTGTCAAAATCCAATTGTTATTGAAATAACTATAAGAAAAACTAATGGGGATGACATTTCCTTAGATGATTGTGCTCTATTTAATACCCCAGCATCTGACGTAATAGAAAAATCAAATCTTTTAAATTGTTCATATGTGTTAGAAATTAGTAGTCAAGGGGTCAGTGATGAATTAACCTCAGAAAGAGACTTCAAAACTTTTAAGGGTTTTCCAGTTAATGTTGAGTTAAACCAAAAGAATTCAAAAATAAAATTCCTGAATGGTTTACTTTATGAAAAGTCTAATGATTATTTAGCCATTAACATTAAAGGTAGGATAAAAAAAATCCCTTTCGATGAAGTATTAAAAATTAGTCTTTGTACCTTAAAAGATTAATTATTTTTCAACCATTATTCAATTTTCCCATCATAGATGGCATTAGTTATTCTCCCAGGTTTAAACAATCTTATTGAAGACATTAGTGAGGAAAAAAAGTTACCTCCTAATATCGTTGAAGCAGCCTTGCGCGAAGCTTTGTTAAAAGGATACGAAAAATATAGAAGAACTTTTTACATTGGAGTTAACGAAGACCCATTTGATGAAGAATACTTTAGTAATTTTGATGTTGGACTAGATCTAGATGAAGAAGGTTACAGGATCTTATCGAGCAAAATAATTGTTGAAGAAGTTGAAAGCGAAGATCATCAAATATCTTTAATAGAAGTTAAACAAGTAGCTGATGATGCTCAAATAGGTGACACGGTTGTTTTAGACGTTACCCCAGAAAAAGAGGATTTTGGACGAATGGCTGCTTCAACAACAAAGCAAGTTTTAGCCCAAAAATTAAGAGATCAACAAAGAAAAATGATTCAAGAAGAATTTGCAGATTTGGAAGATCCTGTTTTAACGGCAAGAGTTATAAGATTTGAAAGACAATCAGTAATTATGGGAGTTAGTTCCGGTATTGGTAGACCTGAAGTAGAGGCCGAACTTCCTAAAAGAGATCAATTACCAAATGATAATTATAGAGCTAATGCAACTTTCAAAGTATTTTTGAAAGAAGTTAGCGAAATAGCTAGAAAAGGACCGCAACTTTTTGTAAGCAGAGCAAATGCCGGATTAGTTGTTTATTTATTTGAAAATGAAGTACCGGAAATTCAAGAAGCCACAGTAAAAATTGTTGCAGTTTCAAGAGAAGCGAATCCTCCCTCAAGAGCTGTTGGACCAAGAACAAAAGTAGCTGTTGATAGCGTCGAACAAGAAGTTGACCCTGTAGGTGCTTGTATTGGAGCGCGAGGAGCAAGAATTCAACAAGTAGTGAATGAATTAAGAGGAGAAAAAATTGATGTTATTAAATGGTCATCTGACCCAATACAATATATTTTAAATGCTTTAAGTCCAGCGAAAGTCGATCTCGTGAGACTTGTTGACCCAGAAGGTCAACACGCTCATGTATTAGTTCCTCCCGATCAATTAAGTCTCGCGATAGGTAGAGAAGGACAAAATGTAAGACTCGCAGCAAGATTAACTGGTTGGAAGATTGATGTTAAAAACTCACATGAATACGATCAGGAAGCAGAAGATGCTGCAGTCTCTGAATTAATCATTCAAAGGGAAGATGAAGAGAATCTCCAGCGAGAAGCTGAGCTTAGATTAGAAGCAGAACAAGCTGAGCGTGCTGCAGAAGATGCAAGATTAAGAGAGCTTTATCCTCTTCCTGAAGATGATGATGAATATGAACAAGAATTATATGAAGAAAAGAACTTCTCAGATAGTGATCAATTAGAGACTGTACAAGATGGTGAAATATCCGCCAAAGAGGAGAGAAAACGGTGATACGACAAACTCCTGTTTTGCGTATATGCATTTCATGTAGAAAAACATATGACAGGAAACATCTTATAAAGATTACTAAAGATCATAAGCAAGGTATTATGTTTCAAAAGGGGATGGGGCGATCAGCCTACATTTGCAAGTCAAAAAAATGTTACTCAGATTCAAAGATCAAAAAAAAGCTTCAAAAAGCTTTAAAAACATCTTTAGAACCTAAATTTTTTGATATTTTTGAAAAAGAAATCACAAGCTACAATGACTATTCCAATAAGGGAATATAATTAAATTAAATCCTCTTTAATTTCCAAAAAGAGTACAAATCAGATTAAATGACTATCAGCGATAAAATCAGAATTTATGAACTTTCCAGAGACTTAAATCTGGACAATAAAGATATATTGGATGCCGCTCAAAAACTTTCAATTTCAGTAAAAAACCATAGCAGTTCAATAAGTGCAGAAGAAGCAAAAAAAATAAAAAATCTTATCAATAAAAAGAATTCAGATAAAAAAATTCTCTCAATTAAGAAACCTTCAATTAAAAAAGATAACTATAAACAAAACAAAGAAGATAAATCTCCTATTATCTCGCCCAAAAAAGGGAAACCTCTCAAAGATAATTCAAACATAAAACCATTATTGATAAAACCACTTAACAATCCTGAGAGTGTAAAAATAATTTCAAATCAACTTCAAAATCCCAATAAACCTAATTTCGTTGATAGTTCACAATCCCGACCAAATCTTACAAACTCTAATACAAATAGTAAACCTCCACAAAATCTTAACCAAGATAAAAAAACTTTCGAAAATAACACAACCCCACCTATCAAAAGTCCTGCAAAACCACCTATTCAATTAATTGCAAAGCCTAAAAATATAAATAATAATATTAAATCTAATGAATCTTCCCAGAACATCTCCAGTGCAGGGGATAAAAGACGACTATCAAACAAACCTGATCAAAATACTAACAAACCTAAAACAAAAAATTTTAATAATAGAATTAAAACCCCTGAGCTCGTAGGAGCTCCAATAAGAAGAGAAGATCCAAAAATAAATCCTAATAAGCAAAATAATAATAATAAGCAAAACATTGCTTTTAAACAAACTGCCTCAAACAGACCCGGTTCTCCCAACAGACCTGGCATGCCCAATAGGCCTGGTTTAAGAAACAAACCTTCGGATCAAGGCAGACCTGGCTCTTTTAATAGACAAGTCAATCCAAATAGACCTGGTTCTCCCAACAGAACTGGCATGCCCAATAGGCCAGGTTTAAGAAACAAACCTTCGGATCAAGGCAGACCTGGCTCTTTTAATAGACAAGTCAATCCAAATAGACCTGGTTCTCCCAACAGACCTGGTATGCCCAATAGGCCTGGTTCTAAATTCAATGGTCAAAATTCCTCTGGGATTAGGAAGCCAGTATCACCTAACGAACTTTTACAACTTCAAAAAAATAATAACTCTGAGAAAGACAAACTAGGTACAAAGAATAACTCAAAACAAAATTTCGATGCCCCTAAGCAGAAGCCGAAAGCGCCTAATGTTCGTCCAAATGCTACTCCAAGTTCCAAAAAACCTCCTCATAGAACATTTTCAAATAGTTCAAAGAAACCTGGAAAGACAGACTGGGATGATAGCGCAAAACTTGAAGCATTAAGAAGTAAAAATACTCAAAAACAAAGGCAGAAAGTTCATATTATTGGAGAAAATGATGATTCATTAACATCTGAAACTAGTGGATATTCAGGCGAGAAAATTTCAATTTTATCAGCAAGCCTGGCGCGTCCTAAGAAAGAAAAGTCTGAAGAAACTAAATCTCAAAAATCTATCAAACAATTTAAAAAGAAGAAAAAAGAGACTACTAGGCAAAGACAGAAAAGAAGAGCTTCGGAGTTAAAGGCTGCCAAAGAAGCAAAACAAGTAAGACCTGAAATGATAATCGTGCCCGAAGATAATTTAACAGTCCAAGAATTAGCCGATAAATTAAGTCTTGAAAGTTCTGAAATAATCAAATCTCTATTTTTTAAAGGAATAACTGCAACTGTTACTCAATCACTCGACTTAGCAACTATTGAAACAGTAGCAGAAGAATTTGGGGTACCTGTTTTACAAGATGATATCCAAGAAGCTGCTGAGAAAACAGTTGATATGATTGAATCTGAAGATATTAATAATCTTATAAGAAGACCACCTGTTATTACAGTGATGGGTCATGTAGATCATGGCAAAACAAGTCTTTTAGATTCCATCAGAGAATCAAGAGTAGCTTCGGGGGAAGCAGGGGGCATCACTCAACACATAGGAGCTTATCAAGTTGAATTTGAACATGAATCTCAAAAGAAAAAATTAACTTTTCTTGATACCCCTGGTCATGAAGCCTTTACTGCAATGAGAGCGAGGGGTACAAAGGTTACAGATGTAGCTGTTCTTGTAGTTGCTGCAGATGATGGTTGCAGACCTCAAACACTTGAAGCTATCAGTCATGCAAGAGCTGCAAAAGTACCAATTGTTGTTGCAATAAATAAAATTGACAAAGAAGGTGCGTCTCCAGACAGAGTAAAGCAGGAATTATCAGAAAAAGAATTAATTGCTGAAGATTGGGGAGGAGATACAGTTATGGTTCCAGTAAGTGCTATCAAAAAACAAAACATTGAAAAATTACTCGAAATGATTTTATTAGTTTCAGAGGTAGAAGATCTACAAGCTAACCCTGATAGATTTGCGAAAGGTACTGTTATTGAAGCCCACTTAGACAAAGCGAAAGGGCCTGTGGCTACTTTGTTAGTACAAAATGGAACCTTAAAATCTGGAGATGTTTTAGCTGCAGGTTCAGTCCTTGGAAAAATTAGAGCAATGGTTGATGAACATGGTAATAGAATGAAAGAAGCAGGGCCATCATTCCCAGTGGAAGCGCTAGGATTCAGTGAAGTACCCACTGCAGGAGATGAATTCGAAGTATACCCTGATGAGAAAACTGCTCGAGCCATTGTGGGAGAAAGGGCAACAGATGCTAGAGCCACAAAATTAGCTCAGCAAATGGCCTCTAGAAGAGTCAGCTTATCATCCTTATCAACTCAAGCAAATGATGGAGAACTAAAGGAGTTAAACTTAATTCTTAAGGCTGATGTTCAAGGTAGTGTTGAAGCGATATTAGGATCACTAGAACAATTACCAAAAAATGAAGTTCAAGTCAGAGTCCTCCTTTCTGCTCCTGGAGAAATAACTGAGACAGATATAGATCTCGCTGCTGCATCTGGGTCAGTAATCATTGGATTTAACACTTCATTGGCTTCTGGCGCGAAGAGAGCAGCTGATGCTAATGACGTTGACATAAGAGAATATGAAGTAATCTATAAACTTTTAGAAGATATTCAGTTGGCCATGGAAGGGCTACTTGAACCCGATCTTGTCGAAGAATCATTAGGGCAAGCTGAAGTTAGAGCAACTTTCGCAGTCGGTAAAGGAGCAATTGCTGGTTGTTATATACAAACTGGCAAATTACAAAGGAATTGTTCTCTTAGAGTTAAGAGATCAGAGAAAGTAATATTTGAGGGTAATTTAGACTCTCTCAAAAGAGCTAAAGATGATGTAAAAGAAGTAAATACAGGATTTGAATGTGGAGTTGGCTGCGATAAATTCTCTTCATGGGTTGAAGGAGATGTAATTGAAGCATTTAAATTTGTCACCAAAAAGAGGACCTTATCACAATAATTAAATATCTAGCTTATTAATCTTTATTTCTGTCAAGGATTAATAAAGTAGGAAATATTACACAAGCACACAATTGTATGAGAAGGTTATTTTGCTGTAATTCAGTTCCACTTGCAATTCTGGAAAGCATTATTAAAAGTCCCAAAAATGCAGAACCGCTAAAAGCTATCCACAATATTCTTCTCAATCCCTTGAAAGGAGCTTGAGATTCCCTTAATAATTTCTTTTTCAATTCAGGATCTATTTTTGACATAAATTCTTTCAATTATAAAATAAGTCTATAAGAAAAAATTCAATATTTAATCTGGCCGGTATAGCTCAGCGGTAGAGCAACTGTTTCGTAAACAGTAGGCCATTGGTTCAATTCCAATTATCGGCACTTGCAAAGCAAATTAAAATGGTTAATAAAATTTTCAAATTTAGATATCTTTTTAAATTATTTATTTTTATTCCTCTTATATTTTATTTTGGCAAAAGAAGTTATATTGCTTTTGATGAAGGATTTTATGCACTTCAAGCTAAATGGATATTAGAAAAAGGTAACTGGATAATTCCTCTTTGGTGGGATGAATATGTATTAGATAGAACAATAGGATTACAGTTTTTAATAGCAAAGTCACAAGACTTATTTGGAAGAAATATTTTTTCTGCATATATACCAACAACAGCCGCCTCTATATTGATGCTATTTACAACTTATAAATTACATGAAGAATTATTGAATAAAAAATATGCGATTATATCTCCACTAATCCTTGCTACTACATATCTGTGGTTTGACTACTCACACTTAGCCACTCAAGATATTATTTATTCATGTTTAGTGTCTATTGGAGTATTAGCTTTAGTCAAAATAAAAAGTAAAAATAACAAATTCAATATTTTGCTTTTTGGAATTTGGATTGGTTTAGCTTTTATGATGAAAACTTTTTTAGTTTTTGTACCGTTATTATCACTCATACCATATATTTTTTTTAAAAAAAATTTTTTATTCACCAAATTCTTTTGGTTAGGACTACTAATTGGATTTATTCCTTTTTTATTCTGGACGTTTTCTATCAACCCTTATTTAGACAAAAATATTATTTTTTTCTTAGTTGAAAAGTTTAACGTTCTATCAAGTAAAAATAATTTCACAAATCCTTTCTATTACTATTTTTGGAATGTCCCCGTAACATTTCTGCCATGGAGTTTTTTTGCAATTATTGGTACAACATACAATATTTCTCAAAGTAAGGAGAATAAATATATACTTGCTTTTTTTCCCTTGATTTTATTAGCGATACTTAGCATTTTCTCTACAAAAACACCCTATTATAGTCTGCAAATCTCTTCTATTTTTTCATTAAATACTTATGTAGGAATAAAATATTTATTCAATTCTTATAAATATAAACGATTGTTTATATTTATGACTTCAAAAATAATTCCATTCTTTATATTTGCTCTAACTTTCACATATTATTTTTTCTTTAAAAATTCAATTAACTTCAATACAAAGGAAAATACATTTTTAATTCTTGGATTATTATCTTTCGGCTTATCTTGGTCATTAATAAAACATAAAAATGCGTTCAAAGAAATATTAATAACTCTCATTATTGGGCCTTACTTATTCACTTCATTTATTTTGCAATCAGGTTTATTCACTGATAGATCTAGAGAACTAAGAGAGAAAATGGAATATGTTTCATCCCTTGATTTAGTAAAAAATCAAACGATCATGGTTGATAAAAAAGGAATCAACAACTCTCGATCGCAATCAAAAATCATAAGGATTTCTTTATCAACTCCTAAATTAGGAGGGGGACTAGAAAGTATTAATCAGTTAAAAAAATCTGAATTAGCATGGACATCTGACCTTAAAACAATAAAAAATAATAATGATTCTTATGAAGTGATATATGAAGATGATGTTTTAAATCCATGGAAATTAATATTAAAAAAGTAAATAATCCATATATAATGAGTTGTTGTTTGTAATCTTTAATAATGAGAAATGTTAATAGTTGGAATTTAACTAATAATAAACTTCATCAATTATTCAAAGACAATAACGAATTTATTTCTATTAAAGTCCGTGGTAATACTTGGGAGCCAATCACTAGATGGCTAAGATTAGATTCAAGAATTTTTAGAGAAACTACTAGCAAAGCAAGAATAACTTTATGCGATATCGAATCTTTAGCAGAAATTTATAACTACAGATCAATTAGATGGAAAGCAAAAAAACTAACTCCTATAAACACTAAGGTAATTCCACAATCAATTAAAAATATTTTTCGGAAAATACCAATCGTAAAACAACTCGCTTATGAACTCGAAATAGTTTTTTATAAGTATAGTGAAAATTTTTCTGAACATTTAATATCAATAGTAATCCCCGCAAGAAATGAAGCTGGTAATAAAGAACTTTTAATTAATGCTTTAAATAAATTCAAAAATATACCCAATAAATTAGAAATTATATTTGTTGAAGGTAATAGCAATGATAATACATTTGACATTTTGAAAGAATTAAAAGAAAATTTCTCAAATTTCTTCAAGATATCTCTTTTAAAACAAACTTCTAAAGGGAAAAAAAATGCAGTCGTGGAGGGGGTTAATATTTCTTCAGGTGAAACCCTCGCCATAATTGATAGTGATTTTACTGTAGATATTGATGACAGTATTGCAGCAATAATGGAATCAACCAAAAATCAAAATATCCTAATCAATTGCGCCCGTACAACTTTTCCAATGGAAAAAGATGCGATGAGATGGGCAAACTATATAGGAAATAGACTTTTCGCAATATTTCTTTCAATACTCATAAATAAGCCTGTATCAGATTCACTCTGTGGAACAAAAGTTTTTTCAAGAAAATTCTTTAAACTTATGAAACAAAACGGAAGTTGGGATTCCAAGTCTGATCCATTCGGAGACTTTACAATAATATTTGAAGCCGCAAACAATAACATCAAAATACTAAATTATCCTGTTAGATATTACGCTAGAAAATCTGGTTCACCAAATATATCTAGATGGATAGATGGGTTAAAGCTTCTCAAAGTATGCTGGATTTATATGATTTCTGATATCTGAATTAAATAAATTTTCGTGAATATTTTATTAGGATTTTTAATTTCTCCAAATTAGTAATAAAGTAGTTAGATTCTTAAATAAGTAAATTAATTAAATTTCATGACATGAATTTTAATTTGAAGGTAAAAAAATTAAATAAAAAAAATTACCAAAGAAAGCAATATGGAAAAATCCTAACTGTAAGATTGCCTTGTAATCCAATATTTCCTATAGGACCTATTTATTTAGTTGACCATATTCATAAATGCTCTCCAGGTATAGAGCAACAATTCATTGATTTAGCTATAGTTCCCTCTAATAAAGTTTCCAAGTATTTATCTAGAAAAATTGATCAATTTAGACCACATTTAATCATTTTTTCATGGAGAGATATACAAATTTATGCACCTGTTGATGGTAGAAGCGGAAATCCCCTACAAAACTCTTTTGAAGTTTTCTATTCAAAAAATATCCTTAAAAAAATTAGAGGTTCTTGGGGAGGATTAAAATTAATCGCATCTCATTATGGAGAAATATTTAGAAATACTTCTTTAGTCAAGATGGGACTAAAAAGAGCACAAAAATACAACAAAAATGTAAAAATAATTCTAGGAGGTGGAGCCGTTAGTGTTTTCTATGAACAATTGGGTAAACTACTCCCAAAAGGAACTGTCATTTCAGTTGGAGAAGGAGAAAATCTCATAGAAAAAGTCATTAGAGGAGATTCAATAGAGGAAGAAAGATGTTACATTGCTGGACAAAAACCTCGAAACAAATTAATACATGAACAACCTTCAGGCACTGTTAAAACTGCCTGCAACTATAAATATATTCAATCAATATGGCCTGAATTCAATTGGTATATTGAAGGCGGAGAATACTACGTAGGGGTGCAAACAAAAAGAGGATGTCCTCATAATTGTTGTTTCTGTGTTTATACAGTTGTGGAAGGGAAGCAGGTTCGCGTTAATCCTGTTAACGAAGTCATCAAAGAAATGAAGCAATTATATGATCTTGGCGTAAGAGGATTTTGGTTCACTGATGCACAGTTTATTCCAGCCAAAAAACATATTGAAGATGCAAAAACACTTTTGAAAGCAATTAAAGATCAAGGCTGGGACGATATTAATTGGGCTGCATACATCAGAGCAGATAATATTGATGCTGAGCTTGCTCAGCTTATGGTTGATACGGGTATGAGCTATTTTGAAATAGGCATCACGTCGGGGTCTCAAGAACTTGTTAGAAAAATGAGATTAGCATATGACCTTGAAACTGTATTAAATAATTGCAGAATGCTAGTCAAATCAGGATTTAAGAATCATGTTTCAGTCAATTATTCATTTAATGTTTTTGATGAAACGCCAAGTACCATAAGACAAACAATTGCTTACCATAGAGAATTAGAAAATATTTTTGGTAAAGGCCTAGTTGATCCAGCCATATTCTTTATAGGTTTGCAACCTCACACTCTTCTTGAAAAGTATGCCTTGGAACATAAAATTTTAAAGCCAAATTACAATCCAATGAGCATGATGCCCTGGACAGCGAGAAAACTCCTTTGGAATCCAGGCTCTTTAGGGAAAAAACTTGGTCAGGTTTGCTTAGAAGCTTTTGATAATCTAGAAGATGAATTTGGCAAAACAGTTATCGACATTCTTGAGAGAGACTATGGTAAGTCCTCCTTAAAAGAATCCTTAAAAGTTCTTCCTTTATCAGAAAGGAAATTAGCTCACTCTAAATAATAAATTCAAACGCTATTAATCCTCTTTCTCAATTGAACTAGAAATTCCTTTAGATTTTAATGATTCTGAGTAAAATTCTGCTGGCTCTAAATCGCAAACAATTACCAAACCTACACCAGTGTTGTGTGCCTCAAGCATTATGGCTATGGCATCTTGTTCGCTTAATTGCGGCACAACTTCTCTTAGTGAAATGGTTACATACTCCATAGAATTAACTGGGTCATTATGAAGTAGGACCTTATATTTTGGAGATTTATTTTTTAATTCAGCAGGTTTCTTTTCGATCACTGCTGAATTATTATTTATACCTTGTTCTAACTTTATAGATAGCATTACATTTTTTAGAGTTTAAATTGTACTAATAATTATATATTAATTATTCTTTCCATTGCATCAAGGACGTTTGATCGTGAATTAAATGCTGACAAGCGAAAATAACCCTCTCCTGCTAATCCAAATCCACTCCCAGGTGTTCCCACTACACTAACTTTTTGGAGAAGGAAATCAAAAAAGTCCCAAGATGACATTTGATCTGGAACTTTAATCCAGATATAAGGAGCATTGTCCCCACCATAAACTTTATATCCTGAATTCTGCAGTTTATTTTTCATGATTTTTGCATTTTCCATATAAAAATCAATTAAACCTCTCACCTGTTTCTTCCCTTCAAGAGAATAAACAGCCTCTGCTCCTTTCTGAACCACATAACTTACTCCATTGAACTTTGTAGATTGTCGTCTATTCCAAAGAGGCCATAACTCTATTTCCTCATTTGTTGAGCTCAAACCTTTAAGATTTTTAGGTATTACTGTAAAAGCACATCTAACTCCAGTGAATCCTGCATTTTTTGAAAAAGATCTAAATTCAATAGCACAATCTTTTGCTCCCTCAATCTCATATATTGAATGTGGAATTTCATTATCTTGAATAAATGCTTCATAAGCTGCATCAAAAAGTATTAGGGATTTGTTTTGAAGAGCGTAGTCAACCCACTTTTTCAAGTCTGCTTTATTAATCGTTGCACCAGTCGGATTATTAGGAAAACAAAGATATAAAATATCAACTTTTTTTTCAGGTAGTTCTGGCAGAAAGTTATTCCCCTCATTTATTGCAAGATATGTCAATCCTTGATAAGTTCCATTTTCAAGAGAATCACCAGTTCTGCCTGTCATAACGTTACTATCCACATATACTGGGTAGACAGGATCTGTTACAGCAATTGAATTATCTTTGCCAAGAATATCTAAAATATTGCTACTATCGCATTTTGAACCATCAGAAACAAAGATTTCTTCAGGTGAAATTTGACAGCCTCTCGAAATAAAATCATTCTCAGATATTTTTTCTCTCAGCCAAGAATAACCTTGTTCAGGTCCATAACCTCTGAAACCATCTATTGTTCCCATTTCATCTAAAGCTTTACCCATAGCCTCTATGCATGCTCTAGGTAATGGTTCGGTAACATCTCCTATACCAAGCTTAATAATTTCAGCATTCTTATTTGATTGAGAATACATTTTTACCCTTTTAGCAATTTCAGGGAATAAATATCCTGCTTTGAGTTTTAAATAATTTTCGTTTACTTGAACCACTTTAGATAAAAAATTTCACCAGTACTTAGAATAATGTATTAATGTGCTTTAGTGGTGATTAGATGTTAAAATTATTTTAGTTATGGTTAATTTAAGAGATAATCATAGCTGTGAAATCAATTTCAATTAGTTTAAAAATCAATTAAAGCTTTATAAAATAGCAGAATTTAATCAATTTTAACTTTATTAATTTCTAAAAAGTAAATATTAATAGCTAAAAAGCTTTATTGAAAGAAAAAAGCTAATCTTTTAATTTAGAAAAATTTTTCAAAATCCAAATCATTCAGAATCAATTATATGTCTCAGCAAATTATCATCGCTGAGCAGGCTCGAATAGCAGCACTTCTCACAGATGATCGAGTTGATGAATTAGTCGTCGCACAAGGTCAATATCAAATTGGCGATATTTTTTTAGGAACAGTAGAAAATGTTCTCCCTGGCATTGATGCCGCGTTTATAAATATTGGAGAAAGTGAGAAAAATGGATTCATCCATGTTTCAGATTTAGGTCCATTAAGACTTAAAAAAGGGGCATTTGGAATAACAGAATTACTAGAACCAAAACAAAAAGTTCTAGTACAGGTAATAAAGGAACCCACAGGATCTAAAGGTCCCAGACTAACTGGGAGTATTTCGATCCCAGGAAAATACCTGATATTACAGCCATATGGCCAAGGAGTAAATATTTCAAGAAAAATAAATACAGAAACAGAACGAAGCCGTTTGAAAGCTCTTGGGGTTTTAATAAAACCTCCCAGCACAGGCTTGTTATTTAGAACAGAGGCTGAAAAAATAAAAGAAGAACTTCTAATTGAAGATTTAGAACAATTAACTCAACAATGGGAAAATATATTAAAAGTTTCTGAAGCTTCTAATCCGCCAAATTTAATAAAAAGAGATGATGATTTCTCTCTTAAGATCTTAAGAGATCATATTAAAGAATCAACTAAAAGTATAATTATTGATAGTAAATTTTCAGTTGCAAGAGCAAAAGATTTTTTAAAAAATTATGAATCTGATATAGACATTGAATTTCACGATAACAGTGTAAATCAACATATTTTCGAAAAGTACGAAATTAAAAAAACAATTCAAAAAGCTCTCCAGCCAAGGGTAGATCTTCCTTCGGGAGGTTATATCATTATCGAACCTACTGAAGCTTTAACAGTAATCGATGTAAACTCCGGATCATTTACAAGATCCGCCAACTCAAGACAAACCGTTTTGTGGACGAACTGCGAAGCAGCAGTCGAAATCTCAAGGCAAATGAAATTAAGAAATATTGGTGGAGTTATAGTAGTAGATTTTATCGATATGGAATCTAGAAGAGATCAATTTCAATTACTTGAGCATTTTACCTCAGCAATAAAAGATGATTCTGCTAGGCCTCAAATAGCTCAGCTTACTGAATTAGGCTTAGTAGAGTTAACCAGAAAAAGACAAGGTCAAAATATATATGAATTATTCGGTAAAAAATGTTCTACATGCGAAGGTACCGGACATGTAGAAAATATATTAAATCAAGAAATTTCTTACTTAAAAATTAAAAACATTGAAAATAAATCTAATCAATCTTACAATCTAAAATCTTTAGATACAGATATTTCTCAATCGACTATTGAGCAGGAAAAAATAATTGATAAGGAATTAATTAACTCAAAAGACCCAAGTAAAGAAAATTCTTCTGATAAAAAAGAAAATGATAATGATAATTTGAACCAATCAAATTCAAAAGAAAAAAATATAATAACAGTTGATCTTACAAATGAAGAAAAAATTGTTTTCAGTGAATTAGGTATTAATCCACTTATAAAGTTAGGTAAAGAATACCTCACAAGCAATAATTTTGTGCTTTTAAAAGAAAGTAATAAAGAAAAGGAAAAACCCTTAGATAATAAAAAAACAAAAGCAAAACAAATAAAAAAAATCTCAAAATCTGGAGAAGGAAAGATTCAAATTAAAATTGAAGAAAATGCAAATTCTAAAAATAAATCTACAAGTAAAACTAATGAAAATAATCAAGTTATATTTTCAGATAAAAAGGATGAAATTGAACTTACAGATGAGCTAAACAGTGCAAGAAAAAAAAGAAGAAGATCTTCAGCAAGCATTGAATAAAGTATTCGAAGTTGGCATAGATGAAGTTGGAAGGGGAGCAATTTTTGGTCCTGTTTTTGCAGCAGCTGTAGTATTGACTGAAAAAAATAGACTTACTTTAAAACAATTTGGCGTAAAAGATAGCAAAAAACTAACTCCCAAAAAAAGAAAATTACTTTTACCAAAAATTTTATTACTCTCTTCAGATTATGGAATTGGGCAATCTTCGGCCAGAGAAATAGATGAGTTAGGTATCAGAGTTGCGACAGAACTTTCAATGATAAGGGCTTTAAAAAAATTAAAAAAAAAGCCATCTGAATTAATAATTGATGGTCCCTTATTATTAAGACCATGGAACGGAATTCAAAAAAACATAGTATCTGGAGACTCAAAGTTTATCTCGATAGCCTCAGCAAGCATAATTGCCAAAGTTTCTCGCGACAATCTAATGGAGAGGTTAGAAAAAAAATACTCAGGATACTTGATATTTAAAAATAAAGGTTATGGAACCAGAGAGCATCTTTCATTAATCAAAAAAAATGGAATAAGTAAACTTCACAGGAAAAGTTTTTTAAAAAAATCAAATCTTATTTAATTCACACCAATCTAAAAAATCTTTTACGAGTTGCTGTTGAACCCTTGACTTTATACCCAACAGAATCCCATTTAATACCGAATGACCAGTAGTTTCTAGAATTTTCTTTGGTACTAGCTTCAGTAGAGGGGGTTGACTTACAGATACCCCAAGAAGCGCTTCACCTTCTAAACCAATATTAGTTGCTTCCAAATTTGCTTTCAAAATTAAATTAAAATCATCTATCATCCCCAAACCATCCAATGTACTTTCAAGGGCGCTCATTTTTAAAATTCCATCTTTATTTTCTACCGCAATTGAGACAACAGGGTTAATATCTAATTGAAAAACCTTAAAACTTGTTACTGTATACTTATATCTACCTACTCCTTCAGGTACTAATTTTTTGGAGTCAAGCATTGCTCCAACAACTCTTTCTTCTTCCAAAAGATATTTAGAAAGATATTCTTTATTACGTGTTACAGAAAGCGAGAGTTTCTGTTTAGCATCAAAAGACAATAGCATTTCCTAGATTCCTCCAATGCTTATTTGATCTCTTTTTTTTTTACAATTAATCATGCGCAAACAAGTTGCATATTTAGGCCCTCAAGGAACATTTGCAGAAAAAGCAGCCCATATATTATCAAAGCTTGCCAATTTTCAGACACCTATATTTGTACCATGTAATGGGTTACATTCGGTCATTAAATCATTAGCGTACAACAATTGTGATGCTGCTGTAGTACCTATAGAAAATTCTGTGGAAGGGGGAGTTACAGCTACTCTAGATGCCCTTTGGAAATTTCCTGAAATATTTATAAATAAAGCAATTGTTTTACCCATAAAACATGCATTAATTAGCGATGGAGAACTTTCAAGCATTTCAGAAGTATTATCTCATCCTCAAGCATTAGCTCAATGTTCAGAATGGTTATCTGAAAATCTTCCAAATGCAATTCCTCTCCCAACAAATTCAACATCAGAAGCTGTCAATATGATCAAGGGGAGTAAATTCAGAGCTGCTATCGGTTCAAAATCATTAATTCAAATCGGAGGACTTAAAGAATTAGCCTTTCCTATTAATGACGTTCCAGGAAATTGCACTAGATTTGTTTTATTGAGCAAGGAAACAAATTCAAATTTAGCTAATATTGCCAGTTTTGCTTTCTCATTAATTTCAAATAAACCTGGTTCTTTGCTTAAAGCTTTAAATTATATTGCAGACTTTGGATTTAATATGAGTAAAATTGAATCTAGACCTTCAAAAAGAGAATTAGGAGAATATATAATTTATGTTGATTTAGAAATCAATAATCAAAATAATTCTAAAAATTTTCTTGAATTAAAAAATAAAATAAAACCACTTTGCAAAAATTTTGTAGATTTTGGAAATTATTTTTCTGAAAATATTGAACTAGATTAATTTATCCTCTACATTTATAAACTCCAAACTCCATTAAACCTTTTCTAAATGCCCAATTCATGAGAAGTATTGTTGGAATCTCTCTAATCGACTTCACAATGGCAAATGGGCCAAGTGACAAAATTGAGAAAGGCCTTCGAATGCCTTCAATAATGGAGTCGTACCATGAAGGATTTGTGTAAGAATTCCAATTTTCAGAAGTAACTCTTCCTGAACTATTTTCGTTAGTTCTAAGAATGTTACTAAATTCGTTAATGCTAATAAAATTAGGATGTACCCATTGTTCAAGTAATTGTCTAAGAACTAACTTTTCAAAAAATGATGGGGGGTATGCTTCTAAGTCTCTTGAGTTCCAATCAGCCAGCGCGAAATACCCTCCTGGTCTTAGAATTCTGAGCATTTCATCTGCAAACCTAGTTTTATCTTTCATGTGTGCACCAGCCTCAACACTCCATACGGCATCAAATGATCCATCTTCAAATTTCAAATCCAAAGCATCCATAACTTGAAAGTTGCAATTTAGTCCATGAGGAGTAAGTTCTCTTGCTCTTTTAACTTGAGCCGGACTAATGGTAATGCCAGTGACATTAAACCCGTAACATTCTGAAAGGATCCTTGAACTTCCCCCTATTCCACAACCTACATCAAGTATTCTGGATCCCTGTGGTAATTTATCTAAACCACTCCATTTGACTAATTCATGAACAAACTGAACTTTAGCCTTTCTAAAATCAATATTTTTTTTCCCTGAAGGATAAAAACCCAAATGTATATGTTCTCCCCATAATCTTTCAAGTAATTTATCTTGGGTCCAAGCATCATATGCAGAAGCTACTGTACCGGAAGAAATATATTTTCTAGCATTATTTCTCCAAATTATCGTTAAGACTAGACAGAATAAAACTATTAAAAAAAAAGGGAATAATAATTCAGACATTTAATTTTCTTTTATATCAGGAAAACTCTCTTTCAATGCCGTTCTTGCTGCAAGTTGTTTTCTTGTATGATCAAGCATTTCATACTCTCTTTGCAAACGGGTAAAAGTATTTCTTTCCTCAAGGAGTCTTTGCTGTTCTTCCGCAACAGGACCGCCCAAATGAGCCCCTATCCAAAATGATAAATCAATTGGGTTGTCAGGTAATTTATCAGGTAGATTTTTCTTACTATTAGTCAATTTACTCGTTAAATTAATAACATCACTAAGTGCTTCTTTTACTGAATCTTTTAGAGAATCTAATTTTTGTAAGTCATCAATATTATCATCACTAATCCAACTAACCATCGCAGAAAAAAATGGCGTCGAACGGGTAATATCTAATACTTGAAATCTTTGTTGACCGAGAGTGATAATATTACTCCTCCCATCCTCAGCAGTTTGATGTTTTAATATTTGAGCGCTACAACCAACGTTAGCCATACTTTTAGTAGTTGAATCCCACTTAATCACTCCAAACATAGAATCACTTTCAAGAACGGATTGGAGCATGATCCTGTATCTCGATTCAAAAATATGTAAAGGTAATACTTCCTGAGGAAAAAGGACTACCTCTGGCAAAGGAAATATAGGTAATTCCCTTACTGAGAGTTCTCCCATTTAAACCTCATTCCATTTTTTTTATACTAAACAATTTAGGGCAGTTTCGGGAATTATTAAAGTTTAACTTCTATATCTACACCACTAGGGAGATCTAATTTCATTAGAGCATCAATAGTTTTTGCAGAAGGACTGTAAATATCTATTATTCTTCGATGTGTTCTTGTTTCAAAATGCTCTCTAGAATCTTTATCAACATGTGGTGATCTTAGGACGCAATAAATCTTCCTTTTAGTAGGTAAAGGTATTGGACCTATAGCTGAGGCAGAAGTAGTATCAGCAGTTTGGATGATTTTGTCGCAAGATAAATCAAGCATTCTTCTATCAAATGCTTTGAGCCTTATTCTTATTTTTTGTTGTGCAATTGATGCAGTCATAGTGTCAAATAACTTCTAGTAAAGGGTCATTGATTAAAATGACCCCTATCCATAAACCTATATTAGATGATTGAGGTTAAATTTTTAAAATTCAAAATTATTTGAGAATTTTAGAAACAACTCCAGCACCGATAGTACGTCCACCCTCACGTATGGCAAATCGCATACCTTGTTCAATAGCTACTGGACAAATTAGTTCTCCAGTCATCTTAATTCTGTCTCCGGGCATCACCATTTCAACATTTGAGCCATCATCTGAGGTAAATGCTGTTATTTGACCTGTCACATCAGTTGTTCTGATGTAGAACTGGGGTCTATATCCTGCAAAGAAAGGAGTATGTCTTCCGCCCTCTTCTTTTTTGAGAACATAAACTTCTCCTTCAAACTGAGTATGAGGAGTAATAGATCCTTTCTTCACAAGAACCATTCCTCTCTCAATATCTTCTTTCTGGACACCCCTTAAAAGTAAACCAACATTGTCACCAGCCATTCCTTCGTCAAGAAGTTTTCGGAACATTTCAACTCCAGTAACAGTTGTTAATCTTGTATCTCTTATTCCAACTATTTCTACCTCTTCTCCAACCTTAACTTTACCTCTCTCAATTCTTCCAGTAGCAACAGTTCCTCTACCAGTAATCGAGAAAACATCTTCAACTGCCATCAAGAATGGTTTATCAACTTCTCTTTCTGGTTCAGGAATGCTAGCGTCAACTGCTTTCATTAATTCTTCAATCTTTGATTCCCAAGTAGAATCACCTTCGAGAGCTTTTAAACCTGAAACTTGAACTATAGGAATGTCATCTCCAGGGAAGTCATAACTATCTAAAAGTTCCCTAATTTCCATTTCGACAAGTTCAATAATTTCTTCATCATCGACCATATCGCATTTATTTAGAGCAACAACAAGAGCAGGAACTCCAACCTGTTTAGCTAAAAGGATATGTTCTTTTGTTTGAGCCATAGGACCATCTGTAGCTGCGCAAACTAGAATTGCTCCATCCATCTGGGCGGCTCCTGTGATCATGTTTTTCACATAATCAGCATGTCCTGGGCAATCGACATGAGCATAATGTCTGCCTTCAGTTTCATATTCAACATGAGCTGTATTAATGGTAATCCCACGCTCTCTTTCTTCAGGAGCACCATCAATGTCTCCATAGTCTTGAGCTTGAGCTTGACCTTTTTTAGCTAATACATTTGTAATAGCAGCTGTTAGTGTTGTTTTTCCATGATCAACATGGCCAATAGTACCTATGTTGACATGTGGTTTGTTTCTTTCGAACTTCTCGCGAGCCATTTTGAATTAAAGAATCGAGGGTTTAAGAGTGTTTAGTTTAGAGATCAGGAGTTGCCCTGATTCTTGGAAATGATAGCTTCAGCAACATTACGAGGAACTTCCTCATAATTTGCGAACTCCATTGAAAATATACCCCGACCTTGTGTCATTGATCGGAGTTGAGTGGCATAACCGAACATTTCGGCTAAGGGCACTTTGGCCTGTACCTTGGACAATCCATCATCAACAGATTGTCCTTCTACTTGACCTCTTCTGGAAGAGAGATCACCAATTACAGATCCAAGAAAGTCGTCAGGACTTTCGACCTCAACTTTCATCATAGGCTCTAAAAGGACAGGATTGCATTTTTTAACCCCGTCTTTAAAAGCCATGGAACCTGCAATTTTGAAGGCCATTTCAGATGAGTCTACATCGTGGAATGAACCATCGACTAGTGTTACTTTTACATCAATGAGTGGATAACCGGCAAGAACACCAGATTCACAGGTCTCTTTCATTCCATTAGATGCAGGCCCAATATACTCTTTTGGTACAGCTCCACCAACAATTTTGTTTACAAATTCAAAACCTTTACCAACTTCAGCAGGTTCCATTTCAATAATTACATGACCATATTGACCTTTACCTCCAGTCTGTCTTGCATATTTACCTTCACCTTTAGAACTAGACCTAATAGTTTCTCTATATGAAACCTGTGGAGCACCTATATTTGCTTCAACTTTAAATTCTCTTAACATTCTGTCAACAAGGATTTCTAAGTGCAATTCACCCATACCTGCAATAACAGTTTGATTTGTCTCAGGATCTGTACTTACCCTAAAGGTTGGATCCTCTTCAGACAAAGCAGTTAAAGCTTTTGATAATTTTTCCATATCGCCTTTAGTTTTTGGCTCAACAGCTACTGAGATAACTGGTTCAGGGATAAACAATGTTTCCAAAACTATTGGATCTTCTGTGTTACACAAAGTATCACCAGTTGTTGTGTTCTTAAGACCTAATACAGCTCCTAAATCCCCTGCCCTCAATTCATCAACCTCCTCTCTTTCATCAGCTTTAAGAATCACTAATCTAGAAATTCTCTCTTTAGCATCCTTAGTAGAATTCATTACATAACTTCCCTTTGAAAGAACACCTGAATACATTCTTACGAAAGTTAATTTCCCATAGGGATCTGACATAACTTTAAATGCTAATGCACTGAAAGGAGCATTATCATCTGAAGGTCTAACATCTTCTTTGCCACTTGGCAAAACACCTTGTATTGGTTTCACATCAACTGGAGCTGGCAAGTAATCAACTACAGCGTCTAAAACAAGTTGGACTCCTTTATTCTTAAAAGCCGAACCGCATAAAACCGGAACCAATCCATGTTTTAAAACCCCTTCTCTGATACCTTTTTTAAGTTGTTCTTCAGATAATTCTCCTGTTTCAAGAAATATTTCTATTAACTCTTCATCATTTTCTGCAACACTCTCCATTAACTTCAATCGCCACTCAGCTGCTTCCTCTTCCATGTCAGATGGAATTGGTCCCTCTTCAATATCAGTACCTAAATCGTTTTTGTAAAGATATGCTTTGTTGGCAACTAAATCAATAATGCCTGTGAGATCACCTTCAGCCCCAATTGGTAACTGGATTGGAAGTGCATTTGCCTTTAGTCGATCTTTAATTTGCTTATTAACTTTTAAAAAATCCGCACCAGTTCTGTCCATTTTATTAACAAAAACCATTCTTGGAACAGAGTATCTATCTGCTTGACGCCAAACCGTTTCGGATTGAGGCTGAACTCCACCAACTGCACAAAATACAGCTATAACGCCATCCAACACACGCATTGATCTTTCAACTTCAATAGTAAAGTCAACGTGTCCAGGAGTATCAATAATATTAATCCTATGATCTTGCCAACTAGTAGATATTGCAGCAGCAGTAATAGTTATTCCTCTTTCTCTTTCTTGAGCCATCCAATCTGTTACAGCGGCACCATCATGCACCTCTCCTATCTTATGAACTACGCCTGAATAAAACAAAATTCTCTCAGTTGTGGTCGTCTTACCTGCATCAATATGTGCGGCTATACCTATATTCCTTACTCGTTCTAGGGGAAAGTCGCGTGCCAATTTTAAAGCTCCAAATAAAATAAATTTTGATAAGTGTAGTTCACTCTAAAAGTAAACTTTAATAATAATAAACTACTTGAGTACCTTTTGATGAAATTAATATCTGTAATGTGCAAAAGCTTTATTAGCTTCTGCCATTTTATGAGTATCTTCTCTTTTTTTAACGGAACTACCTGTTTCATTTGCTGCATCCATCAACTCGCCAGCAAGTTTTTGGGACATACTTTTGCCATTTCTTGCGCGTGAAAATGTAACAAGCCATCTTAATGCCATAGCCGTACCCCTCTCTTGGCGAACTTCCATAGGTACTTGATATGTTGCACCACCAACTCTTCTAGCTCTTACCTCAACAAGAGGAGTAGCATTTTTTACAGCTGTTTCGAATAATTCCACTGCATTCCCTCCTGTTCTCTCGCTTATTAAAGAAAACGCATCAGACAATATCCTTTGAGCTGTAGATTTTTTACCATGCTTCATTAATCGAGAAATCATCATTGAAGCAAGACGACTATTAAATTGAGGATCAGGAAGGACTGGTCTTTTTACTGCTGCATTACGACGTGACATGTTAAAAAAAAGTGATGTTTACAAATTAATCTTTTGGAGCTTTTGCTCCATACTTAGATCTGGATTGACGTCTATCTTTGACTCCAGCAGTATCTAAAGTTCCTCTTATTATATGATATCTAACTCCTGGCAAATCCTTTACTCTTCCACCCCTAAGTAGCACTACAGAATGTTCTTGCAAATTATGTCCAATCCCAGGGATATAAGCAGTTACTTCGAAACCAGAAGTTAATCTAACCCTAGCAACTTTTCTCAAAGCTGAATTAGGCTTCTTTGGAGTTGATGTATATACTCTTGTACATACCCCTCTTCTCTCAGGGCAAGCTTTTAATGCAGGAGATTTTGTTTTCTTTGTCAGACGTTTTCTTTCTGAACCTACTAATTGTGAGATGGTGGGCATCTATAAAAACTTAGATAAATATAAATATTCAACTATCATAACCTTTTAAGAGCACTTACTAAAAGTTTTTAATTATAATTTTTTTAAATTTGTTAAATTAAAATTATTTAGTAAATATTAATTATCTTTAGATTTATTTTCATATTTATTTTTATAATAGAAATACATAAATAACTAAATAGAATTAAATAATCTATGGGAGAGAGTATCAAAAGAATCGTTGGCCCATATCAAGATAGTTATTCCCCAAATGGAATAATTGGGGAGAAAGATGCGTGTGGAGTTGGTTTTGTAGCAAATGTTGAAGGTATAGAAAGCAACTGGATCCTTAAACAATCTCTAAAGGGCCTCAACTGCATGGAGCATAGAGGAGGTTGTGGAGGAGATAGTGACTCAGGAGATGGAGCAGGCATTTTATGTTCAATTCCATGGGGATATCTAGATGAGAAAATGAATCTAAAAAATTCTCAAGATTTTAATAGAGGTTTAGGCATGATTTTTATGCCTAATAAAAAAGAAAAAATTGAAATATGTAAATCAATATGTGATGAAGAAGCAGAAAAATTAAAAATCAACAAAACATCTTGGAGAACAGTACCTGTTAATAATGGAATCTTAGGTCCTTTAGCTAAAGCAAATGCTCCATTCATCTGTCAGTGGATTCTATATATAGATAAAAAAGATCATAATGATGTTGAAAGGCTTTTATTTCAATTAAGGAAAAGAATTGAGAAAAAAATAAGAGAAACTTTCAAAAACGATGTTGGGGATTGTGAATTTTATTTTGCCTCACTAAGTTCTCAAACAGTTGTTTATAAAGGTATGGTTCGCTCTGAAATATTATCCGAGTTTTATCAAGATCTAAAAGAAGAGAGTTTTAAAGTTTCATTTTCTGTTTATCATCGTAGGTTTAGTACTAATACACTTCCAAAATGGCCACTAGCTCAGCCCATGAGATTTTTGGGTCATAATGGTGAAATAAATACTCTCTTAGGCAATATTAATTGGGCTAAAGCTTCAGAAACACATTTAGATGATTTTTGGGGAGAGTTATCTAATGAAATTAAGCCCATTGTAGATGTAAACAAAAGTGATTCATCAAATCTTGATGCAACCCTTGAAATCAATATTCGTTCAGGTCAGCCCATTACTGACTCATTATTAAAACTTGTTCCTGAAGCATTTAGAGATCAACCAGAACTTGAGGAGAGAGAGTATATAAAAGCTTTTTATGAATATTCTGCAAGCCTACAAGAAGCTTGGGATGGTCCAGCACTCCTTGTATTTGCTGATGGAAATTTTGTCGGAGCAACGCTTGATAGAAATGGCCTAAGACCAGCAAGATATTCAATTACAAATGATGGTTTTGTAATAATGGGTTCTGAAACAGGAGTAGTAGATCTTGAAGAAGAAAGAGTAATAGAAAAAGGTCGATTAGGACCTGGACAAATGTTGGCAGTTGATTTTCATCAGCATAGAATCCTAAGAAATTGGGAAGTAAAATCTGAAGCCGCTCAAAGGCATGATTATAAAAATCTTCTCAGTAATAGAACTATAAAAATTGAAAATAATGAATGGGTTAAAGACTGCAAACTAAAAGACCTTGAGTTGTTGCAACAACAAACTGCATACGGGTTTTCAGCGGAAGATAATGACCTTATCTTAGATTCAATGGCTTCATTAGCTAAAGAGCCTACTTATTGCATGGGCGACGACATCCCATTAGCAGTTCTTTCATCTAAGCCACATATTTTATACGACTACTTTAAGCAAAGATTTGCGCAAGTTACTAATCCTCCTATTGACCCTCTGAGAGAAAAACTTGTAATGAGCTTAGAGATGCATCTAGGAGAAAGATGTACACCATTTGAAATTAAAGATGCTAAACCTTTTATTCATTTACAAAGTCCGATTCTAAATGAGGAAGAACTCATTAACATCAAAAAATCAAAAATTAAATCTCAGACAATTTCAAGTTTGTTTGATTTAGAGGAAGGTATTCAAGGCTTAGAGAACCAATTAAAACTAATCTGTAAACAGAGTGAGCTGTCTATAAAAGAAGGTTGCTCTTTAATTATCATTTCTGATAAGGGAATTAATCCTAAAAAAACTTTTATACCTCCTTTACTTGCTATTGGAGCAATTCATCATTATCTTCTTAAAAAAGAAATCAGGCTAAAAGCTTCTCTAATAATTGAGACTGGTCAATGTTGGAGCACACATCACTTAGCTTGTTTAATTGGATATGGAGCAAGTGCAGTTTGCCCTTGGTTGACTTTCGAAGCAGGTAGACACTGGTTAAAACATCCAAAAACACAAAAACTCATTGATAGCAAGAAAATAAATCCATTATCAATAGTTGATGTTCAAGAAAATATTAAAAAAGCTCTAGAAGACGGTCTAAGAAAAATTCTCTCAAAAATAGGCATCTCACTTTTATCTAGTTACCATGGTGCACAAATTTTTGAAGCTGTAGGCCTTGGATCTGACTTAATAAAAATTGCTTTTGATGGTACAACAAGTCGTATCGCTGGCATAACATTAAAAGAATTAACTAATGAAACACTTTCAATACATACGAAAGCCTATCCAGAGATCGATTTAAGGAAATTAGAATTTTTAGGATTTGTACAATTTAGAAATAATGGAGAATATCATTCCAATAACCCAGAGATGTCCAAAGTTTTACATTTGGCGGTAAAACAAGGGCCAGGATACGATCATTTTGAAACTTACAAAAAACTTATTACTAATAGACCGACAACATCTCTTAGAGATTTACTAACAATTAATTCAAAAAGAAAAAGTATTCCATTAGAGGAAGTTGAAAGTGTTGAATCAATTTGCAAAAGGTTCTGTACTGGAGGAATGAGTTTAGGTGCTTTATCCAGAGAAGCGCATGAAGTTTTAGCAGTTGCAATGAATAGAATTGGTGGAAAAAGTAATAGTGGAGAAGGGGGAGAAGATCCCGCTCGTTTTAATGTTTTAAATGATATCGATGAAAATACTCAGTCAGCGACGTTGCCATTTATTAAAGGCTTAAAGAATGGAGACACCGCATGCTCCGCTATTAAACAAATAGCATCAGGAAGATTTGGAGTTACACCTGAATATCTAAGAAGTGGTAAACAACTCGAAATTAAAATGGCTCAAGGTGCAAAACCCGGAGAGGGGGGACAATTACCTGGTCCAAAAGTTGATTCTTACATCGCAAAACTAAGAAATAGTAAACCTGGAGTAGCTTTAATATCTCCTCCCCCGCATCATGATATTTATTCAATTGAAGATTTAGCTCAGCTTATCCATGACTTACACCAAGTTCATCCAAAAGCGAAAGTAAGCGTTAAACTCGTTTCTGAAATTGGTATAGGCACTATTGCTGCTGGAGTAAGCAAAGCTAATGCAGATGTAATTCAAATATCCGGCCATGACGGAGGTACAGGTGCTTCACCCCTAAGTTCTATTAAACATGCAGGTTTACCATGGGAACTTGGTGTTGCTGAGGTTCATAAATCTCTCTTAGAGAATAACTTACGCGAAAGAGTAATTTTGAGAACTGATGGAGGTCTTAAAACAGGCTGGGACGTAGTTATTGCAGCTTTACTAGGTGCTGAAGAATTTGGTTTTGGTTCTGTAGCGATGATTGCTGAAGGATGCATAATGGCTAGGGTTTGTCATACAAACAAGTGTCCTGTTGGAGTTGCCACTCAAAAAGAAGAATTAAGAAAAAGATTTAAAGGTATTCCAGAAAATGTCGTCAATTTTTTCTTGTATATTGCTGAAGAAGTAAGACAGATAATGAGTAGTATCGGTGTTTCTAATATGGAAGAACTGATTGGTAATCAAGAATTTCTTTCTGCAAGAAATATCGATCTTCCAAAAACTTCTAATATTGATCTTTCTTCTTTAGTAAATGAACACTCAACTCCTGACAGATCATGGCTAAAACATTTAAAAACTGCCCATAGTAATGGTTCTGTATTAGAAGACGAGTTTTTGTCTGATACTAAATTTATAGATTCAATTAAAAATCACGAAATATTAACCAAAGAAATTGAGATAAAAAATACAGATAGAAGTGTTTGTGCGAAAATATCAGGCGAAATCGCAGAAATTCACGGCAACACCGGCTTCAATGGCGAACTCAACTTAAATTTCAAAGGATATGCAGGACAAAGCTTTGGTGCCTTTTTATTGAAGGGAATGAATGTTCAATTAATGGGAGAAGCTAATGATTATGTTTGCAAAGGAATGAATGGAGGAATACTCACAATAATTCCACCAAAAATAAATGAAATCTCCTCGGAACAAGTCATCCTAGGAAATACTTGTCTTTATGGAGCAACAGGTGGAAAATTATTTGCATTAGGAAAATCGGGAGAAAGATTTGCGGTTAGAAATAGTGGTGCTACAGCGGTAACAGAAGGAGCAGGTGATCATTGTTGTGAATACATGACTGGTGGAAAAGTAGTTATTTTAGGCTCCACAGGAAGGAATATTGGTGCGGGCATGACTGGTGGAATAGCTTTTATAATCGATGAAAATAATGATTTAAGTAATAAAGTAAATAAAGAAATAGTAAGCATTCATCAAATAACTTCATCAAAGCAGGAAAATATCTTGCTGGAAATTATTAGAGAATATCAAGCAAAAACAAATAGCTTAAAGGCTAACAAAATAATTGAAAATTGGACTCATTTTAAGAGCACTTTCAAATTGATTGTTCCCCCAAGCGAAGAAGAGATGCTTGGTATAAAAAAAATGTAAATGCCTTTCTTTGTAAAAACTGAAATTATAAAAAAAGAATACTTAATTAATAATGATTTAAAACGAAAAATAATTAACGAACATATTGATTGGGTAAAAAAATTAAAAAAAGAGGGAATTAATATAAAAAGTGGCTTTTTGGTAGATGAGTTAAATAGGCCAGGTGACGGCGGATTACTTATTCTTGAGATGAATAATTATAGAAATGCACTAAAAATAATTAAGAATGATCCAATGATTAAAAATGATCTAGTTGAATGGAAATTAAATGAGTGGGTAGATCCAAATAAATAAATATAATTATCTTGGATACTTTTTCATAAGTTTTTGAATCTCTTCAGCATGGTAGCTACTACGAGTTAAAGGGGAACTAACTACTTGCATGAAGTTTAAATCTTTTTCCCCGAACGCTTTAAAGTAGTTAAATTTTGAAGGACTTACAAATCTTTTAACAGGTAAATGATTAGGGCCAGGAGATAAATATTGACCAATAGTAACAATATCAACGAAATTACTTTTTAAATCCTTAAGCAGACTTAAGACCTCCTCGTCTTTTTCCCCTAAACCAAGCATGAAGCCTGACTTTGTATAAATTTTGGGAGAATAGTCTCTGGTTCTTTTCAGCAACTCAAGAGTTCTTTCATATTTACCCTGAGGTCTTACTTTTTTATATAGCGAAGGCACAGTTTCAATATTATGATTTAAAACGTTTGGATTTGAATCAAGAACTTTTTCAAGAGCTTTCCAGTTGCCACAAAAATCAGGAATTAAAAGCTCAATAGTAGTTTCAGGAGATTTTTCTCTTATTTGATGAACACATTGAAAAAATTGAGATGCGCCACCATCCTCAAGATCGTCTCTATTAACTGATGTGATTACAACATGCTTAAGCTTCATTCTAAAAACAGCTTCAGCTAGACGATATGGTTCAGTTGAGTCTAAGTCTCTCTTAGATCTATCAAAATCAATATCGCAATATGGACATGCCCTAGTGCAACCAGGACCCATTATGAGGAAAGTTGCAGTTCCACTAGCAAAACATTCGCCGATATTTGGACAGCTTGCTTCTTGACATACAGTATTGAGATTTAAATCGTTTAATAAATTTGCAGTATTACCAATTCGCTCAACTTGTGGAGCTTTGACCCTTAACCATTCAGGTTTTGAAATTAAACTATTAGGATTATTAGTCACATTAAATCTTCTTGACCTGTAATTTTATTTTACTAAAAACAAGATGAATTAACTATTTATAATTTCAAAGATGAAGCTCATTCAACAGAAGTAAATAAATAAGTAAATGAATTCAACTAATCCTTCTGCAATTTAGAAAATCTTAATTAAATTTACTCGTTACACAACGTTCTTGTTTCATTAACTAAAATTGAATAAGATTTCATAACGTTATTTTTAAAACAGATATTAGAACGTATTAATTTCAAAAAAATAGATAAAAAATTAGTATTTAATTGCACTATTTTGTACTAAAAAGTGTTTTTTTAATTATTTTTTGATACAGTAAAAAATATATGTAATAAAACATTGACTTTTAAATTCAAAAGAAAACGTCTTTTACTATCTGATAAAAATAAAAACTCTAAAGCAATAGGTTATGCCAGAGCTACTGATAATGAATATGAATATTTGGAAGAACAAATAAAAATTTTAAAGGAAGAGGGTTGCAGTTTAGTTTTCTCTGAATTTATAAGTTTAGATGAAGAAATCAAACCCCAACTCAATAAAGCTATGAATTGCTTATCTAAAGGCGATCAATTAATAATAACTCAGCTCGACCGAGCCTTTAAAAATAAAAAAGAATGTTTGAAGACAATAAATAAACTGATTAATAAGGATATTAAATTGCGCACCTTGACTGGCTTTTTTGCTGCTAATGAATCCTCTAATGAAATTTCTTCAATTTTTAAGATTTTATATGAATTAGATAATTTAGAAGACAAAAGTTTAGGTGAAAGAAAAAAAGAACAACTATTACGCAGAAAATTATCTGGAAATAATCTGGGAGGAAGGCCCAAAATAAGTCCTTTAAAAGAATCTTTAGTAATCAGATTGCGCAATGAAGGATATTCATATCGATCAATTAGATCACAAACAGGAATTGCATTATCAACAATAAGAAGAGTAATTTTGGAAGGAGAATTAACATAAAATGAAAAGGAAAGAAATTGAAGATTTAATTAAAGAAAATTTCAAAGATACAGCGTTGCGTATTTATGAATTAGATAATGAAGATAGAAAAAGTTTGTTAGCTGAATATAGAGAATGGATTATGAATGATTTAGATTTTGAAGAAGTAATGATGTTACCTTATGAAGCATATACTGACAAATTAGATCCTAATTACTTAGACGATTTAATTTAGTCTTAAGTAGTATATCTCTTATTAAATTCATATACTTCTTTTGATATGAATGGTAAGAAGGAAGTATCTTTGGAATATTTTTCTCCATCACAAAAAACAACTAATAAAGTATGCAGAGATCGACTATTAGTCCACCAAGCAGAATCATGTCTAACTTCAGACATTAAGCCTGCTTTACTCCAAAGATTAATACTTTCTGGTAATCCTGCACCCAAAAAACCATCTATTTGATTAAGAGAATCGTTTTTAAGAACAAATTTATTTAAATTTCTTTTTAAAAAACTTCGTAAATTTAAATCATTTTTTTGATAATTAATATGAATCATAATTTCCTCAAAAACCCTTGCAGCTGAATCAGAATTCATAGCGTTTCTATTTTTATCGTCATGTCCATAAAATTCTTTTTCACGACCGAATGGTCCATCATCCCAGGTCTTCTGACAACAATTTATACCACTCAATTCCTCCCAATGTAAATCATTTAACCAAGAGTTTATTATACTTCTTTGATATTTCCAATTTTCCCATAATTCACCCTCAATACAAGGTCCACTTGTTGTTCCAGTAAGTAAATCAATTAAGAAGCTTGTGGCATTATTACTCGAGAAAGATAACATTTTCCTTACAGCATCAATAATTTCATCTGATAGTAATAAACTTCCTTTTTTAATCCAATAATATGCAGCAAGGCCATAAACCAACTTGACTATGCTGGCAGGGTAAACCATTTTTCTATTATTAATGCCAGTTCCAAAACCTTTAAATACGCTTTTATTTTCACTTTTATAATTAATCCATGTTATGGCAATATCTTCTCTTGAAAAATCTTTATTATAAGAGCATACTCTCCCTAAAATATCATTTAAGGCTAGACCCATCTCTTTACTTGAATAGTAAAAGGACATCGTATGGAAAATTATAAAAATCCTATCTCACTATTTAAACAAACTAATTTTTCAAAAACTATTTGGTGGAAATTAAAAGTTAATATTTCTGGATATCAAAATGAAACAGAAGATAAATTAGTTACTGAAATATTTAAAAATAGAATTTTTAGACTTATTTATCCAAATATTTCTCAAAACAACCATAAATTATCAAGAATATTAGTTCAACTATATGAAGATGGTTACTTCTGTTGGATAAATTTAGATGGATTAATTATTGAGAAATACGAATTAAGAAAACCTGAGAATTCAAAAAAAGAACATTTCTTTATCAAAGATAAAGTTAACTCGATTTTAAAATGGATCAAGGATCAATCTGAGTTAAATAATGAATACCTTTGGGGAGGAACATTAGGTCCCAATTTTGATTGTTCTGGATTAATTCAGACTGCTTTTTTAAAGCATCAAATTTATATACCTCGAGACTCTTTTCAAATAAAAAGTTTTTGTAAACACCTTTTTTATTACAAAGAATCATATGAGGCTCTACGACCCTGCGATCTTTTATTTTTTGGAAATGAAAAAAAATGTGATCATATTGGAATCTACAAGGGAGACGGATTGTATTACCATAGCTCAGGAAAGGATTTTGGCAGAAATGGAATAGGATTAGATACCCTAAAAAAGTCTAATGACAAAATTTCATTTCACTATAAATCAAAACTAATTTCTACTGGACGAGTAGTTAGAAATTATAGATGGGACAGAACTATACGTTAACTAATAAAGCTCACCTCTTAATTTTTAATTAAATTTAAATTTTACTTACTCTTTTATTTCGGAATTAACCAGCAGTCCAAATATTTTTAATAATTGGCATTATAGTATCTAAGTGTAATGTCCCAACAAGTAACCAAGCAAAAACAGCTCCTCCACAGCCTCCTAACCAAAATCCACTTGTAAAATCAGCCCAACCAGCTCTTGTAAATAAGTCCTTTGGCGGATTATTAACAGTCGCATCTGGAGGTTGAACATTAGGTGCCTTACCAGGGGCATTGTATAGAACAAAAAGCGCTGTCAAAATATGAACGGCTCCAATAGTAGCGAGAAGTCCAGCTGTTAGAGCAAAGTCAGAATTTCTTAATGGACCAGTCATAGTAAAAGGTCCGTAAAGAAGATATCCAAAAGCTGCTCCAGTTTCTAAACCTCTAAAATTAGGGGAAATACCTTCTCTGTAAAAAGGTAAATTATTTATAAAAGCTTTTGTAAAATAACCACTATTAACTGGAGTAGCTAAATTACCAACAAAAGGATCAGCAACTGTTTTTACTGCCCATTGTTCTGCTACGCCAATATCATTTGGTTGTACAGAAGTATCTATGTATTTCTCATCAAACTTAATAGAACTTGTTGATTCTGAGAATGATTTTTGAAAGTCGCTCATTTTTTTAATAGTTTAGTGTTTGATAATTTATTCAGTTGCTGTAATTAATCTTCCAATCAATACGATAAAAACAGCAGGCATTGCTATACCAATTAATGGAACAAAAATTGAAGGTAAAAGACTTGGTAAATCAGATGGCATAGTTCTTTAAACATCTTTAAACACTTTAGTATTTATCTGCATAATAGTGTTAATTTTATTACTGGATGATATAAAAATTATTAACTTT
>QCPX01000008.1:0-72339 GCA_003209675.1 Prochlorococcus sp. AG-442-N07 | reverse complement strand
CTGATTTCTCTTTTGACTCTACTGTTTCTTCTTTAACTTCACTTTCTGCTGGTTCCTCTGGTTTTACTTTTGAGTTTGCTGAGCTTTGATCTTCTTCTTTACTAAAGAGGAACTTTAATAGTTTTTTGAATAATAAGAAACCTTTTTCAACTCTTTTTGGACCTAAGATTGAAAGCAAAATTACTAATATTATGAATATTTCAGGTGAATTCAAACCTAATAGTTTCATAAAATTTCATATTCTATTTATATTTTAGTACATGCTAAAAATTTAATCTAATTATTCTCAAAAGTTGGTAAATAGAGTTCCCTATTTGATGCAATTAAACCTTCTTCTTTAAAAAAAATCTCTAGGTCTTTTAGATCATTTATATCTACAAATTCACCACAATTATCTAATATATTATTATGGGTGAAATTCCATAAATCAGCCAAATATTCGTCATCATCTGGAAATGCTACAAATTTCAAATATGTATTATTCAAAGCATATTCACTAGCAAAATCAGAATCTAAACCTTCCCTCTTAGCATCACAAAAAACTTTAGCAAATCTTTTGCCTACTGAAGTTTGAGCACTTGATAAATCTAAATTACCTTGCATAGCATTTACATTTATTGGTGCAATAAAAATAATTATTGGAAGAAAAATAGATACTAATATAAACAAAAAAAAATTCCCTTTTTAAATTTCAACTCAACATAAACTAGCAAAAAAAGTAATCAATTAGGCCTATTTAAGTAAAAGCACTTATTATAAATTAAGAAATAAATAGAAAACATAAAATCAGCTCCATATCTAAATTTATAATGAAGAAAGAATAAATAAATTTAAAATTATATGTCTTCAAATATAAGGCTAAAAGGAAGGGGAGTTAACAGGATAATTACGAGTAAGGTCATGTTATCGCCGTTGGCAGGAGTTACAGATAGCATTTTTAGACGACTTGTACGTAAATGGGCTCCAAACTCTTTACTTTTTACAGAAATGATAAATGCCACGAGTCTTAAAAAAGGATATGGCACACAAAAAATCAATCAAATAGATTTAGAAGAAGGTCCAATTGGAGTACAAATATTTGATAATAGGCCATATGCTGTTTCTGAAGCTGCGAAACAAGCTGAGGACTCTGGAGCTTTCTTAATTGATATAAATATGGGATGTCCAGTAAAAAAAATTGCAAAGAAGGGTGGAGGCAGTGCCTTAATTAAAGACCGAAAACTTGCTATAGAATTAGTCAAAAATGTTGTAAAAGCTGTTAGGGTTCCAGTAACAGTAAAAACACGACTCGGATGGGATAGTAAAGAAGAAAATATAGAGGAATTCTTATTTAAACTTCAAGATGCGGGAGCAACGATGATCACACTTCATGGAAGAACTAGAAAACAGGGTTTTTCAGGAAAGTCAGATTGGGAAATGATCGGGAGACTTAAAAAATTGTTGGAAATTCCAGTAATTGCTAATGGAGACATCAATAATCCAGATGACGCTCTTAATTGTTTAAAAAAAACAAATGCTGATGGTGTAATGATTGGACGAGGAATTTTAGGATCCCCATGGAAAATAGGAGAAATAGATTATGCCCTTAGAGAAAATAAAAATTTTAAAGAACCAAACACAGAAGAAAAACTATATTTGATTATTGAGCATCTTGATGAATTAATAAAAGCAAAAGGAGATCACGGATTACTAATTGCAAGGAAACATATCTCATGGACATGCAAAGACTTTAAAGGAGCATCAAATTTGAGAAATAACTTGGTTAGAGCTGTTGATAAAAATGAAGTTAAAAATTTAATAATTAAAATGATTAAAACTTTGAATAATGAAAAAAATAGATTAGCTTAAAACAAATTTATGTTTTAAATGAAAATTATTAGTAAAGAAACAAGTAAAAGAGTTTGTGATCACATGAACAATGATCACATAGATTCAGTGCACAAATATCTTATTTATTATGGGAAGATATCAAGATTTAAGAATGCTTATATGGAAGAAATTAATAATAGTTATATAAAAATCAATTACGATGGCCAATCAGCAATTATCAATTTTAAAAATGAAATATCTGAAGAAGAAATTCATTCAACTTTAGTATCAATGATTAAAGACATAAAAAAATAAAATAATTTATAAAAAAATTCTAATTTTTATTTTCATAGTAATCAGTTATCTTTTTACATTCTTCAAATGAAAGCATGCTTAATCTAGATGTGGCTTTTATTTTTAAAATTGCACAAACAGCTAATAAATCAGCGCTATCAACATTAAGTGCTTCAGAAAGTTCTAGAACCCTAAGACCTTTCATTAGTATTAAAAAATCTTTTCTACATTATCAAGAACCTTTAAATCAATGGGCTGCATTTTTCCCTAAACCTGCAACGAATGGAAAAGTTTGTTCATCACCAAATATATCTTCTACCGAAGAATTAGAAATATTAGTTTTTTTATTATCAGGCTTAATTTCTTCAATTTCATGAGAAATATTATCTTTAATGTTATTTTCAATTTCTTTTGCTAATAAATTATTCGTATTAGAAAATATTGAAAAAACTAATACACATAAAAACAAAACAATTCTTTTCATAAAAAAAATTTATCTAATACTATTGTTATATGCCATTAGAGTTATTAAGAAAAACTAGATAATTTTAAAACAAATCTATATAAATCAAAATCAAAAAAAAAATCATCTTCCCAACTTATTTCTATTTTTAAATCTAATTAAAAAATAAAGACCTAGTAACAAAAGAATTGCCAAGGAGTACTGATTAAGAAAAACATAAACCATATAGACGAGAAAGGGGAATAAGCACGCCCTTTTTAAATTTAATTTCTGTTCCCTTGACATATTTTTCCAATTTAAATATTCCTCCCATTGAAAAATCTTCTTCATTTTTCTACTTCTATTTTTACGATTAAACATAACTTTATAAATATAGTTTTGATGATTCTTATGTTAATAAACAAAATTAATCTAAAATATCAAAATAAGTTTTTTCATTGAATAAAAATATTTTTTTTAATAAAAGATGAACTCAAAACCAGTTTGGAAAATAGAAAAAATTGTTTTACCTCAACATACTGATCATGCAGGCGTAATGTGGCACGGTAAATATTTTAATTGGCTTGAAGAAAGCCGAATAAATGCACTTTCAGAAGTAGGAATAAGTTATTTCGAACTAACTAAAAATGGCTTAGATTTACCTTTAATCAATACTTCAATAAAATATAAATCTCCTTTATTCCTTGGTGAAAAAATAATAATCGAGAGTGAATTCAACATTGATAAAAGTCCTAGGATTAATGTAATTTCAAAATTTCTTAACAAGAAAAATGAAATCTTAACGATTGCTGAAGTCAATTTAGTCTTAATAAATAAACTGAATTTTTCTATAATAAGAAAAAGGCCAGATTTCCTATCGGATGCCTTTAGTAAGTTAAACGGTTGAAATTATTATCCGCCAATTGAATGATTTATTAAATTATTAATTATGAATATATTTCAAGTTATTGATTCTTATCAATATGAAATGGAATCAAGATATCAAGAAAAATCAATGCTTACAAATCTTTTTACAGAGCACAAATTTATAGGTTGGTTAGGGTTGTTCATAGTATTTTTCTCTATCTTTGCAATTTTTGTTTTTCAATTTCTTGAGTGGGAAAGTAATGACAATAATAAAAGTTAAGAAGATTTAATGCTTATAATTCAACTGAATGATTTAAAAAATGGCTATCTACTTAAAAATAACTAACCCTACAGAGGTTGTAAAAAAAAAGACCTCAAAATGGCTTACAGATATTACACCTGAAAGAATTGATAGAAAATTGGTCGAGGATGAAGTAATAAAAGGCATTATCGAGCAATTAACATTAGAAGGGATAAAAGGAGAAATATCAGCAATTAATGGGTTTGAAGTAAATGAATCTTCAGTAATAACAAAAAATAATTTTGTTATTAGAAAAACAAAAACTTTTTAAATAGAAAATAAAAATCTTTAATGAAAATTTTTTTTATTTTAATTATTTTTATCATTTTTTCAATTTTTAAAATTGTAAGAGATTATCAAATTAAAAAGAAAAAATTAAAAATAAATAATGCCTTAAATTCCAATTTTTTTATTCAAACAATTAATAATTTAATAGACGAGAACAAATACAATTTGTTAGAGGAGAGGATCAGATTAAGAGAAATAGATGCTTACGGTAACGAGGATTATAAAAAATGGATTGGCAATCCACCTCTTGATGAAAAAGCCATTGAGAAAAATATATCTAACGGGTCTAAGAGATTTAAAGAGGGTATACCATACTTCTGGGAAAGAGTAATTTTAAAAAAATTTGGTAGTATTGAATTATTTTTCGAAAAGTGGAGATCATATTGTATTGAAAATCCTACTATTGATGATGAGATAGTTGGATCTATTAGAAAGCTTGAGACTGAAGATTGGTTTGTTTTCATAGCTAGTCAAATAGAGAAATCATGCTTAAACCTAATAGAAAAAAACTACTCAAGTAAAAGCAAGGGAAACTACAAAAAAGGTATTAGATTTGAAAATCATTGTATGGAAATTCTCAAACAAAATGGCTGGGAAGTAAAAGAAACCCCTAATACAGGAGATCAAGGGGTTGACTTAATTGCGTCAGTAAATGATTTGAGAATATGTATACAATGCAAAGATCATGAAAAAGCCATTGGAAATAAAGCAGTTCAGGAAATTTCAGCTGGTAAATTATTTTGGAAAGGTACACATGCAATAATAGTCTCAAGATCTGGCTTTACAAAATCTGCGCATCAACTAGCAAAATCAAATAAAGTGGAACTAATCAATGAATATCAATTAAAAGATTTAGAAAAGTTTATTCTTTAAAATGATCTATATCAATTGTGTTAAGCCCTCTTTGTAAAGCAAAAGAGTTGTAAAAATTCCTGAGGCCCACATTAAACCTCTAGCTGTAGGGATATTAAATACATAGGCACCAATATATAAAAAACGAAAAATAGGATGAATCAATGCTGCAATTATTGCAATATTAGAGTCAGTTAAAGTAATCAAACAAAGAAGACATGCGGGTGCATGTAGGGAAATACTTTCCCAACAATTTTGATGACACCAAACTGCTCTTTTTCCAAAAGAAGGTAATTCATCGAATAAAGCCCTTGGAGCAGACATATTTTCAACAGAATATCCCGCTTTAACTCTCCCTATAGTTAATGGAATAATTGATAATAAAACAACACCAACTGATAGACAAAGGCTCCAGGCAAAAGCTACTTGCATATGATTTAAATAATATTATTAGCTTAATAATTGAAGCTCGTTATCGTGATAAATGAAAAATCATTACCATAGATAAAACTTTGCAAAAAATGTTGTAATTTATAAAAAAAAATCATTTATGGATATTTCAAAGATAGTTTTAATTTTTGGCATAAGTTTACTAATATATTTTGCTTTTCTGTTTTTAGGATTTTTTCTTAAGAATAAAAATCTAAAGGCACAGAATCTAAAAAAAGAAGAATAGATTATTAATGCCAAGAAAATTTTCTATTTTCTCAATATTTTTATATCTTTTTGAATATATTTCATGGAAATAAAGTTTGATCCAAATAATAATGAGGGATATTTGAAATTAAATAAGACAGTTGCTGGTATATGAAAAAATTTTATAAATTTCTTAAAAGTTTTCTATTTATATCATTTTGGCTTATTTTATCCTCATTTTTAAACCAATATTGGAATACTTTTCATTGGGAATATATTTACTTAAACTTCAGAATTATTTTTGATAAAGAATTTTGGTTTGTTGTCGAAAAAATTCTTTTAGGATTTGATATTGGTTACTGGTTAGAAGAAGCACTAAAATTCTTAAGTTATGAAATACCTAAAGAATCATTTAAATATTTACCAATTTATTTCGTATTAAAGTCTATTTGGATAAAGAATTAATTTATTTTTTTAATAGATTTTAATAAATTCCTTGAAATTCTTGAATAAAGTCGGTGAATTTATTTTTCTTAAAACAAATAAAGTTCCTTTATCACCTCTACAGATTCTAAGCTTATTACTTAAATAAGTTATTTCTAACCACCCTAATTGTTCATTATTTATTTCTCTCATAGCCTTTATATTTTTTCTTCCAAATTTAGGACCAATAACACCAGCATGTGTAAATTTGACCCCAATTTTTTTTTCATTTATGTAATTAAGTCTTATTAAAATTCCAGTACCAATAATTGATTTTATTCCTCTAGGTTTAAGTAAATTTAGACCATTTAAATTTAAGGGATCAAGAATTTGAAGGTTATCAATAAAAGGAGAATATTTTAAAAAAGGGCTATTAGAACTACTCCACCTAAGCTCCCAAACACCCTGCAAATCATTTCTATCTTTGGTAAAGGAAAAATTATGATCAATTTCAAGTTGTTCGGCAATAGTACATATACTCTCTGAATTTGGAGATTTAAGAAGTAAATTTAATAAATCATTTTCGGTTTCCATTTAATAAACGCTGAAGTATATAGCTAAGGATAAATACTTACCTCCATATGCTATATTCTACCCAGAATATGTTGATTTGATGACAAAGAGCTATTGGCTAAAGAAAATTTCAATTCCAAATGCTGATTTATTTCTGGAATATATAAGGACAGTATTGCCTTGGATTAAATCTGTGGGAGGAGTAATAGTAAAAAGAGATTTAATACAAGAATCAACCTCAAATGAATGGGATGGAGGGCAGCTTGGATTAGTAATTGAATTCGAATCAAAATTTGCTGCTAAAAAAGCATTTTATTCTGAAGTATTTCAAAAATATCTGCGGTCCAGAGACTTAATGGAACTAGTTACTATAAGTACTCTTTAAAAAATCAACCAATAGCGATCTCACACAAACAATTTATAAGTATTTATTCCTATTAAATTATTTATGTAATATTTATAACTTCACTAGCAATACCATATTTTGCAAAATTTAATTGTAAAAGTAATCCGTTAATCAAATGAACTATTCAACAGAAAAGGACGATTATTTGATGACAACTCCATATACAAAAAAAATTCAGCAAAAATTTGAAAAGGTTAAATCTTTTTTAGAGCAAAATGGATTTAATCCTTCATCAGAGAGCTTAATGCAAGATATAGTTAGCTCAGAAGAATATATTGCTAAAAATGGATTATAAAATATCAGAATATATTCAGAGTCCTTAAATAATAAAAACCGCCTATTAGAAAAGGTAATAATATTCCAATAAATAAAAATATGGATTTTTTTGATTCGCCTTCTGATATCGGGTTAATTTCTGGTTCAATTGCAAAACCATTTTGTCTACCACCGCTTTCAGTTGTATAACCTTTTTTATTCATAAGAAAAATAATCTATGCAGATTATCTCATGTAAAAACTTATTTAAAAAAATTTTTTACATTTAGAATTAAACTAATTTTACGATCTAATAATTGATTTCAATCTGAGATTTCAATTTGGCAGCTTTTTTTAAAAGACCTACAACTTCCTTACGGCCAGTAGCAAACTCAGCCTTGTTAATTAACTCGCTATATTTTTTTGTGATTTCTCTGTGGTTCATTTTGAGTGTTATATTCTATGAATTATAAAGTTCCTAAAAAAAGTTTTTGTATAAAAGATATCAAAAAAGAGTTTAAATACCTTTACCTATTAAACCAACCTTTTTTCTTTGGTTTAATCTCTTCTTTAATAACTTCTTTTTTTCTCCTAAATAATCCCTTTTTTTGGACTGTTAAATTCTCTTCAACAGTTTTAGATTTTCTATTAAATAAGCCGTTTTTAGGTTCTTTTTTAATTGATTCTTTTTTGTTGGAAATCTTTGTTTTTTCAGGATTTGATTTTGAATTTTTGGGTTTGCTATCTGCGAATAAAGTTTGATATACAAAAAAACCAAAAACAGCAAAGAAGCCTAATGCCTGTACTAGAGCAGTTCCAAGATTATCAAACATTTAGGCCTCAACTTTGTATAGTGATTCTTTTTCTTTCGCTTCTATACATTTTTTATCATCAGACAAGCATTCAATTTCTGCCTTCTTCTCAATATGAGAACTGCAGCCACCTGCATTTACATTAGATATTGAAAACAAAGTTAGTACCCCTAAAATTAAGGCGCATGAGGTGTTAATCGGTTTCATGAGTTTTATTTTTATTATGGAAAAATAATTTCGCAATTGCGAAGATAATCTTCTCTTCTGCTAAAAGTATCCCCTTTTTATATATCTATTTGTAGTAATTAACTAAATCGATAATTAATATTGCTAGTAATGAAAAACCTAAAATGAAAGGTAAATAAGGATATTTATTTAAAATTTTGTTTAGTTGATTTTTCGATGTTTGTTTTTCCTTTTTCTTTTCTCTAGGTGGTAAGCCTAATTCTTCCCTTCTCTTAGCTTCTCCCATAATTTTTAGACTATTTATGACTATTCTATATACCTAGTAGTAGTGTATTGTTCTAGATTTAAATTTTTAACGGTTAATTTAATTTAAATTTTGGATATATTAAAAATATATAAAAAAAATTACATGATAGAAGTAGTTTGGTCAGTAAATATAATGATTGCAATTCTTATTATTGGTGTTGCCTGGGTTCTTTATTACATATTTACTTATGATCAAAAATTTACTTCCTAGATAAATGTCAGATAAAGATCTAAGTAATTTTCTAAAAAAAATTGAGCAACTTAATCAAATTGCTGAGCTAATAAAAAATAATCCTAGTAAAAAGTTATCCCTTTCAAAATGCAAGAATCATGATGAAGTAATTAGATTAACCACTGAATGGGGTTTTGATATTGGTAAAAGGTGGGGAGAATATTAATTGATTTTATTACCAGCATTATTAAAATTGCCATCAACATCAAATTAAATTCCTAAGATTAATTAGTATTTCTTGTATTGGAGTTATGAAAGAAATTGGAGAGATAAAGTCAAATATATATAAAATAGCTGCTGTTACAGATAGAGGGCAGAGATTAAATAAATTGATTTCTCCTATGTACGAAGAAAAAGCTAATGAAATGGATCAATTGATTGATGCTCTTAAAGAATTTAGTTTTGAAATATCAGAAAAGTCATTGTCTGGAGAGTGGGAATTGATTTTTTCTAATGTTGAATTATTTCGAAGTTCACCTTTCTTCCTTGCTATTGAAAAGGCATTAAATGATGAATTTAAAAGTAATCTTTTTTTTAAATTACATCAATTGCAAGTAGGATCATTTGGCATATCAACTATTGGGAGAATTGCTCAAAAGATTGATTTTGAAAAAAAAGAATTTATATCTACTTTTGACACTACAATATTTGGGCTTACAACTATTCCTATCTTAGGTTGGTTCAAACTACTGCCTACTTTTGGTGGAAGAGTAATAACCCTAGCAAGTGATTTAGTTTTAAGAAATAATTTACTTGATATGAACTTACAAAAGACAAAAGTTTCCAAAGTTGATGGTCTTAATAAGATTCCATTATTTAGTGAATTACTTATGGATAGATGGTATCCAGTTAAAGAGGTATGGAATAAGTTACCTTGGAATAAAGAATCGCCAAATTGCCAGGTTTCAATTGTATATTTAGACGATGATATGAGAATTATGCAGGATATGTATGGGTCTATTTTTATTTATATAAGGCCTTCAATTTCCTTGTTGAATTCAAATACAATCTCTAATGATTAATAAAAACACTGAATAATAATTTTGTAATTTATAGAAAAAACCATTAAAAATTTATTTTAAAGATTAATTAATAAAAACATCTCACATCTTAAATACAAATAGGTTATGTTCATAATGAACATTTTTTTATTATGCTTAGAAATCAAGAAAAAAATTCTGTTGTTAGAGGAATATTCCTAATAGGAGGTTGGGGCTTAGGTCTAGACAGATTCTACGAAGGTGATAAAAAAGGTGGCTTTTTATCAATCATTGGTTGGAGTATCACATTTTTTAGCTTTATCTTTCTTAAATGTTCAGGTTATGAATATGTTGAGGGTGTGAAAAATTATTCAGATTATTCCCCTAACCCTTTAATAATATTACCTTTACTGGCAGGAGCATATGGTGGCTTTCTAATAATTAAGAAGGCATTTAGATTAGCAAAACAATTTGAGAATGCTGAATAATACTACCAGCAGTTAATTCAAGATAATAATCCAGATCCTTTCAAATAAAATTTAAATAAAAGAATCACTAAAAGGTTTACTATTGCTAAAGCTACTAAACCATTCCTGTTTTTTACATCTAATTTCTTGACTAAATTAGAAAGATAAACTACTGGATTTTCTGGCTCTTTATTATCCAAATTTTTTTAAATATTAATTTGACAAGAAAATATCACAGTTTCATTTGAAGAATCAAAATTGTAAAGATGAATATCCAAAAATAAATAAATAATTTTTAACCCATAATTCCTGCATTTCTTAAAAACGCTTTACCCATATTGCCAATTACAAAAAATAGAGACAGATTAATTAAAAGGACTATTAATAATGCCAACATTTTATAGTTTGGATTAGTTGAAATGCCATCAAATCCATTATTAAGAAATCTTTTAAAAAGTGATTTGTCAATTTTTAGTTTTTGATGCTCAGAATCAAGTTTTACTTTTTCAAAAGAATCTTGATTACTTGCTTTCTCTAGAAATTCTGTAAATGCCTTTACATTTTCTTCTTTTTTATTCCCCTCATTAAGATCTTTATTGTCTTCATTCAAATTGGGGGACGATTCGATTGGATTATTTTCCTCGGGATTAAGTTTTGAATCTTCCAAATTAATAGTAAATGCTAGGAGTATATTACACCATAAAAAAAACCCACTCGATCAATTGAAGAGGGGGTTAGCTAAGGTTAAAGTTCTTAACTTTATAATAATTTATTATAATTAAATTTGCGGTTGTAGCATAATGAAGTTTTAATTTTAGATTATATTCAAGGTGATTTTTTCGTACATATGTTAGATGCAAATACTAAAAAAGCATGTAAAGATGATCCCTCAATAAGAGAAATTAAAATTAGAAATATAGAACATGCTATTGAACAAGCAGAATTGATGATAAAAGAATCAAAAATGAGCCAAGAAGAATTAATCTTTTTAAAAAGAAAAATATCGGACTCAAGACAAGATTTAGATATACTTTATTTAATGAAAATTCAATGAATATAAATTTGTTAATCCTTAAAAGGATTGAATTTATACAAAGAAAATTAATTTGTATATTTGAAGACTTATAAAGTTTAAAAGGAATGTAATTATTTGTATAAAGGTTCTAGTTATGTCTAAAAATAATCTATATATACCTTTAAAGGTTGTTCCATACATCTTCATTTCAATTACTGCCTTAGCAATAACAGCAGCTACATATGTAATTACTTAGTTCTATAAGCTATGTAAAGTTTTTAGATATTAAGTAAATTAAAATATTTGTAATAACTATTTGTATGAATAAATTCAAAATAGCAATTTTTGCAATATCAATAATCATATTTTCCCTAATTGGGATTAAAAAATTAATTTATATAAATCAAATTAAAGATATAAAAAATAAAGAAGAATCATTCTTAAATGAATCTATACGTGTTTTAAATGAATGTTTCGATCTAGAAAATAAAAATAAAAGAACACTTAATAAATCAATTGAATTAATTGAGTATTGCTTAGAGGAATATGGATATAAAAACTGATTTCAAAACTTGAATGATGAATTTCCTTAATACTCCACTAATATGCAAATAAAAATTTCTCATCAATAATCTTGTTATGTTCCATAATTTTTTATTAATAATATTTTCCTAATTTAATTTTTTTAAAATGACTAAAGTTAAATGTTCTTATTTAGGAAATTTAAACTGTGAGGCTATTCATCTACAATCTGGAAGTCTTATTAGAACTGATGCACCTTTAGATCACTGCGGTAAAGGTGAAAGTTTTTCCCCAACTGATTTATTAGCAACATCTCTAGGTACTTGCCTGCTAACCATCATGGCAATCAAAGCCAAATCGAAAGGATTTGATTTGAAAGGTATATATTTAAATATTGAAAAATTAATGACACAAAATTGCGAGAGGAAGATAAAAGAACTAATAATAGATATTTTCATACCAGAGAGCACTTCTAATGAAACTATTGATTTTTTGAAAAAAGCTTCCAAAGAATGTCCAGTTACAAGAAATTTATCTCAAGAAATAGATATTAAAATTAGTTGGCATAATGAATAAATCTCAAACATAGTAATTACATAAAAAATAATGAAATATTTTATTGGAATAATCCTTCTTTTATTTGGAATATGTATAATGACAGACTTGGCATTAAAGACTAGGTATACAAGGAAAAGACTTTCAAAAGGAAAAAAATAAATCCTATATATTTTAATATTGCAGATTAAGGAAATAGATTTATTTTTGTACTGATAATTAAGGCAAATTTTAGTTTTATTTTTTTACTATTTTTTGGTCAATCAAACTAATCAAAGGGATCATGAAATTTACATTTATTCCAACAGTGCACCATGTATAAATAATAAGAAAAAATATTTTTATAAATAAATTAGGGGGTAAGGCGAAAAATATTTTGAAAAACCCTCCAATGAATAATACCAATATTCCAATTTGCAAAAGACCTTTGATTATCCATTTAACTCCATTTTTTTTAATATTTATATAAAACCAGAAAAAAACAAAACTAGATAATAATAAATATATAAAATTTATGATCATCTTTTCAGAGAAAATCTAATAAATTTGCCATTATCAAGGCATGATGACAATTATCACTTTTTTATCTGCTAATTTTTTTTAAAAATGAAAAAGTTATACAAAAAACAATAAAAATAAATTATTTTTTTTTACTTTATACCTTAAAACATTTTAGATTTTAATAAATCAACTCTTTTTTGATTCACTCCCAAATCACTTTCTCCAACTCTTGATTCTGATCTTATTGATAAAATGTTTGATTCAGGTAGAAAGGATACTTCTAAGTCGTCTACATACTTCATCCATTTACTGGTTGCCTCAGCATGAAGATAATCGCCATCTATTTCTACAATCTCAGTTCTTGGAGTGTTTTCGATAAATGTTTTAATCTCTTCAAAAGGTTTCTCAATATTATTAACCTCCCATTCTTCTCGTACACAATGAGCAATCTCTACACAAGGTTTTAGTTCTATATGTGAGGCAAATGATGAAGAAGGGAATAAAAAGCTTGAACAAATTAAAATTGTTAAAAAAAGTATTTGCATTAACAGAAGAATTTAACGACTCATAATCTAACGAATTAAACTACTAATTTGTAATGACGACCTAATTATTTTGGAAGAAAGCATATTTGTTTTTATATTCATAATTTAATATTTATTTCTAATAATCCAAAAAAAAAGACCCCTCAAAGAGAGATCTTTTAAAATTGATTTATATCAAGTGTTTCCTTGTTTCCACTGAAATAAATCAATTCCTCCTACACACAATCTTAATATCACACTTAAATTCAAAATATGTAATGTTTAATAGACCTCTATTTTAACTGTCACATCTCAAAAAAATACAAAAAGTACTCAAACATCAAGGTCGGAGTACTTTTAAAGTTATCAGAAAAAAGTGTGTGAGGAGTTTCTGATGTATTTAATTTACTCCGTAGGTAATTTAAAAAGCTACAGTATAAATTACTATTTATTTAAATCTTTAAGAAAAATTGGACGTTGGTGAAAAATAATAATAAAAACATAAAAAATTCATGAAAATCATTTACAAAAAAATCATTTTTATTATTTCGGCAATTGCTCTTTTTTCAGTAATAGTGGGTGTTGTCAAATATTCGCTTACTTATATTGAAAATAATCCCGAAAAATACTTACCTACACAAAAGTAGGACAAAAATTAGGTATAAATTCACTTCAAAAAATCTATAAAGTGTTTTAAATATGTTCTACATAGACAGCTTGAGTCATGAAAATCAAAAATACTTCAGTTCTTAATCAGAATAATATTCATTTAAGTCAATTCAAAAATAAGCATAAATATCAAATACTTGAAAATTACTGGAAGAAAAGAAAGAAAGAATGTGAAAAAAATCTTTCAAAATTTTGCTAACTGATAATTATGAATTTTATTTTTTCTTTTTTATTAGCATCTGTGATGTGGGTACAGGTTCCACAGTGGGAGGCTGACTGGTCAAAATGTGCTGTAGATGTTCCCGATTCATCATGTCACTGGTACGTAGCTGCTCCTGATAATACTTTTGGGGAAGGATTTAATTGGGAAAACGCTCCTTGGTTCGATGCTAATGGATTACAGGATGTAGCTAAAATTGAGAAAGAATCTGTAGTAGAAAAACTTCAGAATAACTAAAGTTTCTATTTCATCAATTAACTTTTAAAAGTATTTAAATCTAGTTGCTTAGTAGTTAACTTTTGATTAATTAAATAATTTTTATGCGTTTTAAAGTAAGTCTCAAAAAAAATGGAAAGGAATTTGATGAAGTTGTTATAGCTAATAATAAAAAAGAAGCTATGGAATTAGCTTTAAAAAACAATCCAAAAGCTCAAGCATTAAATTCTGATTGGACATTTAAGATTTAATTATTTGCGAAGCTTAGGAATTAAAAGGGACGCAACACAAATAACGCTAATTGCAGGTCCAGGCGAAAGATTAAAGACTATAGAGAGAATAAATCCAAGAAGTGAGATACATAATCCAAAAAATGAAGACCTCATCATTGCAATTCTTAAACTATGAGCCTTATTTAGCCCTAACAAAGTTGGCGTAGAAAGAAGAGCAATTACAAGAATTACTCCCACTGCTGACATTGAACTAACAATTACTAATGCCGTTGTAAAACTCAAAGCAAGATTTAATAAAGAAACGTTTATACCACTCGCGGATGCACCTTCTGGATCTAATCCAACATAAACAACCTTTTCATATCCAAAAGTCATTAAAAGTATAAATACTAAAAAAGCAATTATTGTTCTAAGTAAATCTCCAAAATTTGCTGTCAATAAATCGCCAAATAATACTGCCTCCAAATCAATCCTTATTCCGAGTAGAGGGATTATAAGGACTCCAAACCCAAGCATTCCGGCTAATATTGTGTTCATTATTGCTTCATAGTTTTCACTCTTTTTATTAGTTAAACTTTCTGCAATTACAGAACCTAAAAGACCACTGATAACCCCACCAATTGAAGGATGAATTCCAAGGGCCAATGCTAAAGCAAGCCCTGGCAAAACGCAGTGAGAAATTAAATTTACTTGCAGTAATCTCCTATGTGTTATTAATACAGTTCCCATAGCTGGACATAGAATTCCTGAAAAAATAGTTATTATTAAAGGAACAAACCACCAACTGCTATTAATAAAAGACATCAATCTAAGGATTCGGTATGATCAAAAATACGGAACAAAAAAAAATTTCGGAAACAATGGTAACTAAGCCTGACATTACCAAAAGACAAGAACAACTTCTTGAAGAACTTAATAAATGTGATGATGAACTGAGCGGTCAAGAGTTGCATAGACAATTGATTGAAAGCGGAAAAGCTATGGGACTGACAACTGTTTACAGGAATCTTCAAGTTCTTATAAAGCATGGTTTAATACGTTCTAGACATCTCCCAACAGGAGAGGTTCTTTACACTCCCGTAGACAGAGACATTCATCATTTGACTTGTGTTCAATGTGGTGAGACATCAAAAATGGAAGGGTGCCCTGTAAAAGATATTCATACACCCAAAACAAATCCAAAGAAATTCCAATTGTTGTTTCATACCCTGGAGTATTTTGGACTTTGCCAGAACTGCTATCAAGCACAAAGTTAAAACTAAATATTTTTTTAATCACAACAACTATTATCCTCAATTGAGCTGATATTTATATCCTCTAATTTATCTTTTATAGAATCAGGGCTTCCAGAGGCCAATACAGCTTTATCCAAAACAATAACTTGATCATAACTATTTAACGAAGTGCCCCAATCATGACTGCTTACCATTAAAGAAAGACCAGCATCAGCAAGTTGACGAACAATTTTTAGAAAATCCTCCTTTGCAGGTGGATCTAAAGCTGCACAAGGTTCATCAAGAAGGTAAATTTTTGCTGGAGACATTAATGTTTTGGCTAATAAAGCTCTTTGTTGTTGTCCCCCAGATAAAGAATCAAGCCTTCTGTTAGCAATATTTGCAATGCCGACTCTTTGCATTGTGGCCTCTAGTTCACAGCATTTATTAATCCATGCATTAGGGTTGGCAAGAAGAGCTTTTATTTGAAAAGGACTACTACTTTTTGATTTTGAGTATTTTATTTGTCCTAATGAAACTAGTTTTTCTACAGTTATTGGAAATTTCCAATTCATAGAGCTTCTTTGTGGCATAAGTGAGACTTGAGATCTTTGTCTAATTAACTTCTCCCCATCAATTGTTATCTGGCCATTATCCGGAATACATTGTCCCTGCAATATTCTTAAAAGAGTAGATTTGCCAGCTCCGTTTGGACCAACTAGCGCTGTTAGAGTACCAGGTTTAATCTCAACCGATACCTTACTTAAAACTGGCTTACTTTTTTTTGTGTATGAGTAGGTTAAATTTTCAGCGACTAAAGTAGCCATTAATTAATCTTGAAAAAAGTCACTTTATAAGCTTACCAATAATACAAGTTTCATATTATTTTCATAACATTTGATACCTTTACTTGCCTTGAATAATGAAAATGATTATCATTTTTAAGTATTTAATAATTTTTTATGTCAATTTTGGAAAGACTTTTAACAAATAAAACAAGTTCAAGTAATTCAATTATCAAAAATTCCGTGATAGCAGGAACAATAATATTTTCTGGTTTTGGGCAAGATGTTTTGGCTAAGGGAAAGTCATACGTAGCAGTAGAACCACTAGTTTGTGATTTAGTTAAATCAATTGCATTACCTTCTGACGAAGTTACATGCTTAGTAGATAGAAAGCAGGATGTTCATGACTTTAAGATCAATCCAAGACAAGCTCAATTACTTAATAACGCCGATAAAGTATTCACTCTTGGTAAAGAAATGACTCCAAGTATGAGAAATTGGGAAAGCAAAAAGCAAACAGTTGTTATAGGCGTTAGCGCAATAAATGTAGATGACCACTCTGATCATGCGGGACATGATGATCACGCTGAACATTCAGCTAAGATAGATGACCACTCTGATCATGGAGGTCATGACGATCACTCTGATCATGGAGGTCACGATGATCACTCAGATCATGGTGGACATGATGACCATGCTGAAGGAGCTTTCGAATGGGCAGGTAAATTCCAGTTATCTAAAGGATCCTACAAATGGTCATTCGCAAAAGTTGATGGCGAATATGCAGATCCTGCAATGAAAATGGTAATTCTAAAATCTATTGACATAGAGGGGTCGGAAGATTTAGCTAAAGAACTATTAGGATCTAGATTCTCAACAAGGAGAAATAATAATGGGACTCTTACAGCAAGTAATAAAGCTTTTGTGCTTAACTTTGATCAACGAAAAGAAAGCACAGTTTTCAACGTTGAAATTAAAGAAGATGGTCAGTACACATTTTTTACTGAACACATGCCTTTTGAGTTTGAGGCAAATGAGCACTTTTTTAAAGACGCATTGAATAGTGATGTAGAGCCGATAGCACAAGTACCAGATGAAGGAGAGGGTCATCATCATCATGACCATGGAGGACTAGATCCTCATGTCTGGCATGATCCTCATAACATTATAAAAATGGGAAATGTTATAAACGAAAGTTTAAAGAAGGATGCTTCCAAGAGAAGCATAAGAAAGCAAATTAATGAAAGATTTGAAAAGGCTGATTCTATCTTGGAAGACTTGGATAGTTGGATCGTCGAACAAGTAGGTTCCATTCCTGAGGAGAACAGAGTAATTGTGTCTAAACACAAGGCGATGGAATACTACGGTGATGCTTTTGGTTTTGAAACCATTAGTTTACTTGACTTTCTTGGAGACTCCTCAAGCTTAAGACCGGAAAATATAAAGTCTGTACTTAAAGAACTTAAAGAAGATAATGTTTTGGCTCTTTTCCCAGAGCAAAAACCTGCTTCCAAACTGTTAAGAAATCTAAGCAGACAAAGTTCTATTCCTATTTCTCCTGATCAAATATTTGTTGATGGATTGATGATGGATGGTAATACTATTACAGTAGCTGTACACAACACTTGTACAATTGTTGATTCATTAGGTGGAAGCTGCGATAAAGAATCTGGCTCCAATCTTGAGTCTGAATGGTACAAACTTTCAGATTAAATTTTTCTAATAAAAACGGTTTTCATTTCTAATTATTACTATTATTAAACTATTGTTTATTTAGTAAAAATCAGTAAATGAGCATCCAAGATAAAGTTCCCGTTACTATTCTCACTGGATTTTTAGGTTCAGGGAAGACTACTTTGCTTAATAGAATACTAAGTGAAGAGCACGGGAAAAGAATAGCCGTAATTGAAAATGAATACGGTGAAGTGGGTATAGATCAAGGGCTCGTAATTAATGCCGATGAAGAAGTGTTTGAGATGTCAAACGGGTGCATTTGTTGTACTGTTCGCGGTGATTTAATAAGAGTCCTTGGCAACCTTATGAAAAGAAGAGATAAGTTTGACTATGTTTTAGTAGAAACGACAGGATTAGCAGATCCAGGCCCAGTTGCTCAGACATTTTTCATGGATGAAGAGATTAGTTCTGAATTCACTCTTGATGGAATTGTGACTTTAGTTGATGCTGCCCACATTGATCAACAGCTAGGCAGGAGTGATGAAAGTTCAGAACAAGTGGCATTTGCAGATGTTCTTGTCCTTAATAAAACTGATTTAGTCTCTGATGATGCACTAAATACTCTTGAATCGAGATTGAGAGATATGAACCGAATGACCCGAATTATTAGAGCCGAGAATGCCAAAGTACCAATTGAAACAGTCTTAAATCTAAGTGCATTTGATCTTGATCAGATCCTTAAACGCAGGCCAACATTCCTTGAACCAGAATATCCTTTTGAATGGACAGGTGTTTACGATCTTGATGCAGGTAAATATGAATTAATGCTAGAAGAAGGACCCGATCCAGAAATGTCCTTAGTAGCCCTCGCTAACCAAGGAGAGAGTGAAGAGGAACTTAAAGATGGTGCTGAATCCTCCGTGAGACTTTATGCAGAAAAAGCTAATAGTTTAGATCCTGGAAATACCGTCCCATATGGAGAACATATAAATCTCAAATTGGAGGATAAAGGAAATAAATCCTTCATCCTGAACATAGAAAAACCAACAAAAATAGGTTTGTTTACACAGCACACTGCTGAAGAATTCAATATGAAAGTCATTAAAAGTGACGAAAATAAAGAGATTTCATTTAATACTGAAAGATTCTGGCAAGCAGAGCACGAACATGATGATGAAGTAGGCTCAATTGCTATAGAGCGTTTTGGAGATGTTGACCCAGAAAAACTAAATACTTGGATGGGAAGACTTCTATCAGAAAAAGGAGTGGATATATTCAGAACTAAAGGTTTCATAAGTTACTCAGGTAACCCAAGGAGAATAGTTTTCCAGGGAGTTCACATGTTATTTACTGCACAACCTGATAAAGAATGGGGTAACGAACCTCGTAGAAATCAACTTGTTTTTATCGGTAGAAATTTAAATGAGAAAGAGATGCAAGAAGGCTTTGATAAATGCCTGATATAGAACCATTTAGCCCAAGAGGCATGTTCCATGAAGGATGGACTGCTGAAGTTAACGATTACGCCATAGCATGTGGCTGGGCTCTTAAAGGGAAACAATTTATTGTTGGCGACGTATCAGGAGGTCTTTTTTCGTTCGAAGGAGATACTGGAAAAATTATTTGGAAAAAAGAAAATACACACTCCGGTGGTCTATTAGCAATGGCCATTCATCCAGAGGGTGAGATTTTTGCAACATCAGGTCAGGATGGAAATGTTCAAATTTGTAATTGCCACGAAGGTAAATTAATTAAAACACTTAATCTTGGTAAGGGTTGGGTAGAACACCTCAAGTGGTCTAATAACGGTTTATTTCTAGCGATAGCCTCCTCAAAAAAAGTATATGTTTTTAATGAAATTGGAGAAGAGAAATGGATCTCAGAAGACCATCCAAGCACAGTAAGTGCAATAACATGGTCAAATAAAAATGAGCTCGCAACTGCATGCTACGGCAGAGTGACATTCTTTGACATTGTTAATAATAAAACGAATCAAAAACTGGAGTGGCAAGGATCATTGGTCTCTATGGAATTAAGCCCTGATGGAGATATAGTCGCCTGTGGGAGTCAAGACAATTCAGTTCATTTTTGGAGAAGATCATCAGGAATGGATGCTGAAATGACTGGATATCCTGGTAAACCAAGTCATCTTTCTTTTGATGACAGCGGAAAATTATTAGCAACTAGTGGCAGTGAAAGAATTACAGTATGGAGCTTTATAGGAAATGGTCCTGAAGGGACTATGCCAGGAGAGCTATGTCACCATACAGAACCCATTTCGAGCCTAGCCTTTTCAAATAAAGGTATGCTTGTAGCCTCAGGATCTAGGGATGGTTCTGTTGTCGCAAGTTTTCTCAAAAATGACGGTAATGGTGATCCCGTTGGGGCTGCATTCGCAGGAGATTTAGTAGGGGCAATATCTTGGAGACCTGATGATTGTGCACTTGCAGCAGTCAATGCAAAAGGTGTTGTAAATGTATGGAAATTTAAAGTTCGTACTAACCTTTTTTCAAAGGGATTTAAGTAAAAAGTACAAATTTATTAATTACCAATAGTTAGCTTTTAAATGTCTTTCCATACAAATAACCTCACAGTCATTATCTATCCCTTTTGGGTGAATATCGCAATATGAAAGACATTGAAAATATTCGTCTATGGGATTAGATTTATCAGTTTTACTAACTTCTTTCGAATGATTCATAAAAGATTTCCTCAATTATTTAAAATTAAGATAGACGAATTAAATATCAAAGGAAATAAGCAAAACTTACTAAAAATATCTCAAAAAAATTAGCACGATTGATTACTACTCTCGGACATTTTTAAATAAAAAGCAATGCGTATAAAAACGGATTGTCTTTAGAGAAATATTTTCCTAATTTTATATTGTTGAGTTATAGGAGGTCTTTCAAAATGATCGATAGCCTGCCTGAAATTTCGGAATAAACCGAACTAATTTAATTAACTGCTCCAATTATTTTTTATTAATGTCTAAGCTTCCTTCTTCTGCATCGTTTAGGTGCCCTTTAAGAAACAAGCTTAATTCTAGAGTTTTTGCCCCAGTTAAAGACAATTAGTTAATTTTGGTGAGCATTAGCTTAATAGAAGTTAGCAACAAGGATCCATGATTCAGGTGCGTTATTAACTTCAGTAAAAAATATAAGTAAGAGATAAAAGAGGGCTTAAATAAGCCCTCTTTTTTTTATAAGATGACTTTATTCTAGTTTTATAGATAATGATTAAAGCAATAAAATTTTAAAATGGTTCGATATTATTGCCCATATTGCAATCCTAAATATCAATTTCAAAAACAATCCTCAAAAGGTAATTTGATTTGTGGCTTGTGCGGAGAGGATCTTGTAAAAAAACCATTTATTAGGTTGAACCAGATAATTGCTTTAGTTGCAGCGTCATCATTACTTCTACCGTTGATATATACTTTTATTTTTTTAATTAAAAATCAAATAAATCCTCCTAATAAAAATTATCAAGCAAATAGTACTTTAATCATAATTACCAAAGAAACACTTTCATAAAACAATTTAAAAAATCTCGAGAGTTCAACCTCTACATAGTGATTTATTTAAACAAGAATTTTTGCTCTCAATATTTATTTGATCATCAATATTTTTTAATTTGTTATTACTTATTACTTTAACTTTTTGCCCACAATGTTCTTTGCAACCACCATTAAATAAGTTATGTGCATATAAATTTGAAATACTCGAAAGTAATATAAGAAATATTATTTTATAAATTTGATAAAAATAAGACTTCATTTTTATTATGATTTTCCCAAAATTATTAAATAAATAATATCAGTTAATTCCAAGGTGTGTTTATCAGTCCCCAGATATCGAAGAAGAAAAATAAAACTGCAATTACAACAAGATCCCATGCTCTTTCCCTAAAAGCCCAAGGCGCAATAAAAACTTCCCCAAGTCCATGGAGTGCCGCCCCAATAGGTAAATGATCAAGAACAAGCAAACTGTGAGAGAGAATAAAAAGAAAGCTTGCGAAATATCTAAAAAAAACAAATTGCCAATTACTAGAATTCATACTTTTTTAGATTTTTAAAAAATATACTTCAATGATCAAAATAAAGAAATAGATCGAGTTAGGAGATGTTTTTTTTTGTAGCCATAAATACGAATAAAGATTTGAAGCTAAAGTAAAAGTTATTAAACCATGAAATATATGTTTTCAAGCTATCGTCCAAAAAATAGTTTTGATGAATACTTTAAAGATAACGTCAACTCTGCAAGAGAAATATTAATTCCACTTCTATCCTCTTTAGATAATATGGGTCTTGAAGAGTTAAACAGGAATCATTCTGCAGCAAAAAAATTATTATTAAGACATGGTGCCACTTTCAGATTAAACGATACAGGTTTAAAAGGTACTGAGAGAATATTACCTTTTGATCCACTGCCAAGAATAATAAGTAAAGATGATTGGGTAACATTAGAAAAAGGCCTAAAACAAAGGCTTGAGGCAATTGATTTATTCCTAGACGATATTTATAATTCTCAAAATATAATTAATGATGGAATAATTCCAAGAGAGTTAATCGAGAGTTCAGAAGGTTGGAGACCTCAAATGATAGGTTTCAAACCTCCATTAAATAAATGGTGTCAAATTTCGGGACTTGATTTAATAAGGGACAGAAAAGGAGATTGGCATGTTTTAGAAGATAATTTAAGGTGTCCTTCTGGGGTTGCTTATTTTTTAGAAAATAGATTAGTTATGAAAAATATTTTCCCTAATCTTTTTTCTGGAAGAATAGTAAAACCAATTGATGAATATCCATCATATCTTTTAAAAACTCTTCAAGAACTTGCTGTTTGGACAGACACTCCCAAAATAGTTCTACTAACTCCAGGAATTTTTAATAGTGCATATTTTGAACATAGTTATTTAGCGCAAGAAATGGGCATCCAATTAGTACAGGGTCATGACTTAATTTGTAATGATAATTATGTATATTTAAAAACTACCTCCGGTTTAAAGAGGGTAGATGTCATTTACAGACGAATTGATGATGATTTTTTAGATCCTCTTAATTTTAGAAAAGATTCCTGCCTGGGTGTTAGCGGATTACTTGATGTTTTCAAAGCAGGTCATGTTGCTTTAGCAAATGCACCTGGGACTGGAATAGCAGATGACAAAATGATTTATTCTTTTGTTCCAAAAATGATTAAATATTATCTTGATGAAGAAATTATTATTAAAAATGTAGAAACATATATTTGTCATTACGAAAAGGATCGGGAATACGTTCTAGAAAATTTACCAAAACTTGTTGTTAAGTCTGTCGCTGAAGCTGGTGGATATGGAATGTTAATTGGGCCTCACTCAACAAGCAGTGAAATAGAGGAATTTGCTAATAAAATTAGAAAAAATCCTAGAAATTTCGTAGCACAACCAACATTAGAATTATCTACTGTACCATCGTTATGTGATGGAGAACTATATCCATGCCATGTTGATTTAAGACCATATATCTTGAGAGGAAAAGATTCATGGGTTAGTCCAGGTGGGCTTACGAGGGTAGCATTAAAAAAAGGATCATTAGTTGTAAACTCTTCTCAAGGTGGAGGATGCAAAGATACATGGGTTGTAGGTAAATAATATGCTTTTAAGTCGTGTAGCAGAATCTCTTTATTGGATCAATCGTTATTTAGAACGAGCAGAAAATATATCTCGTTTTGTGGAAGTAAGTGAAGCAATGTCATTAGATTGTCCACCAGGAAGTGCAGAACCTTGGCTCCCGTTAATTGATGCTTCAAGCGACAGAGAATCTTTTGATAAAAGATTCCCAGAAAAAAAGCCTGATGACGTTATAAATTTTTTAATAAGAGATCGTTTAAATCCAAACAGCATAATTTCTTGTATTCAATTAGCTAGAGAAAACGCACGACAAATAAGAGACGTGTTGACAACAGAAATGTGGGAGCAAATTAATATTTTATATTGGAATATGCAAGAAGGAGAAGCAATATGGAATAAGCCAAGACAAGAACAATTAAGTGAAATAAGGAGAGCATGTCAGCTTTTTTATGGAATTACAGATGCGACTTTAAGCAAAGACCTTGCTTGGAGATTTAGCATTCTTGGAAGATTAGTTGAGAGAGCTGATAAAACATCGAGAATTTTAGATGTTAAATATTATTTACTTCTCCCCAGCCTAGATGAACTTGGAGGTGTTCTTGATGAGTTGCAATGGATCGCTCTTTTACGTTCCGCTGGAGCTTATCAAATGTTTAGGAAAGCAGAGCAAAATTCTATTAAGCCTGAATCAGTTGCAAGATTCCTTTTACTGGATCCAATTTTCCCGAGATCAATAAGATACTGTCTTGATGGGATAAGCAATACTCTTAAGATGATAGATACCTCTCCTCCTCCTGAAAATCCTTCCGAATTAGAATGCATGAGAGGCTTGCTCAAAGCAAAGTGGAGTTATATCAGAATTGAAGATATAATTAATGATGGTTTACATGAGGCAATCGATTCATTGCAAATTGATTTGAATAAATTAAATGATCTCATTCAAGAAAAATACTTTATCAATTAATAAGTTTTTTAATGAGAATTAAATACCTTCACAAACTTGAATATAAATATGAAGAACCTGTTCAATTAGGCGAGCATAGATTGTGTATAAAGCCAAGGTCAAATGGATTCCAAAATCTGAAGAATTTTGAATTAAAAATAACCCCAGAACCAGAAATTATTTATCCATTACTTGCTGCAAGTGGCGAAGAGATTAATCGAATTAGATTCAATGGAGCAACAGATAATTTAATTATTGAATCAATAAGCGAAGTTGAGACCATTAAACATCCAAATATTATTGATGGGGTAAAAAATAGAGATCTAACATTACCTTTTTGCAGAAGTATCATAAACAGAGATTTACAAGGGGCATTAGAGGGATGGATGCCAAATGGACAGCACGATCCCTCTGCAGTTGAACTTGCCCAAGAAGCATTAGCAGGAAGTTTTAATAACGCATTATCATTTACTTACCAACTTATAGAGATTATTCAAGATCGGGTTAAATATACAAAAAGACATACAGGTCCTGCATGGCCAGCGAGCAGAACACTTAAAGAACGTATAGGTTCATGCAGAGATTTAGCAATGCTCATGGTTGAAGCTTGTAGGTCTATTGGTATCCCAAGTAGATTTGTAAGTGGTTATCATTTTGAAGATCCATTGCCCTCTGAGTTAGATTTACATGCTTGGGCTGAGTTATACATTCCAGGTGCTGGTTGGAGAGGTTTTGATCCAAGCGGAAAAGGATTAATAGACGAAAGATATTTAACATTAGTATCTTCTTCTAAATCTAATTTAACCTCTGTAATTACAGGAAACTTCATAGGAAAAAATAATCTAGAAAATACTTTATCCTGGGAAATCAAACCTCTTGAAATTAAATAAACACTAAATTTTTATCTTTTAAAATAACAAATCAATCTAAATAATAATATGTTTCTTTTTTAGTGTTAATTGATACGTTCTTAGATATATATATCTGTTTTCATTTGTTTAATCTTTAAAGAAAATTGAACTCAAGTTTAGAAATTCCAGTTATCAAATCAAATAAATCAAAAATGTTTGAATTGATAAGTTATGAAAAATTTCGCGATACAAAAGATGTCAGATTTTTTGATATTAGTGTTAATGAATCAAATTATAGAGATCTAGTAATTCACAGTGGTCCTGCGGTTAGTCCTCCAAATGATGAAGATTTAAACAATTGGCAATTTTACATACATCACAATCAAGAAGATAATCTATTAGCTATCTCTGGGGGTAGAACATTTTTTCTTGTCAATTTTGGTTGGGATTACCCTTTTTATAAAGTTAGATTAGAATCTTGCGGATATATTTTAAGGATACCTAGAGGAACTTTTCATAGATCGGTATCTGACGAAAATGGTTCCATAGTTTTAAATCAAGCCATTAGAGATGAAGGCGGTACAGTTGAATCTGAATTCAAGGTTACGAATAGCAAAGATAACAAAAAGCTTCTAGATTGTATAACCAATCTAGAACCTAGATTTAAAATTTATAGTGTTAAATAATCTTAAAAAGGAGTTCCAAATTTATATATCAATTTTAAAAATTATCTAATTGTTATAAAATAAAATTACTCAAATTTTTTTATATGAAATTTTTTAGGTTTTTAAGATATTTTTTATGCATAACATTTTCTTTCTTGGTTTTATCCTCTCCAGTTTTTGCTGGGGCGAATGTTGCTGTTAAGGGCGAAGGAGATGAAGTCCCAAGTTATGTAAGATCTAATATTACAGGATTTGATTTCCATGGAGAGGATCTTCATTTGTCTTCTATAGCTGGAGCAGTTGCTAGAGACGCAGATTTTAGTGGTGTTGATTTACATGGGACAACCTTAACCCTATCTGATTTAAAAGGTTCTAATCTAAATGGAATCGACCTAACCGATACTCTTTCTGATCGAGTTAATTTCCAAAAAACAGATCTTAGAAATGCTGTTTTAATTAATATGATCGCATCAGGCAGCAGTTTTGCAGGAGCTCAAATAGAAGGAGCAGATTTTTCTTATGCCATTCTTGACAGCGAAGACCAAAGAAACCTTTGTGAAATTGCTGATGGGATCAATCCAACAACAGGCGTTTCAACTAGAGAAAGTCTTGAGTGTAGTTAGCATTAAAATTATAAGTAAACTTTCTTACCATTATTAAATTTATAAATCCTTTGTTCATCATCTTGAAATATCATTTCACCATTTAATTTGGATTTCTTAAATTTTGAAAGCCTTGCTCTGTGAATATTAGATTTCCTATTAATATTTTCTTCGTTATCATAACTCCCAATATAGATATTTATATTAGGGTTTGAAAAGATTTTTTCTTCCTCTCTTAAAAAAATTCTTTCAATATTTGTTTGCGTGCTTTGAAGTTTATTTTTAAATTTGTTTAATTTTAAGTTCTTTGGTTTTTTAAAGCTAATTTTTTTGTAGACCAAAAAAACAACTCCTAAAATTAGAAAAAATAAAAATATATTCATTAACTATTTAATTTTTATTTTAATATCTACGCCTAAGTTACTTTTAGTAGTTAATATTTCTTTTCTTAAGATTCCATAAGTAAAAATTCTAGATAAAGTTTTCAAGGATTTAAAAACCAAAAAAACAGTAAACAAAAAGAAAACAATAATGTTTTCTACAAGAATATTTTTATTTTTATTTTTATTATCTAGATTGCTCATGTAAGTGTTAATTCAATCATTTTTCATCATTATTTTTATATGGTCCGAAAAATTCACTAGCGTCTCTTCCCATTACTTTAGCAAGATTTAAACTTTTATCTATATCCCATTTAGATGCCATTCCATAAAGAAAGCCTGCAGCAAAAGAATCACCACATCCATAAGAATCAACCTTTAATTTTTTGTTTTTAAGAGCCTTATATCTTCCTCCTGGGAATATTATGCCTCCCTTCTCTCCCTCGGTTTTAACAGTATATTTCGGTTTTAACGATAATTCAGAAAAAGAAAAAACTTCTCCGGGATCAAGATTACTGCCTATTAATCCATCTAAAAGAACATTTGAATTATTAATTGTATTTAATCCTACCCTTGGTGTTGTACACAGTATTGAAGCTGATCTAGCCATTTTAAAAATCTCTGAATCAGATGCAGTAATAAAAATTCCGTCCATTTTTTTTAAAATGTTCCATTGTAAATTGTCTTTATGAGTTGGAGCTAACCTTTCTCCAATAACTGTTATAGCTCTTTCACCTTGAGAGTCAATTAAACTAAATCCTCTTCTAGTTGGTTTATCACGCCAAGCTACATGCAACTTAATTCCCATATTTGAGAGAATCTTGAAACACTTATCTCCATAATCATCATTACCTAATGACGTAAAAAAATGAATTTGGTTTAAGGTTAAATCAGAAAGTGTTTTCGCGATAATAGATCCACCACCAGCTGGATACTCAAGGGACTTTTCAGAATGAGAAATAACTCCGGGTTTTGGTAATTGATCAACCTTTAAAAAATTTATCCACTCAACATGACCAATGACGGCAAAATTTAAATTTCCTTTTTTAAATTTATAGTCTCCAACTTTATTATTCTTTTCAACAACCATAAGCTTTTAAATACTATTATTAAAAGAAATATTTTTGAAAAGTGAATTCATTTAACATTTTAAAAGATAATAAACAGATACTATCTTTTCTTTACCTTTTTCTATCAATTTTGGGAGCTGTTCTGCCAATGTTGGCAAATTTCGAATTTGCTAGGGAATATGGAAACAGCTTTGATATAAATAACTTCATTTCTTTAGCGAATGCAAACCCTGCAGCTCAGTCAATTTCTAGAGACTTGTTAGTAGGTGCAAGCGCTATTTTTATATGGATAGTAAATGAATCAAAAAAACTAAATATGAAAAATATGTGGGTTGTATACATTGGGACTTTTCTTATAGCCTTTGCATTCTCTGCACCTTTTTTCTTATTTCTAAGAGAGAGAAGAATTATTGAATTAGAAAAGATTAATTAAAATAATCTCTTAAATAGAATTGTAAAGGCAATAAAGCAACAACAAGAAATTGAAAGCCAGATTATTGAAGCATAACCAAATATATCTAATATGCGTCCTGAAATAAATGGTCCAAAAAAATAACCCATAGCGAAACATTGTGATAATAGAGCAAGTGCAAAACCTTTTTTATTTGAAGGAGCTATTCTGAAAACGACATCTGTTGATGTTGGAAGAAATGAAGCAGTCCCTAAACTTACTAAAATCAATGCCAAAGAAATTAAATAAAAAGCTGGGATATTTAAATAACTAGAAATAAATAATAAAAATGAAGCGAAAGTGAAATTTATTAAACTAAATTTCAAGCCAAATAATCTTTCTTTCTTAGATATCCAAGAACCGACAGGCCATTGTAAAAACAACAATAAAATTAACTGAATAGAAATTATAAGACTAATAATTTCTTTGCTTAATGCATTACGATATACTCCACCTTTAACAAGATCCAGAGGCAAAGTTACTTGTATCAAGGCTAAAGAGGTAGTTATCAATAAAATAGATAAAATTATTATTGTTGAATTTTTATTCCATTTCAATTGTCCCTGATTAATTGGATCTACTAATTTTTTTTGAAAATTTTCTAAGTTTCTTTTTATAGAAGAACTATTTCTAGATATTAAATTCGTGATAACTAACATGCAAAATATATCATTTATAAATATTGATTTAGAATACAAAAAATTCGTCATATACCCCCCTAAGAATACCCCTAGAAATATTCCTAAAGCTTCCGAACTTCTAACAAGGGCATAAGCTTTACGTGTTTCAATAGGATGACAAAAATAGGGCACCCCAAACTCGGCAGCAGGCCAATATATTCCTGCAGCAGCCCCAACAAGTGCTTGTCCAATTATGTACAAAAGAGTATCTCTTGAAAAAATGAGGCAAAAGCTAGAGGCAATACTTAATATTGAAGAAGTAATTATCGGAAATTGTATTTTTCCCGTTTTATTAAGATAATTACCTGTAAAGAGTCTTGTTACTGTTCCAATTATTGCTGAAATGGTAAATCCCAGGCCAATATCTGTCGCCGATAATCCTAGGTTATTAAAAATAAGTGATGTTAAATAAATAACACCTCCTGCTCCAAATGCAGCGAAAAATCTTATCTTGGTTATTAACCTCAAATGATAAGGAAATTGAATCCACCAATTTTTGCTAATTTGTAAACTATTTGGACTAATCACTAGTGAAATACATTTTTATAATTTTTTTTAGTTTTTGTGGTTTATTTTTTAATAATGGTTTAAAGGCTGCTGAAAAGATAAATATTAAGTTTGAAGAGATGGAAATCCCTCTTACTATAGAACAATTATCAAAATTAGAAAAATACAAAGATGATTCAACAGAATTAATAGATTGGTTAAAAAAAATTGGATTTATAAGAATTTTTGAATTATCAAAATTTTTAGAATTTCCAGTTTTCAAAGAAGAGGGATTAAATAGAGAAATATTAAGAAGTTGGATAGGTCGTAAAATTCTTACGGAATTAAGCAAAAGCATTAAATTACCAAATGACAATGATGGAACAGAAATATATAACACTATAGAAAATTTATTAGATCAAAAAAAAGAAGTTTCAACTTTAGAAATCATAAAGGCATTACCATCAGAAGAAATCTCACTTGATATTGATAATTTAATTTTAATAATTTCATCTTGGAAAAATGAATTATCAATGCAACAAGAACTTTTATCCAAATTAAATAAACTTGAAAGCACGAACCAAAATTCCTTCAAAAATACTGAAAAAAAATTAACTCAAGATCTTATAAAAATTGATAAAAAAATTTATGCTCCTCACCGAGTGAAACCTTTTGAAATTGAAATATGGAAAAGCAATAAAACAAATGCAGATAAAGAACTGATAATTTTTATGCCAGGGCTTGGAGGCGAAATTAATAATTTCAAATGGATAGGCAACGAATTGGCTAAAAGAGGTTGGCCAATATTATTCATAGATCATAGTGGCAGTAATTTGGAGTCATTTATAGAAGTACTCGAAGGTAAGGACACAATCCCAGGAAGTGCAGACTTTTTCTTATATAGAATTAAAGATTTAGATGCTGTATTAAAAGCTCATAAAAATGGAGAATTTGAGTTACCTAATGATTCTTATATTTTAATGGGGCATTCACTTGGTGCTTTAATAGCACTTTTATATGAAGGCAATAAACCTACTGATAAACTAGAGGACAAATGTGATTCGGCATTAAAAGACTTTGCGGTAACAAATTTATCTAAATTACTTCAATGTCAGTTGAGCGAAATACCATTCCCTAAGAAAAATAACTCTAATAAGGCCAGTGCGATTATAGGTTTTAATTCATTTGGCAGTTTAATTTGGCCTAAAGAAAATAGTACAGGCATTAAAACACCAACTCTTCTAATAGGTGGTACTTATGACCTTATAACACCATTAATGAATGAACAATTTAGAGTTTTTTCTGCTTTAAATAATCCATCAAATAGATTTCTAATTATTGAAGGGGCAAGTCATTTCTCTCCAATAAGAATTAATAAAAGCTATGAAGAAAATAATGACGTCTTCAAAATAAATGAAACTTTTATTGGTTCAGAGCCAATATTAGTACAAGATTTATCTACTAAATTTATAGTTGAATTTTTAAAAAATATTAAGGAACAAAAGATCCCTAATGTGATTAAAAACGAAAGAGATTTAGGACTTGATTTCCATCTTTTAGATCTTGAAACAATAAAAGAAATTTCCAAAAATTAGAACTCTATTCGTGGATCTAAATATGCGATTAAAATATCCACGAAGAGATTTAAAGAAACTATGAGCATAGAGGTAAAAATTACAATTCCTTGAACCAAGGTATAGTCTCTTTGAGAAATAGCTTCATGTAATCTTAAAGCAATACCTGGCCATGAAAAAGTTACCTCGAACAATAGAGCACCTCCTGCTAATGAGGCCATAGTCAAGCCAGAAATAGTGACAATTGGCAATAGAGCATTAGACAATGCATGGTTTAAAAATATTTTTTTCCTTGATATTCCTCTACATATAGCAGCATTTACATAATCACTTTTTAATGTCTTATCCAAATTTACTCTTAATGAGCGGCTAAATATACCACTTAATAAAAAGCCAAGGGTAATCGAAGGAAGTGCGAGATGATAAAGACTATCATTCAAGGCAATAATATTATTTGAAAGAATACTATCTAAAACCAGAAAACCTGTAATTTGAGGTTGTTGTTGAAATATTGGAAATCTACCTCCAATTGGGGAAATATTAAAAAATACAGAAAATAATAATTGCGCTAACATTGCACCCCAAAAAGGAGGGATCGCATATGTGGCAATTCCTAATATTCTCGAAATATAATCAGTCTTTTTCCCTCTATTTATTAAGCCAAGTAATCCCAATGGGAATCCTATTAGTATGGCACTTAATATTGAAAAGAATCCAAGCTCAAGACTTGCAGGCAATGACTTAATAATAATATTAAGGACAGGCTCTTGGGTACTAAGAGATTGGCCAAAATCTAAGAACAATATATTTTTAATATATGAAAAATATTGATTTATTAAGGGTTCATTTAACCCCAATTTATTTCTTAGAAGTTCCCTAGAAACCTCATCTGCACCAGATCCAAGTATTGCATCGACAGGATCGCCCGGAGCAACTCTTAATAAAATAAAAACTAATGAAGAAATTATCCATAACATTATGGGTATTAATGAAATTTTTAATAGGGAATAATTTAGTAGTTTATTTAAATTTCTACTCATTAATTAACTCAAGATCACTCAATGAAATTATTCCTGCACCATTAAAAATAGGTTTTGATATTTTATTTTGTGACCATGCTTTTTGAGAGGATATCCAAATAGGGATATAAGGTATTGAACGTGCTGCTATTTTTTCAATTTCAACAAGTTTTTCTAATCTTTTAATTCCATTTATTTTTTCACTCTCAAGAAATAAACTTTCCACTTTATTAGATCCCCAAAAACTACCGCTGTAAACTGATTCTCCTTTTTTACATATGCCATCAACTATTTCATTACAACTTAAAAGAGGGGTGAGATAGGCCTCTGGATCTGAATAAGCCCCTGTCCAATCGAGAAGAACTGCCGTATAAATTCCTAAACTTAAATTCTTATAAACTGTTGTAGATTCAACCCCATTAAGTTCAATATCAATACAATCTTTCAAAGAACTTTTAATTTCTTCTTGCCATGTCAGAGCAATAAGCTTGTCAGCTGGTACATTCGATCTATAAGTAAGGGGTATTTTTAAAATATTTCCATTGCAATAATTTTCTTTTTGCAATAACCTTTTTGCTTCTAAATAATCGTATTTAGGCCACAGTTCTTGATTATCTTTTTTTAATATCGGAGGAATAATTGATCTAGTTGGCTTCCTTAATCCATAACTTACTTTCTCACTAATCAATTTTCTATTAAGACTTTTTGCCAAAGCCAGTCTTAAATTAAGATTATTTAGTGGATAAGAACTAGTTTTTAGGCTTATAAAACTTAATTCAGTGAAAGGGCTATTACCTTCATTAAACTCTTTATTTTTGCTTAAATTATTTAAACTTTTTCTCTGACTATCATCAATTGAATTTGATAAAAGCACGTCAATTTGTTTACTTTTTAAAGCCCCAAAAAGAGATGATGAATTTGAATATCCCACAAAATTAACGCCGTTATTTAAGGGCTTTTCGCCCCAATAATTCAAATATGGATCAATTGATTGAACTTCATTAGAAAAACTAGTCAGCACATACTTGCCAGTACCAACGAATTTTTCATTTAGAAACTTATCAGAATATTGTTTGTAAAATGTAGGAGATATTGGAGTTAAATTTACTGATGTGAGTAAACCATTTAAAGAACTTGATGGTTTATTCAAATTTATTATGACTGAATATTCACTTGGCGTTTCTATTGATTTAATCTTATTTCCTAAGATATAGTTCATCGTTCCAATTCTTTTGAATCTATCAAAGGTAAACTTCATAGCATTTGAATTAAATGAAGTTCCATCGTGAAAAAAAACATTCTTTCTTAAATTGATAGTTATTTGAAGTCTATCCTTTGAAATAGCTGGCATCCCCGAGGCCAATTGAGGGATTAATTCTCCATCAGAATTTAATTCATATAATGTGTCTCCAAGAGAACTGATTAATTGAATTGCTTTAAGAGTATTTGCTCTAGCTGGATCTAAAGATTCAATTTTTCCAGAACTCGCTACTATGATTTTTTTAGATATTCTTTTTGAGGCACAAGAATTCTGCAAAAAAGAAATTAAAATAATAAATATTGATAAAAAAAATTTTTTTTTCATATTTCATAATTACTTTGTTTTTCTGAAGAATTATTTGAGCAGAAAATTTGTAAGGTTATTTGATTTATTTCTAAAGCAAATGTTTTTTTTGAATTACAGGCAAAAGGCCACTCTCTCACCCAACAAATTTCTTTAATTATATTTAAACCAATTACTTGAAAAGTCTTATTGCTATTTTTAATTTTTACACAAGCACCTTTATAAAGGTTTTCAGAAGAAATTAAATTATTATTTTCACTGTCTAATAGTTTTGAATGAATCATTAAGGTTCTAAAACCAAACACTTACTTTCTTCGGTTTACCAAGCTATAAAGAAATTTGCAAACTATTTTTTTAAATACAACTTAATTGACTTGCAATAATTTTGACTTCATTTAGCGAATTTATTTCATCTTTCGATTTCTCAAAATCTCCATTATTCACCTCATGAGTAATAACGACAATTTCTGCTTTGTCCTCACTTGCATCAAGTTGAACAATAGATTCGATTGATACATTATTCTTTCCAAAAATATCTCCAATCTTTCCTATGACGCCTGGACTATCAAGACAAATAATTCTAAGATAATTTTTCTTGTTTATTTGGGAAGATTCTATAATATGACAGGTTCTCCAGAAATCAAAAGATAACAATGGATCGACTGAATTATTATTTTTTACCGAGGCGGCATGCAGATTTAATATATCTGATACTACAGATGCAGCAGTTGGGCCACTCCCTGCACCTGGACCATACAACATTATCTCTCCTAGAGGATCAGCCTCTATCAATAAGGCATTGTTAACTCCCTTAACTGTTGCCAATGGATGAGATTTTGGAATCAAAGAAGGCCCTACCCAAATATTCAAAGCAAGTGAATCATTACTATTTGTTTGTCCCCTTTCGGAGAGCGCTAAAAGTTTTATTTCAAATCCTAATTTATTGGCATATTCGATATCCTTGAGATTAATTTTACTAATGCCCTCAGAATTTATCTCCTCTCTTTTGATTTTCCCTCCAAATGCTAGTTCACTAAGGATTGAAATCTTATCAGCAGCATCATGCCCCTCAACATCTGCAGTTGGATCAAATTCTGCGTAACCAAGGCTTTGGGCTAATTTTAAAGTCTCCTTATAATCAGCTTTTTCATTCGCCATCTTTGAAAGAATAAAATTTGTTGTGCCATTTATTATCCCAACCATTTTTTTTATACTGTTACTTTTTAATGATCTTTTTAAGGGTTCAATTATTGGAATCCCCCCGCAAACAGCCGCTTCTGACAATATATACACTCCTTCTTTAGATGCAGTTTTATATATTTCTTCTCCATATCTTGCAATGACAGCTTTATTTGCAGTAACAACAGATTTACCTAATTTTAATGATTGCAAAATAATATCTTTAGCCAAATCAACTCCACCCATTACTTCAACAATTACATCTATGGAGGGGTCATTAATTAATTTAAATGGATCATCAGTTAATAAATTATTGTCTAGCTCAATATCCCTTTTTTTATTAAGATCTTTAACTGCTATTTTTGCGATTTCTATTTCTTTTAGGATTGGATGTGAATCAACTTCAGAACTTAATATTTTATAAATCCCTGAACCTACAGTTCCAAATCCTACAATCCCAATTTTGCATTTTCTCATTTTTTATTTCTTTTAACTTTGAGTTTAATTTTATATTATTAGGCCTACAAAAATTCATTTGCTTGAGACTTCATTTTCAATAAAATGTTTAAAAAACCATTTGAACGTGAAGGGGTTAAGCTTGCTTTCAAACCAGTATCTTCTATAAATTTCTTATCTATTTCAACAACTTGATTTGGTGTTAATTCATTTAATCCACTTATTAAAAAGGCCAACAAACCCTTTGTTATGAGAGCATCAGAATATCCTTCCCAAAATAATTTACCGGCTTTAATAGTTGCCTTAACAAAAACTTCTGAAACGCATCCCTTAACTTTATTTTCTTCAACAAGGATTTCACTATCTGGTTCTTTCAATTTTTTGCCTAACCACAAAATGTATTCATATTTTCTTTTTGGATCTTCTGATTTCTTCAACTTTTCTACTAATATTGATAAATTATTGTATTTTTCCTGATTTTCCATTTTTTAAAACTATAAATTAATCACTTTATTGATTTCCTATTATACAAATATTTGTTTTTCTGTGATAAAGCCCGATAAAGGAATATCCCAATCAGCTTTGGTTAATGGAATCGTACTTACACAATTAGAAGTTAATACTCCAATGCATGGAACATTTCTCCAATCATTATCTCTCCTTAATTTATCAAAATAACCTCCTCCATAACCTAATCTTGTTAAATTTTTATCAACGGAAAGACATGGTACAAATATCATGCTTATCTGCAGATGACTTAATGGGGAAGAGTTATTTGGACTTAGTATTCCCTCAGAATCTTTGGTAAGAGGTTTTTCGTCCCATGGATAGAATAACAACTCTTTTTTATCTTTACATCTAGGCAAAGCTAAAGTAAATTTTTTCTTGAGACTCCTTATATCAACTTCATTTTTTAGAGGCCAATATATGGCTATATAACCAATATTTTTATATCCCTTAACAAATGAATCAATATATAATCTTACATTTTTTTCTACATTTTCTCTTTGATTAAGAGAAATCCCATTCCTTAGTTTTCTAAACGTATCCCTCTCCAACTCCTTATTTTCAAAGATCGTCATATTAAATTTTCAGTTAAAGCCATCTTCATTTAGTTTTGTGAGTGCTATAGCCAATGCATCTGCTGAATCATCAGGTTTTGGAGGTTTGTTAAGATCTAAGTTATACATAACAGCATCAAGAATATCTTTCTTAGATGCCTTTCCAGAACCAGCAATTGTTAATTTTATCTGAGCAGGTGAATACTCACTAACATTAATTTTTTTAGATGCCAATACCATCATAATCACGCCTCTGGCCTGTACCACACTAATGGTAGTGCTTGATCTATAAAAGAAAAATTTTTCTACTGCCGCTTCGGTTGGGTTCCAATGATTTATTAATTCATTAAGATCTTGGAATATCTCATAAAGTCTATCTTCTTCTTTTTTATCTTTACCTGTCTCAATAACGCCGCAATCTAATAATATCTTTCTTTCATTTTCTATCTCAATTATTCCATAACCAACTCTAGCTAATCCAGGGTCAATCCCAATTATTCTCACTGTTATTATGCTTCGGCAGACAATTGAAATTTTGAAAGATTTTCTTTTTCATCTAAATCAAATACTTTACAAAAAGCTTGAATAACTCTTTCACCTGAATCAACTTGTTCTAAGGGATCTTTTCTAAGTCTATGTCTTAAAGAACAAGAAATAACCCTCGCTATGTCATCTTCTTGCACTTCAGTTCTGCCCTCAAATGCTGCAATTGCCCTTGCAGACCTATTTGTAACAATATCTCCACGTAAACCATCCACATCTAGTTCGCCGCATATTGCAGAAATATTCAATCTTAAGTCATCGTCCATTTGAACAGAATTTAATATTTCTTGTGCTTTAATAACTTTTTGTTGAAGTTCATCCTGTTGTTTCTCAACACTCAATGAAAACTTATCAGGATTATCATCAAAAGAAGTTCTTTGATCAACTACTTGAACTCTTAATTCAGCATCTCTAACTGTCTTAACTTCAACACTCATTCCAAACCTGTCCAATAGTTGAGGCCTTAATTCACCTTCTTCTGGATTTCCTGAACCAATAAGGACAAACCGCGCGGGATGTCGAACTGAGACACCCTCCCTTTCAACTGTATTCCATCCGGAAGCGGCCGAATCTAAAAGTACATCAACTAAGTGATCATCAAGTAAATTCACTTCATCAACATATAGTAATCCCCTATTAGCTTTTGCTAATAGACCTGGTTCGAATGCCTTAACACCTTCGCTCAAAGCCTTCTCTATATCGATCGTTCCACAAAGCCTGTCTTCAGTAGCCCCTAAAGGCAGGTCAACCATAGGCACTTGTTTTTGCATACTCTCTAGATTTTCTCCCTGAGTAATTTTTTCCAAAACTTCTTTACTTTGTAAATCAGGATCGACTAGTGAACTATTATATGGATCGTCTTTAACAACATCGATTGCAGGCAACAAATCAGCTAAGGCTCTGATTGTGGTAGACTTACCAGTCCCTCTATCACCCATTATCATCACTCCTCCAATTCTTGGATCAATAACATTTAACAAGAGTGCTAATTTCATCTCTTCTTGACCAATTACTGCTGTAAAAGGAAAAACTCTTCTTTTCTTTGTTGTAGGCACAGTTTTAGTTTTCTTGAATATTCAAATAATCAATAGATGCTACTTCAGAAAATGTTTTTAGTAAATATTCCTATCAAATTAAAACAAGAAGAAATTAATAACTAATCAAATTTATACTTACTTATTTTTTTTTGAATTGTTCAAAAACCAGTTTATTTGATGGACAATTCCTCTTAAAACATTTATTTCGTGCATTGATGTATTTGCCCTAAAAATAAAATTCTTAAATTTACTGATTTTTGCCTTGGAGGTGTGTTTTAAGAGATACCCAACTCGCAAAAGCATTTCCTCTATCTCAACAAATGTATCATGTATTTCTTTCGATGATGCCAAGTTAAAAACTTTTAATTCATTATTTAAATTCCTTTTAGAAGACTTATTTAATTCATACAAAACTATTGAAACAGCGTGAGAAAGATTTAATGAAGGATTATTCTGAGAAGTTGGAATATTAAAAGTTTTATTTGCTAGAAGCAATTCACTGTTAGTTAAACCTCTATCTTCTCTTCCAAATATAATTGCTAAATTATTTATCTTCTTAAAGGATATAGTCCAATCAAATATATCTTCAGAAGATACAAAAAATGAATCCTTATTTACATCAATCCTTCCACAAGATGCTAGAACCAAGTCACAATCAAAAATCGCTTTTTGAAGATCATCAAAAACCTTACAATATTTAAGAAATTTTTGACCTTTAAGAGCCATTTTTTTTGCTTCTAAAGAGAATATATCGCATTTTGGAGAAACAATTCTTAATTCATCAACTTCAAAGTTAGAGCATAATCTAGCAATGCTCCCTACATTTAAAGGGCCATTTGGTTCAACTAATATTACCTTTAAATTAGAAAAATTTTTTTCCAAAATCATTCAAGGCTATGAAGATATTTTAATAAATTGGACATATTTGCAGGATCAATTTCAAAACTTGGCATAGGAGGAGTCAGGCCTCCAGTAACTTGTTTTATTATCTCTTTATCATTCAAACGTTGAGTTATTGAGTGTAAGTCTGGCCCCACTAATCCTCTTGCTGTAATTCCATGACATCCAACACAATTCATCTTAAAAAGAGCATCTCCTTCCTCAGCAGAGCCATTAATCGCAAGAGTTTCAATAATATATTTGTTATTTCCTTGATGTTTTACGAAAAATATTGAAAAACAAATTAATAATAATCCAAATACAATTAAAAATATTTTTATGAATTTTCTTTTAAAGTCTGTTTCTGCTGCAGTTGATGAAGATGTTGACACAAAAAATAGTCTCTATGTAACAATTGTGGATAAGAAATTCAAAAAAAGCAAACAATGATCGAGCCTCTTCTGTGTGGAATTGTTTTAGGTTTAGTTCCAATAACCCTTCTTGGATTATTCGTAAGTGCATGGAATCAATACAGAAGAGGTTCAGGGATGCTGGACATTGATTAAAAATGTTAATCTTGACTGTCCATAATTTCTTACATCTGTAGTTTCCCACAAAGTACTTTTTTTAATAAATAAGTTTGGAGAATGTTCACAAATAACTGTTGAATCTTTTTTTAATAAATTACAATTGAATAATTGATTTAAAACTAATTCATAGAAATCAACATCGTAAGGAGGATCTAGATAAACAAAATCAAATTTCAATTCGTTTAAATCCATATTTCTAGATGATAAATTTCTCTCATAATTTGGTTTTGTCCATTTCAAAACGTCTTTACAAATAACTTCGATATCATCTCTTCTATTTTCTATGTTCTCCAACGAGAGTATATTTTCTAAGCAAATTTTTGAGTTGATTTTGTTTTTATCAATTGCAAGTATTTTGCTTGCCCCGTGATTATAGGCTTCACAAGATATAGCCCCTGTTCCACTAAATAAATCTAACCAGTTACTATTTTCAACTCTATTGCTCAATATATTAAATATAGCCTCTCTCACTCTCAAAGTTGTAGGTCTGGTAAAAGAATTATTTGGACTTTGGAGTTTTTTACCACCTATTAATTTCAAGTTAGTCTTCATCCCTAAGCATCTGTTATTGAATATTACTCAGCCATCTTCTCAAAAGTTTTTCACCGGTTTTCCCAGATTTTTCCGGGTGAAATTGACAAGCCAATAAATTATCATATTCAATCATTGCAGTTAATTTTTCAGAGCCATAATCAACCTGAGCTGCAATAATATTTGAGTCATCTGGGATTGCATGATAGGAATGTACAAAATAAACCCAATTATTTAATTCTTCAAGCTCTAATAATGTATTTTGTTTTGTAGGTAAAAGTTGGCACCAACCCATATGTGGGATTCTTTGATTAACAATATTGGGTATTTTTTGTATTTTTCCATTTAAAATCCCCAAACCTTGAACTTTTCCTTCATCACTAGATTCAAAAAGGAGTTGAAGACCTAAGCATATCCCCAAAAAGGACTTTCCACTTTTAATCCAATTTTTCAAATCAGTGATCAAATTAGTATTTATAAGATTATTCATCGCTGGATCAAATGCTCCAACCCCAGGAAGTATTATCGCCTTACAAATCCTGGAATCGTTAAAGTTTTTAATTAATATAATTTCTTCTCCAAGACTTTCTAGAGATTTTGTTACAGAATGAATATTACCCATTCCATAGTCTATTAGTCCAATTTTATGCAAAGCTTTTAAATTTATAAATGCTTAGTTAAAGTGCTTGAAAGAGTTGCTTTTGGCACAGCTCCAACAACGGTATCAACCTTTTGACCTCCTTTAAAGATCATTAACGTAGGAATACTTCTAATTCCGTATTGACTGGCTACATTTGGATTCTCATCTGTGTTTAATTTAAAAACTTTAATTTTCCCTTCAAAGTCTTTTGAGATTTCTTCTACAACTGGAGCGACCATCCTACATGGACCGCACCAAGGTGCCCAAAAATCAACCAATACTGGTAGATCACTTTGCAGTACATCCTTGTCAAATGAAGAATCAGTTACGGCTGGAGCTGATGACATAATTTAAGTATTCCTTTTTGAAAATTTAGCAGGCAATTCTTTTAAGTGATGATTTCATTACAGATAAAATAATATAAGTAACAAAATATCTAAAAAAGCCCGATTAATCGGGCGATTTAGTGTGTGAGGAGTATGGGGTTTCCCCCATCATTTAATAATAACTCCTAATTAGAAGATTTTTCAATTTAATACTTAATTCACTAAGGTTTTATAGTGTTGCTGTAGATGAACTACTTACCCATCCCAAGCTGCTGAGCTTTTTGATAAACCTTACCCTCTGTAAGAAGAGATGGTGCGATAACTATTTCAACCTCTTGCAATTCTTTAATATTTTTTGCCCCAAGAGTACTCATTGAGGTTCTAATGGCTCCTAATAAGTTATGTGTCCCATCATCAAGTAACGCAGGGCCTTTAATTATTCTTTCTAAGGATCCTGTAGAACCAACTTCAATTCTTGTACCCCTTGGCAATACTGGACTTGGAGTGGCCATACCCCAGTGAAATCCTTTACCTGGAGCGTTTGAGGATTTAGCTATTGGGGATCCAATCATTACAGCATCTGCTCCACATGCTAGACATTTACAGATATCTCCGCCCGTTACAATTCCTCCATCACCAATAATAGGGATATAACGACCACTTTCTTTAAAGTAATCATTTCTTGCCGAACTACAATCAGCAATTGCAGTTGCTTGAGGGATTCCAATTCCCAATACTCCTCTTGATGTACATGCCGCTCCAGGGCCTATCCCAACCATTAGTCCTGAGACTCCAGCATCCATGAGAAGTTTTGCAACTTCGTAAGTAACACAATTTCCCGCTACAACCGGGACATTCATAGATTGGCAGAGATCTTTAATATTTAAGGTTTCCTTACCTTCCATACCAAGATGTTCAGTTGAAACAACTGTTCCTTGAAGAAAAAATAAATCTATTTTGGAATTATTAAGTGTTTCTTGAAACTTAATAGCAGCTTGAGGAGTCCCACTAAAAGCAGCTATACCTCCACCTTCTTTGACCTCATTAATTCTTTGTAAAATCAATCCCTCCTTGACGGGTTCACTGTATATCTTCTGCATTAACGGAACGAAATCATTCTTCCCGACTGATGCTATTTTATTCAATATTTCATCAGGATTTTCATATCTTGTTTGTATGCCCTCCATATTAATAACCCCTATGGAACCTAATCTTGTGAGTTCTACAGCCGTATTTACATCGACAACACTGTCCATGGCACTAGCTACGATAGGAACCTCTCTTTTGATATCACCTATTGCCCAAGATGGATCAGTCAAATCGTAATCAAGTGTTCTGTTACCGGGGACTAAAGCTATTTCATCAATGCCATAAGCCCTTCTGACTTTTTTATTTAAACCAAGTTCAATATTCACGGAATTTTTCTTTTTATTTCGATTAAATTAACAACTAAAGGGGTAATAAGCCAAGGTTTATTCAAAAACAACAGGTTTTATTTTGATTTGTGTGTAAATGTGAGTATTTGGGAATTAAATAAATATTTTTTTTTATTCATTATGACAATCAGCGATTATTATTAAAAAAAGGATTTTTATATGTCTGATATTTTAGATTCTGATAACTCAGGATTAAGCGAAGATAACGATCGAATTATTCAGACTGACCTAAGAAACGAGATGTCGCGCTCATACCTTGAGTATGCAATGAGCGTTATAGTCGGTCGTGCTCTTCCAGATGCAAGAGATGGATTAAAACCTGTTCATAGAAGAATTCTTTATGCAATGTATGAACTTGGTTTAACTAGCGGTAGACCATACAGAAAATGTGCAAGAGTTGTTGGAGAAGTGCTAGGTAAATACCACCCTCATGGCGATACTGCTGTTTATGATGCTTTGGTCAGGATGGCTCAGGATTTCTCTATGAGGATGCCACTCATAGATGGCCATGGAAACTTTGGTTCTGTTGATAACGACCCTCCAGCAGCAATGAGATATACAGAATCTCGTTTACAGTCTCTTACAGATGAGAGTTTATTAGAGGATATTGAATCTGAAACTGTAGATTTCGCGGATAATTTTGACGGTTCTCAGCAAGAGCCAACAGTTTTACCTGCTAGGATCCCTCAACTACTACTAAATGGATCATCTGGAATAGCAGTTGGAATGGCAACTAATATTCCACCTCATAACTTAGGGGAATTAATTAATGGTCTTAAATCAATCATCAATAATCCTTCGATTGAAGATAGAGAACTTTTTGAAATAATTAAGGGTCCTGATTTTCCCACAGGTGGTCAAATTTTAGGCAGAGATGGCATAAGAGAAACTTTCAAGACAGGAAGAGGTTCAATAACCATGAGAGGTGTAGCAAATATTGAGCAAATTAAATCCAGTGGTAGAGCAGAAAAAGATGCAGTAATAATTACAGAGCTCCCATTTCAAACTAATAAAGCAGCATTAATAGAAAGAATTGCTGACTTGGTTAATGAAAAAAAATTAGAAGGAATTTCTGATATTAGAGATGAAAGTGATCGAGACGGGATGAGGATAGTTATTGAATTAAAAAGGGATGCCTACCCACAAGTAGTTTTAAATAATTTATTTAAGTTAACACCTCTACAAAATAACTTTAGTGCAAATATCCTTGCATTAGTAAAAGGAGAGCCCACTACACTTTCACTCAGGAAAATGTTGGATGTATTTCTAGATTTCAGAGTGGAAACGATAAGGAGAAGAACAGGATTTTTATTAAAAAAGGCTGAGGAGAGGGATCACATCGTAAAAGGTCTTTTATTAGCATTGGGGGCTATGGATGAGATTATTAATCTAATACGATCAGCAAAAGATACGGTTTCAGCTAGAGAAACATTACAAACTGATCATGAATTATCTGCCACGCAGGCAGAAGCTATTTTACAAATGCAATTAAGAAGATTAACAGCACTAGAGGCAGATAAAATCAAAGGGGAACATGATGAGTTAACCAGAAAAATCAACTTATATCAGCAAATATTGAATAGTAAAGAAAGAATTTTTGAAATTATTCTTGATGAACTTAATAAAATCGATGAAAGATTTTCCTCTCCAAGAAAAACAGAAATACTTGATTTAGGCGGTGGTCTAGATGATATTGATCTTATCGCTAATGACAGATCTGTAGTTTTATTGACTGAAGCAGGTTATTTAAAAAGAATGCCTGTTAATGAATTCGAATCTACAAGTCGTGGGTCTAGAGGTAAAGCTGGAACAAAGACACAAGAAGATGATGAAGTAAAACTATTTATAAGCTGTAATGATCATGATACTCTTTTGCTTTTTAGTGATAGAGGGGTATCTTATGCTCTGCCAGCATATAGAGTTCCCATGAGTAGCAGAACAGCTAAAGGTACTCCATCAGTTCAACTTCTCCCAATACCAAGAGAAGAAAAGATTACCTCGCTAGTTGCAGTAGATTCTTTTGATAATGATTGTTATCTATTAATGCTAACCAAGGCTGGATTTATAAAAAGAACTTCACTTTGTGCTTTCTCAAAAATTCGATCAAATGGTTTAATAGCCATAAATCTTGAGGTTGGAGATGCTTTAACTTGGGTTAGATTATCAAAGGAAGGTGACAGTGTTTTGATTGGATCAAGAGCAGGAATGGCGATTCATTTCAGACTAGATATTAACGAATTAAGGCCACTAGGCAGGACAGCCAGGGGGGTTAAATCTATGAACCTTAGGAAAGGAGACAATCTTGTATCTATGGATGTTTTAACATCTGATTTAGTTGATCAATTAGCTAAAAGTGAAGATCTCACGAAAGAGTCTGATGAAAATCTTGAAGTTAACTCTTCAGAAGGTCCTTGGGTACTAATAGCCAGTGCATTTGGACTAGGTAAAAGAGTACCTGCAACTCAATTTAGATTACAAAAAAGAGCAGGTATGGGTTTGAGAGCGATAAAATTCAGAATTAAAGATGATGTATTAGTTTGTTTGAAGGTCCTTGGTGAAGGTGAAGAATTACTTTTTGTGACCGAAAAAGGTGTGATAGTTAGAACAAATGCAGATAAAATATCCCAGCAATCTAGAGCCGCTACTGGAGTAAAATTACAAAGATTGGATGAGGGCGATCATTTATCAGAAGTTGTATTAGTTCCTCATGAACAAACAGAAGAAACAGACAAATTCAACCAAGACAAAGAAAATTAAAAGAAAATGGTTTATTAGATTATATGGAAATACTTGATATTCTAATTTTAGGTTCCGGGCCTGCAGCACTATGCTTGGCCTCAGAATTAGCCAAGCAAGATCTTAATATAAAGGGCATATCAACTAAATCTCCAAATGAAAAATGGGAAAATACATATGGTATTTGGGCTTCTGAATTAGAGGAATTAGGATTAGAGTCTTTGTTATCTCATCGGTGGTGCAAAACAGTTAGTTTTTTTGGAAATGGTGAAAATAAAAAGGGAGATAATCCTACAAAACATAATTACGATTATGGTTTGATAAATCAAGAAGCTTTTCAAAATGAACTTTTAAAAAAATGTAATGGGATTGAATGGTTGAATGAGACAGCAAAAGATATTAAAGAGAAAAATAAACTATCTGAAGTGATTTGTTTTTCAGGTCTAAAAATAAAGGCGAGGTTAGTCATTGACGCAAGTGGTCATAAAAGTAATTTCATAAAAAGACCAATCCAAAATGAAATCGCTCAACAAGCTGCGTATGGGATTGTCGGTAAATTTTCATCACCACCAGTTAATAAGGATCAGTTTGTTTTAATGGATTTTCGTCCAAATCATTTAAACAATGAAGAAAAGTTATCATCTCCTTCATTTCTTTATGCAATGGATCTTGGAAATGAAACTTTTTTTGTTGAAGAAACATCATTAGCTAGTTATCCTGCCTTATCCCAAGAGAATCTTAAAAAAAGACTTTTTAAAAGATTGAATAGCAAGGGTATTCAGGTAAGTGAAATTTTTCATGAAGAGAATTGCCTTTTCCCAATGAATTTACCCCTCCCATTTAAAAAACAATTTGTACTTGGTTTTGGAGGGTCTGCAAGCATGGTACATCCTGCATCAGGATACATGATCGGATCTTTATTAAGAAGAGCTCCACTCCTTGCAGAAAAATTAGCAATCTTTTTAAAAGAACCTAATCTCAGTTCTATTGAACTAGCAACAAAAGGTTGGGAGATCCTATGGCCTTACGAGTTAATACAAAGACATAAACTTTACCAATATGGTTTAAGAAGACTGATGAGTTTTGACGAAAGTAGATTAAGAAGCTTTTTCTCAAATTTCTTTAGATTATCGACCAATGAATGGGTTGGTTTTCTTACAAATACACTTCCACTTCCAAAACTAATTTACGTGATGAGTAAGATGTTTATAAATTCACCTTTAAAAGTAAAACTAGGAATGCTTAAGTTAAATTAGTATTTTTTATTTTCGCCAATCATCAATATTAATATCTGGGAAAACTTTATCTTCTTCCTCAATATCTTCAAGAAATTTTAAATTTATATTGGAATGATTCCTAATCATTTCAACTATTTTCCAGAACCTGAACAAATGTCTTTTTATCCTCTCTTTTGCAAGTTCAGTTGTAGTTCCCGCTCTTAGTATAAAACTCCAATCAGAGGACTCAGAGAGAAGTAATTCTCTAGCTGCTTGCTTGAAAAGTCTTGGAGATAGGTCATTTTTAATATTTTTAGAACATAATTCAACAAAAGTAGACCCTGCTTTGGTGATTTCTGGAACAATCCACGCATTTGCATCATTAATCCAGTAGTTATGGTAACCTCCTTGTCCCCAGCTTGATGGTGATGGATCGCAAATCTGAAGATTTGGCTTTTGAATTAAGAATTCTTTTAAATTTGTAAGCTTAATTGAATATTTACTAGAGTTTTTTAAAATATTTTCAATAAAAAAAGGTCCCTCATACCACCAATGACCAAATAACTCTGCATCAAATGGAGCTACCAATAAGGGCTTAAAGGAAGAGGATAATGTTAATTTTTCTAATTGTTTGGATCTCGCGCGAAGATAAGAATCAGCATGTTCTGCAACCCTCTTTTTGGCTTCATTTTCTAAGTAAAACGCCTTTTCCCCTAACGGCACCTTATCATCTGTAATCTTATAAAACTTCAAACCTAAAGGTCTTTTAGTTGAGATACCTTTCTTTTGGAGTTTGGAAATAGGTAATTCCCATCCCAAATCTTTATGAAATTCCCTATAAACTTTGTCTCCCGGAAATCCGTCCTTTGCTGACCAAACGGGTAAAGTTGACTCACTATCTCTTCCAAAGAATGCAACTCCTTTTTTCGAGCATATTGGAGCGTACACACCATACCTAGGCCGTGGCGTAGCGTTTAAAATACCGTGACCATCTAAGATTGCATATCTAATTCCGGAATTAAATAGCATTTCATCTAAATTCTCATAATATGCACATTCAGGCAACCAAATACCTAGAGGCTTAGTTCCAAAAATATTTTCATGGTTCCTAATGGCTGTATTGATTTGTCCTTTAACAGTTTCTGGATTCTCCCTTAGGATTGGCAAATATCCGTGTGTAGCAGCACAAGTAAGAATATCCAAATTTCCAGAATTATTTAAAACTCTAAACTTCTCAATTAAATTTCCAGAACATTTTTGCCAATACAGGTATTTTTCATTGAGGTTATTCATTAAAAATGAAGAGGCATTTTTTTCTTCTTTTGGCAGTTCTTTTAAGAAATCATTTCTTGTTTCGATCCAGCTTGGGAATGTTTCTTGAATTTTTTTATTATTTAGAAGTGATAATAATGTTGGAGACAAACTAATAGTAAGTTTGGTATTTAAAGGATTTTCATTTTTGGAAGATTCTATTGATTGAAGTAGTGGTATATAACATTCCAAAATCGCCTGAAATAGCCAATCCTCTTCTAAAGAGTTTTTTTCATTTTTCCTGACATAAGGTAAGTGAGCATGTAAAACTATCGCTAACTGGCCTAAAACATTATTTTCAGAGTATTTCCCATTCATACTTTTTAAATTTATGTCTATAATCCTATAAAAAATCGAAAATAATTTTTTAAAAAAAGAAGACTTTAATCATAAAAGAATACTTTAAAATCTTAATATTTTATTTTTTTTTTCAGAATTTTAACCAATATTATTTAAGTTATAAACTTTCGGCAAATATTATTGAGTTAAATCTAGTCAAATTTTTTTAATTAGCTTAGTATAAGTTTATATTATTCCTTCTGATGTCAAAAGATCCTGGAAGAATTTTGATATTTGATACAACTCTTCGAGATGGAGAGCAATCTCCTGGTGCCAGTTTAAATCTCGAAGAAAAACTCGCTATTGCCCATCAATTAGCAAGATTGGGGGTAGATGTTATTGAAGCTGGATTCCCTTTCGCTAGTCCTGGAGATTTTAAAGCTGTTAATAAAATTGCAAGTGCTGTAGGAAAAGAAAATGGCCCTATAATATGTGGTTTAGCTAGAGCGTCTAAAGGAGATATAAAAGCATGTTACGAAGCGGTAAGTCCAGCTCCCAAGAAAAGAATACATACTTTTATTGCTACAAGTGATATTCATCTTAAACATAAACTTAAAAAATCCAGAAAAGATGTTCTTCAAATAGTTCCAGAAATGGTTAATTATGCAAAATCATTAGTAGATGATATTGAGTTTTCTTGTGAAGATGCCTCAAGGAGTGATCCTGAATTTTTATACGAAGTGATTCAACTAGCAATTGCTGCAGGAGCGACAACAATAAATATCCCTGATACTGTTGGATTTACTACTCCTAGTGAATTTGGCAAACTAATTGCCGATATAAATAAAAATGTTCCAAATATTGATGATGCAGTAATCTCGGTTCATGGTCATAATGATTTGGGTTTAGCAGTAGCCAATTTTCTTGAGGCAGTAAAAAATGGAGCAAGACAACTAGAATGTACTATTAATGGAATTGGTGAAAGAGCCGGGAATGCCTCTCTAGAAGAATTAGTAATGGCACTTCATGTTAGGAAAAGTTTTTTTAATAGTTTTTTCAAAAGAAATCCAGATTCCCCAACTCCTCTTACGGCTATAAGAACAGAAGAAATAACAAAAACCTCTAGACTTGTTTCTAACCTAACTGGAATGACGGTACAACCTAATAAAGCAATTGTGGGAGCTAACGCTTTTGCACATGAATCAGGCATCCATCAGGATGGGGTTTTAAAAAATAGACTAACCTACGAAATTATCGATGCAAAAACTGTTGGTTTGAGTGACAACAAAATATCTTTAGGGAAACTTAGTGGAAGAAGTGCTGTAAGAGCGAGATTAGAAGAGATGGGATATGACTTAAGCCGAGAAGATTTAAATGATGCTTTTGCTCGTTTTAAGGATTTAGCTGACAGGAAAAGAGAAATTACTGATAGAGACTTAGAAGCAATTGTTAGTGAACAAGTTCAGCTCCCAGAAGCTAAATTTCAATTAAGTCTTGTACAAGTAAGTTGTGGTAACGCCTCTAAACCTACTGCCACCATTTCGCTTCTAAATACGGAAGATAATAGTGAGGATACTGCTGTATCAATAGGGACTGGGCCCGTTGATGCTGTATGTGAGGCTTTAAATAAATTAGCTAAAGTTCCTAATGAACTAATTGAATTTTCTGTTAAGTCGGTAACAGAAGGAATTGATGCTTTGGGCGAAGTAACAATAAGAATAAGAAGGGATAATAAAATATATTCTGGTCATTCTGCTGATACAGACGTTGTAGTTGCTGCAGCGAATGCTTACGTTAATGCTTTAAATAGACTTGTATTTTCTGAGAAAAAAAATTCAATTCATCCACAATTTGATAATTTAGAGAATTCTGATAGTACACTTCTATCTAATCCTGCAAGTTAAATTATTTTCTTAGGATTATTAAGTAGCATTAAAAATAGTATCTTAATACTGTAGATTAAATTAATAGTTAAAGCAGTAAATAATGAGAGAAAGGGTACTTGGATATTGGGCACTTTCGTGGATTGGCTTAATCGGCAACATAATCGCACTTCCAACAATAGCATTAATAATAAGTTATGGGCCTCCACTAAAAGTTGCGAATATAACTCTTGCCATAAGTCTTGGATGGCCTTCTGCAATTGTTGGAATAGTTTCTTCAGCAGCTCTTTTAGCGGAGAGAAAATGGGGAGTAACTTTAACTTTGGTATCTTTATCAATGGTAATTTCTGGTATGGGTCCTTATTCAGTTGTAAGGCTCATAACTCTCCAAGACATTTATGGAGTTGGTGGGTTTACTCTTTTAACAACATTATTAAGTACGTTAGCTCTTCTTTATTGGTGTAATCCTAAACATCGAAGAAGTATTAGGTTATAAAAATGAAATTAAGAAAAAGTATTATTCTTGCTAGTTGGATACTGAATTCTTCTGTGTCTAATTCTTTTCCAAACATTCAAGAATGCCCTTTTTATTAGAAAAATTTCTCCTTTCGATAAATTACTATCATCTAATTGCCCATCTTTTTTACGCGAATAGATAATATTAGAAATTGTTTCCAAAGCTTCTTTATCGGATGCATTAATATTCATAGCTCTTAGTGCTGCTTCACATCCATCCGCAAGCATTAAAATAGCTGTTTCTTTGGACTGAGGAATAGGGCCTTTGTATCTAAAATAATATTCATTAATGTCAGGATTTTTTTCTTTAGCTTTTTGAAAAAAATATCCCATTTTAAGGGTACCTTGATGTTCAGGAATAAAATTAGCTATCGGTTTAGGTAGTCGATTTTTTCTTGCAAATTTTAATCCTTCATCAACGTGAGCCTGTAATACTTCTGCACTTTTAATCGGATCATCTAATTCGTCATGCGGATTTTTTGAACCATCCTGATTTTCAATAAACCAATTAGGTGCATGTAATTTGCCAACATCATGATATAACGCTCCAGTTTTAATTAGATCAATATCACCACCAATCATTCTCGTTGCTTCCTCTGCTAAACCACATATAAGTAAAGTATGTTCAAAAGTACCAGGCGCTTCTAGAGACAATCTTCTAATTAGAGGTTTCTCCTTATCAGCCAATTCGAGTAATCTTGCTTTAGTTAATAATCCGAATATCGATTCAAAAATAGGAACAAATAAGATTGTAAAAAGCATAGCTATAGCCAAAAGCAAGGAATCAGAGAAAATATCCCCATTAGCTAAAACAAAATCTTGCTTATTAATAAGAGATATTTTATCTTTATCTATCAATATCCATTGACTCAAGAAAGATCCTATGGGTACAAAAATTGATAGTTGAAGTAGCTGAGCTCTACTTCTTATTCTTCCTCCAAGTAGTGAAACTATTGAAGCACAAACTAATAAAATAAAAAATAAGTTGTTATTGATAACAATTTCTGGGTCAGGCCAAATAAGACTCGCTATTGATACCCAAGTTAAAGCTGTTATGCTTCCCATTCCTTGAGATATTATTAATGCTGGTGGAATTATTATAGATAATGGACTTATGGTTGAAGCTAAGGCTAATTTCGTAACTTGTACTGCTAAAAGAAGAGTAATGATCAAGAAGATTTGTCTTGAAGAAATGGAGGGATTTTCTTTTTTTGAAACTAATATCAAAACTCCGGAACTAATAAGTATTTCAGTAAATGTCAAAAGCCAAGAAAAAATATCTGCGATATTTAAAGGCGAGATAAGAAGTAGTTTATAAGAAGAAATTATTGAAATTAAAATGCATACTAAAAAAATTATGAGATTATCTATACTTGAAATTTTAAATGGTTGTTTTACTGGTACTTGACTTCGCCTCCACAGATAAAACAATTTCTTTAAGGTAGTTGTGATGTTTTGCACAGAATATATATAAATCTATTTGAATAATTTCAAATTATAGGCATGCTAGGTGTAAAAAGGAGATGTTTTTCTAAATGTCATTAAAATTAGACGGTAAAAAATTATCTCTTGAAATTGAAGAAAGATTAACTGACTATATCTCTAGTAATAAAAAAATTGCAAAAAGAGCTCCAGGTTTAGCTGTAATAAGAATAGGTGAAGACCCTGCAAGTGGTGTTTACGTTAATAACAAGGAAAAAGCATGTTCAAGGATTGGAATAAAGAGCTTTGTCTTTCATCTAAAAGATAGTGTAGAGCAAAAAGAAGTTGAACAATTAATAATCAAACTTAATTCTGATAAGGATGTTGATGGAATGCTACTTCAACTTCCTATCCCAAAGAAGTTTGACGAACAAAAACTGATCAGCAATATTAATCCAAGCAAAGATGTAGATGGACTAAATGAGATAAACATAGGCAAACTAGTGAAAAATGAGCCTGCGATGAGATCATGCACACCAGCAGGAATCATTAATTTATTAAGATCCCAAAATATTACAATTGAAGGTAAGAAAATTGTTGTCATAGGAAGAAGTTTGCTTGTTGGTAAACCCCTATCGCTTATGTTGGTGAATCTAAATGGCACTGTAACAATTACTCACTCAAAAACATTAAATTTGAATAAAGTCTGTAAAGAAGCCGACATTCTAATTGCGGCTGCCGGAAAACCCAATCTTGTAGATTCTAGTTTTGTGAAAGAAGGAGCAGTAATTATTGATGTTGGAATACATAGATTAAAAAGTTCCGATAAAAATAAAACCAGATTATGTGGCGATGTATTATTAGAAGATGTCATTTCTAAAGTATTTGCTTACACACCTGTACCAGGAGGTGTTGGACCAATGACAGTAACAATGTTACTTGTAAATACTATTTATAGTTGGCAAAAACAATTTGGTTTATCATCAACTCTTAATGACCTTTTGCCATAAACTCCAAGATGAAAATTTTTTTTACTAAAGGTATAAAATGACTGAAGTTATTAATAGTATTTCTGATTTTGAAAAATATCTTAAAAATACAAAAAAGGTTGTAGAAGAAGCACTTGATTTTTCCTTGGGCCCTGAGAATCCAGAAATATTAAGAGAGTCAATGAGATATTCCCTTTTAGCTGGAGGGAAAAGAATACGTCCAATTTTATGTTTAGCATCTTGCTCACTGGCTGGAGGTGAGCCCTCTCTTGCAGTACCTACTGCGGTAGCAATAGAAATGATCCATACAATGTCCTTGATTCATGATGATCTGCCCGCTATGGATAATGATGACTTGAGGAGAGGTAGGCCAACCAATCATAAAGTATATGGAGATGCAATAGCTATTCTTGCAGGCGATGCTTTATTAACAAGGGCCTTTGAAATGGTCTCTTTAAGAAGCCCTGGAGTCGATCCAAATAGATTATTAAATGTAGTGGGTGAATTATCCCTAGTTGCTGGTGCACCTGGCCTAGTCGGGGGGCAAGTCGTTGATTTGGAATGCGAAGGCAAAGAAGTCGACCTTGAAACTCTCGAATATATTCATCTTCATAAGACTGGGGCTTTATTAAAGGCCTGCGTAAGAACAGGCGCGATGATCGCGGGAGCTAACGAAGAACTATTAAAAGCTCTAACAACATATGCAGAGGGAATTGGTTTAGCCTTCCAAATAATAGATGATATTCTTGATTTAACTTCCAGCAGTGAAAAGCTTGGTAAAACTGCCGGCAAAGATCTTTTAGCTGACAAAACTACTTACCCTAAATTACTTGGAATGGAGGAGTCAAAGAAAAGAGCATTTGATTTAGTAGAAAAAGCAAAAAAATCAATTAAACCTTGGGGTACAGATGCAAAGTATTTAATATCATTAGCCGACTTTATTACAAGTAGAGACAGCTAATTATTTTTAATTTATGTCTGAGCATTTTTCCTTTTTTAATAATTCAGTACTTTTCTGGAGCCTATTATCCTGTTTACTAGCTCAATTTCTTAAAATTGTATTCAACTTCTTTTCAAATGGAGAGATAAGATTTGGAATTATGTTCGAGACTGGTGGTATGCCTTCAAGTCATTCGGCATTAATAACTGGTGCTACATCTGGTATAGGTTATGAATTAGGATTTGATAGCTCAATATTTGCATTATCAGTTGCTGTGGCACTAATAGTTATGTATGACGCTAGTGGTGTTAGAAAATCAGCTGGGATTCAAGCTGCAGAAATTAATAAACTATCAAAAAAACTAGACCCTCAATCTAAATTATTATTAAAAGAAACCCTGGGTCATACAAAAATTGAGGTCATTGTGGGGAGTTTCTTAGGACCATTAATCACTTTGCTAGGAATGTATTTTTTAGGTTCTCCTCTTAAAATATTTGATTTTATAATAAATTAAGAATGCTTTGAAAAAGTAATTTGGGTGGCATCTATAAAATTTTTTGCGACTTCCGGAGAACTTGGCAAATGTAAGTGAATCCAACTTGCATGTAATTTTTCATCAAAAAAGCCTTCATTTTTGTATTCAGTTTTCCAAGATTTAATTTTCCATGGAGAATTAAGTTTCTTGTAACTCTCAGCTTTTCCAAAATCAAGTTCAGATAAATTATTTTCAATTTCCCAGTAATGAAATTCATGTCCTCTAATTAATTGATTTTGTTTAATTATCGGAGTATCTTTTAAACCCTCAATGTATCTATAACCCACTGAAAGTTTACTTTTTTTTGATCTAAAAGGCAGGATGCCAGACATTTTATGATTATTACCATTTTCATCTTTTATAGAGTCTCCTAAAATCATCATCCCTCCGCACTCAGCATATATAAATCCATTTTTGCGGAATTTCCTTAACGAATTTAAGCTTTTTGAAGAGTTACTTATATGATCAGCATATTTTTCAGGAAACCCCCCAGGAATAATCAAAGAAGAAGCCTCATTAGGTATTTCCTCATCATCATAAATACTCCATGAAATCAATGGAATACCTATTTCACTTAAATACTCCTTAGTTTCAGGGTATTGAAAATGGAAAATTTTATCTTCTGCAATTGCGATAGGATTAATTTTATCAATTTTAAAATCTTTAAAATTGATAGGATTAAGTTTTTTCTTTTGAGGAGACTTCAGGAATTTAATGAGAGAAAACACATCAAGATTTCTTTCGGCGAAATTTGCAAAATATTCAACATCAATTTCTTTTCCATTATCCATTGGAGATATCAAACCTAAATTAGCTTTGTTTAAAGTTATTTTTGAATCAGATGGTAAAAAACCTAAAATTTCGATATCTTCATTTTGAAAAACTTCTTTGATTAATTTTTTATGTCTATCTGAATTAACGTTGTTAAATATAATTCCTGCTATTGACAACTCACTATCGAAATCTCTAAAACCACGAATAGTCGCCAAAAGAGAAGCTGCTTGACCTCTAGCATTAACAATAAAAATTATTGGAACATTGAGAAGTTTGGAGATATTTGCTGTACTGGAATAGGTTGTTGACCCTAATCCATCAAAAAGACCCATTGCCCCTTCAATTAAAGAGAATTCATATTTCAAAGAATATTTAAAAAAACTTTCTTGAACCCATTCCTCACCACTTAAAAAAATATCTAAATTCCTACAAATAGGTTGGCCAATTGAACTAAGTTGTTGTTGATCAAGATAATCTGGGCCAACTTTGAAAGTTTGTATCTTTATACCTTTTGAGAACGCCCAACAAGATAGCAATAGCGATAATGTTGTTTTCCCACTATCAGTTGAAGGAGAGGATATTACACAAGGCATCTATTAGTTGTTAAAACCATTAAATATTTGAAGAGCTATTTTAATAGAATTTTCAAAAAGAGGACTGGTATTACCTCTACTACTTCCCAATAATTTACTAACATCGTACTCTGATGTAGAAAAAGAATTTGGAACAACTTGTTCTATTAATTCCATATTAGCCATTCCCCCTGCTTCAAGTCTCATACATTCCACTGATTCACAGCCAAGTATTACACAAGTGTTATTTTTTTGAACCTCACTAATTTTTGAAATCAGCCTCAATCCAATAACTTGTCCTAAATGAATACTTGGATTTCCCAGAGATAAGGGATTAATTGATACAGAAATTATTTCGCCATTAATTCTCTCAAACTCTATTTTCGTTGATTCTGTATCCCTTTCAACTCTTAGAAAAGACCAACCAAGTTTATCACTAATCCATGAAATCAAAAACAAAGCTTGAATCATATGATTTCCTGCGATATCAATATCAATATCAGTAATATGATCTAAAATTGATCTCCTCGAAGGCGGATCAAAAATCATTGCCAATGATTCCCGCCAGTTTTTCAATCTAACCCAATTTAAATCATTAATAGCTTTATTTGAATTATTTAATTGATCTAAAACTTTTAAACATCTTTGAGGCGATCCAAGAGCAGTATCAATTATTAACCTGAGACCATAGTTAGAAAAATATTCGAAGATTTCAGGCGATTCATCCAAATTTCCATTCCACCACAACCATGTAGGTAATTCATCAATAGATAATTCATCAATTATTTTTAATCCTTTATTAGAAATGGAGTCAGAGTCCCCCCTAATAACAACTAAATCCCCACATATAGGTTGCATAGCTGGAGTATCACTTAATGGACAGTAAGCTGATACAAAAGTTTTGATATCTGAATTTTTATTTAATGTTGGCGCTAGAGTTATCAATCTTCTTGGATTCAATGTACTTATTGATGATTCAAAAAATTGTCCTCTAAAATCTTCAAAGTCTTTATTAGATAAATTTTCCTTCAATAAGTTCAATAATTCTTCACTATTAAGAGAAGTAGTGATAGGAAGTCCTTGATCTAATATAAATTTTTTTGCAACTTCAATTATCTCCGGACTTAAATTTCCAGTAATTGGGCCATTTACTAATCCTTTTTGAACCAAACATTGTTCTAGCCAAGCAGGCTGCCAGACCATTAATGTAAAAGTATTAGCTCCACTATTATCTTTATCTTCAGAAATCCATAATTTATTGAGGTAATTAGAAATTTCCTGATAAGGCAGCTCTAAAGGACTTTGGAGTGTTAGTTGAGGTTTCATTTTTAAGGTCTACGCCAGAAAATATTATCTTTTGAAATTAATTGATCAGACTCAGGAGGTCCCCACGTCATAGATTCATAATTATAAATAGGTAACTTCCAAGGAGAATTATCCATCAATTCTATTAATGGCGTATACAGTTTCCAGGCTGCTTCTACTTCATCACTTCGAGTAAATAAGGTTGGGTCAGAAAGCATTGCATCAGCTAATAATCTTACATAGCCTTCATCTGAGGGTTCTCCAAATGATTCATCATAAGAAAATTCCATCTCAACAGGTCTTGATTTCATTCCAGAACCAGGAGATTTTACCTCAAATTTGAAAGTAGCACCTTCATTTGGCTGAATTCTAAGGATAAGTTGATTTGGGGCAGGATTTATTATTGTTGATTCAAATAAATGAACAGGAACGTCTTTAAAAGTCAAGACTATTTCTCCAAGTCTTTTAGGCAGTCTTTTACCTGTTCTCAAATAAAAAGGGACCCCTTGCCAACGCCAGTTATCAACAAAAACTTTTGTCGCAATATAGGTTTCTGTCGTGCTATTACAATTAACACCATCTTCCTGCCTATATCCCTTGAGTCTATTTGAAATATTTCCTCCCTCTCCATATTGACCTCTTATGCAACAATTCCAAGGTTCATTTTCGTCAGCAAGTTTTGAAGCTTGAAGAACCTTAGCTTTTTCATTTCTTATTGCTTCTGGTTCAAACTTCCCAGGAGGTTCCATAGCAGTAACAGCAAGCATTTGAGTCATATGATTTTGAAGCATATCCCTTAAAGCACCAGAGCTTTCGTAATAACCTGCTCTATCTTCAACACCCACTGTTTCAGATGAAGTAATCTGAACACTTGAAATATAATTTCTGTTCCAGATTGGTTCAAAAATAGTGTTAGCAAACCTCAAAACAAGAATATTCTGAACTGTCTCTTTACCTAAATAATGATCAATCCTATAAATCTGACTTTCTTCAGCGCAACTTTGAACGATCTTATTCAATTTTTTTGCACTTGAATAATCTCTCCCAAAAGGTTTTTCAATCACTAAACGACTTTTTTTTGGGTCATCTAAAAGGCAAGCTGCTTTAAGAGCTTTACATCCACTAGCATAGAAATTCGGAGATACTGATAAATAAAATGTTCTATTCCCATGAGTAGCTTGTATTTTATCAATTTCATTTAATCTTCTAGAAAGCCTTAGAACATGATCACTTTGTTGTAAGTCAACTGGTTCATAAAAAAGATAATTAGAAAATTGTTCCCACTCCCTTTCTTTACCAGATATTTGATTGGATAGCTTTACTTTCATCTTTTCTCTAAACTCATTATCAGTCCAAGGTCTTCTCGCACAACCAACTATTCCGAATTCACTAGGAATTCTTCTTTGCAAATAAAGTTCAAACAAGGCTGGTATTAATTTTCTATGAGTAAGGTCTCCACTAGCACCAAATATTACTAAGCATTGTGGAGAAATGACTCTTTCCTGCCGTAAACCTGATCTTAGAGGATTACTTAAAGTTGAAGACATATTTTTAGTATTCTTAATTTAAAATCCTCTTTTTTTCAAATATTAGCTACATATTGTGTCTAAACCAAAAAGTATTTAGTAAGTAAAACTTAAAGCTAAATATCAAAGATTTAGTAAGTTTCTACGTGCCATCTTCCTGCTTTTTTTAGTTGAGGTCTTAATTCTGACCAGTTCAAGCCTTTTTCTTCTGCTGCCTTGGTCATTGCTTCATCTATTCCAGGTTCCATACCCTTTAATCCACAAAGATATATGTGTGTCTTTTCATCTTCAATCATATTGAAAAGTTCATTGGCTGACTCTAAAACTCTGTCTTGAATGTACATTCTTCCACCTTTTAAATTTTGCTGCTCACGACTAATCGCTTTTGTATATTTAAAATTATCTGGATTTTCAGCAAGATATCTCTGAAGATCTTCTTCGTATAACAAATTGGCTGATTTTGGAGCACCCATAAATAACCAAGCTTTACCCTTGAAATTCCATTTATTTTTTTCTTTTTCAGTTGGTTCGAACATTCTTCTTAAATAAGCCCTCATTGGCGCTATTCCAGTTCCAGTAGCCAACATAACAATGTTTGCGTCCTCTTCGTCAGGAAGAAGCATTTCTTTACCAACAGGACCTGTTATTTTTACTTTATCTCCAGGCTTAATATCGCATAAGTAAGTGGAGCAGACACCATTAATGGTTTCACCATCTTTTTCATACTGAAGCTGTCTTACACAAAGAGAAACTGTATTGCCATTAAAGTCATCTCCATGCCTGGTACTAGCTATTGAGTACAGTCTTAATTTGTGAGGTTTTCCATTAGCATCTTCACCAGCAGGCATGATACCAATACTTTGACCTTCTACATAATTTAAAAATGGATCACTATCTTTAAGGTCGAAAGTTATGTGATTAACTCTACCAATTGCTCCTTCTTTGAGAAGACTATAGTTTTGAATGACCGTTCCCTCGAATGGAGTCTTAGGACGATAAATATTGACTGGAACATCTGCATGTTTTTTCTTTGACACTTTTGCAATTTCTGTTTTCGGAATTTCTATTTTTGTAGTTTCTGCTTTAGAAACAGTTGTATTTTTGGGTTCTACAGGCTTTGATTCAGGTTTTTTTGTTTTTGATTCTTCAACAAATTTTAAAGCTCTTTTATTAAAAGTTGTGAGTATAAAATAAAAAACAGCTATTACCACTGGTATATGAGCTAATCCCCCTGCGATTACTTTTGCTTGTGAATACATTTTTTAGATTTCTTTAATAAAAGATTATCAATTTGTAGTTTAATTCGTAGTGATTTTACAAAAATGGTTACGTTTTGAGATCGGAATAAATAGATGAAATTATTTTTATTTTTCAGTTTTTGTTGTTTTTATCAGTATAGTTACACAGAAATAATTTTTATCTAATTAAGAATTCATTGTATGAACAATCCTCAAGAATCAATGAATCATTATAAAGACAATGATTTCAGGACAATTGAGCAGACGATGGAAAAGCTTTCTAGCGGAACAAGACGACTAGCAGCTCAACTTACAACTTCTGCTAGTTTCGATTCTTTGTGGAGTGTTTTAACAGATTATGATCGACTAAATCTTTACATACCAAATCTTTTATCGAGCAAAAAAATATTTCAGAAGGAAAATAATATACACCTTAAACAAGTTGGGGCTCAGGATTTCCTTGGCATGAAATTTTCAGCTGAAGTAACTATAGACTTATTTGAAGATAAGGAGCTTGGCCTCTTAAAATTTAATTTGATAAAAGGAGATTTCAGGAAATTTGAAGGTAGTTGGAAAATACAAAAAATTAAAAATACTTCAAAAAATTCATTAATTTACGATCTTACTGTTCAAGGTTGTCAATGGATGCCAATAGGGATGATAGAAAAAAGACTGAAAAAGGATCTTTCAGAAAATTTAATTGCCGTAGATAGGCAAGCAAAATTATCAAAAAGATCGTTATAAATTTAAATAAATAGCCCCAAGGGGATTCGAACCCCTGTCGCCTCCGTGAAAGGGAGGTGTCCTAGGCCTCTAGACGATGGGGCCAGGAAATTAGCATAACAGCTTTATAAAAAACTAAGAGTAAGGCTAGCCTTTCGTCAAGTATTGTTGCTCTTTGTTTTGTCCTTGCCACACAGGAACTGTGAAATGGAAGCAGGAACCCTCACCAATTTCAGATACGACCCATATTCTTCCTCCATGGACTTGTACTATTCTCCTACATACTGACAAACCTATGCCAAATCCTGAAGTTCCTTCAGAAGTCTGGGGAAGCCTAACCCTATCAAGAAAAATTCTTTTTTGTTCGCTTAAAGGAATCCCTGCACCTTTGTCACAAATTGTTATTTCTACCCATTGATTTGTCTTATGAATCATAGTGATTTTTATAGATCCAGAGTCTTTAGAAAATTTAATAGCATTTTCAATTAAATTTAAAAATACTTGCCTCATTCTTCTTTGATCTGCAAATACACTTGGAAGATCAGATGGAATATCAGTATCAATCTCTATATTCCTTAATCTCCAGAATTTTTCTAATTCGAGTATTACTTCAGCACTAATATTACCCAAATCAATTTTCTGAGGATTAAATAACGCTTCCCATTTAGTTGTTCCAACCTCCAAAAGATCCTGAGATAAGAGTTCAATCTCTTCAAGACGTCTTTTAATTACCTCCTGTAATTTTGAAATATCTATTTGTCCAAGTTTTTGACTTTGAACAGCCAAAGTAGCAGCAGTTAAAGGTGTTCTTAATTCATGCGCGACCATTCTTAATAACCTTTCCTGAGACTCTATTCTTTTTGTTAATGTCTCATTTTCTTGTCTTAACACAAGAAGTTCGTCTTCCAATAGAAATTCTTTTTGAGTTCTTATTGAATCAATTTTGGAGGGCTGCAAATTAATACCAAGATTTTTTGTTAAGCCTTCTTGTGACCACCTTGGCAACCATTTTTGCAACTGAGAGAAAATATTACTTCCAGCAAATATTTGCTTTGGAGCAGGGGAAACCTTTATAAGAGCAGGAATAGCGACTAATCTATGTAACTCAAGTAATTCTGGCTGCTCAGTAGGTTCAGAAATCTGAAGAGATATCTTAAATTCACAGTCATCTGATTCTAAATAAGCTATTAGAGACTTAATGTCATTACTAGAAAGTTGATTTCTAGCTGCCACAAGTATTAATTTTAGCTCTTTTTTATCATTCAAATGAATTCCTCAGAAGTGTTGAAAAGCTGTTAATCCTTATAAACACCTTAAGATATTTTTTTTTATTTTACAGATAGGCTATTAAATAAATAGGACTTATTTATAAATGGTTGCTATTAACCCAAAGAAAAATTTACATTTTGGTGAAAACCCTCCTGAAATCAATTTAAATAGTAATTTAAAAAGGTGGTTTTCAAGGAATATTGGATTGTGGAAATCTAATAGAACGTACTTTCTCGATGAATCAAAAAAAACTTATAATTTAAGTATGAATATAAATATTGAGGCTCTAGATAGTAAATCTGAATGGGAGTCGCATTATAAATTTACTTGGTATCCGGAAAAAACATATAATTTCTTTGACGAAAATCCCCAGTATAAAGAACGAGGAGAAATGCATGCATTTTTAAAAGGCCATCAACTTAAGAGGGGAAATTTTTATTTAAGCAACGATGAAGGTATTTCAAATATTAAACAAGTCGATGAACACGAAATGATTTTTGAATCTTCTTACAAAGATTGGTATATTCTTGAACACACAAGACTTGTAGATTCTGACAATTATAGATTTAGGGTTATATATTCATGGAACAAGGATATGCTTAAAATAGTTGAGAATCATCACGAAATTAAAATTATTAAGTAAATTCCGTTAGTTGATTTAGTATAAAAATAAAAAATGTTATCTTTAATAATATGAATTAAAAATAAATCAAATATGAGTTTAAAAATATTTAAAATTTTTGTAATTCCCTTAATTTTTTTATCTTTTTTATTTGATACAAATAACGAATTTAATAAATTAAAAGCAAATGTTAAAAATTCGCCTGCTAACAAAAATGATTTAGATTTATATCATGGGATGGGTGTTTCATTTCTATGTAATGCGACAAGAAAAGGATTCGATTTGGATTTCCCAAAAACATTAAACGTTGCATCAGCAACATTTGCATCAGTAGTTTCACAAAAACATGGAGGGAAAATAATAGAGAGGAAGAAAGAACAAACAGTTGATATGAAACAATTACAATTTATTGCATCTCTTCAATTAGTTGAATCAGCTCTTAAGGTGTGTCCAGATAATGTTCCTGAAAAGATTGAAAAACAATTTAAGATTGAAACTGAGAGGCTGAAGAAATTACAAGGGTTGTAAAAAATAATTTCTTTTATCTGAACATAGAACTAACAGAACTTTCTTCATGGATTCTCCAAATAGCTTCCCCCAGCATATTTGCGACGGAAAGAACTTTTAACTGTGGAAAATTATCTTTATGTATAACTGGTATGCTGTTAGTCACAATAACTTGTTCGAAAAGATTCTTAGTACTTAATCTTTCATAAGAAGGAGGCGAAAATACAGCATGTGAGGCACATGCAAATATTCTATTAGCTCCTTCTTTTTTTAGTAAATTTGCTCCAGAACAAATTGTACCTCCCGTGTCTATCATGTCATCTATAAGAATAGCCGTTTTGCCTTTAACTTCACCGATAACCGTTAGACTTTCAGCGATATTATGTGCAGATCTTCTTTTATCAATGATAGCCAACGGCGCATCCTTCATTAATTTCGCGAATGCTCTTGCTCTCGCCACCCCGCCTACATCAGGAGAGACTACAACTATTTCCTCTAAATCTAAAGTTTCTAGATAATCAATTAATACAGGTGAACCGTAAATATGATCGCATGGTATATCAAAGTAGCCTTGAATTTGAGCAGAATGTAAGTCCATCGCTAGAACTCTATCAACTCCTGCTTTCTCAAGTAAATTGGCAGTTAATTTTGCAGTTATAGACTCTCTTCCTGAGGTCTTTCTATCCGCCCTTGCATATCCAAAATAGGGAATTACAGCTGTAATTTGTCTTGCAGACGCCCTCTTGCATGCATCAACCATGATCATGAGCTCCATTAAACTATCGTTTACAGGAGCGCATGTAGGTTGTATGAGGAATACATCACAACCTCTAATAGATTGCTGAATCTGAACGTAAAGTTCTCCATCTGCAAATCTTTTAGATATTAAAGGTACATTTTCAATCCCTAAGTATGATGCAATTTCTTCAGCTAATTTAGGGTTTGTTGTCCCACTTACTAACCTTAATCTACTATTGGTTAGATTAAAGTTCGATTCTTTATTCTGCATTGCCGTGATAAAACTTGTCACGAAATTTGCACCATAAAACTATATTCTTATCGTAGTCGTTTATGTGAATTTCGCAAAAGATAATGACTAGATATTTTCAAAAGTCACCTCAATTAAGCAAAAAATTGCTTATTAAAAATTAGAATTTATATTTATCCAGACTTAAAAACCAAGAATGATATTTGTCAATTAAAAAAAATTTGTATATGGTTGAATTTAGAGAATTAAAAACACGTTAAGTGTAAAGAATCAAAATATATTGAAAATATGTCTATAGAGTCAATTATTTCAAGAAAATCACTAGGCGTACTTATGCATCCAACATGTATTCCGGGAGGAAGAGTATGTGGAACTTTTGGTAGAGGAGCTAAAGAATGGATAAAAAAACTTCATAAGCATGGAATTGAATACTGGCAATTTTTGCCTCTTACACCTACTGACTCTACAGGTTCTCCATATAGTTCCCCATCTAGTTTTGCTCTAAACCCATGGTTTTTGGATATAGATGATTTAATCGAAAAAGGTTTTATCTTCATTTCAAATAAAGAAAATCTAGGTCCAATAAATCAGAATAAAGATCATTTTGATTTTGACATTGCGGATGACTTAACAAAAAAATTAGGTCTCCTCCTTTTGCAAGGTTGGAGTTCACAATCTGAAGAAACAAAAATTAATTTTAACAAATGGGTCAGTAGGCATTCTTGGGTTGAAGATTATGCAACATTTGATGTTATCAAAGAGGAATTTAACATGTTGCCTTGGTGGGAATGGCCTAAAGAATTTAAAATAAAAAATAACAAATTCTTAAAATCGTGGATTAAGAAAAAAAGTGAAGAGATACTTATTAAAAAATTAATACAGTGGCATCTTGATGAGCAATGGAGAGTTATTAAAAACTTTGCAAAATCAAGAAATATTAAGTTAATAGGAGATTTGCCTTTTTATGTCTCTAGAGACAGCGCCGATGTATGGAGTAATAAATCATTATTTTCAATTTTTAAAAGTGGAGATTTAATCTTTCAAAGTGGCGTTCCACCTGATTATTTTTCATCAACAGGACAATTATGGGGTACCCCAACTTACTTTTGGTCAAAACATAAAAGGACTAATTTTAATTGGTGGAGAAAAAGATTTCAAAGACAATTTGAACTTGTGGATATATTGAGATTTGATCATTTCAGGGGTTTAGCGGGTTACTGGAGAGTTAATGGCAGTTCTAAAACGGCAATTATTGGGAAATGGATAAATTCTCCAGGTAAAACACTATTGAATAAAGTAAAAAAGGATCTAGGGGGTAACTATCTACCAATTATTGCGGAGGATCTGGGAGTAATAACCCCAGATGTAGAGAAATTAAGGAAGAACTTCGAACTGCCTGGCATGAAAATATTACAATTCGCTTTTGATGGCAATGAAGATAATCCTTATTTGCCTAAGAATATTAAAGGAGAAAATTGGGTTGTTTATACAGGTACTCACGACAACTCTACTTCTGTTTCATGGTGGAAATATTTAGATTATGAATCCAAAAAAAGAATAAAAGATGAGTATAAATTTTCAGAAAATCCTTCTTGGGATTTAATAGAAATTGGCATGAAAACAAATGCTAATCTCTTTATCGCTCCATTACAAGATCTATTATCTCTAGACGATTCAAGTAGATTAAATAAACCTGGCACCACAAAAAATAACTGGAAATGGAAGTTAAATATTCCTTTAGAAGAAATAGAGGATTATATAAGAATGTTTAGTGAGCTAGGAAATAATTTTGGGAGAACTCTAAAGTAGAAATTATTAAAAATTATTTATCAATCATTTGATTTTCAATATTTTGAATCTCTATAACATTTACATTTAAAATAAAGTATCTCTTCAATATAAATATAGTTAGAACTAATATAAAAAAATACAAAAGACTTCCTTGCCATGTATTGATAAGATCGAATTCCCTGAACAGAAAATCCTTTCCCTCTTTTTTTAAAATTTTTCTTTCTTTAACTGTTAACTTTAATAATGTATTTTTTTTTAATACTAAGCATTCCTCTAATTTAATTAATATAGATCTAATAAAAGGATACTCTGGCCTAATATTTTTATTATTATTTTCAATAGAGTATATTATTCGTTCAGGAATTTTTGAAATATATGATAAATCTTTAATTGTTAGGTTTTGTTGTATTCTTGCTTCTTTTACTAACTTTGCAATTTCAATATATTGGTCAACCAATCCAGAACCAGAGTCTTTATTTTTTTCAGATTTTTTGTGAAGTAAAAAGCGATTTTTCAAAATATTCATTTAATCTTCCAAAAATAAATAATCCCTTTTACTTGTTACTTTTAAACATTACATTCAATTTTAGTCGAATTAAAATCATAAGTGAGTTAATTAGAAATAAATATAAAACTAAACTGTAGAAATAATATTTTGCACTGCACTTTTTGCAATATTCAACGGGCTAAAAGTATTTCTAATTAAAGCTAGGAGTTTTTTCGCATCACTAAATTCTAATTTTTCATCTTTTATAAGACTTAAAAGAAGATTCTTCCTAACTTCAGATCCTTTTTTACTGACAAATAATTTCAATCCAGCGTTCGCAACTGGTATGAGATCTGAATTAATACTCTCTGAATCTCTAAATAAAATATTTAATAAACTTTCAACTTTTTCAACTTGGATTTGACCTTTTTTATCAAAAACGACTTCTAAAAGTATTTCTAAAATCTCTTCAGAATTATCGGTCAACAGTTTTTTAGCAATATATGGATAAGCTATTTTTAAAATTTTAAATTCAGGGTCTAACCTTAGTGCCAAACCTTCTTGACTAACTACGGCTCTTATTATTAAGGCAAACCTACTTGGTACTCTGAAAGGATAGGAATACATTAGTTTTGAGAATTTGTCGGTTACATTTTTAAGATTAAAATTACCAACCTCAGCGCCAAAAGATCCTCCTAAAACTTCTTTTAATGGTTCAACAAGTTTGAGAAGATCTTGTTCTTTGGTTAAAAAACCTAATTTCTGGAAATCTTCAGCTAGAAGATAGTATTCATCGTTTATTATGTGAACAATTGCCTTAATAAGAGTCAGTCTATCTGAATTTGTAATGGTATCCATCATTCCGAAATCAACATAAGCTAAATTTCCACAATCTGCATTTCCTCCTTTGAGAGCAAACATATTTCCAGGGTGTGGGTCTGCATGAAAATATCCAAATTCAAATAATTGCTGCAGTCCACTGATGACGCATGTTTTTATAAACGAAGCAGGTATTAAGTTATTTTCCTCTAGTAAAGCTCGATCCCTTAACTTAACTCCATCAATCCAAGAAGTTGTGATTACCCTTTTGGAAGAAAACTGTTTTTCTAATTTAGGAATAAAAATATTTGGGTTTTCTTTAAATAAATTTGCAAACCTCAAAGCATTTTCGGCCTCTTGTTGATAGTCAATTTCATCAAAAAGTGCCTTACCGAATTCATCTATTATTTCCCCAATTCCAACACCTACATTTAGAGGTAAGAGTGGGGATAAAAAAGTTCCTAAAAACCTCAAGATTACAACATCCCTTCTTATAAGAAAATATAAATTTGGCCGCTGTACTTTCACAGCTAAATAAGAATTATTTATTTTTGCTTTATAAACTTGACCTAAGCTTGCAGAAGCAATAGGACTATCTGGAAACTCTTCAAATAATTCATTAGCAGGTGATCCAAGTTCCTCTTCAATGATTTTTAAAGCAATTTTGTGATCAAATGCTGGGAGGTTATCTTGTAAGTTTGTAAGTTCTGTAAGCCAATCTTGTCTAACAAGATCTGGTCTAGTTGAGAGTGCTTGGCCTAATTTGATAAAACAAGGGCCTAAATCTGTTATTACATCGAAAAGATATTTCGAGAGATTTTTTTGTACATTTTTATTTTTACTGTTACCTTGAAGTAGTATTCTCAAAAAAAGAAAAATAAAAGTTAAAAGGATATATAAAACTCTTGGTATAAAAATCCATGGTCTCAAAATCAACCAAAGTAAATTATCTTTTGCTGAATATTTCGAAAAAGATTTTTTCATTAAAGTTAAAAAATATCAAAAAAGATTACCTCTTTATCCATTCTATATATGTAGATAATACTTTATGAGCATTTCATCTTTTCTAACTAAAAAGTTTTTAAAGTCTTTATTCTTTCCTGCTCATAACAGAGGTGAAGCTTTACCAAAGAAATTAGTGAAGTTATTAAAAAATCCGCCTGGGTATTGGGACTTGCCCGAACTACCAGAAATAGGTTCACCACTATCCCAAAGCGGATTAATTGCTAAATCTCAAAGGGAATTCTCTGATAAATTTGGGGCTAAAAGATGTTTTTTTGGAGTTAATGGTGCTTCCGGATTAATACAATCAGCAGTAATAGCAATGGCAAATCCAGGCGAAAATATCCTGATGCCTAGGAATGTTCACATAAGTGTTATAAAAATCTGTGCGATGCAGAATATAAATCCAATATTTTTTGACCTAGAATTCTCAACTGGAACGGGGCATTACAAACCGATTACAAAAATTTGGTTGAAAAATGTATTTAAAAAATTAAATTTTGATGAGAATAAAATTGCAGGGGTCATTCTTGTAAATCCCTCTTATCATGGTTATTCCGGAGATTTAGAACCTTTAATAGATTATTGTCATCAAAAAAATTTACCTGTTTTAGTTGATGAAGCCCATGGTACATATTTTCTTTTTTGTGAAAACCTTAATTTACCAAAACCGGCATTATCATCAAACGCTGATTTAGTGGTTAATTCATTGCATAAGTCGCTCAATGGATTAACTCAAACGGCGGTACTTTGGTACAAAGGGAATCTAATAAATGAAGGTAATTTGATCAAAAGCATTAATTTGCTTCAAACTACTAGTCCAAGTTCCCTATTACTTTCTTCTTGTGAAGAGTCTATTAGGGACTGGCTTAACAAAAAAAGTTTATCAAAATATCAAAAAAGAATTTTAGAAGCAAAAAGTATTTACAAAAAATTAATTCAAAAAAATATTCCTCTCATAGAAACTCAAGACCCCTTAAAAATTGTAGTAAATACCTCTAAGGCTGGAATAGATGGTTTTACTGCTGATAAGTTTTTTTATAGAAATGGCCTTATCGCTGAATTACCAGAAATGACGTCTCTGACTTTTTGCTTAGGATTTGGGAATCAAAAAGATTTTCTTAATTTATTTGAAAAGTTATGGAAAAAATTACTATTAAATTCCAAAAAATCAAAAAGTTTAGAAGTACTCAAATCGCCCTTTAAATTAGTTCAAGCACCGGAAATCCAAATTGGAATTGCTTGGAGAAGTAAGACGCGGAGTATTCCTTTCTCACAATCATTAAATAAAATATCTGGAGATATTATTTGCCCTTATCCTCCTGGGATACCTCTAATTGTTCCTGGCGAAAAAGTTGACATATATAGGTTTAATTGGATAAATAATCAAAGTTTATACAACAAAGATCTGGTAAATTTTAATATAAGAGTCTTAGAAACATAGCAATTTTATATGAGATTAAAAAGCGGATTACTTATAGGAATTTTTGGTTTAATTGTTGTTTCGTTGGGGGGATGGTTTTTTACATTGGCAACAGCGTTGCTTACGTATTTAGCATTATTAGAATTTTTTAAAATGGCAGAATTTAAAGGGATAAGACCAGCTACAAAAACAACCTTATTTTCATCCTTTTTTATTATAGTTTCTACTTATCTTGAGACCATAGGTGTGCTAGAAGGAGAAATTTCAAATTCAATTTTACCAATCTGTTCAGTTGGGATATGCACTTGGTTACTTTTGCAACCAAAACCTGGGACAATTTCGGATATTGCAGCCTCTATTTTTGGATTATTCTATTTAGGTTTTTTACCTAGTTACTGGATTAAGTTAAGGGGATTAGATTCAGTGATAATAAGTTCAAATCAGGGTTTTTTGTCGTTTGAGAACTTATCAAATACATCAGGTCTTCATTTAACTTTAACTTCTTGTTTTTTAATTGTAGCTAGTGATATTGGTTCTTATTTCATTGGGAAGTCATTTGGTAAAACATCTTTATCTCCAATATCTCCTAGCAAAACTATAGAGGGTTTAATTGGAGGAATATCCTGTTCAATTTTACTAGCAATATTTTTCGCATTTTTAATGAATTGGGAAAATCCATTAATTGTTGGAATAATTTATGGGATTTCAATTTCTCTTATGGCATTAGTTGGAGATTTAATTGAATCTATGATGAAGAGAGATGCAAAAATAAAAGATTCCGGAACTTTTTTACCAGGACATGGAGGAATTCTTGACAGAATTGACAGTTACATCTTTACTCCATCTGTTTTGTATTATATTTTTATAATACTAAAGTATATAAATTAATTAAATAATCTTTTATTCCAAAAAATAATCTTGGATAATTTTACTAGATAATGAGGGAAGATCTATATGCGGAAGGTGACCACAATTTTGTAAACCTACAAAATTTAATTTTTCGATATTTCCTATTTTTTTAAGCTCTTTTTTCCCAAGAATTCGATCATTTTCTCCACATAATGTTTTTATTGGGATATTTTGGATATATTTTTGAGTTCCTGCAAACCCACCACTTTTTGCAAATGATGCAAGTGAATTCCTCCATCCTTTACAACCTAGATGAATTGAAGCAATTTGCTCTTCCATCTTACCAACGCATTCATCTGGAAAAGCAAATGCTTGCCTACAAAGACTTTTTCTAACCTGAGGTAATCCAAGAAATGAGGCCCCAATTTGGTTAAGAGGAAAAGGGATACTCTTAGGTTCTCCAAACAATCCGGCGGGGGACAAAAGGATAATTTTTTCAATAGAATCAGGAATTTCATAAGCAAGTTTTAAAGCTGTTGAGCCTCCCATAGAGGCACCTATAATTTTTAGATTCTTCGTTATTTTTAATGTCTTAAGGAGATCAATTAAATGCGAAATTATTTTCGAGGAATTGTATTCATTTGTTGCGCATCTGGGACTAAAACCAAAACCCAGAAGATCAGGAACGATAACTTGAAAATTTCTTTTTAGTGATTTATATATTCTTCTGAATTCTAAAAAACTACTATCAAAGCCATGTAGAAGAAGTATAGGTTCACCTTTTCCTCCCATAACTACTGGGAATTTTAAGGAGTTCCAATTTTGGTTAAGTTTTATCCACTTAACATCATTTGCCAAATAAATACCTAAAGGATCTAGTAGTGACAATTTGGCACTTTCGAAAAATTCTGCATTTAAATCACTTAATTGTTCAAAATTGTTTTTAGTCAAAAAATATTTATGTTTTAATTTTTTGTTGTTCAAAAATTGAAATAACCTCTATTATGTCCCTTTTATTAATTTCAAAAGGCAAAAAGTGAATCTCAGATTTATCTCGACAAGTAAAATCAGCAATTTTCTCTAAATTATTATTTTCAAAAACATTTATACCAAGTTGTCCGATAGTAGTTGGCAAATTCAATTCTTTCATAAGCACAAATAATTGTTTAATTGATTGATCAGCTAATTTATTATTATTTTTCATTTCTTCTATTCTTAATTGCAATAATAAACCAACCCCAACAATCTCACCATGTAAGAATTTATTAGGGGTGATTATCTGAGTAATTGCATTATGAATAGCATGTGCTGCTGCGGTCCTACATTTTTCTCCACCAATACCGCCAACTAATCCTGCTGTAAGTCCACATGCTTCTACAGTATTTTGCCAAGATGGATTATTTTCAAATGGACCCTTAAATGCTTTTCCTCCATCTATCAATAGTTGATCTCTTAAAACTCTTGATATCTGAATTGCTTGTTGAACAAGACCGTCATCTATTTTTGAACTTGTTATTGAGGATTCGTACCATTTTGCCAAGGCATCTGCTATGCCACTTGCAAGTGTTCTTGATGGAGCTGTTTGAATAAATTTATGATCAAAAACTAGTATTTTCGGACAAGATCCTAATGCAACATCTTTTATAAATTGACCATCCTTTGTATAAATATTCGATAAGGCTGTCCAACCAGCACATGTAGAGGCACTAAGGGGAACTGTAATACAAGGGATATTAAGAGAATCGGCTATGTATTTTCCAGAGTCTAGAACTTTGCCACCTCCAGCT
>QCPX01000007.1:0-79298 GCA_003209675.1 Prochlorococcus sp. AG-442-N07 | reverse complement strand
ATTTTGTTAAGTGACATTTTATAATTAAGTTGTTAATTTTATAGTTAATGGATATTAATTCAGAAACAAAAAATATTAAAGATTCTTTAAGCAGTGATTACATTGATATTGCTTTACTTTTTAAGTCATTAATTCGAAATAAAAAACTTATCTTTTTTTGTAGCTTACTTGGATTCTTGTTTAGTATTATTTTTGCATATACTCAAAAGAAAATCTGGCAAGGACAATTCCAAATAGTAATTGCAGATGATAATAAGACATTTAATGCCGGTAATTTGCAAGTAGCAAAAGCTTTTAATATTACAGGAAATAAAGGCTCGAAATTATTAACTCAAATAGAAATTCTTAAAAGCCCCTCAGTTTTAATGGATATTTATGAATATGTAAGATTAGAAAAAAGTAAAATAAATGATAATAAATTTAAAAATTTAAGATTTGAGGAGTGGAGGGAAGATTTTTTGTCAGTTGATTTAATAAAAGATACTTCAGTTTTAAAATTATCATATAAGGACTATCACAAAGAATTAATACTCCCTGTCCTCCAAAAAATTTCACATGCATATAAGCAATACTCAAGTAAAAATAAAAGAATTGCTCAAAAGTTGTCCAATAATTATTTGAAAGAACAAATTAAAATTTTTGCTGAAAAAAGTTCTAAGTCATTAAAAGCTGCGCAAGATTTTGCAATTGATCAAAATCTTGCTTATATTGATTTTTCAGATGAAGAAAATTTAACTTTACTTAATAAAGATAATATTCAGAAACAATCATTAAATTCATTAAATTTGTTATTGCCTAATGTAGGTTTTGAAAACATAAGAGCCCAAGCTTCAAATGAGATAAGAAAAATTGATCTACAAATAGAAAAAATAAAGTATCTAAATAACTTAGAAGAACTTCAATATATTGGCAGTACCATTCCTGCCTTAGTATCTCGAGGATTACCCCAAGAACTTGAATCAATTGAGACTAAATTAGCTGATCTAAAGACAAAATATAATACCAATGACGAAGTAATACAAAATTTGATTAAAAGAAGAGAGACAACTATAAAACTTTTAAAAAAGAGAGCGATTAATTATTTAAAGGCATCTAGATTGGAGGCTGAAGCAAGAGTAGAATCTTCTATTAGACCAAAAGAAGTTATTTTTAGATATAAAGAATTAATAAGAGAAGCTTCTAGAGATGAATCAACATTAATTTCTCTTGAAAATCAACTACTTCTTTTGAAATTGGAAGAGGCAAAAACTTTAGAATCGTGGGAGATGACTACTAATCCAACGCTTTATCCCTTCCCAGTAGCTCCTCAGAAAAAAAGAATTGTATTTTTAGGCTCTTTTTTTAGTTTAATTATTGGAAGTCTTATTTCATTTGTTAGAGATAAAAAAGAAGATAAAATTTATAGTTCAAAAGAGATAAGAAATTTCACAAATATTCCTACAATATATGAATTCTCGAATAATTTTCAAATTGAAGAATGCTTTTCAATTCTTAAAAGAGGCCTTTTATCTAAAAGTCAAAATAATATTTCATTATTGACCCCCCTAAATTTTCCTAATGATGATAGGAATTTAATAAATAATGAATTTAAAAAAGTCTTCTCTAATACAGAAATATTAATAACTAATAAATTATCAGAAGCAATTAAAACACCTAATATTTTTTTATTAATTAAATTAGGAATAACTAAAAAAAGCGAAATTTATGATTTTTATGAGAGGTTGGTTACACAAGGATTTAAAATAGGAGGAATCTTAGTTTTTAAGGAAAATATTGATTTTTAGTAAGTATACAAATTTATATATCTAGAAACTTTAATTTACTTCTAACAAAAAAAAATATTTGACTTGAATCCTGCTATTGTGTTTCTTTATTCTAAATAATATTTAATTTCTATGAGTTAAAACCAGCTGATAACTTTATTTTTAATATCGTAATATATTTTTATTCAAATCTTCAATATATTTTTTTAAGGTAATTTTAATACCTTCTTTTAAAGTGGTTTTTGCTGTCCAGCCTAAATTAGTTAATTTAGAGATGTTCAATAATTTCTTTGGGGTTCCATCAGGCTTAGTTTTATCCCAAAATATTTCCCCCTCATAACCAATAATTGTAGAAATTAATTCTGCTAATTCTTTAATACTAATATCTAATCCTACACCAACATTTAAAATCCCCTTGAAATTATTTTCACAATCATATAAGTATTTGTTGTTACTCGAAATATTTTCTAATGCAAAAATTACAGCTTCGGCAAGGTCATCTACGAAAAGGAATTCTCTCATTGGTGATCCTGTCCCCCAACAGTTTATTTTATTCAAAGATCTTAACTTTGCATCATAAATCTTACTTATCATTGCAGGTAATACATGGCTATTTTGAACATTATAATTATCTCCTGGACCATAAAGATTTGTTGGCATCAGACAAATTGAGTCAAATCCATATTGCGTTTTTAATGCACTACATAACTTAATACCTGCTATTTTGGCTAAAGCGTAAGATTCGTTAGTACTTTCAAGAGATCCACTTAAAAGGGATTCCTCTTTTAAGGGTTGTTCCGCAAATTTTGGATAAATACAACTGCTGCCAAGGAATAAAAATCTTTTAATGTTTTGTCTCCATGCATTTTCAATAACATTATTTTGAATTTTTAGATTTTCTAATATAAAGTCAGCACTATAAATTGAATTAGCATTTATTCCTCCTACTTTTGCTGCAGCAAGAATCACAATATCTGGTTTGTTTGTTATGAACCAATCCTTAACCTTAGAAAAATTAAGTAAGTCTAGCTCTTTTCTTTTTGTACAAAGTAAATTTGTATAACCCTTTTTTATTAAAGAACGTTTTATGGAACTCCCGACCATACCAGTATGTCCGGCAATAAAAATCTTATCTTTTTTTGAGATTAACTTATTTTTATAAATCATTAAAACTATTATGCGCAGATGGAGCTTCTCTTGAGGGGTTTGATGTGAATCCTTGATTACGAATTAATAAATCTTTTTTTGCTGCTAAAGTGTCCTCTAAAATCATTTCTTCAACTAATTCTTCCAAAGTTGTAGAGGCTTCCCAACCTAGTTCCTTGGCAGCTTTATTAGGATCGCCAAGAAGGGTATCAACTTCGCAGGGCCTAAAGTATCTTGGATCTATTTTTACAACTACCTTGCCATTATCTGCTCTTCTTCCCACCTCTTTAAGACCTTCTCCTTCCCAGATTATGCCAGATTGATTACTCCCATTGTCCCAACCCAGTGACTTAGCAGATAATTCTACGAATCTTCTAACAGACTCCTGTCTTCCAGTAGCGATAATATAATCGCTTGGACTATTTTGTTGAAGCATCCTCCATTGCATTTCAACATAATCTCTAGCATGGCCCCAATCTCTAAGTGAATTCAAATTACCTAAATAAATAACATCTTCAATACCTTCGTTAATCCTAGATAAACCTCTTGTAATTTTTCTGGTAACAAAAGTTTCACCTCTTCGAGGACTTTCGTGGTTAAAAAGTATTCCATTGCAGGCATACATTCCATATGATTCTCTATAGTTTACTGTTATCCAATATGAATAAAGCTTAGCTACCCCATATGGACTTCTTGGATAAAAAGGAGTAGTTTCTTTTTGAGGAACTTCTTGTACTAAACCATACAATTCACTTGTACTAGCTTGATAAATTTTAGTTTTATTTGTTAGACCTAAAAGTCTGATTGCTTCGAGTATTCTTAATGTACCCAGTGCATCACTGTTCGCAGTGTACTCAGGAGATTCAAAACTAACAGCCACATGACTTTGAGCGCCTAAGTTGTAAATTTCATCTGGTTGAATTTCTTTAATAATATTAATTATATTTGTACTATCAGTTAAGTCTCCATAATGAAGAACTAATTTAGGGTTTGGATTATGTGGATCTTGATAAAGATGATCAATCCTTTGAGTATTAAAGTTACTCGCACGTCTTTTTAAACCATGAACTTCATAATCCTTTTTTAAAAGTAATTCAGCAAGATAGCTCCCATCTTGTCCTGTAATTCCTGTAATTAAGGCTTTTTTCATTTAGGAATTTTTAGAAGCGTATTTAGACTTAAAGACTACAATTAATTGTAGATAAAATGAAGAAATTTAAATAAATTATGTAAAATTTAACTTTTACCTACCAAACATATCAAAATTTTTATCTAAATATTTTAAAATCTTAAATTTTAAATATTTAAAATTTATTTGGTTTTTAAGGTAAATTAGACTTACATAAATAACAATAATTAAGTCTAAATTTAAAATAACATTAATTTAATCAATTAGTTTAGATATAATATATTTAAAAAATATCTTAAAAATATTTTAAATGAGTGGTTTGAAAATATTTCCTGTTATTTTGAGTGGAGGATCTGGAACTAGACTTTGGCCCTTATCAAGAAAAAGTTATCCAAAGCAATTTCTTAATTTAAGTAAAGAAAGTAAAAATTCGCTTCTCCAACAGACTCAAGATCGACTATTTGATATGAGGGAATTAGATGATCCTATTGTTGTATGTAATGAGGAGCATAGATTTATAGTTGCTGAAAATATGCGTGAAATAAATGTAAGACCAAATTCCATAATATTAGAAAAAGTTGCTAAGAATACATGTCCTGCAATTACATTATCTACTTTAAAATCGTTACAATTAGCAGATGATCCAATTATATTAGTATTTCCAGCGGATCATTTAATAGAAGACGAGGCATCTTTTTTAAAGTCCTTAAAAATAGCGATTGAAATATCTTTAAAAGGCAAAATAGTTACATTTGGAGTCTTACCTACCTCACCAGAAACTGGTTTTGGTTATATAGAATCAAAAATAGAATTGAATTTTAAAACACTTCAAGGGATTGAAATAAAAAAGTTTATTGAAAAGCCTAGTAAAAATATTGCTGAAAATTTGATAAAAGATAGAAAATATTCATGGAATAGCGGTATTTTTGTTTTTAAAGCTAAAACAATGATGGATGAATTAGAAAAGTTTGAACCAAAAATAGTTAAGACTTGCAAAAAAGCAATAGAAAATTCAAGGAAAGATCTTGATTTTGAAAGATTAGATGAAAAAGCCCTTGATGATTGTCCATCAATATCACTTGATAATGCGGTCATGGAAAAGACTAATCTTGGAGTTGTAGTACCTTTAGATGCAAAATGGAGTGATGTTGGCAGTTGGAATTCTCTTTGGGATTATGGCGAAAAAGATTTCAATGGTAATGTATTTAGTGGGAATATAGTTGCCAGAGATGTTAAGAATAGTTTATTTAGATCAGATTCAAGATTAATTGTAGGGATGGGAGTTCATAACTTAATTGTCGTTGATACTAACGACGCTCTTTTGATTGCTGATAAGGATAGTGCTCAGAATGTAAAAGACTTGGTAGAAGAATTGAAAAAAAATAATTATCTAGAAGCCACACAACATAAAAAAGTTCACAGACCCTGGGGATTTTATTTCACTATTGCGGGGGGAGATACATGGCAGGTTAAAAAAATAGAAGTTTCCCCAGGCGCCTCTCTTTCGTTACAAATGCATTATCACAGATCTGAACACTGGGTTGTTGTAAACGGTACTGCTAAAGTAGAAATTGACTCAAATGAGATGATTCTATCTGAGAATGAGAGTGCTTATATCCCGCTTGGATCAAAACATAGATTATCAAATCCAACAAAATTTCCTATGACATTAATTGAAGTTCAAAGTGGCAAATATCTTGGGGAGGATGATATTCATAGGTTCAAAGATATTTATGGTAGGTAAAAATCTCTTTCTAAAAAGATAATATCAGTTCAACAACTTAAAAAATTATTTATTTTTGGGGTATTTTTTGCATTATTTTTTTTAAGGTAGAATTCCAATGTTCACCACTATAATTTAAAATTTCTTTTGTTGAACTAGAATCTAAAACCGAATATAAAGGTCTCCTAGCTAATGATTTATATTCTGACGTTTTTATTGGTATGATTTCTGACTTTTGATTTATTAAGCCTATTTCTTTCCCTATATTATTAATTTCCTTAGCAATTTCATACCAGCTAGTTTGGCCATGATCGTGCCAATGTAAAATTCCGCTTTTATTTGCATCAAATATTTTTGAATGATTTTTTAGTGTAACTATTATCCAACAAACCTCTGCTAAGCTAAAAGTACTTGTAAGGCAACCTATTTGATCGTATACAACTTTGATTCTTTTTTGCTTAAGGTTTAAATTTAGGATTGTAATTAAAAAGTTTTTTCCTACTGGACCAAACAACCAGCTGGTTCTCAGAATTATACCTTTATTAGTATTTCCCAATGTTTTTTCTATGTCTATTTCAGCTTGAGCTTTAGATTCTCCATAAACTGAAATAGGGGATCTTTCGTCGCTAGTAGAATATGGTTTATTTCTGCTTAAACCATCAAAAACGTAATCAGTACTTATTTGTAAGAATTTACCACCTAATCTTTTGATTTCCTCAGCAAATGCTAAGGGAGCAAGACAATTAACTTTCATAACAAGCTCCTTTTTTTTCTCAGCTAAATCAACATTGGTAAATGCCCCACAGTTAATTATCCAATCGGGTTTTATTTTTCTGATAGTTTCTCTGCAGGATGATATATCACTTAAATCAAAATTTGATCTATCCATTGGGAAGATTTTAATTCCTGGTGGTCTTAATTGTATTAAGGTCCTTCCAAGTTGGCCTTTTGATCCTGTAATTAAAACTTTCATTAAAAAGTAAGGCCTAATTTTTCAACTTTTTTTATAGACATTCCATTGAGGTCTTTGTTAGAAATTATAGGTTTATCATGATCTATTTTGTTTAAGGGCCAATTTATTAATAAAGTGGGGTCATTCCATAAAATTGATATTTCAGAATCTCTATTCCAAGGCTTGTTTACTTTATATTGAATTTCTGCAGAATCACTCAAAGTTAAAAATCCATGTCCAAAACCTTCAGGGATCCATAGTATATATTTATTGATTTCATCTAATTCAACACTAGCCCATTCTTTATATGTTGAGCTCTTTTTTCTTAAATCAACTACAACATCGAATATAGTACCTTTTGTACATCTAATTAGTTTCCCCTGTGCATAAGGGTGTGATTGATAATGTATGCCTCTTAGGACAGAATTCAATGATTCTGAATGATTATCTTGACAAAATTCTATATTTCCTATTGTTTGTCTAAAAGAAACCGAATTCCAGCTTTCGTAAAAGTAACCTCTATTATCTGAAAATATTTTTGGCTTTATTAATTTAACTCCCTCTATAAAATTTCCTTTATTTGTTTTTAATTGATTAAAGTTCACTTAAATCTAATATCCCTTTTTATTATCTCTACATAATAATATTTTTTAGAACTAATTTAAGAAATAGTAAAGCTTATAAGTGGCAAATAGTTTTAATAAACTTTGAACTAAATCAAATTTTTTTTGGCATATCTAATAACTTATTTAAAAGTGCTATGATTTAATTTGTCTCATTTCAGAAAATACATTTTATTTTTTAATGAATTTATAAAATCAAAATTTAAAATTTCATATATGAATATTGATAATAAAGATCCCATCCTAATTACCGGAGCAGCAGGTTTTATTGGTGCTGCATTATCAATAAAGTTATTAAATCATGGTTTAAGAATTATTGGAGTGGATAATTTAAACTCTTACTATGATAAAAATTTAAAGTTAAATAGGTTAAAAAATATTGAGAGAAATTCATCTAATTTTAGGAATTGGAATTTTGAAAACATTTCAATTACAAATAGGAACAAACTAAAAGAAATTTTTTATTCATATAAACCACGAGTAGTGATAAATTTAGCTGCACAGGCAGGAGTAAGATATTCATTGAAAAATCCGCAAGAATATATAAATACAAATCTTGTTGGATTCTCTTACATACTTGAAAGTTGTAAAGAGTTTGAAATACAAAATTTTATTTATGCTTCAAGTAGTTCTGTTTATGGAGGGAATAATAAATTTCCTTTTCAAGAGGATCAAAAAGTTGATAACCCCTTAAGTTTGTATGCTGCAACAAAGGTATCTAATGAACTTATGGCAAATGCATATAGTCATTTATATAAGATACCTACAACTGGATTGAGATTTTTTACTGTATATGGTCCTTGGGGAAGACCAGATATGGCTCCAATGATATTTGCAAAATCAATTTTTGAGAGAAGACCTATTGATGTTTTTAATTTTGGAAAAATGCAAAGAGATTTTACTTATATAGATGATATAGTTGAAGGAATTTACAGATGTTGTTTTAAGAAACCTCAATTATCTAATTATTTAGATTCAGATTCTAAAAAAGATAATTTTTTAAATGTTCCTCATCAAATATTCAATATTGGAAATTCAAAACCTGTTGAGCTGTTACATTTTATAAATCTCTTAGAGGTAAATATTGGTATTAAAGCTATTAAAAATTTTAAAGAGATGCAACTTGGAGATGTAAAAAAAACTTTTGCAAACACAGAAAAATTAAATAAATGGATAGATTATTCACCTAGCACTTCAATAGATAAAGGAGTTGAGTTATTTATTAAATGGTATAGGGAATATTACAATTATTAGAAAAAAAGAAAAAATTTATACTGGTTTTTAAAAGGGATAGTTAATTTAAAAAGAAATAACTTTTCTATATATTATTTGATATATAGTTACATTTATATTTATCAATTAATGAAAAAAGTTTTTGAAAGAACTTTAATTATTTGTCCTCATGCGGATGATGAATTATTTACTTTTGGATTAATATTTTCACGTGAAAATTTCTTCCGAAAGATTGATTTATTATTAATTGGATCTGATAGAAATAGGCAAAAAGAGATTATACATTCATCAAAAATTAACAAATTAAATTTTATTAAGTTACCAAGCAATATAAAATGTGAGGATTCTTTATTTCACATTAAATTTGAGAGTTTAAGAAAATATTTTGAAAAAATATTGAACAATTATGATTTAATTCTTTCTCCTCTTGTTGAGGGAGGTCATCAAGATCATGATACAGTAACAGCCGCAATATTAAAATGCAAAGAAATTAAAAAATTTAAATCAAAAATACTTCTTTATCCGACTTATAGAGGCATGAATATTTTTCCTAAATTATTTAGATGTGGTATCCCACGCGATTTATTTTTTGATAAGAGGTTTTACTTTAGTTTCACATACGAAGCTTTCTTTAGATTTTGTAAAACAATTTTTCTTGCATATAAAAGCCAATACTCTTCTTGGTTAATGCTATTCCCTTTTTTATTTATAGCCTATATATTGGGGGAGCTTAATTCTATGGTTGTCGCAGATAATTTATCCTTGGAACACGTTTTAAAAATGATTCCCAAAAAGCCTTTGTATCAGACCTATCGTAATTTGAAAAAATCTTCCTGGTTAGAATATATTCAATATTGAATTAATTTTCCAAATTCCATTCAATTTGAATTATTATTAAATTTATAAAATTTTAATCCTAACAATAATAATTAGATGCCTTACAAGAAAATAGAATATATTCCTAAATTTGACGAAAGCATCAAAATTTTATTAAATACAAATGATAATGTTTTTGAGCCCACCGCTACTTCAGATTTCTTAATATCAGCAGTTGCCGCTAATGTTAAACAAGTTGAGAGATTGTTGGATTTAGGATGCGGCAATGGAATAGTAGGTATATCATTATCAAAACTAAATAAAGCTAATGAGATTTATTGCTCTGATATTTCTTATGAAGCGGTAAAGGTTGCCCAATTAAATATTAAATCTAATAATTGCAAAGGCGAAGCTATTAGATCAGATATTTTTTCTAATTGGAACGGTTACAAATTTGATATTATAGTTGATGATATTTCTGGTATATCTGATGAAGTAGCAAAACTCTCTGATTGGTTTAAAAATGTCCCATGCGATTCAGGAATTGATGGTACATTAAATATCGAGAAAGTACTAAATCAATCAAGAAAATTTTTGAAGAAAAATGGAAAAATATTTTTTCCAGTAATATCACTATCTAATACAAATAAAATTCTAAATACAGCAAATAATAACTTTAAAAAAATAAAAAAAATCTCTCATAATAAATGGTTTTTACCAAAAGAGCTAAGTAAAAATTTAACATTATTAGAAAAGCTGAAAAAAGATGGGTGTATAGACTATTGTCAAAAGTTTGGTGAATTGATATGTTGGACTGATATATACTTAGCTAGTTAGATTTTTATGTTAGACGAAAATAAACTCATAGAAATAATTGAAGAATCATTAGAATTAAAAAAAGGTACAATTAGTAGTGGAGATAAAGATTGGTATTCTTTGTGGGATTCTCTTGGACACTTATCTATTCTTGTAAAATTAGACCAAGCTTTAGAAGGCAAATGCTCCAAAATAACCGAATTATCAAAAGCTACTAGTATAGATTCTATAAAAAAGGTATTAAAAGCAAACGATCTCTTTGAAAAATGAAATTTTAATGAATACTGGCTTAAGTTTAAGAAAAATAAGTTATTACTTACCCACAAATATTGAGAATAATGATCAATTAAAATTAATTCATCCTGAATGGGATATTGAGCAAGTTCAAAAAAAAACGGGGATTTATCAAAGATATTTTGTAAATGATGATGAGACTAGCCTTGATATAGGATTATTTGCTTGCAAAAGTTTGTTTAAAGAATATGATTTGAATCCAAAAGAAATAGAGGGATTATTATTTGTTTCTCAAACTCCAGATTATGCTTTGCCGCCCTCTTCTTGCATTTTTCAAGAAAAGCTCTGTATGAGTAATGATATTCTTGCATTAGATATAAATTTAGGTTGTTCGGGATTTGTAAATTCACTCGCAGTGGCATATTCATTAGTGCAATCTAAAGCTATCAATAATTGCCTAATTATCTGCGCAGAAACCTATTCAAAGTTCATCAATCAAAATGACAGAACAAATAAAATGATTTTTAGTGATGCATCATCTGCTTGTCTTTTAGAAAAAAGTAAAAATACATCTTCTATTGGTGATTTTAGCTTTGGGTGTGACGGAAGAGGCGCTAGAGAATTAATAGTTGAGGGAAGCGGAGCAAGAGATCCTTTAGAACCTAGCCAACAAAATCTTTTTATGAATGGTCCTGCAATTTTGTTATTTACTCTTAGTCAAGTACCTATTCTTCTAAAAAAAACTTTAAATAAAAATGGTTTAAGCTTAAATGATATTGATCTTTTTGTATTCCACCAAGCAAGTAAATTGGTATTAGACTTATTGTCTGAAAAAATTGGTATTCGTAAAGATAAAATGTATTCTAATTTATATAAAAAAGGAAATACTATTTCTTGTTCAATTCCTATTGCATTAAAGGATGCCTTTTTAGAAAATAAATTAAAACCTGGTAATAAAGTTTTAATTATAGGTTTTGGAGTAGGATATTCATTAGGCGCTACAATAATTAGGTGGTAATAATATGTATCTCATAACAGGCGCATCAGGCGGAATTGGAAAAGAACTTTTTAAAAAACTCTCTACAAAAAATGATGTAATTGCTATTAGTAATAGTAAGAAAATTGATAATAATAACAAAGGTATTTGCGTTAATATTAATCTTCTTAATCACAAAGAGATAGATCAATTAATTAGTAAATATGAAAGAAATTTAGAAAAAATAACAGTTTTAAATCTTGCTGTAAAAAGTTTTGATGGTTTACTTGCAAATTATCCTATTGAAAAAGTAAGAGAGACATTTGAATTGAATTTTTTTTCAAATCTATATTTAGTTCAAGCACTACTTCCAATAATGATAAATCAAAAATGGGGTAGAATTATACACTTTTCTTCTGTAGTCGGAAATGAAGGGGCTAAAGGTGCTGGCATTTATGCAGCAAGTAAATCAGCACTAATAGGTTACAGTAAAACATTATCTAAAGAATATGGCAGGTTTGGGATTACTTCAAATATAGTTGAATTAGGCTACTTCGAAAAAGGATTAATAGAAAATTTTAATCAAGAAAAAATAAAAAATATAATTTCTAGTACATCCTCAAGAAGACTAGGTTTATCAGATGACATAATACATGCCATAGAATTCATAAAGAAATCAGATTTTTATAATGGAGAAATACTTAAATTAAATGGAGGAAGATAAATGATATTTTTAAAAATTTCACTTTTAAAATTAAACTTTATAATCCTAAAAATTTTTTCTATTTGATTTGAACCTTTATAGTTATAAAAAAATAATTGCACTATGGTTTGTTCCAATTAATTCATGCCTAAAGCCTATAAGTTCTCAAGAAGTAGAGTGGCAAAAAAAACTCTCCTCTAGTAGAGCTTTTCAATATGAACACTCTAGAGGATATGTCAGAGAAGCCTTGTCTAATATTTTAGAAATTCCTGCTTTAGAAATTCCATTAATATCTCCTCCTGGATCTCCTCCACAATTACCAAAAGAGATGGGCTATGTAAGTTTAAGTCATTGTAAAGATGTTTTACTCATAGGCTGGTCAAGGAGGAATATTGGGGTAGATATAGAAAGATCAGATAGATTTTTTGAAGCCAAAAAAATTTTAAATGGATTCTTTTCTAATAATGAAAAACAATCTTTTAAAGATCTAAAGGATAAGGAATTGAATTCTGAGGTTTTAAAACTTTGGGTTAGAAAAGAAGCGGCAATTAAGTGGCAAAAAGGTAGTATATTCAATGATCTTTCAAAATGGAATTTTAAATTAGGTACCAATAAATTAGAGAATCAGAACAAAGGGTATGATGTTAAATCATTTTTTATTGATTTTGAGGATTGGTATATTTCTGTAGCATGTAATAATATTTCAGAAATGGAAATACCAATTATTTGTAAATATTAGAATACTATGAAAGATTCAGGATTTTTTGTTATTAAAGAATTAATAAATAACCAAATACTAAAAAAATATTCTTTATTAAGTCAGACTGAATACTCTCGAATAAATCCTATATCTAATGAGAATCATTTGAAATGGAAATATTTGCAAAACCCTAGTGGTTTTTCTTATGGAATTAATGGATATTGCGAGGATAAATTAATTGCAAGGATTAGTTATCAAAAGAAAAACTTTTTTTTAAAAAATAAGATTATTAAAGGGGCTAATCTTTGTGATTTACTAATACATAAAAACAATAGAAAATTGGATAATTTTTTAAAATTAACAAGTCAATTTTTTGTAAGAAAAGATATTCCTGAATCAGAATTAAGCATAATGATACCAAATGAAGTTTCCATAAATATTTATAAGAAAATATTAAATCTAAATCCTATTGGATCTCTTGAGTTAAGAGTAATGCCAATAATGAATTCAATTATGCACAATAAATTAAATGTTAAAATTCCAAAATTTTTGGGCGGATTACTTTATAAATTTTATTTATTCATAATTAAGAATTTACAATATTTATCTAAAACTTATTTTTCTTCTAAAGATGTTGAAAAAGAAAAGTATGAAAATATGATAAGCACTTACTATAAAGATAATCTTATTCAAGGCGAAAGAAGCAAAAAATGGATTCAATGGAGATATAGTTCTAATAGTCTAATAAACTATTTCTTAGAGTACATATTCTTTGGCGATAAACTTATAGGATATTTTGCTTATAGAAAAACAGAGAAAAATGGTTTCCAGGTATTAGTTATAATGGAAATAGTAATTATTAAAAAGAATTTTTTAATTGAAATAACAATTTTATTAAAGTTAGTATCTATAGCTATAAAGCAAAAATGTGATTTAATTCTGTCTTTGAGAACTGTACAAAAAAATAATCCTCTATCAATTTTTTTGTTCCCTAAAGTTCCAAACTTTCTATTACCTACACCATTGGAGCTATTTATAGTTACGAATAAGAAGCACTCATCCCAAATATTTGATATTGATAAATGGAAAATTAATATGGCAGATTTAGATATTTTCTAGAAAAGGGATATGAGATCTAATATGAATTTCTAAAATTAGTATGAAAAATTCAAGAATCTTAAAATCAAAATCTTTTGTAAAGTTCATTATTTTTGGCGCTTTAATTACTTTTTTAAGCAATAGCACACTGTTATTTTTCCTTTTTATATTTCCTTTAAGTATATCTACTTTTATAAGTCAAATTTTGCATGCTTATTTAGGCTATTTAGCCAATAAATATGGAGTTTTCAAACGAAAAGGTAAGCCTATTGCATATATTTTCTTAGTATTAGCAAGTTGGCTTATACAATGGTTATTAATAAAAATCATAACTAGCTTGGGTGTTTCTTCTCCGTTGGCAGTTTTAATAGCTATTCCTTTCCTTGCTACTTTTTCTTTTATTAGTCAAAAATATTTTGTTTTTAGAAAATAATCTGTTTTGACTATTACTATAAAAACTGCTTAAATTATTTATGATAATCCGATCAAGTAGTAAAAGTCTAAGATATTTCTTTTTATTATCGAGTATATTTTTATTTTTTAGATCATTAAGTTCTTTAATTGTTTATAAATTTCTTTCAATATATGATACTAGGATTTTTTCTTTTACTGATTTAGAAGTTTATAATAAGAGCGATTTAAATATTTTTTCTTCTAATTTCTTTTATAGCTTTTTTATAAGGATAATAGGTTATAACACAGAAACTCTATTATCCTTTAAGTTTATTTTTATATCTTTCATAATATCATTTATAACAATTTCGCCTTTTATATTTCTATGTATAAAAGTTCTTTCCAAGAAAAATTCTATTCTTTTTATTGCCCTTTTATCTTTACATCCTTATTTAGCATTATATTCATTGAAATTAGATTCAAATATTTTTGCAACTTTAGGCGTTTCTGTATATGCATTATGGATATTTTATTCAAACAAATATACTTTTGATATATCATTTATATTTAATGTATTTTGTACCCTTTTTAGGAATGCACTTATACCTTTATTATGGATTCAATTTTTCTTGATTTTTTTATTCAAGAAAGATTTTACAAAAATTAAATTACTTGGAATATTAACTTTATTTCTCATAACAATATTTATCACTTCTTCTCAGCTTTTTTATGGTGTTGAATACATATCACAAAATTTTGGTTGTTATTCCTTAGAAAATATAGATAAATTTCTAAAGGAAATTATGAGTCCAAATATAAGTAAGATATTAAGTTTTATTTTAACACCGATCATCCATATGATTTTAAATTTAGGGGCTAGAGAAGCAATAGCCATATATTGCCTGAACTTGCCCTCTAAATATGCAGCAAATAATATTATTAATTTATTAACAACAATTTCATTTTTACTTGTTCATTCTTTTCTTTTAATAAGACTTTTAATTTATATTTTTAAAGAATTCGATATAAGAAAACTTGCTTTATTATTTCCTTTTTCAATACTTTTGCCAACTCTTTATGGGACAGCCCATATGCGGTATTTATATCCTTTATTACCTTTTTTAATATTCGTTCAATTTTTACCCAAAAATTTTCAAATTTTAAAAAAAATATAAAAAACTACTATAAAATTAATTTTAAAAATTATAGTAATTCATCATATTTATAAATTTATGATATTATCAAACTTATTACCAAGTATGAATAATAATAAAAAAAAGCTTATTTATATATATAAAATTTGCAGGCCTGATTATTTAAGAAATATTTTTCTATCGCAAAACTTCAAAGTATTACTTCTGTGAGAAACAATAATGAGGGTATATTCTTTGTTTAATTTATTAATAAATTCCATTATAGAATCTTCAGTATCAGTATCTAGTGCACTAGTTGCCTCATCTAGAATTAAAATTTTCCCACCTTTATATATTGCTCTTGCAATCCCAATTCTTTGTCTTTGACCACCGCTTATTTGTATGCCTCTTTCTCCTACTTTTGCAAAAAAGCCTTTTTCAGAGTTTTCTACAAGCTTAGTTAATTGAGATATCTTTACGGCTTCTTTTAATTTTTTCATATCTATATTCTTTTTATCAATTCCAAATGCAATATTCTCTGCTAAAGATTGATCTGAAAGAAAGACATTCTGAGGAACATGAGATATTTGGGAGTACCAACCTTCAATTTTGAAACTTTTTTCATGCATTTTTTTACCATCAACTAAAATCTCACCTTTTTCAGGCTTTGTTAGTCCCATTATTAAATCCAAAATAGTGCTTTTGCCTGCACCTGATTTACCAATTAATCCTACCTTTTCACCCTTTTTTATATTTAAATCAAAATCTTTCAAGACATAATTAGAATTTTTATCATATCGAAAATAAACGCTTTTAAAATTAATTTCATTGTTGAAATCTTCTTTAAATTGTTTTCTCTTGTTTAGCTCTCTCTCTCTTTCATTTTCAAGCATATTAAGAACGCTTAAGGAAGAGTATTTATGAGTCTCTATGAAAACGTAGGATCCATAAATTTGTTGTAGCGGGGGTAGAAGACGTTGTATCCCAAAGGCAAATGTTCCTAATATAGGGATAATTTCTATTGGATTATTTCTTGAATAAACCAAAGAAGATATTATTAAGACTGTAATTCCTATTACTTCTAAAAGGTATTTTGGAGATGCCTCTAAGAAATTACTTTTAGCATCAATTAATCTTAGTTTTCTATCTTTCCATTTAAATTCATTCTCAAATGTTTTTTGGCATTTATCTAATATTATGTCTCTAATGAATCCCAATCCCTCCTGTAATGATTTGGTTTGTTGAATTACAAGCTCCGATTTGACTCTTGAAATTTTATTTATACGCTTATTTATAAATAAGATTAAGACTCCGTAAAAAATAATAAAAGAAATTGAAATTATAAAAGTAATTGAGAAATTAATCTTTAAAAGACTAAAAAAAATAGATAAAAATATAAATAAAGAGCTTATAAATAACATTAGATATCTAATAGTATCCGTTAAGGAACTCGTCTTAGTTACTATGGTAGAAATTATATTGCTCGTATTAGTTTTTAAGTGATATGAATAAGGTTGTGATAAAGAATTTGAATATGCAGAGCTACCAAGTTCGTTCCCAAGGCTAGCTGCAAAATAATTATTCAAGTAAATAGTTAATAACCTTAAAGAAGCTGAAATAATTAAAAGAATTATAAAAATAAATAGAAGAGATATTAAGCTTTCCTGATTATTTGTTTCACCCATAGCTTGTAAGAATGGCTGAATTGAAGATAGTGTTAACACTTCGCTAAAACTACTAATTAGGAATAGAAAACTTAACGCTCCCAATTGTCTTTTTCTTCTAGAAGATAAATTCTTAAATATTTTGATTATTATTTTGATTAAAGATATTTTTTGATAACTATCTATCATTTAGATTATTACTGCAATTCATTTCTGATATAATAGTATATTGATTTGTGTGTATTTTCCAATTTCTATAATTTAAAATGCAACATAAATTGAAATCAAAAGTAGCTGTCATTATTCCCTGTTATAGGGCAAAAAATAAAGTAGGTACTTTGTGTAAACAATTAATGAAAATTGCTTCTGAATTATCTAATATTTGTTCAATTTCAGTTTATATTGTTGATGACATGTGCCCAGATTCCTCATATAAGGAAATACCAAAGTCAGATATATTTAATGTAATTCATAATAAAAATAACTTGGGTGTTGGAGCTTCTTCTTTAATCGGTTTTAAAGAGGCATTAAAATCAGAAAACCAATTTTTTATAAAGATGGATTCAGATGGGCAACATCCACCAGAATACCTTCTTGAATTAGTACCTTATTTATTAAATCTGCCAATAAATGAATTAACTCTTGTTAAGGGTACCAGATTCCATTTCCCTATTAATAATAAAAATATACCTTTTGATAGAAGATTAGGTTCTTTCCTGCTAGAGCCACTTTCAAGGATGTGTTTAGTTTATAAAGGTTTAACTGACATTTCTAATGGATTTTTTTCTATGAATCAAATCACATTAAAGTATTTAATATCTAAAAAATTTAAAACTAATATTGAGTCAAGATATCTTTTCGAATGCAGTATTATAAAAAGATGTAGCAATTTAGGAGCTAATTTGCATCAGTTTCCGATGCACACAATATATGGCAAAGAATGGAGAAGTTCGATGAAATCTTCAAGTATGATTTACCCACTCTTAAAATTTTGGGGTATCAATTTCTTAAAAGATATTCTTTATAAATATATTTATCAATTAAGTTTAGGATCCTTCTTTCTTTTATCTTCAATAATTAGTTTTCTAACAAGTCTATATTTTTTATTTTTACATATTTTGCCTAAAATAAATTCTGATATTCTTGTAACCGCTGGAAATGCAAGTATTTTTTCTGCAAATTTAGTAATATCTATTTTCCTTTTTAGTTTGTTTGTTTTATATGATTACTCTAAAAAAAAGAATGTAAAAATTGTTTTTTTTAGAAAATTTGCAGAATAAATTTTATAAAATAATTATCTATAATTTGCCTTCCATTCTGGAACTAAAATCGAGAGATGTTTCAATATTTCTTTCAAATTATTTTGATTGATTGCGTTCTCTAATAGGCTTAATTTTTTTATTAACTCACCATACTTAATATAATTTTCGTTAGCTCTAAATATCAATGGATGTTCAGTTTCTATGGCTTCTGCATTAATTAGTAACTCTTCAAAAAGCTTTTCTCCAGCTCTTAAACCTGTTTCCACAATTTCAATATCACCTTCAGGATTTTCTTGATTTTTAATTGTTAAACCACTTAATTTAATCATTTGTTCTGCTAAAGAAAATATTTTCACTGGCTCTCCCATATCTAATAAAAATACATCACCACCCTTAGTCATTGTTGTTGTTATTAAAATTAGACTGACTGCTTCTTTGATTGTCATGAAATATCTAACAATATCTTTATGCGTTAATGTAATTGGGCCACCATTATTAATTTGTTTTTTAAAAAGGGGCACAACTGATCCAGATGAGGCCAGTACGTTACCAAACCTTACAATAGAGAATAGAGTTGGAATATAATCCTTATCTTCTTTGCTTATATTTGTTTCTTCAGATGCAAATGCTTGGAAAATTATTTCTGCGAGTCTTTTAGATGCACCCATAACATTACTAGGCCTTACGGCTTTATCCGTAGACACTAGTATCACTTGTTTTGCTTTTGTCTTTAGAGCTGCCTTACAAACTGCAAGAGTAGTTAAAACATTATTTTCGATTCCTGAAATAGGATTACTTTCAACTAATGGAACATGTTTATAAGCTGCTGTATGAAAAATAACTTCAACATTTTCTTTTCTTAAAACTTTTTCAAGTAAAAAGCGATTATTCGCAGAACCTAATATTGGAATTAATTGTGAGTTTTTTAGATTAAGCTCATTTAATTTTTCTAGTAATTTATATAAGTTAATCTCACTTTGTTCAAACAAAATGATTTTATTAGGTTTTAATCTAATTATCTGCTCACATAATTCAGAGCCTATTGAACCTCCTGCGCCAGTAACACAAATTGACTTGTTTTCTATAATAGATTTAACAAATCCTAAATTTACATATATCTCATCTCTCCCAAGTAAGCTCTCTATTGAGATCGGTTTTAAAGAATCAATTCTTGTTTTGCCTGTTGTAATTTCTTCAATAGAAGGTATTTCAGAAATTCCTATATTTTTCTTTTTTGCCTTTAAATAAACTTTTCTAATTGTTTCTTTGTTAAGACTTGGCTTAGCAAGAAAGATCTCCTCAATAGTATTAATCTTATCTATATATTCAATTGATTTTATTGGCAGATCCCAGATAGTTCTATTGTGTAAAGCTTTTAGATCATCAATGAAGCATATAATTTCATAAGTTTGAGATATTTTTAAAGCAGCAGCTAATTGAATAGCTTCAGTTCCTGATCCATAAATTGCAATTCGTTTGACTTTTAATTTTGATTTATCGAAATTTACTAATATATCTCTTAAAAGTAATCTAGTTGCACTGGTTAAGGTAGATAACGTAAACCAAACAAGAATCCAACTACTATTTGAAGGTTTAGGTAATCCAAAAAAATTGGAAAAATATGATATCAATAAAAGTAAAATTCCATTTCTACATGCTAATAAGAAGAATGATTTCGCACCAACATATCTTGTTAGACTTTTATACTGATTGCTGAAAATATAAAATGGTAAGCCAATTAAAATAATAGTTGGTATAAGCCATTTGCTTACTGGAATAACTGGGTAGAGAGACTCATTCCTTAGAATGAAAAAAACAATTGATACAGAAATAAAAATTAGGCCCGCATCCATTGTCATAAGCAAACCCACTCTTCCTTGTTTTCCTATTTTCTTGCCATGAAGTAACTTCTTAAGTTTATTTATATACATCAATTTATAAGTGATATGGTTCCTAATAATTTTTTTGACTTAATTAATAATTTTTTCAGGATACTTACTTCAGATTTCATGGGATTAAATCCTTCTTTCGAATTTTTATCAAAGGGATAGTTTTCTCTTTCTAAAAACTCTGATACGCAGGATTTATATTTTTCATTTTTCAATTCAGATCTTAAATTAAGAAACTCCTGAATAACATTTAAATCTAAAAAAGGATATCTTCCTTCTATTCCAAATAAACCAGCAACCATCTCGTCCTTTTTTAAATAACTTCTTTGACTATCACCATAGAATTTCTTCCAAGGAAAAATTGTTTCTAGATTTTTCGGAAATTTACCGCCAAATTCAGAATGTGAATAAATCTTTTTACCATTAAAGCCATAATCTGAAATTATTTCATCTGCCCCTCCTCCAGAAATTATTACATTGAACCCTTTACTAGACATCTGTTTACAAAGGATTGCCAAACCTAAAGCGCCTCCGTCTTCATGCAACATAATTGCATCTTTTTGGTCTTTATCTTTATGTTCATATTTTATATTACCTAACTTTTCTTTTAAAAATAAGGAAACTTTTTCTGATTCTTTTTTGGTTAAAGGAGGGATTTGATAATGTTTTTTACAGGAAAATTTTTTATTAATCGATATTCTTTTTTTTAAAATCTTCTTGTTTTCAGAATTACCAACTGTAACAGTAGAGTATGGAATTCGTAATTTATTTAGCACACAACATATGGCCCCTGAATCATAACCTGATGATAAAGGGACGCAAATTTTAGATTTAAAATGAACTGATCTTTCTTTTACACTTTTTTCAAAAGCATCAATCCATGAATCATATGTTGATTTAAATTGTTTAAGATCTAGTTTAAAAAAATCTTCATAACTAATTTCTGGATTTTCTAAATCAAAATATTTAATTTCAATTTTTTTGTTAGGAGGTACTTCTTTTATTTCATTATAAAGCAAATGAGATATTGCAGACTTATAGGAAGATATGCAAATTGAGTCTTTACTAATACCAAAGAAGATAGGTTTAGTACCTATCAAATCCGTATAAATTTTTATTAATTTATTTTCTATATTAAAAGTACAAATAGCATATTCACCCCTAGCAGTTCTTAAATAATTTGATAGATTATTTCTTATTAGTTCTTGATATAAATTTAAAGTGTCAGGATTGTTGTTTTTAGGGTGATATATTTCACCATTGAATAATAACAAGTTTTTTAAATCCGTAAAAATTGGCTGAGATATAAATGAGTTTGAAATATCTAAAAGATTATGAATTGAATCATAATAATATCCATCTTTTTCAAAACTTAATCTATTAGTTTGATCTGGTCCTCTACTTGAAATATATTTATTTGCCTTTAAAATTTCAAATCTAGATATTTCTTTTCTTGAAATTGTTGTTATAAAACCGCACATATTATTAAAACAGTGAAATGAATTTATAAATGGTGCTCTTAAGTAAAATAATAAATCTATTAAAAATAGTTTTCTGAACTATTTCTTTCTCAAGATATTCATTAATTAATTTATCTTTCTGTGTAAACAATAAAATCCATTTGTAAATGATAGATTCTTGTTTTGAGGAAAAATAATTAGATATTGTAAAACTCAATATTTTTAATTCCATTTTTTCATTTTCTTTAAGAATTGAGAATTCTACTAATTTATTTGCAATTTCTTTTTCATTTTTTATGCTTAGAAATTTATTATAAGTCATTACATCTGCACAACCATAATCTAAACAACTAATTACTGGAATTGAAAGAGCCATCCATTCTAGTATTGAAGCAGGGAATGCTTCACCATGTCCTCTTGGATTAAATAAAGCAATATCACATGATTTCATTATTTCATATCTTTCTGAATTTAGGGTGCCGTGAAAGAAGATTGTTTTATTAATCTCATTTCTAATATGAGGATATATTTTATTGCCATATTCTTTATCGCATGGGATAAATTTATGTCCTTTATCAAAGTCATATAGATCAGATCCACCAATAACTTGCAAAATTGGTGTAAGGCCTATTTTTTTTAAAGATGATGAGATATTATTCCACCTCTCTGCAATTAAATGGAATCCTTTACTTGGTACTAATGCTCCCATATATCCAATATGAAGTTTAGTGTTATCTTTTTTAGTTTGAACATATAATAAATTCTCATTATTTAAAGCAGTTTTTCTTATCCTTTTCGCGCAAAATAAATTATCAATATGATTATGAGCTCCAATTAATAAATAATTTGATATGTATTGATTTTTACCGACTGATATTAATTCAAATTTTAAATCATTAGCAACCCTGATCATGTTTTGATCAAATGGATGTCTAGACCAAATAAAAGTTCTTTTAGAATTTAGTTTGATTTTATTTTTATTTATTTTCTCAATTATATTTCCAGTTAATAATGTAATATCCCAATTTTCTTTAAATGCTTCTTTCTCACTAATAACTTTTACATTAAAAAAATTATCTTTTATGGGATTTTTTGTGAATAAAGTAATATTTAAATTTAGATTATTTTTATCCGATTCTTTTTGTATTTCAATAGCCAGTCTAGCAGAAGTAAAAGTTGTGCCACCAACCCCTGGATTAACTTGAAATTCGCTAACCATCTTTTCAAGTATTTTTGACTGTTCAAGATAAATTAGTATTCTCATTTTTTAATAAATAGATTTCTTTGAAATCATTGTGATTGATAATTATTAACTAGGTCTATTAATCTTTCAACTCTTTTTTCTACTGTGTGATTATTTTTAATTATGTGGTAGGAATTTTGCGAGATTCTTTTGATCTTTTTTTTATCTTTAAAGATTAGAAACAATTGTTTGATTAATGAGAAAAAATTTGTGTAAAAAATAATACTTTCATTATGCGTAAATATTTTTTCAAGCATTTTATCTTTTGGAATTTTATTCGTTAATATGCAACACCCACATGCTCCAGCCTCAAAGATTCTTCTTGTTATTTCTGACCAACGTGCATATTGAAAACAAATCTTTGTTTCATTATAAAATTTGGTGTTTTCATAATCTTTTAGGTGTTTATTTATAAAAAATTTCCCTAGTAATATTTTCAAAATTAAGGAATAGCATCTATTACCCATAGAAGTACCCATAAAAACTTTACGATTTCCTGAATTTTTCAAATAGAAGATCTTGCTATCAGCCCAGTGGGTGAACCAATAGCAATTAAAATTTCTTTCTTTCCAATATCTGTAACATTCATAATCGGGGGTAAGTGAAATATCTGAAATAGCGGCTCTAATATAATTAAGTTTTCTTGTTTGTGGTTCATCTCCTAACTCATTTATAAGAATAACTTCAGGAAAATTCTTTTTAAATTTAATTAAATTTTTATTTAATTGATAATTGTAACCAGCATAGAAAACAAGAACCACCTTGATTTTTTGTTTTTTAATATCTTTTGATGATGGCAATCTAAACATATTAGGATTATTACATTCATTCCTTATGACTTTTATTGATTGCTTCTCAAGTTCTTCGGCAAATCCTCTCGGCAAACTCCATTCATATTCTGGATTATGATGGTATACAAAATACCATGTATTTTTTTTCAAAATTTATTCTCTTAATCTTACTACTAAAATATTAACTACCTATTTAATTAATTTATTTAAATATTAAATGAAATGAAATTTAATTCGCTTAACATTATGATTTTTGAATTAAAAATCTTAATTGTTTAATCTACTATAGTTAATACATATATATAAAATTATGCTTATCGCAAAAGAATTAATTTTATATACTATTATATCCATAATTTTTTTCAATATATTTTATAAGTATTTCTCAAGATTTATTCTTGATAATGCCATTTATAGGAGTTCACATGTTGGTAAAATCCCTACAAGTGCAGGCATAGTTTTTTTAATAATTCACTTAATATATGTTCTTTTAAATAAGAATTATTCTTTATTGATATTTGTTCCAATAGGGATTGTTGGATGCCTAGATGATATTTTTAACATTAAACAGATACATAGATTATTCTTTCAAATAATGAGTATATTACTAACATGTTTTTTATTATTAAACTTTGAAGTCTTTAGTAATTATCAATTAGCTAATAGTATTACTTTATTTATATTTTTATTCATAGGTCTGACATTAATAAACTGCATTAATTTTATGGATGGTATAGATGGATTAGTTGCTAGCAATATTTTTCTTATCTTATTAAATTATTCTTTAAACAATAATTTAGATCTTATAGCTATTCCAATTGTATTATTTGTTTTTCTTTTTTACAACTGGCATCCTGCAAAAATATTTATGGGTGATTCAGGAAGCACCTTTTTAGGTTTGCTTTTATTTTATATAACTTTTTCAAAAAATGACTTCAATTCCTCTTTGATATTATTATCAACTGCTTCTCCATTGTTAATGGATAGTTGTATATGTATCTTGAGAAGATTTAAAAATAATGAAAATATATTTACTCCACATAAAAAACATCTTTTTCAAAGACTACATCAAAAAGGCATGTCACATTCAAAAGTTTCAATTATTTATGCTTCATGTACTCTTATTTTAGTTATCTTTTCTAAAACAAATAACTTAATTCTTATGTCATCTTTGACTTTTTTAGTTTTTCTTATTGGTATTTACTTAGAAAAATATTGGGCTATTCCTTTTAAAACTTAATATTGGTTCTATTGAATTTATATATTAAAGGTAAAAAATATTTTGATAAATAAACTCTAAATATTTTTTGTATACTTTTTGAAATCATAAATTCATAAAGATTTATTATTCCTAACTTATAGAGTTTCTCAAGGCTTTTTTTTATTTCAGAATACACTTTCATTCCACTTCTTCGTTGCAAAAAATTTTCCTCAATATTAACTAAAACCAAAACCTTATCTGAGATATTAATTTTGTCAGTTTGTTTTAATACTCTTCCACTTAAAACCCAATCCTCACCAACTCTTGTATCGCCATAACCACCAATTGAAATAAAAAATTTTCTTTTAATCCCAATAGATACATTATTAAATGGATTTATATATGGTAATAATTTTCTTGCAATTACAATATTTTTACTTGAAAACTTAACTCTACTTATTCCAAATGAATTAATCTCTTTAATTGCTCCTACAGAAACATTATTATTATTTAGTACTTTATTTTGATTCCAAACTCTATTCTTAATATTCATATCACCAGTATCAAGAAATAATAAATTTTCAGCATTTGAGAATATTGCTCCGATATTTCTTGCAGTTCCTGCTCCTAGATTATGTCTTAGATATATAAACAAAATTTTATCTTCTATCAATTTATCTTCAATTTTGATTTTAAAAAATGAATTTTCACCATCTAGAACTATTATCAACTTATTAATAAGTGATAATTCATTTTTTAATGAATTAAGTGTTTTATTGAGATCTTCTATAGAAGATCTCTCCCAGTAAGGAATTATTATATCTGTCTTTATCATAAAATCTTCTTTATAATTTTTTTGATTTTTAATGCTAGGTAAATAAATATGAATTTAAGACCTATATTCCGATAGAGAATATACAAATTCTCAAAGTTTTTTTTGAAAATAGATTTAGAACTAACTCCATATTCAGACTCAAATATTATTGAAATTTGGTTATTATAGTAATCATTTTTGGATAAATTAATTTGATAATATTTAATAAACTTTAAGAAGTAGTCATAATCACTAGAGATTGAATATTTATTTGAATATCTTAAATTGTTTAATTTAAAAATAATTGCATTATGACAATATGGCATTCCTGAATAAATATTTCTAAGTTTATTAATATATTTATTATTATTTGATAATTTATATTGGCACATTAATATGTTACTTATCTCAATTTTTTTAATATTATTGAAAAATATTAGATCCCCTGCTCCTATAACAATATAGTAACTCTCTTTTTTTAAAACGTATAAAGCTTTGTTTATTGCTGTATAAATTCCTTTTTTATTTGTAGAAATGAATCTTAGAAAATAGTTTTTTTTTGAAGGATATTTATTTTCTATCTCAGAAATATTATTACATGAGCAATCATATAAAATTAAATGGGTAATTGATATATTTAAATTCTGTCTATAAAGGCAACTAATTGTTTTTTCTAATTTTAAATTATTTTCATCTTTAAAGGGAGTTATTATTTTAAGATTTTTTATTATATTTTTTTTATTCATAATTTAAGACTTTCTTGTAAAAACTTATATGGGATTCTGCAATTTTTTTATTATCCCAATTATTTAATGCATTTTCTCTAGAAGCTTTTGAAAATCTTAAAATTTTTTCTTCTTCTTTTAATAAATTTTCAATAGCCATGGCCATTTTCTTAGTATTGAAAGGTTCTATTAAAATACCATTTTCATCATGAGAAATTATATCTTTTATTCCTCCAATATCAAAACCAGCTACTGGTGTTCCGCAACTTTGTGCCTCAGCAGCTGTTTGCCCAAAGGATTCAATTCTTGAGGGGATTATAAAGATATCAGCAGCTGAATATACCTTGGACAATTTATGAATTGAATTTATTATCCCAAGATGCTTTATCTCAAAAAAAGTGTTATTGAAAATATCTTGATCATTTTTCTTCTTGCCAAAAATAACAATTTGAATATCTTCTTTATTAAAATTTAAAAACTTCAAAACATCAATCAAAAGATCAGCTCCTTTCCTAGGATCTTGACCCCCTTCGAGACTACCAAATAATATTACTTTTTTATTATTATTTAATTTAAGAGATTTTCTTGCAATTTTTTTATTAATAGGTCTAAAGACTTTTGTATCTATAGGATTTGGAATAATTATTATTTGTTTATTTTTCATTAACAATGAATTCTTAGCACAATCTCTCATCCATTTACTTGGAGCTATTAAGCTGATGTGATTTCTCCAGCTTAATTTTTTCCTGAAAAAACAAAATTTATCAACATAATCTGATATTGCAAATAAATTTTTAATTTTATAACCATTTATATACCTTTTATCGAGATCATTTCTTTGGTAATGCTCAGTAGCACTAAATGGCCAACAATCATGAAGTGTCCAAATAATTGGGAATTTTATTTTACCAATTTCCTCTATTGAAATAGTTTCATGCTGTACCCAATGAATATGAACAAGATCAATATTTAAATTATTAATTTCATGATGTTTTAATGAAGGGAAAGCAGAAATAGAGTGAAAAATCTGGTCTTCATATTTAAAAAATTTAATAAGAATTCTTTCTATATATTTCTTTGAAAAATTATAAAATTTTGTAATTGGCCTTTTTGTCCCTTTTATATTTTGATTATCTTCTGAACAAGTATTTATCCTTAATAAACTTTTGATAATTGGATCATTGTAATCTTCAATGCAGTTATGTATTCTTTTTGCGGCAATACCTGCCCCTGTATGCTTATCACAATAAGATAAGTGTAGGATTCTTATCATTTTTAAAGCTAAATTTTTTTTATGATTTTTAAAAGTTTAATTTTTATATTTTTTAACTTTTTAATTATGAATTTTTTAGAAATTTTATTACCACCTGAATATTCCAAAATATCTACTATCTCATCGGCTTGTTTATCAATTTCAAAAAAATCAGGGTGAATAGTTGGAAATAGGTTAAAGCTATTCTTTTTGGTTTTTTTTAAAGAGCCATTGAAATCGCTCCCAAAAGTATGGGTCGAATCTTCATCAAAACCAATATTTTCAATTAAATTTTTATTAGGAACTATTGTTAATCCATTATTTAGAAAGGCACTTAATGTCCATTGATAATCCCAAGTATTTGGGGAGTTGTGGTGATAAATATTGTCCATAATATTTTCCCAAAAAATTTTTTCTCTTTTGTTTTTAAGTTTATTTTTTAATATACCTTTTGATTTAATAATGGGCCAATCAGTTATGTCTCTATCATACTTTAACCAAGATCTTTTCCATGAAGCCCATCCCCAACTTCTTGGATATTTACTAAAGTAATATGTTCCATTGCCTCTTTGAATATCATTTTGTTGATTATGTCCAGTTATAGACCATATCCTTTCATCATTCCTGTATTTTTCAAGCATCTCTTGGCAAAAAACAAAAAAGTCTAAATGAGGAATGCAATCATCTTCCAAAATTATTCCTTCTTCTTCATGTTCAAAAAACCAATTAATTGCATTTGAAACCCCGAGCTTACAACCTTGATTGTGATTACTAAAAAAATATTTTTTTACTCTGACTTTTTCAAAACTTTTCAATAGTAATTCTTTTGTTTTTTTTACTTTTATTTTCTCTAAAGAGTTTTCCTTATTTGGTCCATCGCAGGCGATATATAAATTATCAGGATTGATTTGTTTTATTTTATTGATTAATTTTTTAGTATGTTTTGGTCTTCTCCAAGCTATTATTAAAATTGGCGTTTTAAATTTATTTTCTTTATTCATTAATAATTAACTAATTAGATGAATTATTTTGCCATGAATTTATATTACCTTCAAAGGATCCATGAGTAAATAAAGGATTATGAAAGTGAATGCTTAAAAGATTTTCTCTTTTTTTGATTTTTAAGCCTAGTTTATTTATGAGGTTATCTATTGGGAAGGAATTATTTAATTCTGATTTTAGATATTCATTATAAAGTAGTTTAGTAAGATTTCGACTAATTAGATAACTACAAGCTGTATTGGTATAAATTCCCTCAACAACAAAAAATTCATCTTCTGATTTTTTAATTTTTCTTGATGGGATTACATCTTCAGTATTAAAGCCTCCTGCTAAATCAATAAAAATATTATTTAAATCAAAATGTTTTAATTTAGCAAAAAAGTCTTTTAATCTTTTCTCAGTATCTTTTTTGCAAATAGCATCATCTTCAAATATAACCATTATTTCTTTTTCGCTTTTTAAAAAGTGTTCCCAAGCATTAATATGCTTTTTAGTCACTATTTTTTCTATCAAAAGGTGTTTATAAGCTTGAATATTCTGATTGTTTTTTTTAAAAATCAGATTTATTATTGAGAAAATTAAATGTAAAAAACTTTTTAAAAGTAAAAAATAAAAATTCAAAGATAAATCTTTTTTGTGTTTTAAGTTATAAAAAATTCTTGAAAAATAAATTCTTAAGAGTTTTAATTTATCTTTTAAAGAAAATTGTTTTTTGATAATTTTATTCTGTTTATAAATTTGAATCAAATCAATACTTAAATTTTTTGAAAGATTTTGTAAACTATTTCTGAGGTGTCTTCTTTCACTAGAATTATTGTGTATTAGATAAAAAGAAATATCTTTCATTAAAAAATTTTTCCTAATAAATATTTTATGGAGAATTTAGTTTCAGTTAAAGCGTGTTTGAATTTTTTTTTAAAATTTGTTTTTTTGTTATCCCTAAAAGTCAATTTTATCTTTATGTATTTAAGAAAACTTATTAAGAAAAAATGTAACCTTGCTATAAAGGTTCTTGAAAAAAAATGATGATAGTTTATTGGTAAATTATTATATCCAAATGTAGTACCCACACCATATACTTTCTTTTCTCCCTCTAAAGCCCAAATAGGTTTAAAAATAGTTTTGATAGGTTTGAAGATATTATTATCAATTAATTCGGGTTTTGACCAAGTGATTTCTTCACTAACATCAGATCTTTCATTGGCAATCCATGCAGCTTCCTTTAGTTTTTGTATATATTCTGAATTAAAACAAATATAAGATGGACCTATGAAGAGATGACGTCCGTTCTTAATACAGTTAGTTCTTTGGACATTACCATTAATACCTTTGAGCATAGCAAGTACAAATGTAAGTTTTATTGCAAATTCACTAAGAGGGAAAGCGTCAATATCAAGAATTAAACAAAAACTATTTGGTTTTAGATTTCTTATTAAATCTCTAATCATTACTGAGTGAATACTTAAGTAGCCTGATTTAGATTTAGATTTTAATGATTCAAGTTCACAATAGTTTTTATTAAATTCTAGATTTCCAATTTTTACTTCTTTTGGAATCAGTAACTTTAGAATTTTATTCCTAAAGATAAATGCCCAATTTTTCGAGAGATTATTTGTTGAAAGGGTATAAATAAAAAGATCTATATCTTTATCAATTAACAAATTCCAATAATCTTCAACTTCTTGTTTAGATAAATATTTGTTCATAATAAATCTAATAGAGGTATTTGGAAATATTTAACTGTATTTTTAAGTTCAAAATTAAGATATGATAATACATGGAAATTTTTTTTTATTGTTTTTTTTTAATAAAAATTTTCTTCGATTAGAGTAATAGTTAGATATTTCTTCATAAATAAATTGATTTAGAATAATTAATTTTTTTAAAATTAGCCTTGTTAAGGCCTTATTCTTAATAGGATTAATTTCATTTTTTTTTAAAATACTTTCTATTATCTTTAAGTTCATAGATTCATATTCCAATATTACTCTAGTTGGTCTTTCTTTGTCTTTGTATCACACAAAAAAAATCTTTTCTGTCTCATTACTAATATGAAAATTAAAAGAAAATCAATCTAATTACTTTAATCTTAAAACAAAGCAGCTTTCATCCCTGATAATAAAATCCAAGTTATAATACTTATTCTTAAATCAAAATACTGCATATCAAATAAATGTGAAAAAGTAATAAATAGAATAGATGAAAACCAAGCTTTTTCAAAAATTAAATTACGTTTTTTTTCACTGTTTTTTAATAAAGTAGAATCTGCTATTGATTTATAAAATTTATACAAATATTGAAAAATCTTAGAAGAAAGAAGTAAGGCAGTTAATATTCCATAATTAAAAGCAATTTCAAAAATAATATTATGTGGATGTCCAATCCACTTGCCTTTAAGACTCTCATAAACTATTGGGAAAGAACCTCCTCCCCATCCCAAGAAAGGCCTTTTGAAAATATTTTCTACACTAAATTTCCAAATTTCTAGTCTTGGATAAGCCTCATTGAATGAAATTGAATTGTCTGGAAAATTGTTAAATATATTAATAGGCATAAAGTTTAGTAAGGAATCTCTTATTGAAGAGGGTAATATTGAAATTAGAAAAGTTAAAATCGCGAAGAATATTAACATTAAAGGAATTAGCAGCGCAATTTTTTCAAAACCGAACATTATTTGCAATGAAATCAACATTCCAATCCATGAATTTCTTGAGTTTGTAAGTAAGATTGAGAAAATAAATAAAAGACATATAATTCCGGTAATAAGTTTTTTATATTTTTTTTTATTTAAAATAAAGTAATAAACTGAGAAGGGCCAAACTAGTGTTAACCATGCTCCTGCATAGTTCGCATTATTAAATGGACCAGTTAATCCGTCCGTCATACTTATTGGCCTTTGGTACCAAATAATTAAGCCTTTGAATATTTCAAATGGCCCTGTTACTTCATAGAAATATTGGAGAAAACCAGATATAAATACTGGGATTGTTCCAATAATAAGTAACTTTGCTACTGTTTTCCTTTCCTTTTCCCCTACAAGGTAAGGTTGAAATCCCCAAAAAAACCAGAAAAATGGAATCCAATTTATTAAACTAACCCATGCTAAATTTTTAATTTCATTATTTATAAAGTTGGTAGTATCAAAATAATTATAAGTACAACTTAATATCATTAATAAAGATACAATAATAAATACCTTATTTGTTTTCTCCTTTATGTAATTAATTGGATTATTGTTTTTGCTTAATAATAAAGATATAAGCAGTATAAAAGCAGCAATTGAAGGAGCTGTCGCTAATAAGAAAATGCCTAAATATAGTAATTTTAAACCAACTTTATTTGAATCTAAATTTTTTTGACTAAAAATTTTGAAAATTCCAAACATACTTAACATTAAGTATTTTTTGAATGTACTTCATATATTGTATTAGATTTAAAAGCAATATTATTAAGAAGCTAAATTGTAACGCTTCCTGCAGGATTCGAACCTGCGGCCCACTGCTTAGAAGGCAGTTGCTCTATCCAGCTGAGCTAAGGAAGCATCTTTTTATTATATCTGAATAGAAAGGCCTAAACAAACAAAGTAGTTCTTATTGATATTTTTTTTAGATAAGTATCTTGATCATTATTTTCTTTATTATAAATTTTCTTTATTATAGTTTTAATGTTTTAATTTTAAATTGGCCAAGAGACTTACCGACAAACAAAAAGATGAAATGATACAAGGCTTTAAAGATGGAAAAACTATTGAAGCTCTTTCTCAAGAATTTAATTGTACAAAACTTACTACAACAAGAAATCTTAAGTTAAAACTTGGCGAGTCAAGATATGAAGAATTGAAGAAATCTAATAAAAAATCTACTAAAAAAGATATTCTTCAAGATTTTGAAAACGGAAAAGAAGTGAATTTTCAAAAAAATAAAGTGTTTTATAAAGATAGTGACGATGAGGAATATAAAAATTCTTTTCAAATTGCTAATGAAGAGGATTTTTACCCAGATTCAACCTTCTTGGAAATTACTCCTCTGGATGTTGAAATTGATAATGAACCTCGAAAGGAATTATCTTCTGTTCCTATTTCAGATATTGATTTCCCTAAAGTTGTTTATATGATCGTAGATAAAAAGATTGAGTTAGAAGTGAAATTATTGAAAGATTTTCCCGAATGGGGATTTTTGCCAACTGATGATTTGAATAGAAAATCTATTGAAATATATTTTGACATTAAAGTTGCAAAAACGGTTTGTAATAAAGAACAAAAAGTACTTAAGGTTCCAAATACAAATGTATTCAAAATTGCTGCTCCACTATTGATTTCAAAAGGAATAACAAGAATTGTTAGTTCTGGCATTTTAATAGCTCTTTAAAATTAATTCTTGTCGTCAAATTTTATATTTAGAAAGCCTCCTATAATCGATCCACAGATAAAACTTGTTCCTACTATAAAACTAATTGGAAGATTTATCGTTTTGTCGAGCAATAAATTAACTTTACTTCTATTGGAATTATTTTGTATACCAATAATTAAAATTAAAAATAAAGATGAGTTGAATAAAAATGTAAAAATTATTTTTCTAACTGGGAATTTCATATTCTCGTATCTTTTTAAAATTCTAGCCTAAATCATAAATTACGCTTTTTTTGATACCTGTTTTTTTCGCTAAATATTTAGAAGCTGAAGATAAACTTAAACCTGCATTAAGCAATTCTTTGAGCTCTTTCTTAAGATGTGATTCCTTAAAATCAAGAACTTTTGTTTTGATAATTCCTTTAATGACAATTGTTATTTCGCCTTTAACTTCCTGCTTTTCAAAAAAACTTATTGCATTATTTATATTATTGCCAATATGTTCTTCAAATTTTTTTGTTAACTCTCGGCAAATTTCAATTTCCCTTTCACCTCCACAATACTCTAGTAATTCTTTTAATAATTTTTTTAGACGATGAGGGGATTCAAATATTATTGTTGTTTTTTCATTCCTACTAATTTCCGAAAGAATTTTTTCTCTTTCAATTTTCTTTCTTGGTAGAAAACCCTCGAATATAAAACTTGATGAAGGCATACCGCTAGAAATTAACGCAGTTATTGCAGCACAAGGACCAGGTATACATATAACATCAAATCCCTCTGATTTAACTGCTTTAGCGATATTCTCTCCTGGGTCACAAATACCAGGCATGCCAGCATCACTTACAAGTGCTATTGATTTATTTTCCTTAAGATCTTTAATCATTCTAGGGATTTTACTGAATGAATTGTGTTCATTAAAACTTATAAGATTGTTTGTAATATTAAACTTATTCATTATTATTTTTGTATGTCTAGTGTCTTCGCAGGCAATTAGTGAAACATTTTGAAGAATGTTTATTGCTCTATGGGATAGATCATTCAAATTCCCAATAGGTGTGCCAACCATATATAAAACACCACTTTCAGGTTCTTGACTTCTGTGTGATAATGGATAATTATTTTTCATTTAGTGATTAAATTACCTTTTGGAGTAGATATTGACAATCTTATCGAGGATCTAAGGATTTTCAGCTGGGAAGCTGCAGAAATTTTGTTGTTTTATTCAAAAAGGATTAAAGATAACAATAAAAAAAAAGATATTATTAAAAATAATAATAATCAGGACCCTGTTACCTTAGCTGATTTAGAAGTAAATGAATTAATTATTAAAAGAATAAAAGAAAAATACGTGAACATAAACTGGGCAATTTTAAGTGAGGAGAGTGTCAAAATTAGAAATGGTTGTATTGATACTGATGCCGAATGGTTATGGATTCTTGACCCTTTAGATGGAACAAAAGATTTTATTCAAGGTACTGAAAATTATGCAATGCATTTAGCCTTAAACTATAAACAAAAACCTATATTAGGAGTTGTTCTCATTCCAGAGAGAGATGAATTATGGATATCACATGGAGATAAACTATTTTGTGAAAATAGAGAAGGCCTAAGAAAAAAAATCAATATTTCTGATAATACTAATCTTAAAGATATGTCTGTAGTAACAAGTAAGAATCATAGAAATAAAATATTAAAAGAATTAATTTATAAGATTAATTTCAAAAAAATTATTGTTATGGGAAGTATTGGCTGTAAGGTCGCTTCAATTATCAGAGGAGAAAGTGATATCTATATTTCTTTGAGTTTACCAGGACAGAGTTCTCCAAAAGATTGGGATTTTGCCTCTCCTGAAGCTATTTTGAGAGCTGCTGGAGGTGCAATAACTACCCTAGATAATGAGGAACTAAAATATAACAGTAAGAATTTTGAGCATCCTGGTATAATTATTGCTTCAAACAATAAAAACAATCACAGAAGTGTTTGCAATCAGGTAAAAGAAATAGTAAAAACAAACAATATTTACCCAGTATAAAATTAATTTAATGGGGCCACTGGTGTTGGGGTTGGCTCAGGATAAGACATGCCGCTATTTTGCGAAACTCCCCTCAAAGTTAGATTAATCCTTCCTCGGCTGTCAATTTCGCGAACCCTTACAGTTACTTCATCGCCTTGTCTCACTACATCTTCAACTCTCTCAACTCTCGCTTCAGAAAGTTGGGATATGTGGACCATTCCTTCTTTGCCAGGGAGAATTTCAACAAATGCACCTATTGGGATTATTCGAGTAACAACTCCAGAGAAGATCTCTCCTTCATGAACTTTTCTAGTTAATCCCTCTATAATTTTTTGAGCTTCTTCCGCCGCGGCACCGTCATGAGATGCGATAGTAACAATTCCTCCATCTTCTATATCAATTTTTGTGTTGGTTCTTTCAGTAATACCCTTTATTGTTCTGCCACCTGGACCAATAACTGTTCCTATGAGCTCAGGATCAATTCTAAAGCTTAAAAGTCTTGGTGCATGGGGAGATAAGGATTCTTGAGGTTTATTTATTGCCTCTTGCATCTTCCCTAAAATATGTAATCTGGCTGGCCGAGCTTGTTTTATCGCATCAGAAATAATAGATACTGGTAAACCTGTAATTTTCATATCCATTTGTAACGCAGTTATTCCTTTCTCGGTTCCTGCAACTTTAAAATCCATATCCCCAAGAAAATCTTCTATACCTTGTATATCAGTGAGAATTCGTACTTCTTTACCCTCTTTGATTAACCCCATAGCAGTACCACTTACGAGAGCTTTTAAAGGAACTCCAGCATCTAATAATGATAGTGTACTTCCACAAACTGAACCCATAGAAGTTGAGCCATTGGAACTTAAAACTTCACTAACAACTCTTAGTACATATGGAAATGTTTCTTTGCTTGGTAGAACGGGAATAATTGCTCTTTCTGCAAGCGCACCATGACCGATTTCTCTCCTGCCAGGAGTTCTCATCGGTCTAGTTTCTCCAACCGAATATGGTGGAAAATTATAGTGATGCAAATATGTTTTTTCTGTAGTTGGGTTAAGGTCATCCATCTCTTGAGCATCGCTTGGCGTTCCAAGCGTTGTAGTAGATAAAACCTGAGTTAGACCTCTTTGGAATAAGGCTGAGCCATGAACCCTTTTTGGAAGTATCCCAGCAGTTGCTGAAATTTTTCTAACTTCATCTAATTCACGTCCATCAACTCTTTTGCGATCATTTATGATTTGCGAACGCATTAATTTTTTTGTTAATTTTTTAAAGTCGGAACTTAATAACTTGTCATTCTCTGAAAGAAGAACTTTTAATTGGTTGTCCTCTTTCAAAGAATCAATTTTATCTTGAGTCTCAACTTTTATTTTTTCGAGTTCAAGATCTCTCTCTTCCTTTGAAAGATCAAATTTCTTTAAAACTAACTCAATCGGTTTTGTGCAATTTTTCTCCAAATAAGAGGGCAATGTTTTATCTTCTTCAGGATCAGATGGCTTAACCTGTTTTATCCCTAAATCTTTTAGTAAATCTTCTTGTGATTTAATAAGTTCAGTAACTGCTTCATAACCAAAATCTATAGCTTCGATAGTATCTTGTTCCGACAACTGGTTTGCACCTGCCTCAATCATGACAATGCCTTCAGGTGAACCTGCAACAACAATGTCTAAATCTCCTCTCTCTATCTCTCTATAACTTGGATTTAAGATGAAATCATCTCCTATTAGACCAACTCTAACTGCAGCCATTGGCCCATAAAATGGAATCTCACCTAGCAAAGTTGCTATTGAAGCTCCTGTAACAGCTAAAACATCTGCTGGAACTCTTTCATCTAGAGAAAGACAAGAGGCAACAATTTGTATCTCGTCTCTCATCCATGATGGGAAAAGTGGTCTCATTGGCCTGTCAATCAATCTTGCGATTAAAGTCGCTCTTTCTGGAGGGCGACCTTCTCTCCTCATAAAACCACCAGGAATTCTTCCCGCAGCATATAGTTTCTCCTCATAGTCACAAATTAGAGGTAGAAAATCTGAAGCCTCTTTTTTTGTGGTTTTTGTCGCTGTAACTAATAGAGAAGTGTCACCACACTCGATCATTACTGATCCATTTGCTTGAGGAGCATATAGTCCTGTAGTTAGTCGTATCTCTCGTCCGTCAAACGTGATCGACTTATTTTGTCCTTCCACTTTTTAAATTATAAATCTATACATAATTTATTCTTACATTTTATAGGGACATATTGAGTAAATTATTTAGATAAGCTATTAAAATTCTTAAAATTGTTCCAAAAATAAATTTTAATTTTGTTTAATATTGTGTTTCGAGGTGGAAAAAAGTACAAATAAGATTTTTTGTACTACCAACTTGATTTCACTACCCCAGGAAGTTCACCATTATGAGCTCTTTGCCTTAACTGATTCCTGCAAAGACCAAAGTCTCTGTAAACTCCTCTAGGTTTACCTGTTGCCCAACATCTATTCCTAACTCTATTTGGAGCAGAGTTTCTTGGCAGAGCTTGAATCTTTCTGTGTATTTCTAATCTTTCCATTGGATCTTTTGCGCCATTGAATTCATCTAATAATGATTTCCTTTTTGCAGCATATTTCTTCACAAGTTTTTTGCGTTTGACCTCTCTCGCAATCATGGACTTTTTCGCCATTTATCAGAATTTTTAAACTAATTTATATATTAACAGCTTGCCTAACAATTTTTAAAATTTATTTATTGGTTTAAAAATTTTTGTACTATTAAAAGTTGGCTAGTATCTCTGATAATAAGCAAAACACTTAGTCCAACTAAAAGAAAAAAACTAGACTGAGTAACAACCATTTGTACCTTGGCTGGAACAGGTTTTCCCCTAAAACCTTCAATTAGAGTAAACACAAGTTGTCCTCCATCTAATAGAGGTAAAGGTAATGAATTGAGTACCGCTAGATTAATAGAAATTAAAGCCGCAAATAATAATATCCCTGTTCCGCCTTGTTGTGATAGTTGGGCGCCGATTTCAACAATTTTCACCGGTCCACTTAATTGTTGAGCTGTTGAAGAGAAATTTGTTATTAACCCTTTATAACCTTGAATTGTTTTTACCAAAAGTGATGAAAACTCATTATTGGTGTATTTAAAAAGTTCGTAAATGTTTTTTGTTTTTTTAGTTTCTTTTTTTATATTAGGCTGTAATTGAGCTCCTATGGTTCCTTTGCCATCAACATTCTTCGGTACCAAAGTTATATCTTTAAAGATTCCACCTCTCGCAATTTTTATTTCAATTGGATCATCTGAAGAATTTTGTATCTCTTTTACTAAAGTGGAAACAGCTTTATCTCCTGCTCCTAGAGTACGATTTTCAATCTCTAATATTTTATCTCCTGCTTCTAAGCCAGCTATAGAAGCAGCTTTGCCAGGTTGAGTGGCCAAAACTAAAATACCTGGTTCTGGGTCAAAAGGAATGCCAACAGTAGTTACATTTAGAATTAAGATGGTATAGGCAAGTATTAAATTAGCCAATACTCCGGCAGAGATTACTAGAACTCTCTGAATTATTGGTCTATTTTTTAAAAGGTTTGGATCTTTAGGGTCAATATTATTTAATTCTTCATCAGGAAATGAAACAAATCCTCCTAAAGGGAAAGCTCTAAAGGAATAAGTTATGTCTTTATATTTTTTTTGAATTATTGAGGGTCCAAAACCAATTGAAAATCCATCAACATATATGCCTTGCAAAATTGCTGCAAGGAAATGACCCATCTCATGAAAAAAAATGAGAAATCCCAAAACTGTAATTGAGGTTAAAACATTCATGATTTTATATTAGGCAGTTTTTAAAAAATTTGATCCAAAATATGGTACTAGAGCATCTGGAATCCTAACGCTCCCATCTTTTTGTTGACCATTTTCAAGAATCGCAGCCATTGTTCTTCCAATAGCAAGGCCACTACCATTTAAGGTGTGTAGATATGTATTTTTTTTATCAATTTTTGTTCTTATTGATGATCTGCGTGCTTGAAAGTCTAAACAATTGCTGCAACTTGAAATTTCTCTATAAGTTTTGCTACTTGGTAACCAGACTTCAAGGTCAAAAGTTCTACTAGAAGAAAATCCTAAATCTCCAGTACAAATATCAACTAATCTATAAGGTAGATTTAACTTTTTTAAGATGCTTTCTGCGTCAGCAGTAATCTTTTTATGAGCTTCCAAAGATTTACTTGGATCACAAAACCAATAAAGCTCAACTTTGTTAAATTGATGAAGTCTTATTAAGCCTTTAGTATCCCTTCCATAACTCCCAGCTTCTCTCCTAAAACATGGACTATATGCAACATATTTAATAGGTAAATTCTTGGAATCAATAATCTCATTTCTGTGAAAAGAAGTTAGAGGAACTTCTGCTGTTGGAGAAAGCCATAAATCGTCATTAGAACATTTAAAACTTTCATTTGAAAATTTAGGTAATTGTCCGGATCCCAAAAGGCTATCTGAATTTACTAAGGCTGGAGGCATTAACTCTAAATAACCATTTTTAGTATGCATATCTAGCATGAAATTTATTAACGCTCTCTCTAATCGCGCACCATTGCCAATAAGAGAAATAAAACGACTTTTTGCTATTTTTGTAGATTTTATAGAGTCAAAAAGATTAAGACTTTCTCCAATTTCCCAGTGCGATTTAAGATCTTCTTTTTTCAGAGGGTCTCCCCAAGTTTTTATTTGTACATTATCACTTTCATCTTTTCCAATAGGAGCATCTTTGCTAGGTAAATTTGGTAAATTACAAATTTCATTATTGATATTTTTATCTAAGATTCTTTTTTTTTCTTCAAATTCTGAAATTTTGGTTCTGTATTCATTTCCTTTCTTCTTTAAAATATTTACTTCTGGAGAATCATTATTTTTAGATTTGCTAATTTCTTGACCGATCAATTTACTTAACTTTTTACTCTCAGATTGGAGACTGGATATTTCTATATCTATTACTTTTTTTTGAAGAGTTAATTCTTGTATTTGGAAAATATTAAAAACTTTTCCTCTTAGGGATAAACTTTCTTCAACTGAAGTTGGATTTTCTCTTATTAATTTTTGATCTAACACTATTTTTTTTAATACCTTAATTAAGCTAGTTAATCTAAATTCAATATTAGAGATTTTTGACTAAAAATTAACTAAATTAATGATTCCTAACTTATGGAGTATTTTTAGATTAAATTTTTAGCTATGATGCAGAGCGGGCCCGCCCTGTAGTTGACCATTCTTTTAGTAAATTAATTTGCTCCTTAGCTGTTCTAGATAAGGGAACTAATTCAGAAACTGCTTTTATTAAATCTTTCTCCATAAGTTCTCTATTTTCAGAGAATGAAATATGCATCCCCTCTATCACTGCTTGCTCAAGTTCTGCACCTGAGAATCCATCTGTTCTATCAATGATAGTGGAAAGAGGAAACTTGTAATTTGGTCTTCTTTTTTTTAAATGCAAATCCAGAATACTTATTCTTTCTTCAGAATTTGGTAAATCAAGAAAAAATATCTCATCAAATCTACCTTTTCTTAATAATTCTGCAGGAAGCTTATCTATAGCATTAGCGGTAGCTATTACAAATACGGCAGATTCTTTTTCGGCCATCCAAGTTAGCAAACTTGCCAAAACCCTTTGACTTGTTCCTCCATCACTTCTAGCATCGCCACCAAAGCCCTTGTCAATTTCATCGATCCAAAGAATACAAGGAGACATTGCCTCAGCTCTTAATATTGCTTCTCTCGTTCTTGCCTCGCTTGAACCAACAAGGCTAGAAAATAGTCTGCCAACATCTAGCCTAAGCAGCGGCATCGACCAACTTTTAGAAATTGATTTTGCGGTTAGCGATTTACCTGTTCCTTGAGCTCCAACGAGTAAGACTCCCTTGGGAATAGGTAATCCATAGTCTCTAGCTTCTTTAGAAAAGGCCCTGTATCTTTGATTAAGCCAAACTTTTAAAACATTTAAACCACCAATATCATCTTGACCTGATTTAGCTTCGAAAAATTCTAAAATTTCACTTCTGGCGATTACTTGTCTTTTCTCTTCTAGAATATCTTTAATATCTTCTTTACTTAATTTCCCTCTTTGAGCAAGGGCCTTTGCGGTGACTTGCTTTACTTTTATTTCGGTAAGCCCACTTGAAGCTATAGAAAGTTCGTTTAAGTCTTGTTCTTCTAAATTTGAATTGGTATTGATAGCTATTTGTTTTATTAGATTTTTCAATTCTCTTTGATCAGGTAAAGGTAAATTTACAATTGCCATTAATTCATCCAACTCTTCAGATGATGGAAATAAATGAGAACTAATTATTAAATTATTAGTTGTTTTTTTAAGCGCTGAGGATAGTTCTTTAATAGTTCTATTGATAGATGGGTCATCATAAAATTTATGAAAATCTTTAACTAGTAAAACTGTTGAAACTTCAGAATTTAATTCCTTAAGCCAATTAAGTACTCCTAACGGATTATTAGAAAATTTAGCTTCTTCATTTATTAATCCTTTTATACCACTCACACAATCCCATGAAACGAATCTTTTTATATTTAGTCTTTCACAAGAAAAATTAACTAATTTTTCTAATCTTTCTTCTTCCTTAGTCCTGATCCAAATTATTGAGGTTCTTGATTTTATGAGTAATTCTAAATTTCTACACCAAGAATTCATTATTTAGATTAAAACTATTTTTTACTGTTAGGTTCGAAAGGTAATCTTTTATCTGAGATCGTTGAAGCAGAAGTTGTTATTACTTCATTTTTTGCCAATAATTGTTGATCTAAAATTTTCTGTAAATTCTCAGGAAGGGCTTCTTTATTAAGCAGAAAAGTCTGGAATGCTTGGAAAATATTAGCAACAACCATGTATAGTAAGACTCCAGCGGGTAGTGGGAAAAACAAAAACATTCCAGTTATCATGACTGGTGTAATTTTATTTGCTGTTGATTGCTGCGGATTCGCAGGCATACCCTGACTTGATAAAAGTTGAGATAGAAGTAAGGTCAATCCAAAGGCACCTACTAATGCTGCTATATCCCAATTAATTGCCCCATCTACATAAAAACCAACCTGACCAAGAGCTTTAATAAATAGAAAACCACTTTTAGCAGCTAGACCAGGGATTTTCGCCTCGATTGTTGCATCTCCCGGTTTAATTGCTGTTACTGTACCGTCTTGGGAAACTTTGAGGTTTTCTGATCCTTTAGAAACCTTCCACGTGGGGAGAAATTTAGATCCGTTGTCGTATTTTGATAAAACTTCAGAATAGCTATTCCCATTTGTTGTTTGTAAATTTACTTTTATAGATTCTTCTGTTCCTAATTTTGTTCCACTAGGGATGGTGGCTACTACAGGAAAATGTGATTTTTCTGTGATAAAAATAGAATGTCGTGGCGATTTGTAAGGTTTTGGATCAATTGCTGCTACTTGATCCTGTGGTATGACCTTGAGATTTATGTTGTATGGCACATCAGCAAATGGAGAGCCTCTTAGGGTTGCAAACAATGCAAATAGCACAGGCATTTGGACAATCAAAGGAAGGCAACCAGCGAGGGGACTGCCAAATTCATTCATTAATTTACCAAGTTCTTCTTGCTGTTTTTTTGGATCTCCTGAAAACTTAGATTTTATTTCTGCTTGCCTTTTTTGCATTACAGGTTGGGCAATCTTCATCCTTCTAGCACTTCTTATGGAGCCAGCGCTTAGAGGAAAAAGTGCAATTCTAATTACGACTGTTAATGCAACAATTGCTAAACCATAACTAGGGACTAAACCGTAGAAAAAATCTAGAATCGGGATAAGTAGTTTTTCAGAAATGAACCCTATCACGATATTAAAGAGAGTGTAATTTTACTAGACATTTTATTTTACAGGAAAAAAAGATTTTTGTAATTAATTAATTTAGGATTTAGTAGCAAAACCTTCAACCTGGTTAAGATTTGGGATTTGTGATCTTTTATTTATATTTTCTTCAATAAATTTTTGCTTTTCTCGGAATAAAGGTAATGATTTCATTTCAACCTTTGAACCATCGTTAAGTATAAGAACCATATCACCATATGAACCGAATCCTCTTGGTATAGATCTGATTTCTTCAATGTTACTTAATGAGACTTGGGTTTTGTTTTTACCAAACCATCCACCATCAATTGTAATTCTTTTATTAGTAATGTTATATCTTAACCACAATGCTCTAACTATTGCGGCAAAGGTAAATGGCAAACCAAGTATAGTTATACCTGCTAACAGATTTATTATTAAATCACTTTTAGCAGGACCACCTTCATAAAAGGTTTCTTCATTCATGTTAATCATTTGATTAGACGAGATTTGAACATTAAGTTTTGAAATTCCTCCAAAAGTCTACTTTTATCATTGCAGAAATCTCCAAATTTAAGGTTAACAAGTAACCAATAAGGTTTGTGGCTATTAATTTTTTGAATGTTTGTTAATAACCAATCTTGCAGAATTCTTCTTAATTTATTTCTTTCTACAGCTTTTTTTGAAACTTTTTTGCTAATAGCAATTGCAACCCTAAAGTTATTTGAGATATTTGTGCATTTATGGGTTAATAGTATTGCTGGATTTGATCTAGCAACTTTAAATGTCATTAATTTTCCATGATAAGTTGTAGAATTTTTGTAAATATAATTAAAAGTTCTGTGACCTTTTAAACGCATATCCTTAGGTAAGGCCATTGTGAATCAGAATTTATACAGCTATTCTTTCTCTACCTTTTTGTCTTCTGCTTTTAATAACTCTTCTACCTGTATGAGAACGCATTCTTACTCTAAAACCAGATACACGTTTTCTTTTTCTTGAAGTTCCGCCAAAAGTTCTTTTAGTCATTTGTTTGATTATCCTTATTTAATTTATCATTTAATCGATCACTATGGTCCAGCTTCCTAGATAACTTAAAAATGATTTCCCTTTGGGCTGACCAAATGAATGAAATTGATATAAACCTGATTTTTTTGGATTAAATATTTTAAAGACAATTGCATAACTTTCTTTATTAGAGGGAATTGGGTTATAAGGATAAATATCTAGGGACCGTAAGCCTGATTCGTCAGTCTTGATTTCGAAATCAGCTGGAATGTCTTCTAGACATTTAGTTCTACCCTCAAAACCACCTATTTTGACTTTGCAAAAACTAATTTTTTCATTATTTAGAGTGGATTGAAATGTCTTAGGAATTGCTAGATTTATTTTTAGGAGATCAGTTCTTCTATCAGATGGTCTCAAGAAAAAATAAATAGTATTTCTAAATCTCTTTTTATTTTCTCTTTGAAACCACTTTAATCTTCTATAACTATCGTCTTGATCCCACTGAAATTCTAACCCCGCTTTAGCATCTTGGAGGTTATAAAAAAAAGGAGTTGAACATAAAATTGCTGGGAAAATAAAAAATCTTAAAATTTTAAGATTAAAAGTAAGTTTTTTTGTGATTTTAAACATTGAGGGGATGGAATTTAAGAGATTGGTTCGTGCTATTAAATTTAAAGCAGTGAAATAATTTCACTAAGGCTAACATCTATCCGTCCTTAATTTTGCAGCGCCTTTCAAATAAGGATGCTTTATTGAATAATTGGGTGGCAATAAAACTTGAGCCATTATTCTTATGCAAAAATCAACATCATTGGATACGTGCATTTGTTGGCAATCTAAAAAGGCAACTGAATCAAGTCCATTAAATTTCCTTGCAATTGAAGCGGGGAAACATGCATTTAAATCTTTTGTCGCTGTGAATGTAATTGATAATATGTTCTTCTTAATTAGATTGTTGCGTGAAATTAATTCATCAATTAATTCCACTACGGCAACTTCTATTTCTTTAACAGAATTACCAGTTGCTGTTGTAGCACCTCGAATAAATGTAATTTTATAACCATCTTTCATTTTTTCACACATATCGATTTAAGGCTTGTATAACCAAAGTACTTTATTAGATGAGTCAAACTCAAAAAAGATATTATTGATAATTTTCTCAATCATTCTTGTTCCAGGGATTAGTCCAAGGATCTTCTTCTTCTTCTTCCCAAATGTCAAGGGCTCAATTTTAGGATCAATATTAACCATTTCTGCAGCTAGCTCCCTTGCAATAAATTCATCTCCAACCTTATCAACAAGACCAAGTTCGAGTGCTTGAGTTCCAGTGAAGATTCTTCCATCAGCAAATTCTCTTACTTCATCAACAGGTAAGTTCCTTCCTTCAGCAACAGCTTCTGTAAATTGTTTGTAACTTTCATCTATAAGCCCTTGAAGTAGACCTCTGCCTTCCTCACTTAGAGGTTTATCTGGAGAAAGTATGTCTTTAAATACTCCGCTTTTAACAGTCTCAAATTTAATGCCGATTTTATCTAATAATTCAGATAAATTATTTCCTCTTATAATCACACCAATAGATCCTGTAATTGTGCCAGGATTCGCAACTATTTTGTCAGATGCAACACCAATGTAAACACCTCCTGATGCTGAGATGTTCCCAAAACTAGCAATGACTTTACATCCTTTATCTTTTAGTCTTTTAATGGCGGAGTATATTTCTTGGCTATCCCCAACAGTACCCCCTGGAGAATCAATTCTCACGATTAAAGCAGGAAATTCTCTATCCTCAATTTGTTTAAGAGCTTTAAGGACTGAAACTCTTGTTGAACTTGTAATAGGCTCATCAATTACTATACGAGCTATTCTTTTTTTTGACTTTCGTCTAAAAGGCCAAATCATTCTTTTAAGGTAAATTCATAAAACTACTTTAAAAAGACTATCAGCAGACCTAATGAATTCAATCCTAAATTGGTTTTTAATGATACTCCCTTTTGCACTTTGGGGTACTTCAATGGCGGCTATGACTCCTTTAGTATCTAGTGCTGGTCCAGAGTTTGTGGCTTCTTTAAGATTACTTCCTGCAGGGATTCTTGTTCTAATAACAACATATTTGTTTAAAAGAGATCTAAAAATTTATAAGTGCGATTTGAAGTGGTTTTTCGTTTTTACGATTGTAGATGCCACTTTTTTTCAGTTGTTTTTAACTTATGGTATTGAAAAAACTGGAGCAGGTTTAGGTTCTGTCTTGATTGATTCTCAACCGCTTTTGGTAGCTATTTTAGCTAGGGCAATTTTTGGGAATTTAATTAATCCAATAGGATGGTTAGGACTACTTTTTGGCTTGGGAGGAATATTATTTTTAGGAGTTCCACAAGAATTTTTAGGGAATTGGTGGTTGATGTCTGATAAGTCTATAAGTGATGTTGCTTTTAATTTTGGAGAACTTTGGATGCTTGCAGCTTCTCTAGCTATGGCATTAGGAACAATTTTAATTAGATTCACTTGTACTAAAAGTGATCCAGTGGCAGTTACAGGTTGGCATATGGTTTTAGGGAGTTTGCCCTTAATTATTAAGCACTGCTTACAATCAAATTTCACAATAATTCCAGATTGGTCAATATTTGATTGGGGGCTTATGACATTTGCAAGTGTTTTTGGAGGAGCAATAGCGTATGGATTGTTTTTCTACTTTGCTAATGATAAAGAAATAACTGGATTTAGCACTCTTGCATTTTTAACACCTGTATTTGCTCTTCTCAGTGGAGGTGTTTGGTTAGATGAAAGACTCACTATTGTGCAGTGGATAGGAGTGGTGTTTGTTCTTATCTCAGTATTTTTTGTAAGCCAGAGAAAGAGTTTATGGGAAAATAAATTTTCAGATACTAATATTTAATTAGTTTCTTTTTGAAAAAAGTCTAATAATGCGTATAGTTTTGATGAGTAGTCCAATAGGGTTCTTAGGGAGTGGTAAAGGTGGTGGAGTTGAATTAACTTTAAATTCTTTAGTTTCAGGTTTAATTTCATTAGGTCATTCTGTTGAGGTTGTAGCTCCAAAAAATTCTAAGTTAGATGAAAGTAATGTAAAAGCAAAATTACATTTTGTGGAAGGTGAAGATCAAATTAGTTGGCAGCATCAAAATTATAATTCTCCTGTGATTATTCCAAACAATTCTCTTCTAGCAGGAATGCTTGAAAAGGGAATAGATATCGCTAAACATGCAGATGTATTGTTGAACATGTCCTATGATTGGTTGCCTATCTGGATGACTCTAAACTTAGAGATACCCATTGCACATATTATTAGTATGGGTTCTGAAAGTTCAGTAATTAGTAATTTAATCTCTGAGGTATATGCTAGATATCCAAATAATTTTGCTTTTCATTCGAAAATGCAAGCTAATGATTATCCATTCATAAAAAAACCAATAATTATTGGTAATGGTTTTAATTTGGATAATTATATTTTTCAGGATTCAGTTAAGGGCCCCTTGGCATGGGTTGGGAGAGTGGCTCCGGAGAAAGGTTTGGAGGATGCAGTTTATGTAGCAAATCAACTTGGCGAAAAATTAAAAGTTTGGGGTTTTATAGAAGATGAGATGTATGCCTCAAAGATAGAAAAATCATTCCCTCAAGGAGCTATAGATTGGATGGGTTTTTTATCAACCGATGAATTACAAAAAGAACTTGGTAAATGCAGAGGGTTGCTAAATACTCCGAAATGGAATGAGGCATACGGGAATGTTATTGTTGAAGCCTTAGCCTGTGGGGTGCCTGTTGTTGCCTATAAAAGGGGAGGACCTAGTGAAATTATTCAGCATGGCCAAACAGGTTATCTTGCTGACCCTGACGATAAAAAAAATATGCTTTCTTATGTAGAGATTATTGAAAAAATAAAGCGTAAGAAATGTAGAGAATGGGTTGAAAAAAATGCCTCCGCAGATATATTTGCTAACAAGGTTGTGAACTGGCTTAATAAGCTAATGCATGAATATAAATAATATTAAATGATTCTTCTTAACTCAAAAAAAAGGCTTATAACCTTATTGATAGTTTTAGTTTGTGGGATCATTATATTTATCTTAGGTTTAGGCACTACAGGGTTGGTGGATGAAACTCCCCCTTTATTTGCAGCTGCGGCACGGGCAATGAGTGAATCTGGTGATTGGTTAACTCCAAAAGTCAATGGAATATTCCGTTTTGATAAACCTCCACTGATATATTGGCTAATGGGTTTTTTTTACTCATTGCCGAAAAACGAGATTTGGGATAATTTCGGGACTCTTTCAGCAAGACTCCCTTCAGCTTTGGCTTCATTATTTTTAATGTTGATGATTGGAGATACGTTGTATTGTTGGCCTCAGAAGAGTGATAGGCAATTTCTCACTCCAATAGTTGCATCATTAGGCTTTGCACTTTCTCCATTAATAATTATTTGGAGTAGAACTGCCGTGAGTGATGCCCTTTTAACTGGAACCTTAGGGATAAGCCTGCTTTTGTTTTGGAGAAGAATGGCAAGTGAAAATAATGATCAATGCATTTCAGCTTGGGTATTTTTAGGTTTTGCAATTTTAGTTAAAGGACCTGTTGCATTTGTTTTGGTATTATTGACTATTACTTCCTTCTTTTTTTGTCAGAAGAATTGGAAAACGTTGCTCAGTAAGATAAAACCTAAGAAAGGTTTTTTAATAACAATACTGATAAGTGTTCCATGGTACATACTAGAACTTATAAAAGAGGGAAAGCCTTTTTGGGATAATTTTTTTGGTTACCATAATTTTCAAAGATATACCTCAGTTGTAAATAATCATTCAGAACCGTTCTGGTTTTTTCTTTACATAATGATATTGGCTTCATTACCATTCACTCCTTTTTTGTATTATGGGATATTTAAAACCTTTGAGGATTTCTTTAAAAGTTCAAAAGAAAGTTGCAATGTCACTGAAACCCTTTATACATATTCTCTATGTTGGTTGACGTCAGTTTTAATCTTCTTTAGCCTTTCTGCAACGAAACTACCTAGCTATTGGTTGCCAGCAGTTCCAGCGGCGGCGTTATTAACAAGTAATAGCTTTATAAGCTTAAAAAATATAAATAAAAGTTATTTATATTTCTGGATTTTTAATATTTTAATTTTGTTTGGCGTCTCGATAGCATTCTTTTTCTCAGATAGTTGGTTACGTTCAATAAATGATCCTGAAATGCCTAATCTTGCATCTCAACTTATAAGCTCTGGGATTATTTTTAAAGCTAAATTGTTTTTCTCTTCATTTACACTTCTAGCAATAATCTTATTTTCTTTAAGATCAAAAAATATACTTCTTTATCTCCAAATTTTACTTTTAATTGGACAATCTTATTTGATGTCGCCAATTAGAAAATTAGCTGATACTTCAAGGCAATTACCTTTAAGAAATATCTCAAAATTAATTTTAGATAATCGCGAGGGAAGTGAAACTTTAGCAATGATCGGGATAAGGAAACCTTCATTACATTATTATTCGAGACAAATAGTTTTTTATGAACCAAACACTGAAGAGGGATTAATTAATCTGTCAGAAAGGCTAAATACTGATAGGAGAGAAAATTATGAGGACAAACCTGATTATGAATACAAATCTCTATTGGTCGTGATAGATGAATACTCTACCCGTCAACAGCAATGGTCAAAAATTAATCATCAAAAATTGGGCAAATTTGGGATTTATAATTTATGGCGAATTCAAAAAAGTGATTTAAATAAGTATTCGAGATTTTTAGTTAAAAGTGGTTATAAATCTGACTGGAAAAATAGAAAAGTTGAAAAATTTTAACAAAGTCTTTTTTTAAGAAGAGCATTTTTTAAATCATCAATGCTGCACTTGCTTGGGATATCAATTTTGTTTAAATCTTCCATTAATTCGAGATCTATGACAGAATCTTCGGCTAAAAAACTAAAAACTTCATTAATGCTTATTCCCATATCTTGAGCCATCTCTGAGATTAGCCTAAGAGTATCTCTTCTTACAGAAATCCTAAGATCTAAAGGGATGTATTCATTTTCAGGGTTTACTGACTTCATAATTTAAATCTTAAGACATTATTTAGTTATCAGGATATAATCTTTACAATATTCATTAATCATGCTCTTGATTAAAGAATTTAATTCGAGTTGTTTAAATAAAAAAATTCATAAACATTTTTAATAGAGGAATTGTAATTATTGAAATTAATGTTGTAGTAAAAAGAATTTTTGATGCTATTTTTTGGTTCACACCATAAGCCTCTGCCATTAGTATTGTGGATATTGCCGTTGGGGTTCCTCCCTGAAGAATTACTGCAGATGATTGATAGAAGTTAAAGTTTAAGAATCTGCAAACTAAAAAAATAATAAAAGGAAGAATAAATAACTTTAATAAAATTGAAAATTTAATTTCTTCATTTAGATCTAAGATTCTCTCATTTTGAGTTGTGATAATTCCAAGTCTTGTCCCCACAATTATTATTGCCAAAGCAATAACAATTCTTGCAGGAATCCAAAGGTATTCACCTAAAATTTCATCTATTTGTAAAAGATAGGCAAGAAGTACACCAATAATCCCCCTCGAAGCAGGACTATTAATTAATGCGTTTAATAAGTCCTTGATGTTTAGGATATTTTTTTTTTCGGATTTTCCTTGAAGAAAAAAAGGTCCAAATATCCAAGCAAAAAGTGTTGTTCCTAAATCAAATCCTATAGTGAAATTTATAGTTGTTGAAGGTAAAAGAGCCATCGCAATGGGTATTCCAAGAAATGATGTATTACCTATTAGGCCTGCCAGCTGCAATGTGTGATTTGGAAGCCTCTTTTTAAATATTGGTATTATATTTATTAAAATTATTAAAAATCCAATTAAGAAGAAAGCTAAAGATGCACTTTTAATTAGGTTTATATCTATACCTTCTTTTAATAGGAGACCCATTACGCTTAATGGAATTCCAAATCTTATTAGAGGTCTCGCAATATATTTTGAAATCTTTGGATTCTTTTTCCCAAGAAGAAAACCAAAAATTAAGAAAGGGATAATATTTATGAAAAGAGAGTAGATGGTATTAAAAATATTTATTAAGGCAATATTAACTTGCCGTAGTACAGAAAAAAATCTTTTTATTATTCATTGGGAGTTTATATTATTTTCCAGATTGCTTTGTCAGGGATTATAGGAGACTTATATAAATTTTCTGGTTCTTTAGTCAAAACTCTCCACGAAGGAACCCGACAAGATACGTATGCAGGACTTTCTATTAAAACTCCTGGTTTCTCATCAAAAGTACATGTAAAACCTTCTTTCCAATATCCTCCATCGTTAAGGCTTCCTTTAAACCAAACCCAGCATTTTGAAGTTTTCAAGATCAGAAAATTTTTATTTTATTTTAATGAAGATTTAAGTAATAAATCTAAAATTTATTACTTTTAAAAAAGTATCTTATTAATTTTAGTTTTTTGAAAAATATAATTTAGAGATTAATATCAAAAGATTTAAGATAAGGGTAATTAAATTTGCTATCAATATTGGTGTAGAAGAAATTTTATAACCGTAAATAATCCAAGACAAAACACCGATAATAAACATTATTAATGTTGTCAAAGAGACATCATCTGCCTTTTTTGTTTTTAAAGTTTTTATCAATTGAGGTAAAAATGCCGCCGTTGTTAAAATCGCTGCAAAATATCCGAATATATCTTCATTCATAAAAATATTTAAAAAACTACTCTTTAATTAAATCAGCCAAAAATCCTAAGGGATCCCTCATGTTTGATGAATATCCAAGTACATCATTTGAAAAAAATTTATAAACAACTTGATTTTGATCATTTAATAAGAAGGAAGCTCCTCTTTGAGGAAGGTATTGTTCATTAATAATATAATCACTCCAGTTTTGAATAATTTCATGCATATTATTTAATCTAAATGTTGCTAATTCAAATGGTCTCAAATAACCATCCCCGAAAACCTGTCTAAATGAATTACCTGAAAATTTTAGAAATTTTAAAATTTCAATTTTGTCAAATTCTGAATAGATTTGTTTTGCTTTGCGGTCTCCGAGATAGCCTCTAATAACTTCTTTGATTGTTTTAAAAGAATTTATTCCGGATAACATCAAAAGCATATTGATCCAACCTCCTAAACCAATATTTAATCCTCTTGAGATTTTAAGATTGTTATGAATTTGGTTATTAGAAACAACTATTAAATTTTCTTTACGAAAGCCAGTAAAGTTACAGAACTTTTCTTTACCATTTTGATTCCCAATAGCAATTGCAAAAATATCTAAATTTTGATCTTGATTATTATCGATAAAACTTTTCAAATTTATTGCATATTCAAAGCTATCAAAATCTCCCAATAAACCAAGTAAAACAATTAATTTGAATTTTTTATGCCCATTAAAGTTGAATTCTTCAATAAGATTTTTAATATCATTTTGTAATTTGTCAGTCACCATGGTTTAAATGTTTTATAAATTATTCTTAAAAATTTTTTCTTACCTTAATTCGTATAAAATTTTACATGAAAAAGTTTTTAAAGAAATTAATTTAACGTTTTTAGATTTTATTATTTTAATGTAAACATTTTGAAGTTATGACTGTAGGAATTTATTACGCAACTACAACTGGAAAAACTGAAGACGTAGCTGATCGTCTTCACAATTTTATTTCTTCAGCAGAAGCACCTAAAGATGTATCTGATGTAGATGATCTTTCGGAATTAGAAGGTCTTGATGGAATTATCTGCGGGATACCTACTTGGAATACTGGTGCCGATGAAGAAAGATCTGGAACGGCATGGGATTCAATCTTAGAGGATATTGGTGAACTAAGTTTATCCGGAAAAAAAGTTGCAATTTTTGGGTTAGGAGATTCTTCTACATATACAGAAAACTATTGTGATGCAATGGAAGAACTGCATAGCTACTTCAAAAAAGCAGGAGCTGAAATGGTCGGTTACGTAGATAAAACCTCTTATACATTTGATGAGTCTAAGAGTGTAATTGGAGAAAGCTTTTGTGGATTACCTCTTGATGAGGATAGTGAATCTGATTTGACCGATTCGCGTCTTGAAAAATGGGCTTCTCAGCTTAAGGGCGAAATCCCCTCATTGGCGTAAGCTTTTTCAGATATTTCTTCCATAGTTTGTAACATTTGTTCTTTCACAATATGTTTTTTTTACATAAGTAATTAAATCTGTAAAGAACATGTAAAAACAATACTGATAAGCAATATGCTCAATTTGCTGTTTACTTAAATCAAGTGTTACAAACTTACGGAAAATCTGATGTCACCTATGACTGGTACGCAGGGAATTCTGGTGTTGTTGGCCGTTCAGGTAAATTCATAGCTGCTCATGCTGCCCATGCAGGCCTAATGATGTTCTGGGCAGGAGCTTTTGGATTATTTGAATTAGCTCGTTACGACGCCAGCATTCCTATGGGTGCACAGAAAGCAATTGTTTTGCCTCACCTAGCGGGTATTGGAATTGGCGGCATTGAAAATGGTGTTATTACAGAACCATATGGGATTGTTGTAATTTGCACATTACATCTAATTTTCTCAGCAGTATTGGGTGCTGGGGGATTATTACATTCCAACAAATTTGCAGGTGATCTTGGAGATTACCCAGATAATAGTAAGCCACAAAAATTTGATTTCGAATGGGATGACCCAGATAAATTAACTTTTATTCTTGGTCATCATCTAATCTTTCTTGGGCTTGGAGCAATTATGTTCGTTGAATGGGCTCGTATTCATGGAATTTACGACCCAGCAATAGGATCTACAAGACAAGTTATTTACAATTTAGATATTGCTGCTATCTGGAATCATCAATTTGATTTTTTAAAAATAGATAGTCTTGAAGACGTTATGGGAGGACATGCTTTTCTGGCTTTCCTAGAAATAATTGGAGGTGTTTTCCATATTTGTACTAAACAATTTGGAGAATATACAGAATTTAAAGGGAAAGGATTACTTGGCGCTGAGGCGATTTTGTCATACTCAGTAGTTGGTGTTTCTTATATGGCTTTTGTTGCTGCTTTTTGGTGTGCTTCAAATACGACCATATATCCAGTTGATCTATATGGAGAACCCTTGAAGCTTCAATTTGAATTTGCCCCTTATTTTACTGATACAGTAGATTTAGGTTCAGGAGCATATAGCTCAAGAGCTTGGCTTGCTAATACTCATTTTTATTTGGGTTTCTTTTTCTTACAAGGTCATCTTTGGCACGCACTAAGAGCGATGGGATTTGACTTTAAGAAAATTGGTCAAGCTTTTGACAATATTGAAAATACAAAAATTACTCAAAACTAATTTAATCTAATAAAAAACCTCCCCTCTAACAGGGAGGTTTTTTTTTGTAGAATTACATCACATTTTCAAGAAATTTATGGATAATCTAAAAGAAATTAATTGTAAGGAGATTTTCAAAAAGGCTTATGAAAATCGTTACACATGGAAGAATGATTTTCATGGTTACCAAGGTAAATGTATTTTCTTGACTAATAATAATATTCATAAAGGTGACTTCGTATTAGGTAAAGACTTTAAACCAAATATTCAAAAAATAGAAGATGAGAAAGTTGTTAAAAGTATTGCCTCTCAGTTATTTGAAGTGTGTATACATAGGGTAAAGAGAGAATTTGAATCAGTGCACTCAGAAAATAATTTTAATTTAATTAAAAATTCTGAAAGTGGGATTGAAATGAGTGTTTCAGGTAGGAATCAAGGTGATAAATATAGAGTTAAAAATAACTGTATTAATATGGTCTATAGAAAAATTCATGGAACCATAATAGAAATTTTTGTTGAAGAATTTTTAGATACAGGAACAGGTTCCCTTAGCAAAAAATATAGTAGTCAACAAATTGATCCAAATACACTTAGGACAAATTCTCAAAAATTAGAATATGAGGATGAATTTCTAAATATGGGTAAGGACGATTATTGGATATTAAATTCGAGAACAATAAAATATTTAAACCAAAATCAAGAAGAAGAAACACAAAAGTTTGTCTTCGAGGATCTATGCTTATTAAATTAGGTTTTTTTTATTCAACCAATCTAAAGCCCTTATCAAGTAGTTTTTGATATAGGAGTCTTGCTCTGAAAGCTAGAATTTGCTCTTCATTTTCATTACTAATTACATGAAAATAATTATTATCTAATTTATTTTTGCTAAAGCATACATTTGCTTCTCCTAATCTTAAAGTCCAGTTCTCTTCTTTTGCTAAATGTTGATTTGGGCCGAGATCCCAAGGACATTTTTCAGGATATTTTTCTCTTTTAGAACCCATATGATTAATTTTAACTACCCAATATTAGTAAAAATTTAAAAGTATGGCTATGAAAATTGTTTATAACTTTTTCATAGAGTTCTTGTTTAATGCAATGCAATTAAAAATTTACTCTTTGGTTGCGATTAAGCAATAAAATGGGTCTTTATTTAAAAAATTAAAGATATTAAGTGTTGGTTCAGTAAACTTTTTGATAATTTTCGGCTCATTAAATCCGTTTGAGATTAATACTTTTCTTACATATTTAACCCTCTCTTCTTCAGTAGATGAAGTCCATATGTTAGGAGCTTTATGCCAAAATGCTCTGTTTGAAAAAGCAATAATAATCTTGCCATTTCTACTCAATATTCTTGCAATTTCTTTCGTTAAATTCTCTGGATATTGTAAATATTGCCATGCTGCAACCATCAAGCAATAATCAACGCTTTCTTTATCTAGCGGAATTTGTTGACTTAAATTAAAGTTTTGTGTCCAATAAGAATCAAAAATTTTATTTCTTTCAAGTTCTTGTTTATTTAAACCATGGCCAATAACTTTTTTATATTTTTTCCCTTTAGGTAAATAACTATCCCAACTAGACATTAAATCGAGGACAGTTGAATTATTATCAATTTCTCTTTCATATAAAACTGATAGATTTTGCCTAAAGTTGGCATCTAGATGATAAACAAATTTTGGATCAGAATAAAATTCTTCATCATTACTCTCATCAAGTTTTTTCCTTTGATAATTATTTAAAACTTCCAAAGCAACTAATTTAAAATCTAAAATTCAAATCTAGTAAAAAGAAATTCTAATTGTGTATTAGGAATTTTTTTTTATTTAAAAAATTAAGAATTCTCCAAAAAACTAGACATCTATTCAAAAAAAGTTAAATTATTAAATAATGATTTAATAAAGATGATTGAGTTCAAAAGGACCAAAAAAAATAGGTCTAAAAATGCTCTTTTTAATCCCTATAAAAACGGAATAAGTTCATATGATATGGCATATCTTTCATCCAAAAGAAATTTAAAAAATAAAACTGTTTATCTAGAAAATGATTCAAAGAAAGATTTTCTTGCTGCATAGAGATGCCTTATATTAATGTTTCGACTTCTGCAAAAGTAAATGATAAGGTTAAATTACTCGAAGAAATTTCAATTCTTATTTCATCTTTAACTAACAAATCAAGAAGTTTTGTTATGGCGAAAATAGATGATAATTGCCAAATGTATTTTGATGATGAGAAACCTTCTTGCTACTTAGAAATCAAATCAATAGGTTCTCTAAATCCTTCAGAAATGGCAAAGCCAATATCAGATTTTGTATATGAGAAAATGGGGATCCCAATAGATAGGATTTATATTTCTTTTGAGGATGTGCCAGCTTCTTTGTGGGCTTGGAATGGAAGAACATTTGGTTGAGAATTTTTAGATATAAAGCTGATGGAAATCAATAAATTAGTCGATTTAAATAACCTTAGAACTGCACCACAATTAAGTAATGTTCAAGAAAAAAAGCTTATAGAGGAACTAGAAGCAAATATTTTTAATGCAGATTGGATAACAATAGGCATAATGGCACCTAGTGATAATAAAGCTATTGAAGCATTGCAATCAATTTCAAAGAAATATTCCTCAATTAAATTTGGTAATCTAGGTCCCCTTCATGCTGATGGAGGTGTTTTTTTAAAAGCTAATCAAAAAACTAGTAATGTTTTTGTCAGATCTGAAAATGGTCTTGGAGAAGGAATTTTAATAACATGCCAGTATGATGAAGGCGCTAAAGAATCTAATACTTTTGGGCCATTGCCATTAGATTTTTTTACATAATAAATTCCTCATTTATTTTTATCAAGGATCTATTTCTATGAAAGCTTTTTATCGGACGATATTTTTGAAAACTTTGATTTAAAAATATTTTTTACTTTAAAGGTTTGTTATTATGTCAAGTGGCATTGATCTAAATTTTCCCACTATTTTAACTAAATGTTTTTTCAGGATATAATTAAAAATTTAAATAATTTTTGGTCAGAAGAAGGTTGTTTGATTATGCAGCCATATGATACCGAAAAGGGTGCTGGAACAATGAATCCGCATACTTTTTTAAGGGCTATTGGACCAGAGCCTTGGAGTGTGGCATATGCAGAGCCATGTAGAAGACCTACAGATGGTCGATTTGGCGATAATCCAAATAGGGCGCAACATTACTTTCAATATCAAGTAATAATTAAACCTTCACCGGAAGGAATCCAGGAAAAATATTTGACTTCTCTAGAATCTCTTGGGATTAATCCTAGAAATCATGACATAAGATTTGTGGAAGATAATTGGGAGTCGCCAACACTTGGAGCTTGGGGTGTAGGTTGGGAAGTTTGGTTGGACGGAATGGAAGTTACTCAATTTACTTATTTCCAACAATGCGGGGGAATAGATTGTAATCCAATTCCGATTGAAATCACTTATGGACTAGAGAGAATTGCAATGTTTTTGCAGGATAAGGAAAGTATCTGGGACTTAAATTGGAACAAAGATTTGAAATATAGTGATATTTGGCTTCAATTTGAAAAAAGTCAATGCTCTTATAATTTCACTGAATCTAGTGCTGAAAATCTCAGGAAACTCTTTGAAATTTACCAAGCTGAGGCAAATAATTTAATTGAAAAGAAGTTAACTTATCCAGCCCTAGATTTTGTTCTGAAATGTAGTCATACATTTAATCTTCTTGATGCTAGAGGAGTGATTTCAGTTACAGATCGTGCACAATATATTGAAAAGATTCGGAAATTAGCAAGAGAAGTTGCTTCATCTTGGGTAGATGAAAGAGAATCCCTTAATTTTCCATTGATAAATAATTAACACATACAAAATTTTTAAACCCTGAAAAAAAATATGTATAAAAAGTTACACCATCTTGATACTTATAATTCTTTCCTTTTTTGTTACTCTCGATACAGTATAGATACCCAAATTATTTGGGCTATTTTAGTGTGAGGTAAAATGAAACTCTTCCAACAAATGTTGGTAGCAGGAGCATCTTTGAGCTTATTAGCTCCAGTTGCTTCTCAAGCTTCCGACGTTGTCAATGTAGAAGAAATGAACAGCTACGCACGTAGCCAATCAAAATCTTCGAGACTTGACAGTAAAACATTCATTAACGAAGTTAGTGAAGATTTAGCTATTTTAAAAGGCCGCGTTGATGGCCTTGAAGTTAAACAAAATGAATTTGAAGCCGGTGGTTTCTCAGATACAACCACAATGGATGGAAAGGTTATCTTTGACATCGGTGCTGTTGATTATTCTCTAAGTTCTGAAACCAAAACTGAATCAACTCTTTTCGGATATTCTTATACTGCTAATTTAAACACTAGTTTTACGGGCGATGATAATCTTTATATAAGAATTAAGACTGGTAACCATGGCAGTTGGATGACGGATAAAACTTACGGAGGCTATCTAGGTTCTGTGGGTAAAAATTCCGGAGCTTTGACAGTTGATAAAATCTGGTACCAGTTTCCTGTTGGTGAAAAAAATACCGTATGGGTAGGTCCAAAGATTGAAAACTATTATATGCATGCCACTGCACCTTCAATTTACAAGCCAATAACTAAACAATTTAGTCTTGGAGGCAATGGTGAGGCGTATGGTGCAAGTACTGATACTGGTGCTGGTTGGGCTTACAAAGCAGATAATGGATTTGCTGTTAGTTCAAACATTGGTACAAAATCTAAAACTACTACAACTGGAACAGATACAGGACTTTTATCAGATGAAAGTAAGACAAGTTGGGCAACTCAGGTTGGTTTCACAAAACCTCAGTGGTCAGTTTCTGCACTCGTAAACCAGAAATATAATGGTTGGAGCGATACGTACTTCCATTCATTACAACATGGTCCAAGTTCATCGAATGGAAATTTTTCGTCAGTAGGTCTAAGAGGTTGGTGGCGTCCACTTGAAACTGGTTCAGCTACTCCTTCTATATCTTTGGGATATGACTCAACAACATATGATGGAGCCCCCGCTGCGTCAGATTCTTCTGATGCTTGGTTCGCAGGACTAATGTGGCAGGATACTTTTCAGGCTGACGACAAAATTGGGATAGCTTTTGGCCAACCTACAACTAATGAGGATGAGACTACTGATCCATTTGCTTATGAATTGTATTATTCTTATATGGTCAATGATTCTGTAAGTGTTACTCCTACCATTTTTGGAGGAACTGATAGAAGCGGAACTTCAGGTGGTGATGTTGCTGGAGCACTTGTTCAAACTACATTTAAATTCTAAATATAGTTCACAAATAGAAAACACCCGTAAGGGTGTTTTTTTTTGCGACTTTTTATATTTTAAAAACTTTTAGTTTTTACCAACAATTTTCTCCTTCCCCAATAGGAACACAAGTACTTGATTTTGCAGCTTCATCAGCTATTTTTTGAGCTTCCGCATCTAATTTGAAATCCGCATCTAAAGGCATATCAGTATTCCATTCTTTTAATCCACCTAAATCATTTTCACCTGATTTAACTGAATTACTATCTGCCGTTGAAATAGCTAATGCGCTTGTAGCGGCGATAAAAATTGCAATTGAACTTCTTTTTGGCATTCGATAAATATAGTTTCTTACATGTTAATCAATTTCAAATTTATATTCTTTTAGTTGTATAAAATGATTCTTTTAATCTCCCATAACTCTTAAGAGATTTGAATAAGATTTAAAAATAATATCAAGTTCATCAGATCTGCCATGCTTTGCCAGTAGACTTCTTGCGCCTGCGTCTAAATCAAATAAATATTCTCTTTTTTCAGTAGATTTAACATAACTTTCTATCCAACCCACACATACTAATCTTTCACCATTATTTACTTCATTCACTGCATGCAAGTAAGAACTTGGATATATAATTATCTCTCCAGCATTTAATTTGAATTTCTCTTCTGTATTCATTGTTTCAATAACTAATTCACCACCTTTATAAAAATCTTTATTCGTCAACGAAAGAGTAAAAGATAAATCTGATCTACCAGAAGACATGTATGGATTGTCAATATGTCTCCCATAATGCATTTTATTTGACGATTTTGTAAACATTATTCCATGTATTCTTTTTGGTAAAGAAAAACTTTTTATTAATTGGCTTGAAAGGATCTTTTTATTAACTAATTGAGCGTTTTTTTTTGCTACTTCAGTATTTCTATTTAGTTGCAAATTATTTTTTACGTTTGAGGCGTGACTGCCAGCAGTTTTTTTCCCATCTTCCCAATCTTGTTTACTACATTCCTCTAATTCATTTTTTATTAAATTAATTTCTTCAGTGTTTAGTAACTGATGGATTAAATAATTCATATGTAATATAAAAAATGATACAACTCAATGTATAGAAGTTCGCTTTAGAAGTTTGAACTGTTTTTATAGTTATAAAGTAACCATAGATACTAATTTTAAAAAGTGCAAAAACTTAAAAAACTATTTTATACAGCACTAACATGTACATTTTTACTAAATTTAAATATTCCTGCCAATTCAACAGAAAAAGAAGTCAAAGTTTATTCCGGGAGACATTACAACACTGATAGAAGCGTCTTTAAAAATTTTGCAGAAGAAACAGGGATTAAAGTAAGGCTTATAGAGGCAGCAGGAATTTCTTTAATCGAGCGATTGAAACGCGAAGGGAAGAATTCTCAAGCAGATTTAATATTGCTAGTAGATGCCGCAAGAATTACTAATGCAGCCAAAGCTGGATTACTGCAACCAATAGGATCTTCTAATTTAGAAAATGATGTTCCTGTTGGATTAAAAGATCCAAATAAGGAATGGTATGCATTAACAAGAAGAGTAAGAGTCATGATAGCCAATCCAAAAGTAGTAGATGTTAGCAAGATAAATGATTACACTGATTTAGCTGATCCTTCTTTAAAAGGGAAAGTATGTTTAAGAAATAGAAAAAGTCCATATAATCAATCTTTAGTTGCCAATCAAATAATTAATAAAGGTGAATCAGAAACTAAAGCTTGGTTAAGCGGAATGATTTCAAACGTTTCAAAACCGTTTTTTCCAGGGGATATTGCAATAATTAGAGCAGTTTCTAAGAAAAAATGTGGAGTAGGAATTGTTAATCATTATTATGTCGCAAGAATGTTAGCAGGTGTTAATGGAAGGAGAGATGCTTTGTATGCAAAAAAAACAAAGGTCCTTACACCTAATCCTGCTCACGTAAATATTAGTGCCGGTGGTGTTGCAAAATATGCAACAAATAAAAATGAAGCTATTCAGTTGCTTGAATTCTTAGCATCTCCGGAAGGAAGTAAAGGTTTAGCAGCTCCAACTTTTGAACATCCATTGAAAGAAGTTAATCAGAATGAAATAGTAAAGAATTTTGGAGAATTTACGCCTGATAGCGTCACTGTAGAAGACCTTGGAGAAAAAAATTCTCTTGCTATTAAATTGATGAAAGATGCAGGTTGGAATTAAAAATTAAGATTATTATATAGTTCATAATTTTCTCATTTTTAAGTGCATACTTATAAACACGCGGAGAGGTGGCTGAGAGGTCGAAAGCGAACGACTCGAAATCGTTTAATAGGGAACTATTCGTGGGTTCGAATCCCACCCTCTCCGTTAATTTATAGTTTCTGGAAGTCCTAAAAATAAATAAGATGGCATTTATTTGCCCTCTTCGAGTTTTTATGCACTTCGCTGTCCCCAAAGTCTATGAAGTGCTTTTGAATCCTGACATATTTCTACTCCTATTGAATGGAAAAAGATAGTCGCGGCAACTACAAAGCACTAATACGTGGGTATTAATACTCTATTAATTTCAATTGGAAAGGAGGATAATTAAAGGGTAGAGATATAGAAGGTTTTATGTTTATGAGACTCACCACTCCATTTACTGCCCTTAGAAATGCAACTTCAGATATTTGGAGAATGCATGATTTTAACTATCAACTACCAAAAGATCAAAGACAAGATTATTGGGAAAAAGAATGCATAGACCACCCAACAAGTTCTCATTGCAAAGTTTACTAAAGGTAATATAAGATCAAGACATTAAAAAAAACTTTTGAGGGTCTTTTCTTCTAAGTAAGTAGATATTCTTTTAGTATAAAACTAAGGAAAATATGGCTTTTAATAATTCTATATCTAAGTATGATTGGCAGTATCTCGTAACAGGATTTTTTTTAATTTCAGTTTTTATTTTTACAGATTTAATTGGCGTTTTTGATAAAGAATATTTTTACTTTGTACCAAGATTAATTAGTGATCAACCCCATAGGATTTTCACATCAATTCTAATCCATGCAGATTTAAATCATTTATTAAGTAATCTTGGAGGAATAATAATCACCAGATTTTTTTTGATGAGACTTGGAATAAAAAGCAGATTTTTTTATCTGAAATTTATTTTTATTTGTTCTTTTTTAAATTTCTTTATTATCTGGGTTTACGAAAAAATCCTATCCTATTTTAATATCTTTCCCAACTATGCCGCTTTAGGATTTAGTGGAATAATTTATGCTTTATTTGGATTCTTACTATTAACTTCTTTTTATGGAAAGAAATATTTTTTGGGTAAAGAAATCGGTTTTCAGTCCAATTATGAAGTTCAGAAAATGTCAAAGACAATATGCATTATTGGTTTGATTTTCTCTTTTTTGCCAGGAGTAAGTTTCTTAGGTCATTTAAGTGGATTTATTGCAGGGTGTTTTTTATTCTTAATTTAATGAAGATAATTATTTGATCAAATTAATAAAGATATTTACCCAAATATCCAACTTTTTTTATTTTTTATTTTTAAAATTATCAATTTTGATATCAAAAGTAACTACTATTCCAATACTTATAAGCAGTAATCCAATCGCAATTTGGGGTGAAGGTAATACCATATAAGTCTTATTTACATCCACCCTATCTAATCTTTACCAGTAACGATAAAAGATTGAGTTATATTAACTTTGAATAAAGAATCATCTCAAAAAATGGCAAAAGTAGAAAATGATCTTGATATATATTACGCAGTTGGAAATGCAAATACTCAAAGACAAGAAAACGAACTAGCAGCAATTATGAAAAAACGTAATTCTGAAGGATGGAAGTTGATTTCAACGAGTACAGCGATAGTAGATACTAAAAACCAGTTTTCAAATCTTTATCTATTTTGGGAAAAGAACTAGTATCAATACTCTAGAAGTTTGATACCTTTTGCCATTAGATTATATTTATTAGAAACTCCTCAAAAACTAATTTCTGATAAGTAAACACCCTTTTCTCTAAATTATGCTATTTTCTTTATGACCAGCAATGGGCAACTGTCACCTGTGACAGTAAAGTAACATTCCATTCAGCCCCTCCACGAAAAAGAATTTAATGACATATTCTATATAAGTGTGAAGGAGTGGTTTTACTGAACCAGTGGAAACAAGGAAACACTTGATTTAGTAAAACCATAAAAGACCCCATTATAAGGGTCTTTTTTTTATGCAAATTCTTTGCATCTATTCACTTTCCTGCGTCATCCCAAGTACTCCCTTTAAAAACTAAAAATTTGATGATGTACAAAATGAGTTAATTTCTAAATATTTCCTGCTTGGTTCTATAATCTCTCTGCAGGAAAAGATGTTATTTGCCCTCTAGGTTTTTGATAATCATCCTTAATGTTAATCTCATATGAATAAAAAAGATCTAAATTTTAAATCAGCTATTGTAAAAATATTTTTTACATATCTAGCGATCTATTTTTTTGCTCTAATATTTAAGTACTCCTATGATCTTGAGTCCTTATTTAATAATATTCAATACAAATATTTGATCGCTTTAAATATAGTTTCTATATTTTTAGGCCTCCCATTATCAATTATTTTTGACTTTATATTAATAAAGATATTTGGGTTAAATTATGTTTTATTTTTTTCTCCTGCTTTAACAATTCTAAGTGTAATACAAGTTCTTGTTTTGAGAAAAATTAAATTCAAATTTTCTAGAAATATTTTATTTTTTAAAAAACCAGAAAAAAATAGTCTTTATAAACTTTTTAAAAATATTACTTTTAGATCTTTTTATATTTTAATCATAAGATCTTTCCCAATCCTGCCCCATGTCTTGGGAAGCTATATTATTGCCTCGTCTAAAATCAAAAAGAAGATTATTCTAATAAATACACTTTTAGGATCATTTTTTTACTATTTGTTCCTTTATCTAATAATAGGAAATGTTTAGTGATATTTATTTCTCCCAAAAGGGGTCTGTAGTTAAAGAAACCTCTAACGTACATTTTTTAGTATTTTTAATTTCACTTATACAAGCCCTTACTGTTTCACCATTTACATCTATTTCACAGGCTCCACAACTTCCTGTGAGGCAGCCAGTAGGGATTTCTAAACCTGCTTCTTCAGCAGAAGAAAACCAGTCATCACCATCTGAAACAAATGTTTCTTTATTGTTTGGCCATATTACTTTTATATTTTTATTTTCTTTCAACTTAAAAATGATTTGAGATTTAAATGTTTGTGGAATTCATTCGCAAGATTATCAATAATGGATTGTCTCTTCTCTTTATAAGATATTGATTTTTTATTTAATATTGGTAGATTTTTACTCTTCCTTATTAAATTAATATATTGCGCCCTCCAATTGTCATTTTCAAAGATCCCATGAATGTATGTTCCTGCAATAGTTCCGCCTGTATCATTTTCTTTGTACCAACCAAGGACTGAATCTTCAAATATAGGATTAATCTCTAATGAACTTTGTATGTCATCTAATACAGTTTGACCATTATGAATTTCAAATCCATTAATTTCTGATTGGCATGGCCATATAGATTTAGAGTTGATTTGACGTGTTAATTTTTTTTTAAAGAAAGTCGTTTTTAATGGTAGTAATCCAATACCTTTAATTTTTTGTTCAGAATAATTTTTGGAACCCTCTTTAAAATAAGGATCTTCAAGTGTAGTCCCTAACATTTGTAAACCTCCACATATTCCAATAATATTTCCTTCGTTAGCTGAATAGTCTCTTATATCCTGAGATAAGCCAGAATTTTCAAGAAATATTTGATCTTTAATCGTTTGTTTACTGCCTGGCAGAATAATGAAGTCATACTTACTTAGGTTTTGTGATTTTCTAATCCATTCAATTAATATTGTTTCTTCATTTTCCAGTGGATCAAAATCCGAGAAGTTACTAATAGAGGGCAATTTTATAATTCCAACTTTTATTTCGGGATTTTTAGAAAGTGATTTTTTTTCTATTAAATCTAAAGAATCCTCAGGAGGAAATGAATCATTTAACCATGGAATAATTCCAATAACAGGAATTTGAGTCTTATTCTCTATCCATTTTTTCCCATCTTCAAATAATGAAAGGTCTCCTCTGAATCTATTTATAATAATTCCTTTGATAAGTTTTTTCTCTTCTGGTTTCATTAATTCAAGGGTTCCTATTATTTGTGCAAATACCCCTCCCCTTTCTATATCAGTAACCAAAATGCAATTTGCTTTTAAATACTTAGCAACTCTTAAATTTGTTAGATCTCTATGAATCAAATTCATCTCTACTGGACTTCCAGCGCCTTCGATAATTAAACGGCAATTTGGGCTTTTTTTATAAATAAAATTCAAACTTTTTTTAATTACTTCCCAACCTGGAATAAACCAATCTTTATAGTAATTTTTGGCGGTTGTTGTTCCTATACTTTTACCAATGTGAATCACCTCACTTATTGAATTGCCTTGTGGTTTTAATAAAATAGGATTCATCTCTGCAGAGGGATTAATACCACAAGCAAAAGCTTGAAGTGCTTGTGAATATGCCATCTCCCCACCTTCCCAGTCAACCCAAGCGTTGTTACTCATATTTTGTCCTTTAAAAGGTATTGGTTCTTCGCCTAAATTTTTAAGAATCCTGCAAATAGCAGTAACTGTTAACGATTTACCTGCTCCACTGGAAGTACCTAAGACCATTATTGGTCTCTTTATTTCATGTAATTTTGCTTCTAACTCCATTAGGAAATTATTTTAATTTTAAAATTTATTAATTAGTAAATTGAATTATAATTTGGAAAAAAATTTGTGTTAATTCTAGCCTCTGCTTCCCAATCTAGGAAGAAATTACTTGAAAATTGTCAAATTGAATTTATCCAAATACCAAGTGAATTTAATGAAACTACTATTCAAGAGAAAAATATATTTAATTTAGCTTTGGAATTATCTTTTCAAAAGGCTAATAATATATCTGAAAATATTCAAAAAATATCTTTGCCAGAAGAATTTAATTATGGTCCTTTGGAAATACTTGGGTGCGATTCAATTTTTGAATTTAAAGGAGAGGCTTATGGAAAACCATCTAATAAAAAGGAGGCATTTAATAGATGGAAAAAAATGTCTGGAGAATTTGGATTTTTACATACTGGTCATACTCTAATAATTGGGAATTTTGATTCAACTTCCAGAATTTTCAAAATCAATGAAATAATAAAAAAAACAGTAAGTTCAAGAGTTTATTTTTCTAATTTGGAAGATTGGGAAATCAAGAGTTATGTAGATACAAATGAACCTTTATATTGCGCCGGAGGATTTGCCTTAGAAGGTATAGGGGGTAAATATATAGAAAAAATTGAGGGTTGCTTCAGTAATGTAATGGGATTAAGTTTGCCATGGCTTAGGGAAAATTTATATAGATAATAAAATTGAGCAAAAAAAAACCCTATCCGAAGATAGGGCTTTTTTAGTTGAAATAGAAATTAATCTAGATCAGGCATTTCTAGAGCTGGTTCACTCTTTCTGTCGATTCCTTTTTCGAAACCAGCAGCGGCTGCTCTAGCACGTCCAGCATGCCAAAGATGACCAATGAATGTAAACCATCCTAGGAAGAATTGAGCTGCAGCTAACCATTGTCTTAAGTTAACGAAGTTAACAGCATTGGGCTCTGTAATAATTCCACCAACAGAGTTGATAGAAGCGTTTGGAGCATGAGTCATATATTCAGCTGCTCTTCTTACCTGCCAAGGCTGAATATCATTTTGGATTTTTTCAAGGCTCAATCCATTAGGTCCTCTTAAAGGCTCTAACCATGGTCCTCTAAAATCCCAAAATCTCATTGTTTCACCACCAAATATAATTTCACCAGTAGGAGATCTCATGAGATACTTACCTAGACCTGTTGGTCCCATTGTTGAACCTACATTAGCTCCAATTCTTTGATCTCTCACTAGGAAAGTAAAGCTTTGAGCCTGAGAAGCTTCAGCATTTGTTGGACCATAAAACTCTGAGGGGTAAGCAGTATTGTTAAACCAGATGAATGTTGAAGCAATAAAACTTGCTACACAAATTCCACCAAGAGCGTAGCTTAGTAGTCCTTCACCATTCCAGATAAAAGCTCTTCTTGCCCATCCAAAAGGTTTGGTAAAGATATGGAATATTCCTCCAATAATTGCAGTAATACCCACGTAAACATGTCCACCAACAATATCTTCAATGGAGTTAACACCGATTATTGAACCAGCTCCTCCCCATGGAGATCTGAATAGATAACCAAGAATAACTCTTGGATCTAAAGTTGGATTTACAAGTCTGACTTCACCACCACCTGGTGCCCATGTGTCATATGCACCGCCAATAAAACACCAATTTACTGACCATGCTAGTGCACCTACGCCAAGAACGATCAAATGATATCCGAGGATATTGGTCATTTGATTTTTATCTCTCCAATCAGTTGAGAAAAATGGAAAATCCTCTTCGAGTTTTTCTGGACCTGCTAATGAATGGTAAATACCACCAAAACCAAGTACAGCGGAAGCTATCAAGTGAACCACGCCTGCTTGGAAGAAAGGCATGATATCAGTAACTTCACCACCTGGGCCTATTCCATAGCCAAACATTGCAACGTGTGGCATACAGATTAAACCTTGCTCCCACATTGGTTTATCAAAAGTAAAATGATTAACCTCAAAGAGCATCATTGCTCCAGCCCAAAAAACTATTAGTCCAGAGTGAGCAATGTGAGCTCCTAATAAACGTCCAGATAAATTGATTAATCTAGCATTACCTACATACCAGGCATAACCAGTTTCTTCAATACTTTGGTTTGGAGCTCTTAATAAATTATTAAAGGGCGTTTCCACGTGGAAGAACCTCCTCAGGGAATACAAAGTTTTCGTGTGGTTGATCCACAGAAGACATCCATGCTCGCATACCTTCGTTCAAAAGTATATTTTTTGTATAGAAAGTTTCAAATTCTGGATCTTCTGCAGCACGGATTTCTTGGCTTACGAAATCATAAGCTCTTAAGTTTAGTGCTAAGCCGACAATACCAATTGAAGATGTCCACATACCCATGACAGGTACAAATAGCATCAAGAAGTGTAAGAAACGCTTGTTTGAGAAAGCAATACCGAAGATTTGACTCCAGAATCTATTAGCTGTAATCATTGAATAAGTTTCTTCTTCTTGGGTTGGGTCAAAAGCTCTAAATGTTGAACTTTGTACTTTACCATCTGTATAAATACTTGTATCTTCATACAAAGTGTTTTGTACTGTAGCTCCATGGATAGCGCAAAGTAGAGCACCACCAAGAATTCCAGCAACTCCCATCATGTGGAATGGATTTAAAGTAATATTGTGAAAACCTTGAATGAACAGAATGTAACGGAAGATTGCTGCAACACCGAATGAAGGTGCGAAGAACCAACTATGCTGTCCTAAAGGATAAATAAGGAAAATACTTGTGAATACTGCAATTACTGCTGAGAATGCTAAAGCGTTGTATGGTCTAATTCCAACAAGGCCAGCAATTTCAAACTGACGAAGCATAAAACCAATTAGGCCAAATACTCCATGTAATGCAACGAAGTTCCAAAGTCCACCAAGCTGTAGCCATCTTACGAAACTACCTTGGGCTTCAGGACCCCATAAAAATAGAAGACTGTGTCCCATGGCATCACCAGGGGTGCTTACAGCTGCTGTTAAAAAGTTACAACCTTCAAGGTATGAGCTTGCAACTCCATGTGTGTACCAAGAGGTAACAAAAGTTGTTCCGACGAACCAACCACCTATAGCAAGATATGCACAAGGAAGTAGAAGTAGTCCGGACCAACCAATAAATACAAAGCGGTCGCGCTTCAACCAATCATCGAGGACATCAAACCATCCTCTTTGTGGGGCGCTACCAACTGCGATCGTCATGAGAAATCGTTTTTAGCTTCGGGATACGCAGTGACTGTAACAAAGATTGAGAGTAATGTGGGGAAATATTTGTATATCTGAAATGCCTTGTAAAGCTTTCCTGACTTTTTTATTAAAAATTAGGTAAGAATACTCCCTTAATTTGTTAAATTATCTGAATTAGGCTCTAAAAAAAAGATAAAAATGAATTCAGACCTCACGTCATTCGATAAAATCGAACAAAAAATTGGTGGATCAAGAAAAATTTCAAATTATATTATTGGAGGAATGTTGACTATAGGAGGTATTGGTTTTCTTTTGGCCTCTATATCTAGCTACACAGGAAGGGATTTATTACCTTTAGGAAATCCTTCAACTTTGTTGTTTATCCCTCAAGGAATAATAATGGGAGCATACGGAGTAATAGCTAATTTATTAAATTTTTACTTATGGTATCTGGTTTACATAAACTTTGGTTCAGGAAGTAATTATTTTGATAAATCCTCAAAATCTGTAGAAATAAAAAGAAAGGGATTATTTAAAGATGTTGAAGTTAAATTAAATTTTGATGAAATTAAATCTGTTAAGTTGGATATTAGTGAGGGATTTAATCCTAGAAGAAGAATTGCTTTAGTTTTAAAAGGTAGAAAAAAACCTCTCCCTTTAAGCGGAGCAGGTGAACTTAAACCACTACTTCAGGTTGAAGAAGAAGGAGCTCGTCTTGCAAAATTTTTAGATGTTAATTTGGAGGGCCTAAAATAAAAAAAAAATATTTTTTAAAAACATTATCATTTATCCAGGTTTTGTTTCTGGTTCAAGCTTGTAGTTATAAAAGTAAGATTGATTCAAATTATTATTGCCAAAAACTTAAATTTAGTTGTACTCAGAGTAATAAAGTAGTTAATTTTAAAACTTCAAAAGGTGATTTTGAAGTAAAATTATTTGGTAAAGATAACCCAGTAACAGTATCAAATTTTCTTGAAAACATAGACAATAATATTTATGAAAATAAAAAATTTTATAAAATAATAACTTATCCCCAAATAAGGTTTATACATGGCGGCGTTAATCCAGAAAATAAATCTTATATAGAACGAAAACAAAATCTTAATATGACAAGTCCAACAATACCTTTAGAAATAAAATTCAAAGAAGAAATAAAACCAAGATATAACTATCAAATAAAAAATCCTAGTGAAACAGTAAATTTAGTTAATACTTTTGAGAGTGGATCAATTGCTATGGTTAAAAGCGGTAAGAATAAGTCTTCATCTACTGAATTTTTTTTTGTAACGACTAAAATCCCAGAACTTGATGGAAGATATTCGATTTTTGGAAAGATTATTAAAGGATTAGACGTACTCGAAAAAATCAATAAAGAAGACTACATCAAGGCAGTCCAGATATCTAATTAAATTTCTATAGAATATTTATTTATTTTCAACATTTCTGTATTTACTCCTGAAGAGCGTTTAAGAGCTACCTTACCAGTCCTCGCTATTTCAAGGATGCCATATGGCTCGAGTAACTTCTCTAAAGCAACTAACTTACCGGGATCTCCAACTACCTCGAGAGTTAAGGCCATATCTGATACATCAACAACCTTTGCACGGAAAATCTGTACTATATCAAGGATATTACTCCTAGTATCTTCTTTCGATGAAACTTTTAGTAACATCAATTCCCTCTCAACAGCTGCGAGATTAGTAAAATCTACAACTCCCAGAACATTAAATAACTTATTAAGTTGCTTAGTCATTTGTTGAAGAGTTTCATCATCACCCTCTACTACCATTGTTAATCTTGAAATCCCTTTAGATTCTGCAGGTCCTACTGCAAGGCTATCTATGTTGAATCCCCTTCTAGCGAAGAGACCTGAGATTCTACTCAAGGCTCCAGATTCATCTTCTACAAGAACTGATAATGTATGTTTCATATTTTAAAAGTTTTTTAAATCTCTAATCCATTCATAAGAAATTCTATTGAATACTGAAGGATCTTCATCATGGATACAATGCCCTGAATTGGATACTATTTCTAATTTTACCCATCTATGGAAATTTGCAATCTTTTTACCAACAAACAAAGGTATGAAATTATCTTTTTCGCCCCAAATCAACAAAAAAGGAACTTTTTTTGAGGAACTAAGTTTTTTCAAAAGGTAAGAAGCCTGAAATTTTTCATCTCTTGAAGACATACCAATACACATCGCTCTTAATGATCTAGCTGAAGTTCTCCTTAAAACTGGTTTTGTCACCAAATCTATTAGTTCGCTATCAATATTGTCTTTTTTATAATAAGCAGAATTTAATCCCAGTTTTATAACGCCTAATTTTGTTATTAAAAATAAAATAATCTCTAAAGGGAAAAATATAAAAAATATTGTTATGAATCCATTTTGAAATTTCTTTAATGGTGATTTTTTTGTTTTTAACTTTTTATTTTCTAGGATTTGATCTGGCAAAGGCGATGCAATAACTGTTGCAATCTGATCATCAAATGAAACAGCACAAGTTAAAGCCACCAATGATCCGAGGGAATTGCCAATAAGAATTACTTTCCCAGAGTTCTTTGGTCTTATTATCTGTGCAATAAAGTCTTTCACTTGATTGCACCAAATCTTATTATTTAATTTTCCAATTTGTCTTATCCCAGGTTGATCTGAATCTCCAAATCCTACTAAGTCTAAAGAATATGAGGCACAATTTCTTTTCGAGAAATACTCTATATTGTTTCTCCAATGTTTTCGACTGGCGCCAAATCCGTGAAGAAAGATAATTGGAATTTCATTGTTTTCGCCTGAAACACTCCAACAAACTTTAAAACCATTCCAATTCCAGAAATTAGGACGGTTAATATTTTCTTCTTCAAAATTATTGTTCATATATTCAAAAATTTTCAAGATATTTGAATTATCTACATTTTTAACAAATAAATGTATTTTGAATGTAAATTATAGTAATCATTTGATTTTACTATGGCTAAAGAAATTTTTAGTATTGCAGCAGTTTTTTGGATACTCATACCAATAGGATTAGTTGGTGGTGCTTTGTTATTAAAGTTTCAGGGAGACTGATTCTCACGGATACATCACAATTTGAGTTATGGTCTTAAAGTTAAGTAAATCTTAAGTATGAAGATTCTTTTAGTAGGAGCAACAGGGACACTTGGTAGACAAATAGCAAAGCAAGCTATAGAAGAGGGACATGAAGTAAGATGCTTTGTAAGAAATCCAAGAAAAGCTTCCTTTCTACAAGAATGGGGTTGTGAGCTAACAAAAGGTAATTTATTAAATTCTTCTGATATCGAATATGCATTGCAAGATATTGAAGTAGTTATTGATGCAGCGACTAGTAGGCCAGATGATCCTAGAAGTATTTATGAAATTGATTGGGATGGAAAACTTAACTTATTCAATGCTTGCGAATCTTTAAACGTAAAAAGGGTAATATTCCTTTCTATCCTCCTCACAGAAAAGTTTAGAAATGTTCCTTTAATGGACATTAAATTTTGCACTGAAAAACTTCTTGAAAAATCTGATTTAGACTATACAATCTTCAAATGTGCAGCTTTTATGCAAGGAGTTATTGGTCAATTTGCAATCCCAATCTTGGATAGTCAAGCAGTGTGGATGAGTGGGACTCCAACAAAAATTGCTTATATGAATACACAAGATATGGCGAAAGTTGTTGTAGCAGCAGTAAATAATCCAAAAACTCACAGATCATCATTACCATTAGTAGGTCCCAAAGCATGGGATTCAAATGAAGTTATATCTTTATGTGAAAAATTTAGTGAAAAAAAGGCGAAAATTTTTAGAGTTTCCCCCTTCCTTATTAGTGTCACTCAAAAAGTAGTCTCCTTTTTCCAAGATTCTCTTAATGTTGCTGAGCGATTGGCTTTTGCTGAAGTTACTAGTAGTGGTGAATCATTAGATGCTGACATGAGCAAAACTTACGAAATATTGGAAGTTAAAAAAGAGGATATGACCTCACTAGAGAGTTATATAAAGGAGTACTATCAACAAATACTTAAAAGATTAAGGGAAATGGAAGCAGATCTTAATATTGAAGAAAAGAAGAGGTTGCCTTTTTAATATTGCAATTTTAGAATCAGATAGTATATTTGTACTAAATTAAATTTTATTGACCTATGTCTGTTTCTAAGTCTAAAAACCTTGAACGAAAACTAGATAATTTTGCAAAAGAAGCAAAAAATGAATTGAATAATGTTTGTGGATCTTCATTATGGGAAAGCCTTGGGTTTGTTTTTTTTGATCAATTAGAAGATTCTGAAAAAATTGCGAAAGCAAATTTTTACTATGGACAACTTCAAATAATTAATGAAATTAAATTTTCAATTTGAATCGAATTGCATATTTTTAAGTATGTAATTTTTTTTAAATCAATTTTGGCCAATCTTTTTCTGATAATATGTACTTAGTAAAAGATTAATTAATGATTGAAACTTCAGGTGTAATAGAAAAAGAGCAGGGGAATGGATTTTATTTGGTTACCTTAGAACAACCTGAAGGACATCAATGTTTGTGTAGAGCTGCAGGTAAATTGACTAAATTTAGAATTAAATTATTAGCTGGAGACAAAGTGTTAGTTGAGATAAGTCCTTATGATCTTTCTAGAGGTAGGATAACTTATAGAGAGAGGAATGCAGGTAATGCTAGACCTACTACTAATAAAAATAATCCCAAGAGAAATAATAAATAAAAAGTTGTTTTAGATAATATTTTTTATCGCTTCTTTAAACTCACTTCTTTGTTTAACACCCTGCCATTGTTTTTTTAATAATTTTTCTTTAAAAAGTTGAACTGTTGGTGTGCCATTAATACCAGCTTGTTTTGCAATATCTTGATCTTTATCAATATCTATTTCAACGCCAAGAACTGCACCATCAAGTTCTTTAATTACCCTTTTTAACTGAGGTTTCAAAACATGACATGGACCGCAGCTAGGGGAACTAAAAATTACTAAGATAGGTTTTTTACTCTCGTGATAAAGTTTCCTCAATGCATAACTGCCTTTTTGCCATTCAGAATTTGAATCGAAAGTCTCTTCATTAACTTCTTCTTCATTAAAATCTGATGAATTAAGCTTTTTTTCTGGTTCGGGAGTTTCCCTGACTATAGTTTTTGCTAAGTTTTTCTCGGCTAACCATCTTTCGGTAGCTAATGCTGCCATGCATCCAGTTCCTGCAGCGGTAACTCCTTGTCTCCATTCAGAATCAACAACATCACCTGCTGCGAAGATGCCTTCAATAGATGTTTCTGGCCTTCCCGATTTGCAAGCAATATAGCCTTTATTATCTAAATCAATTTTGTCGCCTAAGAACTTTGTATTTGGTGTGTGCCCTATCGCGTAAAAAAGACCTTTTATATTGATTTCCCCTTTACCTTCTTGAGAGTGAATAGTTTCTATTCTCTCAAGCCATTCAGAACCATCCGCTTTATCAACTTTTGTGTTCCAATGAATTTCTATCTTTGGATTAGCTTTTACTCTATCAACCATTGCTGCGCTAGCCCTTAATTTTTCTGATCGAACAATTAAATGCACTTTGCTTCCATACTTTGTGAGATATGCTGCTTCTTCACATGCGGAGTCGCCCCCTCCAATAACAGCTAATTCTTCATCTCTAAATTGTGGGGTGGCTCCATCACATATTGCACAAGCACTTATTCCTTTGCTCCAGAATTTATCTTCATTTAATACGCCTAATCTATTTGCACTTGCTCCAGTTGCAATAATAATTGAGTTAGATTTTATAGTTCCTTCTAAAGTTTTTAATTCAAAGGGATGTGAATCAGTATTAATTGAGACTACATCACTTTCGTGTAAATTAGTGCCCCATCTTTCTGCTTGAGCCTTCATTAGATCCATCAATTCAGGACCTAGGACTCCATCTGGGAAACCTGGATAATTTTCAACAAATGTTGTAGTCATTAATTGCCCACCAGGAATTCCACCAGAATTAAATCCTGTTACGAGCAATGGTTGAAGATTTGCTCTTGCTGCATAAATTGCAGCCGTATAACCTGCAGGCCCCGAACCTATAATTACAACATTTTCTACGTTTGAAGTGTTCTCTTTATTCTCCATTTATTTTCTAATTTCACTATTAATAATAATAAACTAACCCAAATAATGTAGGGCGGGTTTCACTCGATCTATTTGTTACTCAATCGTTGACTTTTTGGTCTAATAATTTTTTTAATTCCTTTGGGAAGTTTAAAACAGAATCTTTTAGATTTTCGTTCTTTTCTCCAATATGTAATATCCACTCTCTAAATTCTTCTGCAATTGCATAGCTGTCTTCATATCTTTCTAGAGTATCCATAGCAGAAATTCTGTTGGTTGCCCAACAGGTTGCAATGTCGATCCTTTTCCTAATGAAATTGTTCATCTAAACTTAAAAAGTTGTATATAGATAAACACATTAGAGAACCAATGTATTGTCTAATAAGTTACAACTTTGTACTTCCAAACAATAATTTAATCTTTAATTTATATTTGAGCTAATTTTTGGGTGAATTACAAAGAAAATATAAAGAAATAGAGTTAGACTGCCTCGCTGTGATTTGCAAGTAGCCTTTCAACTTCCTCAAAACCCTCTTTAGCTGAATTTATTGCAAGTTCCTCGCTAACTTTTTCTTCTGATATTAATTTTGCGGATATTTTCTTTAAAAGAGTTTCTTTCTTTTCTCTTAGTGAACTAACAATTTCTTCTTCAATGATAGATTTTATTGCTTTAGAAATTATTTTTTTGTCATTTGCCTCCTCAAATGTGCCCTGGACTAATTCTTGAATAAATAATCGATGCACCTCACTACTTCTTAGAAAGCTTTCTGTGGCATTAATAATTCCTTCAACAAGAGCTTCATCAGGTTCAGAATCATTTTCTGCGAGCTTGAATTCCCAATCTAAATGCCTTCTTTGCCAACCTGCAGAGTGGAGACTAGGCATGACTGTCTGTGAATAAGTATCAACTGACATTTCATAAATTCTCTCTGCTAATTTCTCGCACCAGTCTTTACCATGCTTTTCTAGATTTTTCTGCATAGTTTGTCTTGGAACAGCATGCCCACCATGATGACTGTGACATACTCCATCAGGACATTCGATTGCTTTTATACTCATTGGATTATTAGTGCCTATATATTCTAGATAGCTATTTTTTTTAGAAAAGAAAATATATTTTTAACAAAAATCCAAGACTTTTGACTTTCTTCAATTTATATTTAGTATGTTAAAAAAAAAATAAATTGACAAAGATACTTATTCCTTCCGAAACAAGCTCTGGTGAAAGGAGAGTTTCAGCTACACCAGAAGCGGTAAAGAAATTAAAAAGCCTTGGATGTGATGTTTATATTGAAAGTTCAGCAGGAAAATTATCAGGATTTAGTGACTTATTATATAAAGAAGCGGGTGGAACAATAATAAATAACTTAGATCAAAAAATTTGGGGTGAAGCGGATTTAATATTTTGTGTTCAAACTCCATCAGAGGATAATTTAACTAAATTAAAGAAAGGCGCTGTTCTTCTTGGTCTTCTTAACCCATATGGTAATAAGGAGCTTCTTAGGATTATAAATAGTAATAAGATTTCAGCTTTATCACTAGAGTTGCTTCCGAGGATAAGTAGAGCTCAATCTTCTGATGTTCTTTCTTCACAGGCAAATATTGCTGGATATAAAGCAGTTCTTTTGGCTGCAAGTGAGCTAGATAGATATTTCCCAATGCTTATGACTGCAGCAGGGACAGTCCAACCTGCCAAAGTAGTGGTTCTTGGTGGAGGTGTTGCAGGATTACAGGCAGTTGCGACAGCAAAAAGACTTGGAGCAATAGTATTTGTATCTGATATTAGACCTGCTGTTAAAGAACAAGTAGAGTCCCTCGGAGCAAGATTTATAGAACTTCCTGAAGTTGAGGAAAAGCCAGGAGAGGCAGGAGGTTATGCAAAAGCTGTAACACCCGAATTCCTATCAAAACAGAAGGCAACTTTAACTAAATATTTATCTGAAGCTGATGTTGCTATATGCACTGCGCAAGTTCTAGGTAGAAAGGCCCCTGTTTTGATAGATTCTCCCATGATTAAAAAAATGAGGCCTGGTGCAGTAGTTATTGATTTAGCAGTCTCTCAGGGAGGGAACTGCGAAGGATCAAAATCAAATGAAACTATTATCAAAGATGGGGTAAAACTTATAGGAGCGGGCGAATTGCCCTCTTCAGTTCCTTATGATGCAAGTTCACTTTATGCTAAGAACTTAACATCTTTGATTACACCATTTATAAAAGATGGTGTAATTAAATTAGATAAAGAGGATGAACTCATTTCTGGATGTTTATTAAGCGATGAAGGAGTTGTTCTTCAAAATAAAGTTTTTGAAAATTGAGGTTTTAAAATTATGTCTTTTATAAGTCTTCTTTGGGTTCTTTTACTTGGTAGTTTATTAGGCCTCGAGTTAATTGGAAAAGTTCCTCCTACTCTTCACACACCTCTAATGAGTGGAGCAAATGCAATTTCAGGAATAACAATGCTTGCGGCCTTGACTTTAATTGTAAAAGCAGAAGGTAACGTACCACTTTTAATCATTGGTTCAGTTTCTCTTGGATTTGCTCTTTTCAACGTTGTAGGCGGTTTCTTTGTAACTGATCGAATGCTCGCGATGTTTAGTCGTAAACCATCAAATAAGAAGTAATTTTTAACATGAATCTACCTGTAATCATTAAATTCGTTATTGACCTTCTAGCAGTACTTTTACTGGCTTTGGGAATAAAAGGATTGTCAAAAGTAAAATCAGCAAGGGATGCCAATAGATTAGCTGCATTTGCAATGTCGCTATCAGTAGTAGGATTACTTTCTTATTATTTAGGCACTTCTGGAATTGGTATTCAGTCTTGGATTTGGATAATAATTGGATCAATAATAGGTAGTTTATTCGGAGCAATTCTTGCAAAAAAAGTACCTATGACCTCCATGCCTGAAACAGTGGCATTGTTCAATGGTTGTGGAGGAATGTCATCACTTTTAGTAGCTTTAGGAGTAGCTATTTTCCCTATATCTAGTGGCCAAGAAAATTTTGATTTTTTTAAGTCACTGATTAACGAAGTTTCAATATCTGTTTCTATATTTGTTGGTGCCATAACTTTCACAGGTTCAATTGTGGCGATGGCAAAGTTACAGGGTTGGTTGTCAACTCCAGGATGGACTCAGAGCAAAGTTAGACATTTTGTAAATATTGTTTTTGCAGTTGCTTCCTTGATAGCCTTTTTTGATTTGATAAACGGCAATACAAGTTCTATTTGGCTTTTAGTTATAGTTTCTTCTTTATTAGGTATTGGAGTTACTCTGCCAATTGGTGGAGCTGATATGCCAGTAGTTATATCTTTATTAAATAGTTATTCAGGTATTGCAGCAGCGGCAGCAGGTTTCGTTGTGGATAGTCAGCTTTTGATAGTAGCAGGCGCAATGGTTGGAGCGGCAGGACTAATACTTACTCAAGTAATGTGTAAGGGTATGAATAGATCATTGGTCTCAGTTCTTTTTGGAGGATCTTTATCGGCTCAAAGTACTACATCTTCTGGTTCAGGAGAATATACAAATATAACCTCTTGCAGTGTTGAAGAATGTGCATTGACTTTAGAGGCAGCCAACAAGGTAATTATTGTTCCTGGTTATGGTCTGGCTGTAGCTCAAGCTCAACATACTTTGAGGGAAGTGACAAAAAAACTTGAGCAAAATGGTATTGAAGTTGTTTACGCAATTCATCCTGTAGCTGGGAGGATGCCTGGACATATGAATGTACTTTTAGCAGAAGCAGATGTACCTTACGAGCAACTTAAAGAGATGGACGTTGTAAATCCTGATTTTCCAGCAACAGATGTTGTTTTAGTTTTA